>DIWZ01000032.1:267764-279051 GCA_002435955.1 Pelobacter sp. UBA6093
TTGCACGGAGGCGTAGATGTCTACGCCGCATCACGCCTCAGGATAGCGAAGTGGACAGCCTCCGGCTGCCCGAAGGGCGAGGGCCAGGGATGGCCCGAGTCACACGCAAGCGTGCAGATTGACGCCGAGATTGGGGAAAAGGGCCGTTTCCGGATGAAAACTAGCTCGTTTGAAGGTTCATAGTCGTAGCTATGGGCCGAAAAGGAGCTGAAATATGGGCCAAGCAGCCGAATTTGCAGCCGGCTCATGGATAGTCCGACAGCCTCCTAGAATCAAGAAGAACTCCCTCTTTCGTTATCTGCCATGACCTGCAACCTCCCTTGTGACCTGTTGACCGACTATGCAGAATCGGTCAGAATCATTTCATGACGACTTTTTTCGAATAAGCTCGTCTGTCAGACCATTACGAAATCGACGTTAGCTAGTGTCCATCCGGAAACTATGGATGGACACGGTGTAGTTTTCATATGGGAAAAGGGCCGTTTCCGGATGAAAACTATCTACGGTACGGGTGGAAATGCCATGTCGGAAGATCTGATACCAGGGCCGGAACAGGATAATACATTGGATGGTCGCAATCCCCTGCTGCGCGCCCGCGGGCTCACCAAGGTCTATCATCCGGGTGGGGATGTTGAGGTGCGGGCGCTCAATGGGGTCGATCTCGATCTTTATGAGGGGGAACTTGTCGTGCTGCTCGGCCCGTCGGGCAGCGGCAAGTCCACCCTGCTCAATATCCTTGGCGGACTTGACGCTCCGACCGAGGGCGAACTGACCTTCCGGGGCGAAGATTTGACCGACGCCGATGATCGGACCTTGACCCAGTATCGCCGCGATGCCGTGGGGTTTATTTTCCAGTTCTACAATCTGATCCCGAGTCTCACGGCCCGAGAGAACGTCGCCCTGATCACCGAGATTGCCCGCAATCCCATGCTGCCGGAGGAAGCGCTGGCGCTGGTCGATCTCGGCGACCGCATGGACCACTTCCCCTCGCAGCTCTCGGGCGGCCAGCAACAGCGCGTGGCCATTTCCCGCGCCATCGCCAAGCGCCCCGAGGTGCTGCTTTGCGACGAGCCCACCGGGTCACTCGACGTGAAGACCGGCATCACCGTACTCGAAGCCATCGAACGGGTGAACCAAGATCTCGGCACCCTCGCCGTGATCATCACCCACAACGCCGCCATCGCCGAAATGGCCGACCGGGTGATCCATCTCTCCGACGGCCGGATCACCGAAATCCATGCAAATCGCGAGCGCCGCCCTGTGCGTTCGCTGGTCTGGTGAAGTGCCATGCGCTCACTCGATCTGAAGCTCCTGCGCGACCTCGGCGGTATGAAAGGCCAGATGATGGCCGTCGCCCTGGTGATGGCGTGCGGACTGACGATGATGATCATGGCCCGCGGCCTGATCGTTTCGTTGGAGACGGCGCGGAACCAGTACTACGTTTCGCACAGCTTCGCCGATGTCTTCTGCGATCTCAAGCGCGCACCCAACGCCCTGCGTTCGCGACTTGCCGCCATACCGGATGTGTCCGCCGTCCAGACCCGCGTCAAGGGAGGAGCGATCCTGGATTTGCCGGGGATGAAGGAACCCGCCGAAGGCATCATGCTGTCGATCTCGGACGAACAGCCCCATGTACTCAACCTGCTGTATCTGCGCAACGGACGGCTTCCCGAAGTGGGTCGCCGCGACGAAGCCGTGGTCAGCGAAGCCTTTGCGGAGGTTCACGGCTTTCGACCCGGCGACTCTATCGATGCGACGATTTACGGTGCCCGCCAGCGGCTGCGTATCGTGGGCATCGCCCTGTCGCCCGAGTTCGTTTTTGAACTGCCGCCCGGCACGGTGGTGCCCGACAACCGCCGCTACGGCGTTTTCTGGATGAACGAGCGGGAGCTCGCCACCGCCCTCGATCTGGACGGTGCGTTCAACAACCTGGTCGTGGATGTAGCCCCCGGCGCCGATACACGCGCTGTCAAGGCGGAGCTTGATCGCCTGCTGGCGCCCTATGGCGGGCTGGTCGCCTTTGACCGTTCGGAGCATCCCTCGGCCATGCAGGTCGATGACCGGATTCGAATATTGCGCGGCTTTGCCGTAGCCTTTCCGGCCATCTTCCTGAGCATCGCCGCCTTCATGACCAGCGCCGCCCTCACCCGCCTGGTCCGTCTGCAGCGCGAGCAGATCGCCCAGCTCAAGGCGTTCGGCTATTCGTCCGGCGCGATCGGGTGGCATTATTTCAAATTCGCACTGGTCGTGGTAGTTGTCGCGATGGTCATCGGCGGGATTTGCGGTCTGTGGCTGGGAAGCTGGGTCGTCACCCTCTACCGGCAATTCTTTCGATTTCCGTCACTGGTCTTCCACCCCGATTGGGCCGCGCTTTTCATCGGGCTGGCGGCCAGTGCCGGCACCTCGTTCCTCGGAGTCCTCAACGCCGTGCGGCAGGCGATGCGGTTGCCCCCCGCCGAGGCGATGCGGCCGGAGCCGCCTGCCGAATTCAAGCCTTCCATGTTTGAACGTCTCGGTCTGCAAAAGTTGGTGTCGCCGGCATTCCTCATGGCCCTGCGCAATCTCGAGCGTAAACCCTGGCAGGCGTTTTTCACCGCGCTGGGGCTGGCGCTGGCCACCGCGATCCCCATCGTACCGGGAGCCATGCGCGACGGCATCACCTATATGATGGATTTCCAGTGGCGCCTCGCCCAGCGGCAGGATGTGACGCTGAGCCTGATCGAACCCGGTTCTTATAGCGCGCTCGGCAACATGCGCAGTCTGCCGGGCGTCCTGAGCGCCGAACCCTACCGCAGCGTAGCCGCCCGCATCCGATACGGCCACTTCGAGCATCGCGTCGGCATCACCGGCCTGCCGGAGGTCACCCGCCTGAACCGTCTGCTCGATGCGAACGGCGAGCAGGTTGCACTGCCCCTTTCCGGGCTGCTGCTGTCAGCGAAACTCGCCCAGATCCTCCACGTGCAACCCGGCGACACAGTGCGTATCGAGGTGCAGGAAGGTCGGCGGCCGGTGCTCGACACTGTCGTCGCCGGCACCATCACCGATTTCGCAGGTCTCGGCGCCTATATGGATATCGATATGCTGCGTCGCCTGATGCAGGAAGGCCGCAGCGTCAGCGGGGCACACCTGTTGGTGGATGCGGCGCGCTGGGACGATTTCCTGATCAGGGTGAAGGAAACGCCGCGCATCGGCTCCATCACCATCACCCGGGCCGCCCGTGAAAGCTTCGACCGGACCATGGGGCAGATGATGGGCATCGTCCAGACCATCTACTTCAGTTTCGCGGTGATCGTGTCCTTCGGCGTGATCTACAACGGCGCCCGCATCGCCCTTTCCGAGCGGACCCGCGACCTGGCGACCTTGCGGGTCATCGGTTTCACCCGGTGGGAAGTTGCGACCGTGCTGATCGGCGAACTGGCCGTGCTCACCCTGCTGGCGCTGCTGCCCGGCCTGTTCATCGGCAGCCAGTTGGCGAGAATCCTGGTCGAAAGTGCCAGCACCGAAACCACCCGTCTGCCGCTGGTGCTGACCGGCCGAACCTATGCCACCGCCGTGCTGATCGTCCTGCTCTCATCCGGGGTGTCCTTCGCCGTTGTCAGCCGGCGCATTCGCAAACTCGACCTGCTTGGAGTGCTCAAGGCCCGGGAATAAATGGCGTCGCAAAAATTCCGCCCTGCTGCATTGAAGGTTGCAACAAAAGGCAATTTAAAACTTCAACACATTCAAGGCCTTCACCACAGAGGACACAGAGAAATCCTCATAGTTTCACGGTTTTCCTCTGTGATCTCTGTGTTCTCTAGTGAGCGGTGCGAACGTGTGGTGAAAAGAATTTGCAGAGCATTCGGATACCCCGATTTTGAAAATATGGAAGACAGTGATGACGACACAAAACTCCACATCCGACCGAACCCGCCCTGCCCGTTCCGCGCGAAATCAACGAGGCCAGTGGCGAAAACTCCTTTTTTGGACATTGGGCGCCATACTTCTGGCCGCGATCGTCCTTGGCCTGTGGCCCAAGCCGATCCCGGTGGAAACCGCCGTGGTTAGCCGCGGGTCCCTCACGGTCAGCGTTCTGGAAGAAGGCAAAACCCGCATCCGCCATCGCTTTGAAATTTCGCCGCCGGTGGCCGGATATCTCAACCGCGTGGCGCTACGCGCCGGCGCGCCGATCCGGGCCGGGGAAACCGTCCTGGCGACCATCGTAGCCGAACAATCCGGCTTCCTCGACCCGCGCACCCGCGCCGAGGCTGAAGCGCGGGTGAAAGCCGCGGAGGCGAACCGGCAACAACGCCGGTCCGAGGTCGGCCGCGCCAGGGCAGCCCTCGATCTGGCGCAAAAGGACTTCGCCCGGGCCAACGAACTGCTAAAGAGCCAGGTCATCTCCCGCCAGGAATGGGACGTCGCCGAAAATCGCGTGAGCATTCTCCGTCGGGAGTATAACGCCGCCCAGTTCGCTTTGCAGGTGGCCGAGTTCGAACTCACTCAGGCCCGGGCCACGCTGGTCCAGTTGCAATCCCCCGAATCGGGGCCATCCCAACGGCTGCGGATCGTGGCCCCCGTCGATGGCTATGTGCTCAACGTGTATGAAGAAAATGCCCGCGTCATCGCGGCCGGAACCCCCATTATGGAAGTGGGCGATCCACGGGATCTCGAAGCCGAGATCGAACTGCTCTCCAGCGACGCCGTGGCAGTCGCAGTGGGCGCGGATGTCTCCATCGAGCAGTGGGGCGGAGAGGGAACGCTACGGGGCCGAGTGAGTCTCGTCGAGCGCGGCGGGTTTACCAAGCTCTCTGCGCTTGGCGTCGAGGAACAGCGGGTCAAGGTGCGCGTTGACTTTCTGGAGTCGCCGCCACCCGGCAACGAGCTTGGCGACCGCTATCGGGTGGAGGCACGCATCGCCACCTGGCACGGCGAAGATGTCCTGCAGGTTCCGACCGGTGCGTTGTTCCGGCGCGGCGGGGACTGGATGACCTTCGTCGTGGAAAACCGCAAGGCGCACCTGATTAAAGTGGAAATCGCGCACAACAACGGCCTTGCAGCGGAAGTTCTGTCCGGCCTTTCCCTGGGCGATGCCGTAATCATTTATCCCCCGGACAGCCTGACCGACGGTGCCTCGGTCGCTCTTGCCTCCGACGCAGGGGAATAACCGGCCTGTTACATGGAAAACATTTGAATGGAAATCAAACATGAGCCCGCAAGACGAGGCAGAGCAACGCGGAAAAGGAAGGGAAGCGGGAATTAAAAATCGATCGGGGCTACTATATCATTTGGCTTGAGATAAAATGAAAGGAAGTGCCAAAACCAGGGGTATCGCCCCTGCTTGAAAAAGGAGGTCGACCATGATCTCGATATGGACACGTAAACTTTTATTCATTTGTCTGCTGCTCGGGCTGTGTTATGCCGCAGCCTTCAACGTCCCCGCCGAAACTCTCAATAATACCGCCTACCAGGTCTGGGCTGTCGACCAGAATGGCAACCGGGTGTATATCCTGAACCCGGACGGTCAACTGTTGCGCAGCATCGATCTGGCTGAGCAGGTCCGGGCCGAACGGCCCCACGTGGTGACCTTGTCCAAGGATGGCAAGACCGCATTTTTTGCCAATACGGCATCCAATTCCATCTCCATCCACCGGACCGCAACTGGCGAGGCGGTCACGGTAATCGAAAATGTGGGAAAAGCTCCTCATGCCGCCCAACAGAATCCCTATGATCCCGACCGAGTCTATGTTTTCAATATCGCGCCCCAGGTAAGGGATTCCGCCAATCAGGCGGATGGAGGCGAAACCATTACCGAACTGGTGCTGGAGGAGAACACCTGGCGGATCGGGCGCCGGCTTGACCTGGCCGCCGCGCCCGCCTTGGCCGATACGGACCGTTTTCCCAGTCGCAGGCCGGTACTGGCCGGCTTTGCGCCGGGAGGCCGGATCATGCTTGTGAGTCTCTTTCATGGCGGAGTGGCCGCCGTGGATTTGCAGGCATGGCAGGTAACCGATGCCTGGGGTAGCGATCAGATCCGCGAACACGCAACCGTTCTTGTCGCTTCGCCGGACGGCAAGGAACTCTACCTGACCGCGGGCAGCAAAAGTGAATCCTGGTTGTACGTATTCCAGGTAGCCGGGAAGCCCACGCTGGTGGCAAGTCATAACCTCTCCACGCTGGGGCAGGATGCCCATGGCGCGGCCATCGACCCGGTCCGCAACGAGCTTTGGGTTGTACACCGGGCGTCAAGCAATGCCACCGTCCATCCGCTGGCCACCATCCGCTCGGATAAACCTGCGTCAGGTGTGGTCCCCTTCGTGGGGAAAATTCCTGACCTGATAGCAATATCCCCCGATGGCCAACGGGGATTTGTGACATTGCGAGGGCCCAATCCGGCCCCGACCATTCCTTTTCCGCTGACCGGGGAGGCGCCGGGAGTGGCCATTATCGATATCCCCGGCCGCAAGCTGCTCAAGACCCTCCAACTGGGTGACCCCACCCAGGGGGACTTTCATGGAATCGAAATCCTGGTTCCTTAGATAGTGTCCATCCGGAAACTATGGCTGGCCACGGTGTAGTTTTCATATGGGAAACGAGCAATTTTTCCCCATCCCTGAGCTGCCCTTGATCGTGAACTGCTACTGCAACCCAGGCAGCGGCACGGTCGGACCAATGGCATAGCCCCTGGCGACGATCATTTTTTGCAGCCCGGTGAGGCGGTCCTGCGGATGGGGATGAGAGGCCAGCAGATAGGCCAGCTTGCCGTCGGCCTGGTCGGCGAGACGGGCGAAGAAGTCCGTCGCGCCGCCGGCGTGCCCGTAGCGGGCCGCCAGCAGATCGAGGCCGTACGCGTCGGCAGCGGATTCCTGCTGCTGCGAGTAGCGCATCTCCATGCCCAGAAACAGGTTGGACGCCATCCCGGCCGCCTGGCTGTTCTGCCCGAAAAGCATCGCCAGGGCGAGGGTGACGCCCAGCCCCCGCCCCATGCCGCGCAGGTGGTCACGGTGCGCGTAGTGACCCAGTTCATGACCAAGGACCATGGCCAGTTCGTTTTCCGAACGGGCCTGTTTCAGCAGTCCGGAGAAAACCACAATCCGCCCGCCGGGCAATGCCAGGGCGTTGACGGTTTCGTTTTCGATGACACTGACGGTAAAGTCATAGCGATGCAGGGGGGAGTCCGCGGCAAGGGGTTGCACCATGCCGCGGACCAGTTCCGTAAGATGCGGGTTTTCCTGCGAAGCGACCCTGCCCAGCAGATGCCGCCCCGCCCAGACCTCGATATCGACGGGGGTCCGTGGCACAACCAGTTCGGCTATGCCCCAGAAGGCCAGATAGATAACCGCCACCAGAGCGATAAGGCCGCCGGCCAGCCAGGCCAGTTCTATCAGGGGATGGCTGCTGGAAACATTGACGTTACCCGACAGCTCGCGGGCCGTGTATCTCATTGGGGATGCAGGGCGACGGCTGTGCCGTAGGCGAGCACCTCGATACTGCCGATGCGGTTGCGTCGGTTGGCCGCGTTGCCGATGGCGGCGGTTTCCAGTCGTAGATTGACGACCATCTGGGCGCCCCTGGCCGTGGCCTGCTCCTTCATGCGCAAAATGGCTTCGCGCCGGGCCCGGTCCACCAACGATTCGTAGGCCTTGACCCGTCCGCCGAAGATATTACGCAGCATGGCCAGCAGGCGTTTGAAATAGTCGATGGAAATAACGACGCTGCCGGCCACCAGGAAGGTATCCTTGACCCGACCCTCGCTGAAATAGGCCTCGGCGGTCATGACCTGGAACTGCAGCTGCTCACGTTCCCGCCGGAGGATGGAGGCGTAGTGCTTGCGCTCGGCGTAGGAACCGGCCGCATAGCCCAAGGTTACCAGCATCGCAAACAGGCTCAGGTCCAGATGATTGATGACAAACTCCATGGCCCGCCCCCTACTCGACGCGCACGGCGGTGCCGTAGGCGAACAGTTCGGCGGCGCCTTGCGCCACGGAGGAGGTGGCATAACGGACATTCACCACCGCATTGGCGCCAAGCTGCCGGGCCTGTTCAACCATTCGCTTGGTGGCTTCTTCGCGGGCATCCTGCAGCAGCTCGGTATAGCCTTTGAGCTCGCCGCCGACCAGGTTCTTGAGGCTGGCCATGATATCCCGGCCAACGTGCTTGGCGCGCACGGTGCTGCCCTGCACGATGCCGAAGTGTTCGAGGATGTTTTTGCCGGGGACGGTGTTGACGTTGGTGACGATCATGCTTCCTGCTCCTTGTCTGGTCATGGTGTTGGAATGTCGCCACCAACAGCTCGGGGCGCATACGCTTGGATATAAGGTTACAGCCACAGATTGCAGATGAATGGATAAGGATGTCGCAAAAACGCATATACCACAAAGTCGGAGATGCTGTCCGGTAGCATGGGAGACTGTCGCTTTCGCGACAATAGCAGCCGAATAATCATCCGGGTCAGGTGCGCATTCATCGGCCTGGGCAGAGCCCCCTCGCCTTGTTTTTGGTTAGGAAATCCTACTCTTTTTCAGGGGCCAGAGCAACGACAAAGATGGGCTCGAGCAGAGGGGTAAATCGGGGAAGGGTCAGGTTACCGTGAGCGTTTTTCCAGATCGATTAAAAGCTGCCGCAGCTTTTTCCGATCATTTTCCAGCACCTCGTTTTTTTGTTGCAGCGATTTGTTCTCCTGCCGGAAGGAGGCCTTATCGCGCTCCAGCCGCGCGATGCTTTTCTGCTGGCTCCGGATCGTCTCCAGCAGTGCACTGATCGCCTGGGCTTTTTGGGTCCACGGGCTTTCGGGATAGGTTTTTTTGAGCGTGGTGAAGGCGGCGGGAAGTTCCCTTTTGGCGTTCACTTCAGCCATCCCCTGGACGAAAAGCTGCTGGTCGCGGGGGGTTAAAAATGCAGGCAAGGGTTGGGACGCGCATCCACAGAGCAACACCAGAAGATATAGATAGAACAATACACGCATGCTCAACGTTTCTCTCGACGGTCTATCAGATAATTACTGCCAGGAAGCTTCTTGAGATACTCTTTCATCTTGGCGCATTCGCGGCCAATGGCTTCGGCCGACGGGTTACGCAGATTCTCCGAGCAGACAATGGCGATGGACATGGACAACAGAGGGAATTCCCGTTCCTCACCGTAGCGGTCATGCCCTTTGAAATAGCCGACGTTGCGATCTTCCTCGGAATAGAAATCGGGTACCATGGCATCGAATTCCCTGATCATTTCCGAGGCAAGCGGTATGGCCCTATCGGGGGTGCTCAGGACCACGTAATCGTCGCCCCCGATGTGACCGATCATATCCCGCGGGTTGCCAAGACGGGCGACAATGTCTGAGACCATGATGCCGACCCTGGAGATAATGTCGCTGCCGGCCTGGTAGCCATAGCGGTCATTATAGGCCTTGAAGTAGTCGAGATCCACATATATGTGGGCAAAGGGCTGACCGCTTTCAATCCGGTTTTCCAGTTCCCGGTCGATGGTAAGATTGCCGGGGAGACGGGTAAGCGGGTTGGCATCGAGATTCAAGGTCTGCAACTCACTGAGCTTCTGCTTCATTTCGGCAAAATCCCTTGCCAGGCGCCCGAACTCGTCCTGGCCATCCAGCCCGATGGGATAGTCGAAACTGCCTGCAGCGATCGCCTTGGTCGCCTGGGTGAGTCGGGAAAAGGAGCGATGGATCTTAAGCATGATCCTCACTGCCACCAGCGCGGCCAACCCGATCCCCACAAAGGCCAGGATGAAGGTCAGGCTGTAGGCTTTGCCGCTGTCTTTGGAAAAACGGTACAGGGTTTCGTCCAGAAGCTTCTCCTGACGCAGGCGAAACCGATGGAGCGCCTCGAGGATCTGGTCGTTCAGGGGCGTGATAACCTGTGCGGAGTATTGTTCCGCTTCAGCCCATTGTTGTTCTTCCAACAGGGTTCGCTCCTGGATGCGGGCCTCATCCAATGCGGTCAATAAATTCTCAACCTGGTCAAACCGGCCGTGCAGGGGGATTTCGGACATTCGGCTACGAATAAGGGCACTTTCCTCCTGGCGCGTGTCGATCAGGGGGATCATGGAGGCATCCCGCAAAATAAGAAGCTGCTTTTCCAGGCGTTCCTGATCCAGAAGGCTTTGCGAAAGGTCGCGGGCCAGCACCATGGCCGGAAATTCATGGATGACCAACTGCTCGGACCGCTGCGTCAGGCTGCTCAGTGCCATAAGGGCATAGATAATCGCCGCCAGGCAAAAAACAACGATCAGCAAATAGCCTGCTGCAATCTTTTGAGCGACGCTGAAACGAGGCGATGCCATGGTAACCCTTGTTGAAAAATTTGTTATTGCAAAAGAATACTAGGAGGCTGTCGGATTATCCATGCGCCAGCTGCAAATTCGGCTGTTTGGCCCATATTCCGGAACGAAAATCTGGCCCGAGTCACCCCATCCTCTCGCAACAATCGTCCAGGTCCGGCAGCCCGATTATAATTCAAGGTTTGGGCCAAGTCTCTATAAAATGCCCCCCATTACACTTTCCGATCGAACTGCGATAAAACTGGATGGCATAATTCGGGAAAAGGGCCGTTTCCTGATGAACACGAGCTAGGAGTCACAATACTGACATCAGTCCATTTTGTCTTCAACGTCTTTTTGAAAGTATATGGGTATATCACCACGCCGGGTCGCGGCATTTCGCCGGACGAATCTGCGCAATACCGGGGTTAAGGCAAGCCCATTCTAAATGTAGGGGAATTTGCATGGAGATATTCAGCTACAGCCCGAGGGAGCTGGATTACCTGAAGAGCAAGGACAAAAAGCTTGGCCTAGCCATTGAGCGGATCGGAACGATCAAGCGCAGGGTTATCCCGGATCTGTTCGCGGCGCTGGTTAACACCGTTATCAGCCAGCAGATTTCCACCAAAGCCGCGGCCACTGTCTGGCGCCGGATTCAGGAACGTTTTGAACCCCTCAGCCCCCAAAGCCTTTGCGAAGCTGCGTTGGAAGAGATCCAGCAATGCGGCCTGTCCTGGCGCAAGGCGGAATATCTCAAAGGCATTGGCGAGGCGGTGGCGCAAGGGCGGTTGGCCATGACGGAATTCAGCGCATTGGACGACGCCGACATCACCAGACGCCTGTCCGCCATGCCCGGCATCGGTATCTGGTCGGCGGAGATGCTGCTGATTTTTTCACTGCAGCGACCCGATGTCGTCAGCTGGGGAGACCTGGGCATCCGGCGCGGCATGATGCGCCTGTACGGTTTGGAAAAACTGGACAAGACTACCTTCGACAAATATAAAAAGCGTTACTCCCCTTACGGCTCGGTTGCATC
>DIWZ01000032.1:279132-286323 GCA_002435955.1 Pelobacter sp. UBA6093
AAACGAAGGCGAACCAAGAAAACCTTTTGCGTCGTTTGAAAAACCGTAGCCTTCCCTGGGAATTCCCAACCGGTTGGTGTCAAGTTTGCCATTCATATTTTCATCATGAATGACGGCAAGCGCGTACGTTCCCGACGGGATATCCAAAAAGTCACAACGCGCCTGCGAAGCACGTATTTTTATCACCATGATATTGGTTGCGTAGCGCAGATACTCGATGGGAAAACCAACCGGCGATTCAAAAAGTGCGCAAGCGACAGTTCCAACACTGTTTTTAATGTTCAGAACCTCCACGTGAATACCAGGACATGGTGATTGGGCAACGGCAGAGACGGGAAGATTCACAATCATCAGCACCGCGAACCAAACAATACATCGAAATGCCAGGGGGACCCGCATGTCTGGATCCTTAACCGCATAGACGTCTGCTTTCTTCCGAATCGTTACGGTATTCATGAATACCCCCGCAGATCTAAAATGCCTGGCCACAGAAGACCCAGCTTTGGCCAAATGGCACGCCGCAGATATTTAATTGTCCCTCAATTCGCTGCCTTTGGCAATGATCGCCCCCCCTGTTTTGTCACCTGCGCCACAGCAGTTGAACTGCACTGACAGGTAGTGTCCATGCGGAAACCATGGATGGACAAAGTGCTGTTTTCATATGGGAAACGAATAATTTTTCCCAAGGTCCAGGAGGCTGTCGGACTATCCGGGCCGAAGCGAAAATTTGGATGTTTGAGAACAGATTTTNNAGGAAATCAAGCGCTTGCACGGAGGCGTAGATGTCTACGCCGCACACGCAAGCGTGCGGATTGACGCGGAGAGTGGGGAAAAGGGCCGTTTCCCGTATGAAAACTAGTACCCTGTAATGCATAGGATTTCGTAAGATTGCGCAGAGATTTTGCGTGTCAGCAAGGCATGATGATCGCTGCCTAGCCATAGCTAAACAGCGAACATCACAACGCAGCTGGCGCGGAAAATAACCAGCAAGATACGAAAGATTATGTGTTACTGGGTACTAGATATGGAGCCCCATCAGTGGCCATACCAGCCAGGCGGAGGCTAGAAAGAACAGCCAGGCGAAGAATTGGATAATCAGGCCCGGCACGATCATCTCCCGGATTTTGAGAAAACCCGAGGAAAAGACAATGGCGTTGGCCGGCGTCCCCATCGGCAGGCAGAACGCGAGCCCGGAAGGGAGAGCGATGGCCAGGGTCATGACCCGCGGGTCCATCCCCATGGTCTGCTCCAGGTTCATTCCGATCGGCATCAGAATGGCGATCACGGCCGCATTGCTGATGCATTCCGTCAGAACCAGCGAAAGCAGGGAGATGACCGCGATCACCAGAAAGGGGGACCCGGACAGGCCCGAAAGCCCCCTATCGGCGACCCACAGGGCGGCCCCGCTTTTGTCCAGAGCGCTGGCCAGCGTTATGGCCCCTCCGTACATAAGAATCACTCCCCAGTTGACGTATTCCTCAATGGCCTTCCATGTGACCACCTTGAAGACAAACAGGGCGACGGTGGCCAGGATGGCGATGTTGGCCAGGCCAAGCTGCCGGCCGAAGAAGATCCATCCTCCCAGGGTCAGTACCATAATCGCCGCTACGATCTTCTCCTGCAGCGAGATCCGCCCCATTTCCAGACGCTGTCGGCTCAAGTACTGAATCCCCTTGTCCACCGAGGTGACATCCGCCGGAAAAAACCGGTACAAAAATACAAAACCAACCAGCATCAAGGGCAGTACGATGGGGAGGGCGGCCGCGGTCCATTCCCAAAAGGAAAAATCGAGCCCCCTCGCCTCCCGCAGCATTCCCACCGCCAGCGGTGCCCGGGCCCCGCCGAGAAAGGTGGCGATGCCGCCGATGACGCAACCCCAGCCGATAGCCATGAAGAGCAGCTTGCCGTAACGGCTGCCGGCAGCAGGCAGCTCGAGGCTGCGGACGATGGCCGCCACCACCGCGAACAGCATCGCCGCCACCGCATGTTCGCTCATGGCAAAGGAAAGCAAGGCCGAAAGCAGAAACACGGTCAGCGCCAGACGAGTCGGTGTCCGACCAAAGCGGACCAGAACCTCCCTCGCCAGGCGGGTCGAAAGTCCGCTTCCGGTCATGGCGGCGGCCAGGATAAAGGCTCCGAGGATGAAAAACACCGCCTCGTTGGCAAAAAGCGCATAGGTCTGGCGCCTCTCCAGGATTCCCATAAGCGGAATGGCCGCCATGGCCAGCAGGGAAGTGACGGCCAGGGGGATAATGCCGGAAATCCAGAGAAAGGTGCAGCCGGCAAACAGGATCAGGGCACGATAGCCGCTTGTCGCCAGACCCTCGGGGGGCTCCAGGCCAAGCAGCAGGGCGAGCAGGACAAAGAGAATTGCCAGCACCTGGTAACGCCGGGTGCGATCGGCCAGCACTCTCCAGAGCGGTCGGCGATCGATCTTGAGCGGCTTATCGAAATAGTTTCCCGGCATCATAGCCCCGCAGACTCGAAGGATTCCTCAACTTCCCGCACCCGCAGCAGCCGACGCAGATCCGAAGTAGTCCGAAGCCGGGCGCCGTTGACCTTGTCGAACAGTCCCGGTACGCCCCCTTTTCTGGGGGGTGGGGCAAGTGGTGTGATGAGGCGAAGCAGGGGATGCAGCGGTTTGACGAAGGCCTTCTTGCGACGCCAACCGCTGGCGAGGTATTCGAAAATCTGCGTAATTTCACTATCCCGGTAACAGACAGCGGATTCGTCGATGGCTACCAGCGGCAGGATGTCGTGGTCCAGCAGCAGGTCGATATCCGCACGGGCGGCCGACAGGGGCTGTTCCCCCGCAAACAGGGTGGATATAACCGCCCAGCGGGGAAAGACGGTCTTGGCAAACAGCAGCGCTACCAGCCTTTGGTCCTTATCGCCGATGAACGGCACATCGATAAAATCAATTCCCGCCGCATAGGCATATTCAAGAAGCGGTGGCGGTGGCTGGGAGATAAACTGTCCCACCAGAAATCCTTTAAAATTCCGCTTGATCGACCTGACCAGAACTTCCGCCCGGGTGAAATCCTCCGCCTTGGCAAAGTTGAAAACGAAGAGTTCGACCGGCGACCGACAATCACTTTCGAAGATGGCTTCTACCGCCTGTTGAGGCGAAAGATGGCCGCCGACGAAAAAAACGTTGCCCTCGCGGCGCAGTTGATCCGCCGCAGTTTGCAGAACCGGCAGGGCCATAAGGGCTTTGACTTTTTTTGCGATGACGTCCATGGGAGAAGCCTCTGCCAGGTGCGGATGCGCTGAGTGATTGAATCAAGAATTATGGAACTGATCCTATTTTTATGCAGCAATTTTGTCAAGTTCATTTTCACAAACACGCGCGATATGTGACAATACAGGAAAGTTTCTTTATTGATTTTATGTGGTTTAATCCGGGATGCACGCCTCCCAAGCTGGATACGGCAAAACCTGCCATTGCCGAATTGGACAGCAAGGCACTTAGCCTGTCAGTGATTGGCAAGCTTGGGTTCTCGACGATTTCTGGCTTTTTTCAGATGGTCGAGACTGGTGCCATAGTTGATATGAAAGATCCGGTCTTCGAGTACCAGGGCCCCCTGAACCGGGTCCCAGGAAAGCAGGGCCATCAATCCCCCGCCAGGTTCTGCGAAGCTGCAAACATGTCAAGCAGGTGTTGCTGACAACGAAACGGCGCTTCCCTGCCCGACCGACCCGTTCCCGTGCCCTCGGACAGGTCCCAGGAGCGGGATTTGACATTGTCCCGCCACTGGATTTCAAAATAGGTCCGCAGTTCCTTTTTCAGCCTGACATTATAGATGGGGCACATGACTTCGGCCCGGCGATCGAAGTTGCGGCCCATCCAATCGGCGGAACCGATAAAGATCTTCTCGTCCCCACCATTGGCAAAAATACAGATCCGCGAATGTTCCAGAAAGCGGTCCACGATGCTGATCGCCTGAATGTTCTCGCTCAGGCCCTTTTGCCCCGGAATCAGGGAGAACATGCTCCGCACGATCAGGCGGATTTTCACTCCGGCGCGACTCGCCTCATACAGCAATCCAATCATTTCCTGATCCGCCAGATTGTTGCATTTCAGCAGAATGTAGGCATCCTTGCCGGCCTGCGCCTGCCTGATCTCGTTGCGAATCAACCGTTTCAATTTGTTACGCATCTGAAATGGAGCGACTAGCAAGTGGCGGAAATTGGCCATACGGTATTTGTTTTCGAAGAAATCGTACAACTTCACGACGTCCCCGGACAAACGCCGGTCGCAGGTCAACAGCATGTGGTCGGTATACAGGCCGGCGGTATCTTCATTGAAGTTGCCTGTACCGATGCAGCAATAATGCACCATCCGCTTTTTTTCCTGTCGGGTGATGAGGCAGACCTTCGGATGCACCTTCAAACCCGACACGCCATAGATGACCCGAACGCCCTCCTCGCGCATCATATCCGCCCACTCCAGATTGGCCGCTTCATCGAAACGCGCCTGCAACTCCATGACAACCGTGACTTTTTTCCCGTTCTTGGCGGCATTGACCAGGGCATTGACGATATGGGAGTCCCGCGCCAGACGATAAATGGTCAACTTGATGGATATGACCAGCGGGTCGATGGCCGCTTCGCGCAGCAAATCCACAAAACTGCTGAAGGTCTGGTAGGGGAAATGCAGCAGTACCTCCTGCTGCTTGACGGCGGCCAGCAGACTTTTCTGCCGGCTCAGCCCCGGGTGCACCTGGGGTACAAAGGCGGGATAGTACAAGTGCTCCCTGCCGATGGCCGGAAACTTGATAAAATTCTTGAAATTATGATATTTGCCCCCGGGAATCAAACTATCGTTCTCACCCAATCCCAGTTTTTTGACAAGATATGTCAGATAGGGTTTTGGCATATCACGATCGTAGATAAAACGAACCGGCCGACCAATGCGCCTCTTGCGCAGGCTATCCTGAATTTTTTCAACATACGTCTTGGAAAATTCGTCTTCAAAATCAAGTTCCGCGTCTCTGGTTACCTTGATGGTATAAGCACTGAATTTTTCATACTCGAATGAAGAAAATATATCCGGCAGGCAGAGCCTGATAATATCCTCAAGAAGAATGATAAATTTTCGATCATCCTTGTTCGGAAGCATGACGAAGCGGGAAAATTTTGTATCCGGCACATGGATCAAACCGTAATGGACATTTTTCTCGTGACCTTTTTCATTCATTTGAACAGCAAGGTAAATTGAGTGATCTTTTAATACTGGAAATTCACCAATCTGATCAATCAGCAATAAAATAAGGCTTGGGCGAATATTTTTATAGAATAATTCTCGAAGATACCGTTCCTGCTCGGCATCCAGTTGGGACTCGTTGACCAAAAAAATCTGTTCTTTCTTCAGTTCTTCCAGGATTTCGCCATAAAGCCGATCAAATTCCGTGCTCTGCTCAAGAACGATCTCCTGAATCTGCCGCAACACCTTTTTGGGATTCTCACCGATTATTTTTTTGGCCCTGTTGCCAAGGTTGCTCAATCGCTTCAGGGTAGCAACCCGGACACGAAAAAACTCATCGAGATTGGAAGAAAAAATGCCCATAAATTTCAGGCGCTCGGCCAATGGCACGGTCGGATCTGCAGCTTCCTGCAAAACACGACCGTTAAAGGAAAGCCAGCTGATCTCCTTGTTGAGATACGTTTTGTTCACATCAACCCCTGCATTGATAATGGTCCGCGCCAATTTAAATTATTAATGGATTCGCAAAAACTCGCAGGATGGCCAGACAAAAATTTCGTCCTGCAAGGCCTGGCGATTTTTCAACCGCGCACATACTTTATCAGCGCAAGGTTAGATTTTTATTTGATTGCGAGGGGCACGACCTGATGCCCGGCTTATGCAGGGCCAGCTTACACGCTACTCCAGGGATTTTTCCAGGCGGGTGCAGAGAGTTTGCAGAATTTTTATTCGGGCAAATCGCTTGTCATTGGCCTCCACCAGCGTCCACGGCACCATCACGCAACTGGTTCGATCGATCATATCGCAGGTGGCCTGTTCGTAAAGCTCCCACTTGTCCCGGTTGCGCCAGTCCTCATCGGTGAGCTTGAAGCGCTTGAAATCCACCGCCTGCCGTTGCTGGAACCGCGTCAATTGTTCTTCCTTGCTGATGGCGAGCCAGAATTTGACCACGATCGTCTTGTTTCTGACGAGTTCCTCCTCAAAATCGTTGATTTCGCCGTAAGCCCGCATCCAGTCCGCTTCCGTGCATAAACCCTCTACCCGTTCGACCAGAACCCGGCCATACCATGACCGGTCAAAGATGGCAAAATGCCCTTTGCGAGGTATCTTCCGCCAAAACCGCCACAGGTAGGGCTGGGCCAGTTCCTCTTCGGTGGGCGCCGCTATCTGGCTCACCCGGTATTGGCGCGCATCCAGGGCGCCGGTGATACGGCGAATGCTGCCCCCCTTGCCGGCGGCATCGCTGCCTTCGAAGACCACCACAACGGCCAAATTTTTAAACTTTGGATGCCGGGAGATGAGGTTCAGCTTGCCTTGGTATTGCTCCAGCTTCTTTCCATATTCCGCTTTGCCCAGGGCGCGGGACAGGTCCAGAGTTTTGAGAATGTGCAACTGATCGATGGCGGGCAGGGCCGGAGGCAGAACGGGACTCGATGAGCTGGGCGTCTTGAACTGCAGGCGTCGCTGAAGGCCCTGTAGCAGCACCTGGCCAACAGTCAGGGAACGATACGCCGGGTCGTCCCCTTCAACAACAGTCCAGGGGGCCGCGGCTGTGCTGGTCTGCCGCAGGGCATGCGCGGCAGCCCGGCTAATTTTTTCGTAATGCTTGTAATGATCCCAATCCGTTTCGGTGACCCGCCACCGGGTATCCTTGTTTTTTTCCAGCTTCCTGAACCGTTGCCGTTGTCTTTCCCGGGACAGATGCAGCCAGAACTTGAATACCAGAGCCCCTTCATCGGTCAGCATTTTCTCGAAATGACAGATCCGATCCATGGCCTGGCCAAGTTCCGCGCAGCTGATCCGGCCATAGGCACAATCCAGGATGGTCGGCATGTACCAGGTATCGATGAAAATCCCGGTTTTGCCCTTGGGCGGCAGTTCCTGCCAGAAACGCCACATGGCGGGTCGTTCCAGCTCGCCGGCATCAGGCTTGCCCAAGGCGAAAGTTTCGATGTGGCGAGGATCCATCCAGGTGTTGAGCAGAT
>DIWZ01000036.1:0-33790 GCA_002435955.1 Pelobacter sp. UBA6093
CCGGCCACCGGATCAACCTGGAGACGGGCTTGGGCCAGATGGAATGTTATGCCAAAAAGACCATCGCCACCACCTCCGGCGACACCTTGACCGAAACCGTCGGCAACGATCGCATCCAGCAGATCGAAAACCGCCAGAGCACTACCACCAACAACCAGGAAATCCACTACCAGGCCGCCACCGACGGCGAGATCACCGCCGCCGACAATATCCAGCTGCAATCCGGCAAAAACATTGAACTCACCGCCGGTCAGGACCTGCATATCGACATCACCGAGTCGACCCGCATCCACGTCCACGAACAGGACGCCATCATCCACATCGACAGCGGCAGCCTCATCATCGAGGCCGACGGCGACATCACCATCGAAGGGGATGGTAAAGGCACCATCCTCTTCGAGCAGAACGGCGGCGGCTTCTCCATGGCCCCCAACGGCGACATCACCATCTTCGGCGACGAGATCAGTCTCGAAGCTGACGAGATCAACTTCTACGGTCCGGTCAGCAAGGAGATAACTGGGCCACCGGCGGCGCCGGCACCCCCGGAGCTTTCGCCGCTTGCGGCAACGTCGATCGTTGAATTGAAGTCCGACGGCAAATCCAAGCCCGACCTGGTCATAGGGGTGTTCTTCGACGGCACGGGGAACAATATGCTGGCGGAGCCTGCGGATCGGCATACGAATGTGGCGAAGCTGTATCTTTCGTATCAGGAGACATCAGCATCAAGGATTTATGTCGAAGGCGTCGGCACCAAGGCGGTCAGTGGAAGCGACGGGTCGTTAACCCAAGACACGTCTCTTTTCGGTTTGGGCATGGGACTGGGGCCTTATGGAGGAGAGACAAGATTAAAAAAAGCTCGCCGTGAAGCATGTGATGCGCTTAGGCGTTACCACACTGAATACGGCCCGCCCGATAAGGTAATTTTCGATGTGTTCGGTTTCAGTCGCGGCGCCATGCTGGCGCGGCATTTCGTCAACATGGTGCAGGCCGGACTGCCGGATCTGACTCAACCAACTATGGCCGGGCAATCGCCTATTTTCCCGGACTTGCGTGAATCGGAAAGCACATCCGCGCCAGCGTCTCCTTTTGCTTTGGCTCCATCAGGACAACAGCTGTATCCACGCCTCGAAGCAACGGTGAGCGTCCGTTTCCTGGGGATCTTCGATACCGTTGGCTCCTTTTACTGGCCCGGCAACGACAGCGAAGGCTTCATCAATGGCCACCTGGCCGAAGGTTCGGCGGACTTCATCTACCATCCTGTTGCGAAGGATGAAATCCGGCAAAATTTCCCCCTCACCAGCATCGCTCCCGGCATGTCTGTTGCCGTTGAAGAGGTCCTTTTCGGGGTCCATTCCGATATCGGCGGCGGCTACGGACTGGAGCCTGAGCGATTTTTCCTCGGCCAGTCGACCTTCTACCAGCCGAATTATCCCTTCAGCAATCTGGGCATCAACGATCCGAGCTGGTGCGACGAGATTCAGCGCAAAGCTCGTGAGATCGGTCGAAAAAACGGGATTATTTGCGCGGTGGAATTTTCCCCCAATGCCGCGCAATTCTATGAGATCCGGCCAACCAAGCCCGATCTGTCCAAGGTGGCGCTGAAGGCCATGCACAACCAGGCGGTGGCGCAAGGAGTGCCGTTGGAGGAAATAAAAACTGCAGATACCGTACCTCCAGCATTGGCCCAACTGATTGATCGCGCCCAGGCTGGGGATGCAGACGCCCTTAAACAGCTGGATGACGAATATATCCACACATCGCATCGCAGGCTGGCCGTGCTCGCCCTGGGGGATACCGTTGGCATGGCCCCCGCCGCCCGAGAAGTACGCAACGTGTTTCCAAACCGCCCGGAGCGGGCCATTCTTAAGTAATCAGCCTCCTTTCAAAGGATATCTAACCATGCGTATCACCAACCGTTTCCTACTGGCGCTATACCTGCTCGGCCTGTTCCTTGTCGCAGGGTGTTCCGGCGTTGGTTTTCGGCTAGGCCCGCCTTTTAATTTGGGCTATACCGCGCCGAAAGAAGAACCCGTATATATCGAGGATGTTCGGCTAGATGGCATGCCGGTTATGCCGGGAGGGATCCTTGGTCAAGACTGGCAAAGAGTGAGCGGGTTGGTTGTCCTCGCTCCGCCGTATCCGCCGTTTCCGCATCAGATTTTCGTCCGCTGGTTTAATTACAAACAGCAGCGGTTTTACGAGGCCACGGTGTCGTTGCGTGAAGATGCTTCAGATGTCATGCGCCATTTGCCCAAATCGGATTATGGCGGTTTACTTTTAGTCACCGGCGTATTGCCCGACGGACAGGCGATGGTGTGGGTGGCCAATGCGCATGCGCCGAAGTTCGGTAGCTGGATCGAAGTGGGACGGGTTCAGGGCCGGCAGGTGGAGGGGGATGTGGAAAATTATCGGCCTCAGATTGAGTCCATGCGCAAACGTGGCAGGATCTGACGATCCAGAGCGTCAGGCCGGGACAGCCCTTGCCCATGGAAGAAACTTTGTTCAGCGTACATTGGGATATTAAATTGGAGGAAACCATGACATCCAACATCTACAAGTTGTTCCAATCCGCTCCCACCGACAACGCCGCCATTGCGACGGTCCTCGAGGTCGAGGACGGTCAGGCTACCGTGGTCGATCTAAGCGGCACCCTGTGCCCCGTGACCGGCCACCTGAGCCAGGTGGAAACCCTCAAAGCCGGGGATCGGGTGCTGACGATCCGGACCGCCACGGGAATGATCGTCACCGGCCGGCTTCGCGCCGGGGACGAAGCCCCCGCACCGCGCCTGGAAGAACAGGACGGCCGCCTGCTGGTGGAAGCCACCCAAAGCGTGCGCCTGCAGGCCGGGGAGAACTGGATCGAAGTCCATGCCGACGGCCGAATTGAACTGGATGGTCAGCAGATTACCGGGTTGGCGGAAGGTCGTATGCGACTGCAGGGTTCCACCATCGAACTGAACTGACCATGACTTTAACTAATCTCTCCACCCATCTCGATTCAGCCTTGGCTCTGTACCGGCAGCGTATTCAGCAGCAACAAACGGCTCTGGTGGATGCGCAACTCATGGCGCGCCAGGAACAATTGCTCTGGACCCATCTGCATGTCCTGTCCCGTTGCGCCCCCCTGGAGATGAAACCCGCGAAGGAAGAAGAATTTTTCGTCGACCTGGCCGTCCGGTTTCTCGCGCCCTCGGCAATGGTGCAACAAAAAGGCTATGACCTGGCCTTATCCCTGCTCCACGAGCCTGGATCTGGTCGCCAAGCCGCATTTCAGGCCCTTTCTCTGCTGCCACCGCCGGAAAAGGATTCCCAACTGCTGGACCTGTACAAGAAGAACAAGGCCCTGCGCCCTCTGCTGTTCGATCTCTGGCGGGAGCGGTCGTATCCAGTCCCTGCCGGGCTGGTCAGTCTCGCCGAATTGCGCGGCCACGACAACGATTTACAGATTGCCGCGTTGCGCTATGCCGCCAGCCAGCCCAAAATCGGCCTCGAACTCTTCACCGCCTATTACCAGGGGTTGCTGTCAGGCGCCGCACGACCGGAAAAATCGGGCCATCTGCTGGCCACCGCCCTGTGGGGCGGCCTGCTGCGGGGCGAGCAGAGATTGGCCAAACCCCTTTGGCGCTGCATCGAATCCGAAACCAAACCGGAAGATCTCTATCACCTGTTGCGCCTGGGGGCCATCATGGCCCTGCCGGAGCTTATCCCGGTCATCAAGCACTACGGCGAACAGCATCCGGAAGCGGCCGCCGAGCTCCTGGCCCTGCACGGCACCGGACCGGCACTGCAGGCGCTGATCGACCTCAGCCGGATAGGCGAGGCGGCGCCGGAAGTCTTCGACGCCTGGCAGTGGGTCAGCGGGCAACGCCTTTTTCCCGGACCACGGCTGCGGGTCGTGTCACCGGAGGGAGAAACCGCGCCCCCACTGACGCCCAACACCATCAAGCACTGGTGGCAACAGCAACGTCCACAACTGGAGGATGGGCAGCGGCTGCTCATGGGAGCCGTCCTCTCCACCGACCACCTGATCCTGCAATGTCGCACCCGAGCCGGACGCTTCAGTCGCAACCTGCTGGACTTGCTGGCGTACTCCCTCTGTTCGCCCCTGGGAGTCACAGCCAACGCGGTCCAACTCCGCCGCTGGCAGGCCATCAAGCAGAAATCGACACTAACCTCTCCAGCGGAGGAAAAACATGTTTCAGCTTGATAACCGCACCGATTGGTCAGCCGGGCTTTATCCCGGTTGGGGTCGGAACCGGCAACGTCAGGGAACTTTGGTGTTCAAAGTGGGCTACACCTTCGACGCGGCTGGCAACCTGTCTCCCCTGCCCCAACCAACCATCGAGGAAACCGACCGCTACCGGGGCGACCCTGAAACATCCAGTTTGATTGCCGCCAATGACATTGCACCCTTCAAACAGGGTGGCGAGCTTCTGCTTTACGGCAGCGCACATCCCGCCGGGTCCGGAGACTCGATATTGCAGATAAAGGTCAATCTGCGGCAAAGAAACAACCAATTCTGGAGTAAAGAATTGCGAGTTTTCGGCCCCAGATCCTGGAAACGCCGCCTGTTCGCCGCATTTCCGAGCGCGCCCGCACCTATCGAGCGCCCTGTGGAATTGGTCTTTGAGAACGCCTACGGCGGCACCGATCCCCGAAATCCCGAAGAATCTTTTCCGGCCAATCCCGCCGGGGTCGGCTTCAGCCTGCGGGGATTTAGCACCAAGGGGCTGAGCCTGCCGCGGATCGAATACGGCCCGAGCTTTATCACCAGTCCCGCCAGCCGGGTGAAAACGGCCGGTTTCGGCCCCCTGGCGCCGCACTGGGAACCGCGATGCCAGGAATCGGCGGCTATCGACACCGAATCCCTCGCATTCGGTGGATGCCCCTGGAGCAAGGAACCTTCGGAAACCCTGTACAACAGTGCGCCCCTGGATCAGCGTTTCGATCGGCCCTTCGAAGGCGTGCTGACCCTCCAACTCAAGGGTTTGGTAGCCGACACCTCGCAGGATATTCTGATCCACCTGCCGGTGGTCAAACCGTTTGTTTCTTTTGAAGGGCGGCCCGAAATCGAGATTGCGCCACCACAATGCGACACCCTGGTCATTGACACCGATCAGCAGCAGATCCACCTGATCTGGCGCACCGCGTTGCCCTTGGACGTGGAAAATCCCATTCGTGGATGGATCGTGCTGCGCGATCCGGAAGCCGAGGCAGCTCAAGCGGAAAACCCTGCCGAGGAAGACCCACAGGAGATCATACACTCATGAGCTCGACCGCACCCTCGCTACCAACTTTAGCCGTGTCGATCACCGGAACCGGCGTATATGCAGCCACTGGCGACCTCGATGCCGCCCTCTGGGGCGCGATTGTCACCCGGCTGTCCAGCGGCCGTCCCGTTACGGGGCTTACCATCCCCGCCGCCGACCAGGGTGTGGAGCAGCCCTATTTTGCGCCCATTGCCACCCTTCCGGGTGAGCTGAAATCCGCATTCCGGATTCCGATCATCGCCCAGGAAGCCCTCTTGCGGGCCAGCGCATTTCTGCCGGAAGACCGAATCGGCCTGCGCATCCTCCTCCTGACCCTGCTGCCCGCGTCTTCGCCGGAACGACCCAACGTCGGCAACCTGGACCGGGAGGAACTGGCGGCCGTGTTACGGGAAACCCATCCCGCCCTGGCCATGGCGGAAGTCCGTTTCGCCACGGCGGACACCGGGGCCACAGCCCACCTGACCCAAGGCATCGAGGAACTGCGTCAGGGGCAATGGGATGCCGTGCTGTTCGGCGGCGTGGACAGCCTGACCGACCGAAGCACGGTCCGGGCCCTCGCCGCCCGGGGGGGCTGTTGTTCCGACCGGAATCCCGAAGGCATCCTTCCCGGCGAAGGGGCCGCCTACCTGCTGCTGGAAAAGTCGACGGCGGATCGCCCTTACCGGGCGCTCATCACCGGATTGAGTCATGCCAGCGAGGAAAACCCCGGCAAAGCCGCCAACTGCCGGATGACCGCATTGGCGGCGGCCATCGAACAAGTCCTCGGTCAGGCGCACTGTAAACCCTCACAGGTCGAGACGCTGGTAGTGCCCATGGCAAAAGACGTTCCCACGACTCTGGAATGGCATCAGGTCCAGCGCAAACACTGGTCAAAACCCGAGGAGGCCAATCCCGAGATGGAAGAATTGAACCCCCAGTCCGCCATCGGCGAGACAGGCGCCGCCGCCCTGCCCCTCGCCTTGGTCATCGGCTGTGCCCGCTTTGAATTCGATTTCCCTCCGGCAGAAAGAGTTCTTGTTTGCGAAGTAGGCCGGGATGCACCGCGTGGGGCGGTTTTGTTGAAGAAACAGAAGCAACAGACAAAACCTGCCGAAGGATAGCCCTTGAAAATGTTATTTAAAGCGACCTTTCCCAAAAAAAACTAAAGGATCTATATGAGACTATTATTGACGACAGTGCTTCTGTTTTCCGTATTTTCATCCGGGTGTTTGGGGCAACTAAAGAATCAGGATCCAGAATTACACCCAGGATCGGTTTCAATGTGCAAGCAGGAGAATTTTCAGGCGTTCATAGATCATTTTTCCGCATCAATTGCCTCTCAAAAAAAATATACCCGCTTTCCTCTTGAAAAATTACAGGTGGATGCCCTGGCGGATCCTGAGCCATTGCCACAAGAATTTAGACTCCAAAAAAGTCAAATTGTTTTTCCAATCTTTCCCGGTACAGATGAAATTAAAAATGAATCATTGTCACTTGCCATTTCCATTTCCGGAAGAGAAGCGAAGGTGCGTTTATTCAAACCGGATACAGACTATTTGATTGAATATTTTTTCAAACACGAAGACTGCTGGAATTTAGTCAGAATTGAAGACTGGTCACTTTGAAACAGGGGTTATTCACAATGTCATTCAACAACATAATGGATACGATGCTGCCTCCAAGTGAGAGTACCTCTGCACACGTAACAGGTCACTATGGAGAGCAAAGAAAAGGTGGTCCACATGGTGGTGTAGATTTCAACTACCAAGGTGGCCAAACAGGAATCAACTTAACAAATCCAACCGTTAATTCTCCCGTTGATGGAACAGTCGAATTTGCAGGAGGTAACTACGGCACCATTTCCATCAGGGATGCTAATAATAATCTGCATCAGATTTTACACACTGCTTCTCAAAGCGTGAAGGCAGGGGAAACAGTAAGCACAGGTAACCCAATTGGAACGATGGGGGGCGCAGGACCTAAGGGTGCAAACCAATATGCTCAGCATATCCATTACCAAATGAAGGATTCAAAGGGAAATCTAATTAATCCAGAAAACTATTGGGACAATCAAGCGGAAAACAAAGGTGGCGAAGATGCCCAGGAAACCAGCCCCCCGGATAATAATGACCAAAAAATAAGTGGTGTAGCCAAGCCCGACGGGACCCCCGATAAAATTTCTAAAAAAGTGGAAAATAGCGTACCCAGCAATAAAATAGCTGCCGCCTCCACCGCCCCCAAATCCGGAGGCTCCGGAACCAACGTCCTTATCAACGGCCGCACCGCTGTGCATGCCGGCAGCCAGGGTACCCTGGTCACCGTCGATGCCTGCCTGACCAAAATCGGCAAAAAAACCGTTCCCATCTCCTACACCAACGTCGCCCGCAGCGCCGACGCGGCCAAGACCGCCAGCACGGTGTTCATCAACGGCAACCCCGTCTGCCACCAGAAATCGATCTTCGCCGTTAGCACCGGCGACGAGCCCGGCAATCGCCTGGGGGTTGTCAGCGGCACCATTAAAGGCAAAGCCGAATTCGTCACCGGCTCGCCCAACGTACTCATCGAAGGCGTCCCCGCCGTGCGCCAGGGCGACATGATGGTCAGCAACAATGGCAACACCGCCCCCATGCCCCTATCCCAGCCCGGCGCAGCGCGCGCCAGGGAGGTGACTCCCGATCAGGTGAACGAACTTGCAGCCACTCAACTGCCCAGGGACGTGCCATTGGACGCCAGCGGGGGCAAACTTCACATCCAAAACGAGTTGACCGGAAACACCGCGGCCGGCCATGAGATTGACCCGGATGACATCATGCAGGCCGAAGGCTAGGAGAGACTTCCATGATCACCCTTACCAACCAGGACGAGTTTTATCTGTTCAACACCCAAAAACCGATCGCCGGCCTGCGCAACGAAGACCTCCAGCAGAGGGATTCTCGCGAGATCGTTCTCGGCGCGAAAGAAGAGGACGACAAACAGGACCTCTGGCTGAAGTTGCTGGATCTCGATCCCGCCCTGGTCAAAAAGGACAAGAACGATAAAAACTGGATCAACCTCTACCTGGGCCGCAGCGAGACATTTCAAAAGGGAAAATCCCCCAAAAAGCACAACGTCATCGTGCCGCTCATCCCTCGCTGCTACGCGACTGCCGACCGCGATCCCGCCCGGGCCGTTGAGGTCCCACCAGGATGGCTGTACATCATCCGCCAGTTCGAATCCCACCAGGGCAGGGTGGTGGAGCTCTGGCGGGAACTCAAATCCGACGGCCTCGGCAACTTCAGCGACGTCAACCTCAAAAGATTCAAAAATAAGGATCAGCGAAAAGCCACGGGACAGTCGGGTTTCCGCGTGATCGTGCCTTATTGCATCGACAAGCAGGATCATCAGCTCTGGATGGCCTATTCCGAAGTGCAGTGGAGTTGGAATCGGGTTCAGAGCATGAAGCGGGACTCGAAACTGCGCGAGCAACGCATGCACAAGCTCGATCTGAGCGACTGCCTGAATAACTTTGCAAAAAGCGATTACAAAACACCATCGTCCCCGAAGAAACCCGGTGGTCAGCAGGACAAACTGGAGGTCAAAAACGTCTCCGGCCCCGCCCGGCTCTATAATCTAAAATCAGCCCCGGACCCCGAATCGCGAGGTCTCGCCAAAGACTTTAAGGAAGCCATTCCGGTTGTCTACCTCGACAACCCGGTCGGCATCGCCAAAAGCCTTGCGGCGGTATATCAACAGCAATGGGCGGATCTGACCGATTGTTTGACGGACCTGCGGGCCATGCCGGGAAAGATAAAGAAACTAGAGAAGCAGTACGGTTCCATCACTCCCGGTAGCCCGGCCGCTGGCTTCGTGGAAAGAACTCACGGTCCCGAACGCTGGTTCGAGGCTGCGGCCCTGGCCAACCGCTATTTCTTCAGCAAAATATCCAAGGAGATACCACCCGGAGTCAAGGACAAGGATGCCTACCAAAAACGCCTTGCCGAAATTGATGAACAATTCATCAAATACCAGAGCAAGCTGGACAAACCGGCCATTGAGCTGGCGTTAGGGGTGCCGCAACGCACGGAAATTCGCCAAAAGCTGGTCCGAGCCCGCGACAATCTGGTGAATTTTCTGGAGAAGGAACTGACGGCGATCACACCGGCTAAATCCGGAGAAGAAGCACAAGACCCGCCACTGGCGCAGGCTCTGGACGACTACTTTACCCTGACGCCCCTCGGCGATCGGGAACGAAAGCAAAACCCCAACGACGTTATCGGTGACAAATCCATCCCGCGTTGGCGCGACAACTATCTCGACGGCTGGCAAGCCGTGTACGACATCCTGGCCGGTCTGGCCAAACACGAATACAGCCTCGACGCCGACCTGGAAGCCAATCCGCCCGACGGCTGGAAGTGGCGCAGAGACAACCGCGCCTTCGAGTTGCTGCTCAATCTTGCCGATCCCCAGGGCGGCTATCCTCTGCATAGCCGCCTGTTTCCCAAAGCGGCAACCGGCAACCCGCTGAAACTCGATGCGGCGCCGGTGGCGGACAACGCCACTTCCTTCAAAAAACAGCACCTCAGCAATTTCGTGGCGCTGAAACAGCGCGACCCCGAAATTGTTAGCGGGCTTACCCAGTTCGGCATCAATTTCAGCGAACTAATGGCCATGCGGGACGACAAAGACCCCGCCTACGAAAAGCGTCTGGAACGGGCCCGCCACAGCATCCTGCGCCTGGTCGACAGCTTGTTCGATCTGCAGTTGGAGGAAACGGAAATTCCCCTGGCGGAATTGATCGCCAAAGCAAAACAGGAGGTCGAAATAGGTAAGAAGGGCGGGGTAACCGTATATGCGGCTTTCGTCAAGTCGGTGGGTTTTATGGGTTCCACCATCAAGACCGCAAATAGTTTCCCCACCACCGCCGACCCGGGCGGTGGCCCTCTCAGCCGAATCCGGGTCCGGGTGGTCATCGCCGCCAACAGCACCCGCACCCTGCAACTATTGCGCGACCTGGGTGACGAAAAGGCCGTCACCTCCGGCATCGCCGGATTTCTCGGGCTGGTCAAAATCCACAACTTCACCAAAGCCCTCAGAGCCTTTGCCGGTAACAAGAACGAGGACAGAAATTGGGAACTTTTCGCCCCTCTGGCCGCCAGATTTCTTCAACTGCCTGCCGCGATAATGGAGGTCAAGGGTTCGGTGGCAAAAATGACGCAAGGGTCAGGACAGGCCGCAGCGCAGGGGGCCTATGCCAGAAAGGGTGCAGCCGAAACCGTTGCTAAGGGATCAAAAACCCAATTAGGGGCCGGCCTTATCAAGAAAGCAAACATCATCGGCAACCTGATTGACATGGGCGTAACCTTGTCCAACCTCACCGAGAATCTCGCCCAAAACGACGACGCCACCATCGCCGACGCCATGAAGTTTGCTGGCGCCACCCTCGGGATCATCGCTGCAACTTTCTCCTTGCCCATCCTGGGCTGGGTCGCCGGACTGGTGGGCCTGGCAGCCTGGCTTGCCAAGGCCTATCTGTTCAACGAGGATACGCCGGTGGAGATCTGGCTGACCAATGGTCCCTTCGTCCGCGGCGAGGAGTATCACGACCATTTCGCCTATTCCCGCTCCACCACGATTAAAAAAACCAGGGATTCTAAAGGGAATTGGGTAGACACCGCCTGCACCGTGCATCGCTACGACAATTTTGAGTTTTTGGTCAACGGCGCAGGCACGCTGGTCCATGCCGGACCAAGCCAATTTCACTCCCCCATTCAGCGCTGTAGAGTGGCTCCCAATGGTACCGTATTCCTGAAGGCGGGAAAGTGGTATGACCTGGCGAGAAACAAACACCACGAGATCCCCGCCGACACCACTGTTGCCACCATCGGTCAACCCTTTACCATGCATCCACTGCTGAGACCCCACGAGCAAGCAAAATCGCGCCCCACCGCAGCGGACAATATGCCGTACCAAATCACGCGCGCCCCTACACTCACATCCAGCATCGCTAAAACCATCATCCTCAATGCCCACCTATGGTATCACCCCCACCAAACCTATTTGGCGTTGGCCGACGCTATTTACCGGCCCCGGGTGACCATGAGCAAAGTAACAACCAGACCGGTCCGCTGTGTGCTCAAAGTCTGCCTGCCCTTTTACCTGCCGGGCAAAAGCAAACTGTATATCGACTTCGAGGAAAAATCCGGCCACGCAACCATGGCCTCTCTCTCTGCCGCGCCCGACAGCATCAAGGATCTGGAAGTCGGCCCTGGCGACTATGAGATTTCCCGCACGGTTTCCGCTGGGACGGTTCGAGAGTTCATCGCCAAGGTCCGCCTGGATCTCTACGGCGACCACACGGTAGAATTGCCTCACGAACCGCTGTTTAACGACACCAGCATCAAAACTGAAATTGACAAAAATACGGTGAAGGGCGTGCAAGACAAAATAGAAACCAAATGGATTGTTGCTCAGAAAAAAGTCGCTAATACAATCATATACTGACGTCATTCCGGCCCAACAAGCCAATGCGATTAAGGAGATTGTAAAATGAACGGCACCTTTCTATCCCAAAATGTTGCCTTAGTCCTGTTAATCACGGCCTTTTTTCTTGGAGGTTGTGATAATGGCAATGGCAACACGCAGCCCAACAATGACTCGGCGACGAAGGTGGAACAAGCCGATGTCCGACATCACCCCCCGCCATTCCACGCCAGTATCAAATACCATAACGGAGAAAAGCTCATCAGCTACAACTTCGACCCGCCGCTAAAAGACGTGCCGCTGGAAGAAATCCAAAGGCGAGTCAAAGCCGACGACCCTGTAGCACTCTATGAATTGGGCCGTCGCCATATCGATGGTGAGGGGGTAAAACGCGACGTTCCCCAGGGGTTGAGACTGACACGATACTCAGCGAATAAAGGCCATGTCGAAGCCCAAAGCGATCTGGGCTCTTTTTACGACTATGGGATTTCCCTACCCAAGAACCCTGAACAAGCCATTTACTGGTATCGTAAGGCCGCCGAACAAGGCCATGCCGTTGCCCAACACAATCTCGGGGAGGTCTATGCCGCCGGTCGAGGCGTTGCCAAGGACCCCAAAGAAGCATTTTTCTGGATCCACAAAGCTGCACACCAAGGACTTTCACCCTCTCAGGCTGAAATCGGATTTTACTATGATACAGGATTTGGCATCAAACAGGATAAAACACAAGCCCATAAGTGGTATCACAGGGCCGCCGAACAAGGCGAACCCAACGCCCAATACAACATTGGCGCCTCTTACGACAACGGCGATGGTGTTCCCACCGATCAGGTAGAAGCCACCAAGTGGTATCGTCTGGCTGCCGAGCAAGGTATGGCAAAAGCACAACACGCATTGGGCGTACAATATGCTTTTGGTCTTGGCGTAAGCAAAGACCGTGCAGAGGCACTGAAATGGTACAGCAAAGCCGCCGAACAGGGGTATGACATGGCGCAATATAATCTGGGCTTTTTGTATGAAAATGGAGAAGGAGTCCGACAGGATTACTCGATGGCCTTACAATGGTACACCAAGGCTGCCCAACAAGGTAATCCACTAGCCCAGTTAAATCTGGGCAATATGTATTTGCATGGCGATGGAGTCAACGTTGACTATGGAAAAGCCTATAGTTTATTCAAACAGTCCGCCATGCAGGGCGAACTGCTCGCTATATTTAATATTGGTCAAATGCATACCAATGGCGACGAGGTACAGAAAAGCAATATCATGGCTTTTGCCCACTATCAATTAGCTCTCGCGACGGAAGATTCGGACATCAAAGAGCACTACAACACTCTCAAGTCCCAGATGACTCCAGCCGAAATTCAGGCCGGTGAACAGGAATCGAGAAAACTGATGCGCGAATACGGGGTCGGGCAATAATCACGCAGTGATTTACTGCATCGGCATTTTTCCGGAAACAAAATTTCAAAACAGCAAGCCAGTCATTCAACGGAAGATCCAATGAATATCACCAACCAAGAATTTCAACACAACCAAAACCATCTGATCATGGACGGCGTACTCTTAGCCGTATGGGTATTTCTTTTTCTCGCCTCAATGAATAAATACGGCAAAATCGACCTACTGGCCATGTTGTTCGCTATCAATTCCGTCCTGTACTTGACGACCATTCTTTACAAACTGGGGTAAGTTGAAAAAATCGGACACCAATGTTAATAACCCCATTTAGCGGAGGTGTCCCATTTTTTCAACTTACCCCAGTGACGGGGGTGTGGCTCTTGGGGTCAGTGGCTTATTCCATCAGGTCAGGTTTTTTCCGATAAAACGCCGGTAAGGTTCACAAGTGTCGAGCAGTGCGGTGTGCTTGCCGATGGCGACTATGCCTGCCTTCTCCATGTAGCAGACTTGATCCATTTGCCCCAGCAGCTCCTCGTTGTGGGTGATGAGCAGGACGGTCTTGCCCGTGAGGTTGGCAAAGAGGGTGGTGTTGAACTGGCGCCGGGTTTCGTTGTCGAGCCCTTCGGTCGGCTCGTCAAGAAGCCAGATCCGGGCGTCTTTGAGCAGTGCCCGCCCCAGGGCCAGCCGTCGCGCCTGGCCGCCGGACAACTGCGATCCCCCCTCCCCGGCCCAGGTGTCGAGACCTTGGGGCAGGCTGCTGACAAAGTCGGCCAGTCGGGCGCGTTCGAGCACGTTCAGCAACTGGCTGTCCGTGGCCTCGGGAGCGGCAATCAGAAGATTGTCGCGCAGCGACGCGTTGAAGATGTGGGATTTCTGCGATATCAGGGTGATCATGCCGCGCAGCTGCGGTTCGCTGAACCGACGCAGATCGGTACCGCCGATGGTGATTCGCCCCTGATCCGGATCCCAGAAGCGGGTCAGCAGGTGCGCCAGGGTGGTTTTGCCGCAACCAGAGGGACCGACCAGAGCCAGGCTGGTGTGCTGCGGCAGACACAGCGCGACCTGGGCAACGGCATTCTGCCCCGTGCTTTGTGGATAACGGAAGCTGACATTGTGAAATTCGATGCTGTCGTTCCCCAGGCAAGGGGCGTCTTCCTGAACAAAGATGATGTCGGACGGCACCGCGGTGACAGCGAGAATGCGCTGCGCCGCCGCTCGGATTTTGCCGAAGGTCTGCCAGGCCCCCGGCAGAGGCATGACGGCCTCGAAGGCGGCCAGGATGCCAAAGGTGATCAGCGCCAGGGAAGCGCCGTCAAAGCGTCCCTCCTGGGCCAGGGGAAGGGCGACATACAGGGCGCCGACCGCGGCGACGCCGGCGAGCGCGGTCACCATGGCGCTGCCGAAACCGCTGATGTCCGCCATTTTTTCCTGCAGCTTCAGCAACCGTGAGCTCTCCTCCAGGCGCAGCCGAAGATGCCGCCTGTGGGCGCCGTAGATAAGCAGATCGGCCATCCCCTGCAGGTCTTCCACCAGGTTGGTTCGCACCAGCGCGGTCTGCTGCTGAATCCGGCGACCGATGCGGTGCCCCAGACGCTGCGTCAGCAGCGGAATCACCACTCCGGCGAGAAAAACAAACAGCAGAAACAACAGGGCCAGTCCCGGCGCGAGCCACCACAGAAAGGCGCAGACCAGCAGGGAGATACAGGCAGCGACAAGGGACGGGGCGAAAACCCGGATAAAGAGTCCGTCAAGGGTGTCGATGTCGCTGACAATCCGCCCCAGCAGATCGCCGCTGCGCTGCCGGTAGAGACTGGCCGGCGCCTGGGGTTCGATCTGCCGGTAGAACCAGACCCGAAGCGAGGAGAGCAGCCGCAGGGTGGTTTCGTGGGCGATGATCCGCTCCAAGTATCGGCCGGCGGTGCGCGCCATGGCGCAGCTGCGAATGCCGGCGCTGGGGTAGAAAATGTTGAAATTTTTTGCCGCGACGATACTTGCACCGGCGACCGCGGAGGCGCTGAGAAACCAGCTGGAGACGGCCAGCAGGCCGATACTTGCCAGCAGGGTCAGGACGCCGAAAAAAAGAGCCAGCAGTGCCCAGTTGCGATGCGGCCGCAGGAGTGTGAGGAAGGGCAGCAGGTCCTTCATGACAGCACCCCGGCGCCGCTGCGCACCAGCCCCGAGTAGATCCCGTCCCGGGCCAGCAGCGAATGGTGATCGCCCTCTTCGGCGACGGTCCCCTCGGCCATCACCACAATCCTGTCCGCGGCGCGGGCGGTGTCGAGGCGGTGGGTAAGCATGATGACGGTTCTGTTCCGTGCCAGCCGCCGCAGGCTCTCCATCACCAGCCGCTCATTGCGGCCATCCAGACCGGCGGTCGGTTCGTCAAGCAGCAGAAGGGGCGCGTTTTTGGCAAAAGCGCGCGCCAGGGCGACGCGACTTGCCTGGCCGCCGGAGAGGCTGTTGCCCTGCTCGCCGACAGCGGTCTCGAGGCCGAGAGTAAAATCATCCGCAAAATCCGTTACCCGGGCGGCCTGCGCCGCGGAATAAATCTGCTTGTCATCCAGCTGCGGGTTCCCCAGGGAAATGTTGTCCGTGAGGCTGCCGTAAAACAGGGTCGGCTGCTGCGGCACCCAGGCCACCAGTTGCCGCCAGCTGTGGGGCGACAGATGGGTCAGATCCTCGCCGTTGGCCAGAATCTGCCCCTTCTGCAACGGCAGAAATCGCAGAAGCAGATTGAGCAGGGTGGTTTTCCCAGCTCCGCTGGCGCCGACAAGCGCGATCCACTCGCCGGGCTTCACTGACAGGGACAGGTGGTTCAGGGCGGGCCGGCGCCCCTGGTCGTAACTGAAGGATACCTGGCGCAGCTCAAGAGCGATGGAGGCCGTCCTGATCCCGGATTTTCCCTGCTCCCCTGCGACCGTCGCCGGCTGGGCGAGAATATGCCGGATATCCTCAGCCGCGCCCAAGGCATCGGCACGGGCGTGATAGTGGGCTCCCAGTTCGCGCAAGGGCTGGTAGAGCTCCGGTGCCAGCAGCAGCAGAAACAGCCCGGTCTGCAGACTCAGTTCACGGCCGTAAAGGCCGAAATCGAGATAATGCAGAAAGGTCATGCCCAGAAAAACGGCGGTCATGGCAATCGCCGCCGAGGCGAGGAATTCCAGCACCGCCGAGGACAGAAAGGCAACCCGCAGCACCGCCATGGTTTCCTTGCGGTAGTTTTCGGAAGATTCGCCGATGCGCCGGGCCTCGTCAGCGGAACGGCGGAACAGCTTCAGGGTCGCCAAACCCTGGAGGGTGTCCAGAAAATGCGCGCTCATGCGTGAGAGTTGCCGGAAATTCTTCTGACTGAGCTTATCCGCACCGTGGCCGATGAGGACCATGAACAGGGGGATCAGCGGGGCGGTCAGGGCAAAGATCAGCCCAACCATCCAGCTCAAGGAAAAAGCGACGGCAGCGATCATCAGCGGAACCATCACAGCCAGCTTCTTCTGGGGCAGATAATGGGCAATATAACCGTGCAGGGCCTCAACCCGCTCCAGCAGGGTGCTGGCCAGCGGTGCCACTTGCTTTTTGCCGACGGCGGCTGGCCCCAGATCGTTGAGATGTTGCAGGAGTTGTTGCCGGACGTTCTGCCTCACCAGGGTCGAGGCCCTCTGGCCGCACAGCTCACGTGCCCAGATCAGCACGGCCCGCAGGATGATGACGATAAGCAAGGCCATAAAAAACGGCAACAGTGTTTCACGGGGCAGACGCTCGATAATGGCATTGTGCAGGATGGAGGCCAGAAGCCATGCCTGCAGAATGATGCAGGCACCGGCGACGACGCCGAGCATGGTGGAAAAAACAATCCAGCGCCGGGAGTGCCAGCCGAGGGTGTCGAGCAGGTCTATAGCCGCGGAGGTTGCCAAGGAATGATCCTTTAAGGATAGGTTAGTGTCCATCCGGGGTTTCCAGATGGACACCAGGTTAAATTATCGCCGGGAAATACTAGCACGGTGGCGCCTTTGCAGAAAGTGTGAGGTGCTGTTTTTCTGCTATGATGAATTATGGCCATGCTGAAACCCTTATTATCATTTTTTCTATCCGTATCCATCCTGAGTCTCGGCAGTGGCTGCGCGACCTTGCCGAACGTCTCTGAAATAATGGATGAAGCTCCAACAACACAGGCGTCTCTTCAAATCACTTCAGCAAAAGGTTTGTTATCTCCCCGACAAAGCAAGGCAATCATGGAACAGCTGAAGAATTCCGTCAAGTCGACGGACGTTCTGGAGCGCCACACTGCCTTGGTGGAATCGATCACCGAAAACCCTCTGACGAAGGGGAACCATGTCGCTCTGCTAGCCGATGGGGAGGCGACCTATGCCGCCATGTTCAAGGTCCTGGAAAGTGCCAAGGACCATGTCAACCTGGAAAGCTACATCATTGAAGATGATGAAGTGGGGCGCAAATTTGCCGATCTGTTGTTAAAAAAACAGGCGGAAGGAGTCCAGGTCAATCTCATCTATGACAGCCTCGGCAGCATGAATGCTCCCGCTGCGTTTTTCCAGCGCCTGCGCGACGGCGGCATTCAGGTGGTCGAATTCAATCCGCTGAATCCACTGGAGACCAAGGGTAAATGGGGGCCGACACATCGGGACCACCGCAAGATATTGATCGTCGATGGCAAAGTCGCCATCATGGGGGGCATCAACATCAGCGAGGTTTATTCGAGCACTCCTTTCAAACGAAAAAAAAACCAAAAGGCGCCCATACACTGGCGTGACACCGACATCCGGATTGAAGGCCCGGCCGTGGCAGAACTCCAGAAGCTCTTTTTTGGCTCCTGGCTGCAGCAGAAGGGACCTGAACTTTCCGGACGAAATTATTTCCCTGCACTGAAAGAAGCGGGGAATGCCCTGGTGCGAGTTGTCGGCGCCACCCCGGGAGAGACCAACAGGATCCCGTTTATCATGTATGTGTCGGCCATCACTTTTGCTGCGCATTCGATTCACATGACAAACTCCTATTTCATCCCGGACGACCAGATTGTAAAGGCCCTTGTCGATGCGGCCGGGCGCGGGGTCGACGTCAAGATCATTCTCCCCGGAATCACCGATTCTCAGTTGGCATTACATGCCCAGAGATATCATTATTCCGTGCTTTTGAAGTCGGGAGTGAAGATATATGAGCGGGACACTTCCCTGCTGCACGCAAAAACCGCGGTGATCGACCAGGTCTGGTCCACAGTCGGTTCAACCAACATGGACTTTTTGAGCTTGTTGAATAATGACGAGGTCAATGCGGTTATCCTGAATCGCGAGTTTGCCGTCGAAATGGAGAAGATGTTTGTCGGCGATCTGGAAAATTCCAGTCAGATTCATTGGCGAGAATGGGAAAAAAGGCCCCTGTTCCCGAGATTCCGGGAGTGGTTTTCGAATTTATTCATCCAATGGTTGTAACCTTTCTGCAACGGTTGGGGCAACAGCTCTTCGAAATGGACAAAAAGGACTATCTCGAACTCAAGACAACAGAGCGCGAGAACCAGCTGGTGTCCATCCGGAAACTATGGATGGGCACGGTGTAGTCTTCATATGGGAAACGAGCAATTTTTCCCAAGGTCAAGGAAATCAAGCGCTTGCACGGAGGCGTAGATGTCTACGCCGCACACGCAAGCGTGCGGATTGACGCAGAGATTGGGGAAAAGGGCCGTTTCCGGATGAAAACCAGCTGATACTCCAGCGAGGGATTGGGACGACGCTTCCGTGAGGGTATTGACACTCCACCATAACTCGAAGAGGGAAAGCCATGAGGATACTCATAGCGGAGGATGACCCGAGTTTTCGGCGCCTCATGGAAGAATTGCTGGTCGCCTGGGGATACAATGTCGTCGTCGCTGCGAATGGCAATGCTGCGTTGCAGATCCTGCAAGCCGAGGATCCGCCGAAACTTGCCCTGCTTGACTGGATGATGCCGGGCCTGGAAGGGGTGGAAGTGTGCCGGAAGGTTCGGGAGAAAAACGAAGAACCCTATACCTACATCATTCTGTTGACTGCCCAGCAGAGCGACGAAGATCTGGTTACCGGCATGGAAGCTGGCGCCGATGATTACATTACCAAGCCATTCAAGCACAATGAATTGCGCTTGCGCCTGCGCGCGGGAAGACGCATCATCGAACTGCAGAACGAGCTGCTTGCGGCTCGCGACACGTTTCGGACGAAAGCGTCCCACGATTCTCTCACCGGTTTGTGGAACCATGCGGAAATCCTCGAAATCCTGACGCATGAGCTGTCCAGGGCCGAGCGTGAAGAAAAATGCGTGGCCGTGATCATGGCCGATATCGACTTCTTCAAGAAAATCAATGATACCCATGGCCATCTGGCAGGCGATGTGGTGCTCCGTTCGACTGCCGGAAAGATGCATTCCCTGATGCGTTCCTACGATTTTATCGGCCGTTTTGGCGGCGATGAGTTCATGGTTATCCTCCCCGACTGCAGTCTTGAGTATGCCGCCGCGTTTGCCGAAAGACTCAGGCTATCTGTGAGCAGCGACAGTATTGACACCCCGGAATGGAGGATACCGGTCACCCTCAGTTTTGGCGTAGCGACGAGCAACAAGGACCGGCTCAAAGATGCTTATTCCCTCGTCAATGCCGCGGACAGAGCCCTTTACCAGGCGAAAGAAAACGGCCGCAACCGCGTGGAAGTTGCCCCTTGTGACGGGTCGATAACGTGAAGGCCACCCGGGCATCCCCGGAATCAATGTCTTATTCAGTTGAAATTCCAACATATATATTTTTTCTGCGATAATCCCTTTCGACACTTAATGAAATCCTGATATATATATCGTTATGAAAAAACGACTGAAACCGACGGCCAACGGTACTGAACAAACCAGGCCTGCTGCGGAAGACGCCCCGGCGGTGCAAGAGAGCTCACCCTTTCCCATTGTCGCTATCGGCGCCTCCGCCGGCGGGCTGGAGGCGCTGGAGCTGTTCCTGCGGCACGTGCCGGAAGACAGCGGCATGGCCATTGTCATCGTCCAGCACCTCGACCCGACGCACAAGGGGATCTTGCCCGAAATCCTCCAGCGCGCCACCGGGATGAAGGTTTTTCAGGTCATAGACCGGATGCCGGTCATGCCGAACTGCGTCTATGTGATCCCCCCCAACTGGGACATGTCCATTCTGCAGGGCGTGCTGCACCTGTTCGAACCGAAGGAGCCCCGCGGCCTGCGCCTTCCCATCGATTTTTTCCTCCGCTCCCTGGCCGAGGACCGGCAGGAGCGCAGCATCGGCGTCATCCTCTCCGGTATGGGCTCGGACGGCACCATGGGCCTGCGGGCCATCAAGGAAAAAGCGGGATTGGCGTTGGTGCAGGAGCCGGCCTCGGCCAAGTTCGACAGCATGCCCCGCAGCGCCATCGATGCCGGGCTGGCCGATCTGGTCGCCCGGGTGGAGGAGCTGCCCGGCAAAATCCTCGGCTATCTGCAGCACGCCCGCGTCATCGATCGGACCGAGCGTCCGCTGCAGGAGAAGGATCAGAGCGGCCTGGAGAAAGTCGTCATCCTGCTACGGTCCAAAACCGGTCACGACTTCTCGATGTACAAAAAGAACACCGTCTGTCGCCGGATCGAGCGGCGCATGGGCATCCACCAGATCGACCGCATCGCAGACTACGTCCGCTATCTGCAGGAGAATCCCCAGGAGGTGGACCTCCTCTTCAGGGAACTGCTGATCGGCGTGACCAACTTTTTCCGCGACCCGGCGGCCTGGGCGCACCTGCAGGAAGAGGTCATCCCGGCGCTCCTGGCGGAGCACCCGACCGGGCGGGTCCTGCGAGCCTGGTCGGCAGGCTGCTCGACCGGTGAGGAAGCTTATACGCTGGCCATCGCCTTCAAGGAGGTGCTGACCCGGGTCATGCCCAAGGCCAGTTTCACGCTGCAGATATTCGCCACCGACCTCGATCAGGATGCCATCGACAAGGCACGTCAGGGGGTCTATCCGGCCAACATCGCCGCCGACGTCTCTGCCGAGCGGCTGCAACGGTTTTTTGTCAAGGAAGGCAGCGGCTACCGGGTCGGCAAGGAGATCCGGGCGATGGTGACCTTCGCCACGCAGAACGTCATCATGGATCCTCCCTTTACCAAGCAGGACATCCTCATCTGCCGCAACCTTCTGATCTATCTGACGCCGGAACTGCAGAAAAAACTCCTGCCGCTCTTTCATTACAGCCTGAACCCTGGCGGTGTCCTGTTCCTGGGGAGCGCGGAGAACGTCAGCGCCCATACCGATCTCTTTGCGCCGCTGAACCTCAAGGCGAGACTCTTTCGGCGGCGCGATAACATCCTGCCGGCCGAACCGGTTGTATTTCCTGCCTCTTTTGTCCCCGCCCTGCCGGGAGCGCCCAAGGAGACGATGATGTTGAAGCCTGCTGCCAATCTCCAGTCGCTCGCCGACCAGGTGCTTCTGCAGCATTTTTCCCCGCCCGCCGTGCTGGTCAACGGCAAGGGGGACATTCTCTATATCAGCGGGCGGACGGGCAAATACCTGGAGCCGGCAGCCGGCAAGGCTAACTGGAATATTTCTGCCATGGCCCGGGACGGGCTCCGCGGCGAACTGGGGATCGCCTTCCAGAGGGCGCTACGGCAGAAAGAGAAGATCACCGTCAAGGGTCTCAAGGTCGTTGAGGGTGCCGCCGGGCAGACCGTTGATGTCACCGTCGAGGCGATCGAAGAACCGGAGGCGCTGCGGGGAATGGTGATGATCGTCTTTTTCGACGTGCCGACGCCCCCGGAAAAGAAAACGTCGGGCCGCTCCCGGACCGCTTCACCCGGCAACGCCAAACTGCTCGAACTGGAGCAGGCGCTCCAGCAGGCCCGCGAAGAGCTGGCGACGACCCGCGAAGAAATGCAGTCCTCGCAGGAAGAGCTCAAGTCGACCAACGAGGAGCTGCAGTCGACCAATGAGGAGCTGCAGTCCACCAACGAAGAGCTGACCACCTCCAGGGAAGAGATGCAGTCCCTGAACGAGGAGCTGCAGACGGTCAACGCCGAGCAGCAGTCCAGAATAGAGGAGCTGGCACGGATCGACAACGATATGCGGAACCTGCTCAACAGCACGGAAATCGTCACCGTGTTCCTCGACAAGGAACTTCGTGTCCGGCGTTTCACCACCGGGGCGAACAAGCTCTTCAAGCTGCTCCCGGGCGATGTGGGGCGGCCGCTTTCCGACCTCGCCAGCGACCTGCTCTACCCCGAATTGACCGAGGAGGCACAGGTGGTGCTGCGGAAGCTGGCTTTTTCGGAAAGGCAGATCGCCGCCACCGACGGGCGCTGGTTTACGGTGCGCATCATGCCCTACCGGACCATGGAGGACGTCATTGGCGGGGTGGTGATCACCTTTACCGACATCACCGCGGCCAAGACCCTGGAGGCGAAACTGCGCGCGGAAATCGCCAGGCTCAAGAAACTTCTTGAGCCTGGAAAATAGTCGAACAGAGGCTGAAGCCTGTATTCTCCAAATCCAGTGCGTGAAGGAACGGCCATGAAAATCGACAAAGGCAAACGTCTGTCAGCTGCCGCCGAACTGCGCCGCCAGGCGGAAGAGCGGTTGCGGGCGAAGGCGGAGGATCTGCATCCACCCCGGTCCGGGGCAGAAGCCCAGCGGCTCCTGCATGAACTCGAGGTCCACCAGATCGAGCTGGAGATGCAGAATGCCGAGCTGCACCGCGGCCAGGAGGAGCTTGAGCTGTCGCGGAACAGGTATGCCGAACTCTATGACTTTGCCCCCGTCGGCTATTTCACCTTTGATGCACACGGCTTGATCCGCGAGGTGAACCTTGCCGGCGCGCAACTGCTGGGAATAGAGAGGCGACAGCTGGTCAATAAACCCTTCAGCAGTTTTATTGCCGACGCAGACGGGAGGGAGCTCTTTTCCCGTCACCTCGAAGCGATTTCGCAAAACCAGGGCATGCAGAAATGTGAAGTCGACTTGAAGAGACAAGACGGACTAACACTCCATGCTCAGATGCAGAGCCTGATGGCGGGAAATATCGACGACCAGGTCGACTATTTTCATACCACGATCATCGATGTCACCGATCGCAGGCGGGCGGAAGACGCGTTGCAAAAGGCCCATGGCGAACTGGAGCAGAAGGTAAAGGAACGGACGCAAGAGTTGGTTGGCACGAACGAACAGCTCCTGCGGGAAATCGAGGAGCGCAAGAGCACGGAAGCCGCGCTGCGCAGCGCGAATGCGGAAATCAAAAGTCTTTCGGATCGACTGCGGGCGGAGAACGTTCAACTGCAGCAGGAGGTCTCCAGGGACAACAACTTCGGCGAGATCATTGGTCAAAGTGATGCCATCTCGTATGTATTCTTCCGGGTCGAGCAGGTGGCGCCGCAGGATGCGACAGTTCTTCTCCTGGGCGAAACCGGCACCGGCAAGGGCATGATCGCTCGAGCCATCCACAGCCAGAGTGCTCGCAAGGACCGGCCGATGATCACGGTCAACTGCTCGTCGCTGCCGGCGAACCTCATCGAAAGCGAGCTCTTCGGGCGGGAAAAGGGGGCATTCACCGGGGCCGATGCCCGGCAGATGGGACGCTTCGAGCTGGCCGATGGCGGCACCATATTCCTCGACGAAATCGGTGAAATGCCGCTGGAGTTGCAGTGTAAGCTGCTCAGGATCCTTCAGGACGGCGAGTTCGAGCGGCTGGGCAACCCCCGCACCATCAAGGTCAATGTCCGGATCATCGCCGCCAGCAACCGCAATCTCGAGGAAGAGATCCGCGGCGGCCGGTTCCGGGAAGACCTGTTCTACCGGCTCAGTGTTTTCCCCATCACCATCCCGCCCCTGCGGCAGCGCAAGGAAGACATCCCGCTGCTCGTCCATTATTTTGTCGGCAAATACAACAAGAAGATCGGCAGGAAGATCGAGACCGTGTCAAAAGAAACCCTGAGCACCCTCCAGGAATACCACTGGCCCGGCAACGTGCGGGAGCTGGAAAATGTCATAGAGCGGGCGGTCATCACCAGCCAGGGGACCGCGCTCCAGGTCCTGGACCGGTTCGATACCTTCCGGGATCCGGGAGCTGGGCTGGATGTCAAAGCCCTCGCCGACCTGGAACGCGACCACATCCTCCAGGTGCTTCAAAAAACCGGTTGGCGCATCGAGGGGGAAAAAGGCGCGGCGACTATCCTTGGTCTCAATCCCAGTACTCTTCGCGCCCGAATGCGAAAATACGGCATGCGCCGTCAATAACGGTTAATCTCCCCAACTTGGCCGCCGCATATGACAGTTTTGTCAAGTATGACGGATGCCACTGACGGCTTTCCCCCCTCCCCACCCGCGCCCTTTTCGCGTTCCCTTTTATTATCAGAATGTTGCACCCACATAATCCTCAGCTCCTTTCTGGCCCGTTCGTTGCGATATATCTTTTCAGCGAAGCAGGAGCACAGTGGTGCTTCTGCGTCATTCAAGCTGTTGCCAGGGGAGAATGCCATGCACAAACAAATGAAAGAACTGCAACAACTCAGCGGAATTGGGAAAGTCCTGTCGCAGCGACTGGTCGAAAACGGCTATGACACCATATCCAAGTTGGCTGCTGCACAAACAAAAGGGTTGGAGCGAATTGCCGGGATGCACCCGAAAAAGGTGCGGACAATCGTTGCCGAGGCCAGGAAGATGACGGGAGAAGCCGAGAAAGGTCGGCACACCTGGCTGGAGGAAAAAGGCGAGGGTTAAGCCCGCCAGGCATAATCTGGAGAGCATCAAAGAGAAACTCGCCGGAGCATGGGAGCAGTAGTGCCCAGGACGTCAGGGGGGAAAAGGACTGTCGAGCTTCACCAAGGCGTTTGTGCGTGGCCACCTTCGGCGTGCTGGGGGGTTGGTCGCAGCTCCCCTGGTTGCCATTGTTGATATCTGCCATGACGAGCTTTACCGAAAGTGCTATCTGCCGACGATTACCGACGCCGACCTGGATTCGCTGGCAAAAAAAGCCTTGTTTGAAAAGTAGCCGGGCAGTTCGGTCGGGTGCTTTATCGACCGCGGGATGAAAACGGGGTGAATGTGATAGCTACGAAATTATCGAGATTTGCGACCCGCACCCACCAAGTGCTACGGCCTGACCGGGAAACGGAGTTGCTGCGATCGGAGCTGTTCAGCATTGAACAACTCAAACGTCATGGCCTGACGCTGGCCAGCCGGCATCGCGTCGATCCGTCTCCGGGACCGGACCGTATGCTGCCACGGCTGGCCGACAACGCCCGCGTTCTGATGGCGGCGTATGACGTTGTGACCGCCGCCATACCGGGACATCGGATCGTGCCGGCAGAAGCCTGGCTGCTCGACAACTTTTATCTCATCGAACAACAGATCGGACTGGCGCGTCGGCATCTGCCCCGTGGCTACAGCCGGCAGTTGCCACGCTTGGCGGATGGGCCGTCCGCCGGATTCCCTCGCATCTATGACATCGCACTGCAGTTGATCTCGCACATGGATGGTCGCGTCGATGAAGACAACACCACCCAGTTCGTTGTTGCTTACCAACAGGTTGAGCCGTTAAAAATCGGGGAATTGTGGGCCTTCCCGATCATGCTGCAATTGGCGTTGTTGGAAAATCTGAGCCGCGTCGGGCTGCGGATTGCCCATCGGCGTGAGGATCTCGACGCGGCCATCACCTGGGCCGATCGCATGCTCGCGGCAGCTGAGCGGGACCCGAAAAGGCTGATCCAGTTGCTGGCCGAGTTTGCCAATGCCGATGTGCCGCTGACCGCACCGTTCGTGGAGGAATTTTACTCCCGACTCCAGGCCCAGGGGCCCGCGATGGCCTTTGTTCAAACCTGGGTCGAGCAGAAACTGCTCGAACAGGGAGTGACGGCAACCCAGCTGTCGGCGGCCGCCAGCCGCACCGCCGCTGCCAACCAGATCTCGATCGCCAACAGCATCGGCAGCCTGCGTTTCATCGGCGCCATGGACTGGCAGGAGTTCGTCGAGTCGCTCAGTGTCGTCGAACAGGCACTTGGTGACGATCCGTCGGGGCTGCACGCCGACCAGGATTTTGCCACCCGGGATCGCTACCGACATGTGATCGAAGACCTGGCGCGGGGCAGTGCTTGCAGTGAGCTGGAGGTGACCCGGGCCGCCATCGGTCTGGCGCAGACGGCTGCGCAGGAGCTGTCCAACACCCACCGCACCGCGCATGTCGGCTACTACCTCATCGATCAAGGACGGCCGCTCCTGGAGCGTGCCGTCGGCTGCCGGTTGTCGTGGAAATGCCGGGTCGGCCGGGCAAGCCGGCAGCGGCGCCTCCCCCTGTATCTCGGTTCCATCCTGATGCTCAGCCTGTTGTCGACCGCGGGGGTGTTCGCCGCGGTCGGATTCGATCCGGGGGACTGGCGGGTCTGGCTGTTGGCGCCGCCCCTGGTCATCGGGGCTTCGGCCCTGGCCATCGCGCTGGTGAATCTGCTGGTGACCCTCGCCCTGCCGCCGCGCGCGTTGCCACGACTCGATTTTTCCAAAGGGATCCCGGAGAACCATCGCACCATGGTCATCGTTCCCACCCTGCTGGCCAGACCACAGGACGTCGACGATCTGCTCGAAGCCCTGGAGATCCGCTATCTCGGCAATCGCGATCCCAATCTGTTTTTTGCCTTGTTGACCGATTTTCGCGATGCCTCCGAGCAAACGCTGCCGGAAGACGAGGCTTTGCTCGCTTACGCGCGGGGCGAGATTGAGGCGCTCAATGCGACCTACCGGGAGGATCGCCCGGGCATCTTCTACCTGTTTCACCGGCCCCGACGGTGGAATCCGGTGGAACGGGTGTGGATGGGCTATGAGCGCAAGCGCGGCAAGCTGGAGCAGTTCAATGCCCGGCTCCGGGGCGAGGCGCACGACGCCTTCACGGAGATCGTCGGCGATCCATCCATTCTCGGGTCGATCCAGTACGTCATCACCCTCGATACCGACACCCAGCTGCCGCGTGATGCGGCCCGCACCCTGGTCGGCAACCTTGCGCATCCCCTCAATCGACCGGTTTACGATCCCGGCAAAGGACGCATTGTCGAAGGTTATGCGATCCTGCAACCGCGCGCTTCGATCAGCCTGACCAGTGCCGGCCAGTCGCGATTCACCAAGCTGTTCGTGGGCGACGCGGGCATCGATCCTTACACCCGCGAGGTGTCGGATGTCTACCAGGATATTTTCGGCGAGGGGTCATTCATCGGCAAGGGCATCTACGATGTGGACGCCTTTCGGCAGGCCGTCGATGGGCGTTTTCCGGAGAATCTCATTCTCAGTCACGACCTGCTGGAAAGCGGCTATGCGCGGTCGGCACTGGTGACCGATGTCGACCTGATTGAAGAACATCCCGCCAGTTACGCCATGGAGGCCAGTCGGCGCCACCGCTGGATCCGCGGTGACTGGCAGCTGGCCGGCTGGCTGCTGCCGCGCGTCCCCGGACCGAGCGGACCCCATGGCGCGCAGGGACAGCGGCAACCCAACCCACTGAGCGCCCTGTCAGTGTGGAAGCTGTTCGACAACCTGCGCCGCAGCCTGGTGCCGCCGTCGCTGCTGGCCGTGCTGGCCGCGGGCTGGCTGCTGGGGCCGGCATGGTTCTGGTCCCTGCTGGTGGTGACGGTGGTCTGCTTGCCGACCCTGCTCGCCTCCGGCATCGAACTGATCCGCAAGCCCCAGGACCGCGCCTGGCTGTTGCATCTGAATCTGACCGGCAAATCCGCGGGCCGCCCGCTACTGCTGGCTTTGCTGACCTTGATCCTGCTGCCCTACGATGCGCTGATTGCCCTGGATGCGATCCGGCGTTCGGGGGTGCGGATGCTGTTCACCCGCCACGGCTTGCTGCTCTGGCAACTGCCGTCCTATGCCCGCCGCAACGGGCGCCGCACGCCGGCCGATTTTGTCGTAGAAATGTGGATCGGTCCGTTGCTGGCGGTGCTGCTTGGCATGGCGCTGGCCTGGCTTCGCCCGCCAGCGGAATGGCTGTTTGCTACGCCGGTTTTGTTGCTGTGGCTGGGCTCGCCCCTGGTCGGCTGGTGGATCAGCCGGCCGCTGGTGGCGCCGACGCCCGACCTGACTGCAGCGCAACGGACCTTCCTGCGCGCCTCGGCCCGGCGAACCTGGCGCTATTTCGCGGACTTCGTCGGCCCCGAGGACAACTGGCTGCCCCCCGACAACGTCCAGGAATATCCGGCATTGGCCATCGCCAGGCGGACCTCGCCCACCAACATCGGCATGGCGCTGCTGGCCAACCTGAGCGCCTGCGATTTCGGTTTCATCAGCGCCGGAGAATGCCTGCGCTTGACCGAAAACACCCTGGCGACCATGGAAAAGATGGAACGCTATCATGGCCATTTTTACAACTGGTACGACACACTCACGCTCGAGCCGTTGCGCCCGCAATACATCTCTTCGGTGGACAGCGGCAATCTGGTCGGCAGCCTGCTCACCCTGCAGGCGGGACTGGCCGAGTTGAAGAACCAGCCGGTGCTCTCCAGCCAGGCCTTTGCGGGCTTGCAGGACACCTTGGAGGTGCTTGCCGAGCATCTGCCCGCAGTGACCGTCCCGGACCTGGCGGAAAAGATCCGCTCGCTCCGGAACAGACTCTCCACCGGCACCTTGAATGGACCGCCCCAGACCCTGGCCGCCGCCGAGCATTTGCTGGATGAGATTCACCGCCTGGGCGGGGAGCTGCTGGCCTGGTTGCCGGTGGATATTGATATCGATGGCGAACTCTATTTCTGGGCGCGAGCCTTCGACCGACAAGCCATCGCTCTGCGCGATGAGCTGCGCTTGCTGCTGCCTGAGTCACAGCAGTTTGGCGTCATCCCGAAGCTCTCGGAATTGGCGGTCGGCGGTCCGGCCGGCAAGGGTGCGCGGTCGCTGTCCGCAGCCAAGCGGCTCAAAACCATCGACGATCTGGTGCAGCGTTGCGGCGAACTGGCGGCGATGGAATTTGACTTTCTCTACAATACCTCCCGGGGCCTGCTCTGCATCGGTTACGACGTCGGTGAACGCCGCCGCGATCTGGCCTGTTACGATCTGCTTGCCTCCGAAGCGCGCCTGGCCAGTTTTCTGCTCATTTCCCAGGGGCAGGTTCCCCAGAAACATTGGTTTTCCCTCGGTCGTCTGCTGACCAGCCATGGTGGAGACGTCAGCCTGATTTCCTGGAGCGGTTCGATGTTCGAGTACCTCATGCCCCAGTTGATCATGCCAAGTTACCCCAATACCTTGCTGGAGCAGACCTGCAAAGCCGCAGTGTCGCGCCAGATCGAATACGGCCGGCAACGCGCCGTGCCCTGGGGCATTTCCGAGTCGTGCTATAACCTCACCGATATGCACCAGGTCTATCAATATCGAGCCTTTGGCGTGCCAGGGCTCGGTTTCAAGCGTGGGCTGGGGGAGGATCTGGTCATCGCTCCTTATGCCAGTGCACTGGCGCTGACGGTGTTGCCGAAGGACGCCTGCCGCAACCTTCAGACGCTGGCGAGTCATGGTTTCCAGGGCGGCCATGGGTTCTACGAAGCGGTCGATTACACCCCGTCGCGGGTGCCGCGGGGTAAGGACCGCGTCATTGTGCGCTCCTTCATGGCCCATCATCAGGGGATGAGCCTGTTGGCCTTTGCCCATGTCCTGCTCAATCAGCCGATGCAGCGCCGCTTCATGTCCGACCCCATGTTAAAGGCGACCGAGTTGCTGCTGCAGGAACGGGTGCCGAAGAAGGTGGCGACAGTGTACCCCCACGCGGCCGAAGTGAGCGCTGCCGCGCATCCGGTCGAAGAAGCCGGCGATATAATGCGTGTCTTTACCGACCTGAACACGCCGGCCCCGGAAATTCATTTGTTATCCAACGGCAGCTACCACGTCATGGCGACCCATGCCGGCGGCGGGTACAGCCGCTGGCGCGACCTGGCCGTCACCCGCTGGCGCGAGGATGCCACCTGCGATTGCTGGGGATCCTTTATTTACCTGCGCGACTGCGACTCCGGGCACTATTGGTCCAGCGCCTATCAACCGACCCGGCGCAAAGCCGAGCACTATGAGGCGATCTTTTGCCAGGGGCGTGCCGAATACCGGCGGCGCGACCAGGGGATCGATGCCCACACCGAGATCAGCGTCTCTCCTGAGGACGATGTGGAAATCCGTCGGGTCACGCTCACCAACCAGTCGTCCCGGATCCGCCATATCGAGCTGACCAGTTACGCTGAGATCGTGTTGGCCCCGATCAACGCCGACCTGGCCCATCGGGCGTTCAGTAACCTGTTCGTGCAAACCGAAATCCTGCCCGAGCGCCAGGCGATCCTCTGCACGCGCCGCTGCCGCACCCCGGGAGAGCAGGTGCCATGGATGTTTCATCTGCTGGCCGCACCGGGCGCAGTGAGCGACGAACCCTCTTACGAGACGGATCGTGCCAAATTCATCGGGCGAGGTCGAACTGCGGCTGACCCGGTGGCCTTCGACAGCCATGATCGCCGTTCGCGGTTGTCTAACACGGAGGGACCGGTGCTCGATCCTATCGTGGCGATCCGCCTCACCCTGACCCTGTCACCCGACGAATCAGCGACCGTGCAGATCATCTCCGGGGCCGCGGACACCCGTGAAACCGCCCTGGCGTTGCTGGAGGAATATTGTGATCGGCACTTCGTTGAGCGCGCCTTTGAAATGGCCTGGTTCCAAAGCCAGGAGGTACTGCGCCGCCTGGGGGTCACTGAAACCGAGGCCCAACTCTATGGCCGCCTGGCGACCTCGGTCGTCTTCAGCAATGCCTTGCGCCGCGCCGCGCCGAGTGTCATTGCCCGCAATCAGCTGGGCCAGTCAGGGCTGTGGCGTTTTGCCATCTCCGGTGACCTGCCGATCGTCCTGCTCAATATCAGCGACCTGGGCCGAATCGACCTGGTCAAACAGGTGCTGCATGCCCACGCCTATTGGCGGATGAAGGGGCTGGCTGCCGACCTGATGATCGTCAACGAGGATTTTTCCGGCTATCGGGCAGAGTTGCAGGACCAGATCATGGGATTGATCAACGCGGGCCCCGAAGCGCAGATGCTGAACCAGCCGGGTGGGATCTTCGTGCGGCGCGCCGAGGAACTATCCGAGGACGAGCGGGTGTTGCTGCAGACAGTAGCCCGGGTGGTGTACAGAGACACCGCCGCAACCCTGGTCGAGCAGGTGGAACGCCGGATGTCGCCAGAGCGGGGATCGGACCGCCTGGAGCCCGTGTTGCAACCAGCGGCAGAGCAGGTCCAGCCCCTGTTGCCACACCAGCGCATTTTCTGCAACGGTCTGGGGGGCTTCACCCCCGATGGGCGCGAATACGTCGTCACCCTCGAACCGGGCCAGAGCACCCCGGCGCCTTGGGCCAATGTCATCGCCAGCCCGTATATCGGCACCGTGGTCAGCGAGAGTGGCAGCGCCTACACCTGGGTGGACAATGCCCACGAGTTCCGGCTGAGCCCCTGGCACAACGACCCGCTGAGCGACAGCAGCGGCGAGGCCCTCTATATTCGCGACGAGGAGACGGGTGCCTTCTGGTCGCCGACACCGCTCCCCGCCCGTGGGCGAAGCGGCTATGTCTGCCGCCACGGCTTTGGCTACAGCGCGTTCGAACATTTCGAGGCCGGCATCGTCTCGGAACTGTTCACCTACGTCGCCATGGACGCACCGGTGAAGTTCCTGGTCGTCAAACTGCGCAACCAGTCGCGGCGCCCGCGAAGCTTGTCGTTGACCGGATATTGGGAGCTGGTGCTCGGTGAATGGCGACACGCCAATATGATGCACATCGTGACCGAAACGGATCCGCAGAGCGGAGCGCTGTTGGCCCGCAACGCCTATGGCCGCGAGTGCGCCAATCGGGTCGTTTTTGTGCAGGTCAGCGAGCCGGAGCGCAGGGTGAGCGGCAGCCGCACTGAGTTTATCGGCCGCAACGGTTCGCTGTCCAGTCCGGCGGCGATGAGCCGCAAGCGCTTGTCGAACCGAACCGGCGCGGGCCTCGACCCGTGCGCCGCGGTGCAAACCCGGATTGAACTGGCCGATGGGCAAGAGCGCGAGATCGTGTTCATCTTTGGCGCGGCCGACCAGGCCGACCAGATGCAACATTTGATCCAGCAATTCGGAGGCACGGCCGGCGCCCGGCAGGCCCTGGAGGCGGTGTGGGACCACTGGAGCCGCACCCTGGGCGCGGTGCAGGTCGAGACCCCCGACCCCGCGTTGGACGTGCTCGCCAACGGCTGGCTGGTTTACCAGGCCATCTCCTGCCGGCTCTGGGCACGCAGCGGTTATTACCAGTCCGGAGGCGCCTACGGATTTCGCGATCAGTTGCAGGACACCATGGCGCTGCTCCATACCACACCCTGGCTGGCCCGCGAGCAGTTGCTCCGCTGCGCCTCGCGGCAGTTCCCTCAGGGCGACGTGCAGCACTGGTGGCACCCGCCGGGCGGACAAGGGGTACGCACCCATTTCTCCGATGACTATCTGTGGCTCCCCTATGCCACCTGTCGCTATGTGCTGGCGACCGGCGATACCGGCGTCCTCGACGAAGCGGTCCCGTTTCTCGAAGGGCGACTGCTCAATCCGGAAGAGGAGGCCTACTACGACCAGCCGCAACGATCGAGTCAAACGGCCAGCCTCTATGAACATTGTGTGCGTTCCATCAACCACGGCTTACGTTTTGGCGAGCATCAATTACCGCTGATGGGCTGCGGTGACTGGAATGACGGCATGAATCTGGTCGGCCACGAGGGCAAGGGCGAAAGCGTGTGGCTTGCGTGGTTCCTGTACGAGAACCTGCACCTGTTTGCCGATCTGGCGCGGGAACGCAATGACGCCGCTTTTGCCGACCGCTGCACCGAACAGGCGGAGCGGCTGCGCAGCAACATCGAGGCTCATGCCTGGGATGGAGCCTGGTATCGGCGGGCCTGGTTCGATGACGGCACCCCGCTGGGCTCCTCCGTCAACGACGAATGCCAGATCGATTCGATCAGCCAGAGCTGGGCGGTCATCTCCCAGGGCGGCGACCCCAACCGCGCCCGCCAGGCGATGGATGCGCTTGACCAGCGGCTGGTGCGACGGGATGCGCAGCTTATTCAACTGCTCGCGCCGCCCTTCGATCAATCCGAGCTTGAACCGGGCTATATCAAGGGCTATGTGCCCGGCGTGCGCGAAAACGGCGGCCAATACACCCATGCCGCGATCTGGGCCACGATGGCGTTTGCGCTGCTCGGTGACCGGGAGCGCGCCTGGGAATTGTACGCCATGCTCAACCCCGTCAACCACGGCAGCGAGCCGCAGGGAATCGAGCTCTACCAGGTCGAGCCATACGTCATGTGCGCCGACATTTACACTGTCCCCCCACACACCGGTCGGGGCGGCTGGACCTGGTACACCGGTGCGGCGGGCTGGATGTACCGGCTGACCGTGGAGACCCTGCTCGGATTGCATCTGGAGGTGGACCAGTTGCGTCTTGCCCCCTGTATCCCGCCACATTGGCCGGAGTACAAAGTCCGCTATCGCTATCGCGAGACGATTTACCATCTCACCATCAGGAACGTTGGTGAACCGGCGACGCAGGGACAGCGCATCACCCTGGACGGGGTTGTCATCGAGGGCGCGGCGATTCCGCTGGTGGATGACCGCCGGGACCATCAGGTTGAGGTGACCTTGGGTTAGTGTCCCGTGCGGTTGGTCGTGTCAA
>DIWZ01000036.1:33839-62010 GCA_002435955.1 Pelobacter sp. UBA6093
CAGGCCTAGCCAGAGTTAAGCCGAGGAGACGCAACGCAGGCAGCGACCAAAAGGGCCATAATTAATGGCCGGAATTAGCCGCACGAGACACTAAGGACATAAACAAAAAAGGGAGATGTCAAAATGGACACAGCCAAAATGTACGATTTACCGAAGCTTGAATACGACTACGATGCGCTTGCACCGGTCATATCCGAAGACCTGTTGCGGCTGCACCACGACAAGCACCACGCAGCCTACGTGAAGGGGGCGAACACAATCCTTCAAAAGATGGACAAGGCCAGGGCCGACAAGGCCGATTTCGACACCAAGGCGACCTTCAAGGAACTCTCGTTCCACATCGGGGGGCACCTGCTGCACTCGCTGTTCTGGGAGAACCTCGCCCCACCGGGCAAGGGCGGGGGCGAGAAGCCGTCCGGAAAAATCGCGAAGGTGATCGAGGAGGAGTTCGGCACCTTCGAGCGGTTCAAAGAGGTGTTTTCGCAGACGGCGACAAGCACCGAGGGCTCGGGCTGGGCAGCGCTCACCTTCTGCAAAAAAACAGGCAGGCCCATCATCATGCAGGTCGAAAAGCACAACACGAACGTCTACCCGATGTTCAAGATCCTGATGGTTTTGGATGTCTGGGAGCACGCGTATTACCTTGACTACAAAAACGACAGGGGCAAGTTCGTCGAGGCGTTCTGGACCATCGTGAACTGGACCGTGGTCAACAGGCGGCTCGAGGATCTTCTGAAGAGTTAATTTACAGAGAACGTCAGAAAGGAGAACCGCTATGCGTCACTCGGAAAAAGGGAAGATTGGGTGGATTTTACTTTGGCTCCTGGGAATCCCGATCCCGATTCTACTGGTGCTGTATTTCCTGCGCGGGTGCACCTGATAAGGATTTGTTGCGGGAAATACCCGCTGACGTCAATGGCCGGCAGTCTGGCGTTACTCACCAAGGAGATAGATCATGAGCAAAGAAAAGTCCACGGGTGACTCTGAAAAACGCTCTCAGAAAAAGGGTTCGGCTCCCAGCGGAGACGCACTATTGGCTGCCGGCGGCGAGCTGCACCAGATCGCTGGAGGAGAGCACCCCGCGCTCACCACGAACCAAGGCGTGGCAATTCCAGATAATCAAAACTCGCTCAAAGCCAATCCGCGCGGCCCTACGCTGCTGGAGGATTTCATCCTTCGCGAAAAAATCACCCATTTCGATCACGAGCGTATTCCGGAGCGTATCGTTCACGCGCGCGGAACGGGCGTGCACGGGTTCTTCGAGCTGACCGCCTCGTTGAAACAGTACACCACCGCCAGGATCCTCACCGAGCTGGGTGAGAAGACGCCCGTGTTCACGCGTATATCGAATCTATTACAAGGACTGGGGTAGCGGGCAGCCCGTGGTCTTCAGTCATGGCTGGCCGCTGAGCGCGGACGCCTGGGAAGACCAGATGCTGTTCCTGGCCGCACGCGGATTCCGCTGCATAGCCCATGATCGCCGCAGCTACGGACGATCCAGTCAACCCTGGGATGGCAACGACATGGACACCTATGCCGCCGACCTTGCGGAACTCGTCAAAGTACTCGTCCTGAAAAACGCGATTCATGTCGGCCACTCCACGGGCGGCGGCGAACAAAGCGTCGCACATGTACAGTCGTACTCGCCAATAGCACACTGACTGTAACATAGAGGCTTTAAGAGCGTATCTGACCAAGCATCGCCCGCTACGGGCAGAAATGGCACGTTTGTCGCGGCATAGGAGGAATCCACAATGCCTGCTTTCCGATCGGTTCGTCTGTGGTATTTGGTCGTTTTTATGTTTGCTTTACGTGCAACGGGATGCGCCACATCGGGCCGCGAAAAGGTTATAAAACACCCGATTCCTCATCTTTACGGCACGGAAGACCCGCAATTTTCTCGCACGATGGGGACATTGCTCGGCATGGGCATCCTGGATGGTAATCGAGTTGACGTGCTGTTGAACGGTGACGAGATCTTCCCCGCGATGCTGCAAGCAATCCGAAACGCCAAAACAACAATCACGTTTGAAACCTTCATCTATTGGTCCGGCTCGATCGGCAGCGAATTTACGAACGCCCTTGCCGAACGTGCTCGCGCGGGCGTCAAGGTTCATGTCCTGCTCGACTGGGTCGGCAGCAACAAGATGGACGCGTCTCAAATCTCATTAATGGAGCAGGCCGGAGTCCAGGTGCGGAAATATCATAAACCGCACTGGTATCAGCTGGGTCGATTGAACAATCGCACACACCGCAAGCTGCTGGTTGTCGACGGACATACCGGTTTTACAGGGGGGGTTGGAATCGCAGATCAATGGTCTGGCCATGCGCAAGACCCTGAACATTGGCGCGATTCGCACTATCGTGTCCGAGGTCCCGTGGTGGCCCAGATGCAAGCGGTCTTTATGGACAACTGGATCAAAGTCAGTGGGGACGTACTCCACGGGGCCGAGTATTTCCCTCCGTTGCAGCCGGTCGGCGCCGGCAAAGCGCACGTGTTCAGCAGCTCTCCGTCGGGGGGAAGCGAAAGCATGCGATTGATGTACTTGCTCGCAATCACCGCCGCCAGCCGCTCTATTCACCTCTCCACTCCGTACTTCATTCCCGATGCATTGACGATCAAAGCACTAACCGATGCCGCAAAGCGCGGCGTAACCGTCCAGATCATTACAGTCGGCAGCCATGCAGACAGTGAGACGGTAAGGCGTGCGTCGCGCGCACGCTGGGGTGCCTTACTCGAAGCTGGCATTGAAATACATGAATATCTGCCGACCATGTACCACTGCAAGGTGATGATCGTAGACGGGCTCTGGACAACGGTGGGCTCGACGAATTTCGACCCCCGTTCCTTCAGCCTGAATGACGAGGCGAATGTGAACTATTACGACCGCGATTTTGCCCGGCGTAAGATCGAAATTTTTCAAGAAGACCTGGCGCGATCGCGACAGGTTACATTCCAGGAGTGGAAGGACCGGCCGCTTGCCGAAAAATTCTGGGAGCATGCTGCATCGCTTTTCGGTTCGCAGTTATGACCCACGAAACCTTTGGTTCGCCATTTTCGGCTACATGACGGTGACACTCGCAACCTTCTTCGTCGGCCGTGACGCCGAGAATACCGAAGCCGAGCTGGCGGGTGCCAAAGAGGTCGCCGCCGGGTTACTCTATTTATTATATAAAGACAGAGTGGGATATCCTGAAAAGTGTGGCCGTAGCGAGCGAAGCGGCCATGGGAACCAGACTGTTTTCCAAAAAGGATGAGTGATGCTCGGTCGAATCGAAACTTTGCTCCGGCGCCTGCGGCGCAACCTCAGTCGTAGCGTCTGGCTGGCGCGACTGCTGCGCTTGCCGGTGTCGGAGGGAGCACCGACGCGGCCGGGACTGATCATGATCCAGATCGACGGGCTCTCGCAACCACAGTTCGAACGCGCCCTGGATCGCGGTGAGCTGCCATTCTTGCGGCGACTGATCAAGCGTGAACACTATCAAGTTCATACCCACTATTCGGGCTTGCCGTCGACGACGCCCGCGGTTCAGGCTGAGCTCTTTTATGGCGTCAAAGGTGCGGTACCGGCGTTTTCCTTCAGAGACCATGCAACACGGCGAATCGTGCGCATGTACGAGCCGGACGCTGCGGCGAGCGTCGAGGCGCTGCATACAGGCCATGGCAACGAGGCGTTGCTCAAGGGTGGCAGCGCCTACTCGGACAACTACACCGGCGGCGCCGCCGAGACACATTTCTGTCCGTCATCGATGGGTTGGGGGCCGACACTGCGCGCCGCCAATCCGTTGGTGGTGCTGGCTTTCCTGCTCGGCAATCTCTACAGTTTTCTGCGCGTCGCCATCCTGTTTCTGCTGGAGTTCGGCCTGGCGTTGCTTGATTTCGTGCACGGCCTGGTCCGCGGCCATGATTTCGTGAAGGAACTGAAATTCATACCGACCCGGGTCGGCATCTCCATCCTGCTTCGCGAGCTCTGCGTGATCGGTGGCAAGATCGACATCAGCCGTGGCTTACCCATTATTCATATCAATTTCCTCGGTTACGACGAACAGTCGCACCGCCGCGGTCCGCGTTCGCTGTTTGCCCACTGGACGCTGAAGGGGATCGACGACGCCGTCGCCCGCTTGTGGCGCGCCGCCAACCATTCCGCCTGGCGACATTACGATGTCTGGGTCTACTCCGATCACGGGCAGGTCCGGGTCCATCCCTACCACCTGGTTCAAGGCTATCCCCTGGCAGAGGCGGTGCGGGTGACTTTTGGGAAATTGAACGCGAGTACCCCGGGAATTACTACTGAAGGCGCGAGCAGTGTTCAGACCCAGCGGGTTCGTTTTCTCGGCGGCAACAACATGCAGCGTCTGTTTTCGGTCCTTGGTATTAATGGCGATGAGCCGGACGAACAACAACCCGCCGTCACATCTCTCGGGCCGGTAGCCCATGTTTACGTACCGCGAAAACTGACTGGCGACGAAAGCGATTTTGTCGCCCGCGAATTGGCGCGCACCCATAAGGTTCCGCTTGTGCTCACTGTGGAGGGCCCGGGCAGGCTGTGCGCCCGGGCCGAAGCAGCCGAATACCGCTTTCCGCACGACTGTGCCGCGTTGTTCGGAGCGCAGCATCCATTCATCGATTCGCTTGGCGAGGACCTGGTGCGACTCTGCGAGCACCCGGATGCCGGCGACTTCGTGCTGCTTGGATGGCGCGAAGGCATCACACCGATCACCTTCGCCGAAGAAAACGGCGCTCACGCCGGCGCGACGCCCGAAGAGACCAATGGTTTTGCGTTGCTGCCGGTGGACGCTCCTTTGACTGAACGCCAACATTCGTATCTGCGTCCCGTTGACCTGCGAAATGCGGCGTTTCAGCTTCTGCAAAAACTGGAGCGCAAACCTGTCGCAGCGCGCAAACGTGCCGTCGCCACGCCGACGGACACCCTTCGGGTCATGACCTACAACGTGCACAGTTGCATCGGCATGGACGGCAAGCTCGATGCCGAGCGCATCGCCCGCGTGATCGCCCGCGCCAGACCGGACGTGGTGGCACTGCAGGAATTGGACGTCGGGCGCTCGCGCACCGCAGGCATGGACCAGGCGCATCTGATTGCCCACTATCTGGAGATGGAGTTTCAATTCCATCCCGCCCTGCACTTCGAGGAAGAACGCTATGGCGATGCCGTCCTGACGCATCTGCCGCAACGCCTGGTCAAGGCCGGGCCGCTGCCGGGCCTCGCCAACAAACCGTTTCTGGAACCACGCGGGGCACTCTGGGTTGCCATCGAGCTGCACGGCAAGGAGGTTCAGGTCATCAATACCCACCTGGGCCTGCACCCACGTGAGCGCATGGCGCAGGTTGCGGCTTTGCTCGGCAGCGGCTGGCTGGCACACGATCAGTGCCGTGATCCTGTCATTCTGTGCGGCGACTTCAACGCTCTGCCTTCATCATCGGTGTGCCGCCGCCTCGCCGGGCGACTCAAGGACGTGCAAATCGAAGCGCAACGCCACCGCCCCAAAGGCACCTTTTCCGGCCGTTTCCCAACGGTGCGCATCGACCACATCTTTACTGGCCCTGGACTTGAAGTGACCGGCATCGAGGTTCCCGGTTCGGAATTGGCGCGCAGCGCCTCCGATCATCTTCCTCTGATTGCCGAGATACGCCTTTCAGGCCGCACTGCGCCTTGAGCACCTGTAGCAAACGGTTCATAAATCGCTCTTTTACCGCAACGTGTCCCGTCATATTCGGCAGTTTTGTCAAGTATGACGGATGCTCCTGACGGATTCTCTCCCCCCTGCCCGTGCTCATTCCTCATTGCCTTTTATTATCAGCACCTTGCACTCAAATATTTCGCAGGTTGTCGTCGGCACGCTAGTTGCTATTAACCTTATTAGTCGGAGAATTAGCATGGCCGTTCTTTTTTCAACCACTTGGCGGAGAAGAACTTACCCATGATCACCGACCTGAGGACGTCATGAAATCGAGCACCAGGGACAAGGCGCAAGGTAAGCTGCACGAGGTAAAAGGCCAGGCCAAGGAAGTGGCCGGGAAACTAACCGACAATCCGAAGGTGGAAGCCGAAGGTGTCGGTGAAAAGCTGGTCGGCAAGGTTCAGGGGAAAATCAGCCAGATCAAGAAGGTTTTGGGTGACTGATGAGGACAGCGCATCATGCTCCGGGGTACCCTCGGCTCCAAACTGCGGTCGCATGATGCACCACTACCAGAACTCCGTAAGACATAGGGTCTTCGGAGTAAAAATGTTCAAAAAATACCCGTAAAAGGAGAACTTCGCATGAAAGCAATATTTTCCATATCTCTAATGTTGGTAGCGGTAGCAGTTCTGTCATTCAGCGTACCGGTGCAAGCGTCCGACAAGGATGACCAAATCGAAACGTCAGCAAAGCAGTCGTATGTGTTCAAGACCTACCTCAAGAACGATGATATCAAGATCAAGGCCAAGGACGGCGCCATCACCTTGACGGGGACCGTATCCGAAGAATCCCACAAGTCGTTGGCCGCTGAGACAGTGGCGAGCTTGCCTGACGTCAAGAGTGTAGACAACAAGCTGGAAGTCAAAGGTGAGAAACACGCTGAGAAGTCAGATGCATGGCTCAAGGCGAAAGTAAAAACCACGCTCTTGTTCCATCGCAGCGTCAGCGGCATCAAAACCGAGGTTGACGTCAAAAACGGCATCGTGACATTGCGCGGCGAGGCCGACAATCAGGCACAAAAAGACTTGGCGACTGAATACGCCAAGGATATCGAAGGGGTCAAAGACGTACAGAATGTAATGAGCGTGACAAAGACCGCGAAAGAAATCAAGAAAGAAACCAAGGAAACCCGTACGGTAGGCGACAAGATCGATGACGCCTCCATAACCGCCCTGGTCAAGACAACGTTGCTCTCTCACCGCTCGACCAGTGGCCTCCATACCAAGGTCGCAACGAAGAATGGTGTGGTTACTTTGAGCGGCATGGCCAAAAGCGCAGCCGAAAAGGACCTGGCTAGCAAACTCGCCAAGGACGTGAACGGCGTCGAAGATGTAAAAAACTTGATGACAGTCGAGTAAGCCGAGTTCTGAATGGATGACCGCTGCTGGTTATGGGCAGCAGAAAAAGCTAAGGACGGTCACGATCAACGAAAAACTACCTGCTCACTGCCGCGCGTCAGTGTGATGCCATAGTCGACGGTGGTGATAATCAGTCAGAAAGGAGCATACCATGTTGTGGACATTAGTCGTAATACTGATCATTCTGTGGATACTGGGGCTGGTGAGCAGTTACACGCTGGGGGGGTTTATTCACATCCTGCTGGTCGTTGCCATTATTGTTGTGCTGTTCAATGTTATTCAAGGCCGCCGAGTATAGTGAATTGAGCACGTAGAGCACATTGTGCTATATAAAAAAACGGAAGACTACAGGCAAAGGAGTATTTATGGGATTCGTAATCGGTGTTCTAGTTGTCATTATTCTCGTTATAGTTGTGTTGAGATTAACGTAACGAACAAAAAAAATCGTCGTTAATAATGAAAAAATCTGGCTTTGCCAGATTTTTTTCTAGGCCACTGGTCAAACGATGACTTTATGGTTCAGAATGAAAGCCCCGCCCTGGTGCTTCAGGCGGATCATTCGCGGTTTAGTGCGCACCAACCTTTAATTTGAGATACGACAGAATTCATGCAAATAGAAATCCGGAATCTGACAAAGCTCTATGACCAAAAAAGGGGCCTACTGCCGACCAGCTTTGAAGTAAAGAAGGGCGAACTGATCGCTGTTGTCGGCCACAACGGCGCCGGCAAATCCACTCTGCTGAAAATGCTGGCAAACTGGATTCTTCCGGACAGCGGTCAAGCCATGATTGACGGAATCGACCTGAGGAAGCGGACGGCTTTTGTAAAAAAAGTCGGTTTCGTTCCGGAGGTGCCCAATCTTTTTGACTTCTTTACCGTTGAATACAATCTCAAACTCTTTGCCGTTCTCTTTCAAACACCCTTTCTGCGGGTGGATGAGGTCCTGAGAGAGTTTAATTTGCTCCCCTTTCGGAAAAATAAAATACAGATGCTTTCTAAAGGCTTAAAACAAAGAGTGAACATAGGGCGCGCCCTGCTGGCCGACCCACCCGTGCTCCTTTTTGACGAGCCGACCTCGGGTCTGGATTTCGAGATGACAAAAGAACTCTACCGGTTGTTGAACACAATTCATGCTGCCGGAAAAACAATTCTTTTTACCTCCCATCGGCCCGAAGAGATAAAAAGCCTGGCGACCCGCATCCTGGTGCTGCACGAAGGCGGCCTGGTCTTTGACGGATCTCCGCAGCAATATTTTCAATCTGAAATTCACGAAAACTTGTACGCCTTATGATGCGAAATATTCTTGCACTTTTATTCAACGATTTAGCTATCGCCTTAAAAAATAAGACCATATATCTTATTCTGTTTATACCTTTCTTTGTTTTCATATCTTTAAAATTCACAGATCAAGCCAATGTAAGCGTTGGACAAATAAAAATTGGCCTCGTTCAGGGTAACACCTATGCACCAAAAATCATAAGTAGTGTAAAGGCGGCAGAAAAAAGCATTGTTGTTACATGGATTAAAAACGAAACAGAAGGTAGACGCCTTATAAAAGAGAAAAAAATAGACGGGGTTTTGCTTAAGAACAAAAATGATCCCGACAGTCTTACCCTCCTGGTTTTAAAAAGAGAATCTTTTCATACCCTCGCCATCGTAGAAAATTTTTCCGCTTTGCAAAAAGCGGCGGAGGGTATCAGTGCCAATTGGATTGCCGACATTGAAACACTATACCCGGGGGACATCCAAAAACAGACTTTGCCGACCTGGATTTTGATGATTGTCCTGCTCATCGGGTTCATTATCCTTCCCGCTCAAGTCGCCGAGGAGAAGGAAAAAAACCTACTCCTGGCTCTTCTGCAGACGCCCATACGCGAGGGCCAATGGCTGATAGCCAAGGTAATCACGGGAATGGTCCTGACCTTTATTGCGGTCCTGTTTCTCCATCTCCTGGGTAATTTCGGCGTGGAAAATCTCTTTGACTATGTCGTCTTGATTGCAGTCGGCGGTTTTTGCTTCAGCGCCTACGGGATCTTCCTCGGTTTTCTCTGCCGTAGCCAGGCAAGCGCCAGGACTCTGGGTGTCGTCTTTTACCTGCCGCACCTTCTGCCTTCCGCCCTGTCCGATTATTCGCAACAATTGACAGTCGTTGCGCCGTTTATGCCGTCCTATCAATTTTATGAGCCTCTTAAAACCATTCTGCTGGAAGATGGCAGGACAGCGAACATGCCTTTTGAGTTGGTCTATCTATTTCTCGTGGGTTCGTTCACCTTTTACCTTTCTTATATATTGATGAAAAGACGCTGGTTGATGCGATAAAAAGTGGGCGCTCAAGGGACCGTCAAATTTGGCGATTCTGTTAAATATGATAGATCCCGCTGACGGTTTTCAGTTCTCCCCGGTCCTTCTCTTTCCATTTACTCTGTATCATCAGACTTTTGCACTCCTTGTATCCGCAGGCTATCTCTGGCACGTTCGTTGCGATTTACCTTTTATAGAGGTTAGTCGTTGCAGAGAACTCTGAGGCATTCTGGCTGCTGCCAAGGCGTGGCGACGCAGTCCTGGCCAAGACCACGCCGAGGGAGGTGACCAGATCATGCCGTTAGTTCAAGTGGTCATTGTCCTGATCGTGGTTGGTTTTCTTCTTTGGCTCATCAACCGATTCATCCCCATGGTGGGGTCCATCAAGACGATATTGAATGCCGTGGTGGTCCTGTGGCTGCTGAACGTTTTTGGGATTTTAAGCTCCCTCTCCTCGATCACTTGTGGGGAAGTGATCCTAACAATGGCTTTAGGGCTCAAGGTGAAATCTATGATTGACGCCACGATCAAACTAACCGTACCGCCCGATAAGCGGAAAGAGATTATTCAAACCTTCAAGGCAATGCTTGGCCCGATTCGGCGCCTGCAGGGATGCACAGGCTGCAATTGCTACGTCGATATCGAGGCTGAAAACAATATTTTTTTCATGGAGGAATGGAGCACCCGTGAGGCCCTTGACTCCCATCTGAAGTCCCATGATTTCGGTGTTCTGATCGGTGCAATGAAACTGCTCACCCAGGAACCAGTCATCCGGTTCAACACCATTGAATCGACGACGGGAGCGGAAAGAGTTAAAAAGTTGTAAGCGTGACGGCACAAGCAGCTCATCGTGGCCGCTGTGCTGCGAATAACCGGGCGTCCCGGGAAATTGGTTCTCGGGGAGGAAATCAGACACAACGGTACTTCCCGGAGAACTTCCAACACTATACAATAAAGGAGAAACATCATGTTAAACCTGCAGCGCACAATAAGGTTAATGTTCTGTTTGGTAGTATTTGCTTCGCTCCTGGCGTGTGCGTCCACACCTACACAGCGAGGCACAGGCGAGTATGTCGATGACTCGGTCATCACCACCAAGGTCAAGGCGGCAATCTTTGATGAGCCAACGCTGAAAACGATGCAGATCGAGGTCAAGACATTCAAAGGTGAAGTTCAATTGAGTGGCTTTGTCGATTCAGCGCAGAGTGTCACCAGGGCAGGAGAAGTTGCCCGTAGTGTTAAGGGTGTCACAAAGGTGAATAACGATCTGATTGTAAAATAGTTGTAACACCGGGTCCGGTCATCCGGTTCCGACACCCCCCTCAACTTCAGGGAGGCAAAGAACCGGATGGCCATTCTGGCGTTCCAACAGAGACAGCAACTTTGTTGTCGACGGGTGAGTGTGTGCAATGAAAGTAGATAAGGAAAAGAGCCTGTCAGCGGAAGCCAGCGAGGCGGAGTGCGAGTTGCGTCGCCGCGCCGAAGAGCGGTTGAACCTCCTGGCTACGGCCGCTGGGCGGCCTCAGACAGAGAATGAGGCGCAGCGCCTTCTGCATGAACTGCAGGTCCATCAGATCGAACTGGAGATGCAGAACGCTGAGCTTCGCCAGGCCAGAGATGAGGGGGAGAAAGCACTGGAAAAGTACACCGACCTCTACGATTTCGCCCCGGTCGGCTATTTTACCCTCGCCCGCGACGGGGCCATCCATGCCGCGAACCTCAGCGGCGCCGGTCTCCTCGGTATCGAGCGCTCACGGCTGACCGGCCGGCACTTTGGGCAGTTCGTCACAGAAGAACATCGTCCCGCCTTTAACGTCTTCCTCGGCAAGGTCTTTACCAGCCAGGACAAGGAAGCGAGCGAAGTGGCGCTCCTGAACGAGAAAAAGCAACCACTCATCGTGCAGATCGAAGCCGTGGCGACCGCTTCGATGCAGGAGTGCCGCCTTGCCCTGATCGACATCACCGAGCGCAAACAGGCGGACGCCGAAATCCAACGGCTTGCTTCATTTCCGATCATGAGTCCGAATCCGATCCTGGAGGTGGATGCAAGAGGCCAGTTGACTTTCTGTAATCCGGCAGCGAAACGTTTCCTGGGTAGCGGCGGGGTCAGCGACAGCATTAATCCATTCCTCCCCCCCGACATGCCAGTGATGCTCCGAGACCTGCAAGATCAAAAAGCTGGCGATTATTCCCGGGAAATGGAAGTAGACGGCCGTTATTTCAGGGAGCTTATTTACATTGCGCCGCCATTTGAGGCAGTGCGCATCTACACGATGGATATTACCGACCGCAAGCGGGCGGAGGAGGAGATCGAGCGGCTCAACACCGACCTGGCAACCCGCGCCGCCGAACTGGAAGCCGCGAATATCGAGCTGGAGGCATTCAACTACAGCGTCTCCCACGACCTTCGCCGGCCTTTGACCGTCATCTACGGCTACTGCCAGTTGGTTAAGGAAAAATGCAGCGACAAACTCGACGCGCAATGCCGAAAATTCATCCAGGAAATGTCCGAAGGTTCCCAGCGCATGAACCATCTTATCGACACCTTGCTGAAATTTGCGAGCGTCACCCGCGTCGAATTGCACCACGAATCAGTTGATCTGAGCGCCATGGCGAATGCGGTGGCGACGGACCTGAAACTTGCGGCACCGGAGCACCGGGTCACCTTCCAGATCGCCACCGGGATTGTGGCCGAGGGTGATCCGGATCTTTTGCAGGTGGTCCTGGATAATCTTATCGGCAACGCCTGGAAGTTTGCCGGCAGTCGGGAGGGAGCGGTCATCGAATTCGGTGTGACGGAGGTTGACGGCAAACCGGCCTGTTTTGTTCGTGACAACGGGCCGGGCTTTGACATGGCGCTGGCCGACAAGCTGTTCCTTCCTTTCCAACGGCTCTCCGGAACGGACATCGAGGGACACGGCATTGGCCTCGCCACCGTGGAAAAGATCGTCAGGCGCCATGGCGGGCGGGTTTGGGCCGAAAGTAAACCGGGAGAGGGAGCGATCTTCTTTTTCACTTTTGATTAACGCAAACCCGGGCCTGATCCGACCGGGCGACTTAGCATGCCGGCTTGAAGTACCAGACCTCGTGGCTGATCGCTGTGCTACGAAACGGAGGTTGGCAACATGGACAAACGAACCGAGTACGTTGAAAAACTCTCCGCCCAGATGGTCGAATGGGATGTGCAGATCGAGCGGCTAAAGGAAAAAGCAGAAAGCGCCACGCCCGAGGAGAAGGATGAATATTCAAACACGATCGCAGCCTTGCAGCTCAAGCGGGATGAGGCCGCGGTAAAGCTGCAAGGGATATCGACTGCCAGCGAGGATGAATGGGAAGACCTCAAAGCAGGAGCGAAACAAATCTGGGACGAGGTCGGGGCTATCTTGCGCGAAGCTATCAGAAAGCGCAAATGAGCAAGTCAGCTTACCGCAAACCTGGATAAATCTGCTTATCTACAAACTGTTTACATGGGCTGCAATGACCGTCGTAAATCCAGCTACAGGATTGGAAAGGCTCCCCTGCAGAAAACGCTTTACGGGAACGTGCAGATGAAGATTCTCCTCGTTTATTCCCATTCTCCGTACACCTTCTGGAGCTTCAGCAACGCCATGAAATTCATCGACAGGAAGGCGAGCTTTCCGCGGCTGGGGCTGTTGACCGTGGCAGCGATGCTGCCCGAGCTGTGGGAAAAGCGGCTGGTCGACATGACCGTGCGCCCCCTGGTCGACGAGGATCTTTTGTGGGCCGATTTCGTCTTCATCAGCGCCATGACCATCCAGCGGTCATCGGCGCGGGAGGTCATCGACCGTTGCCGGCGACTGGGAGTGAAAACGGCGAGGCGTCCATCGACCTGGCCGATGACCCGCAGCTGATGGAGTTGATAGTCCGCGCCGGCTTCGAGGAGGAAGTTGCCGGGCAGGCCCGACACAAAGAACATCGCGGCAATCAGAACGATCCGGGAATCAGCCGCTTCGGCAGCAGCAGGCTTAGAAGAAACAGTCCGCAGGCCGCAACGACGATCGAGGGTCCGGCCGGGGTATCCCAGGTAAACGAGCCGTACAGTCCGACGGCCACGGCGAAACAGCCGATCAGGCTGGCAAGAAGCGCCATCACCTCCGGATTGCCGGCAAACCGCCGAGCGGTCGCCGCCGGAATAATCAGCAACGAGGTGACCAGCAGCAGGCCGACCACCTTCATCATCACCGCCACGGTCAGGGCGATCAAGCCGAGAAAGGCCCAGTTGATCCGGTCCACAGGCACTCCGTCGACACGGGCCAGATCTTCGTGAATAGTGATCGCCAACAGCGGTTTCCACAGCCAGAGCAGTCCGGCCAGGGCCAGACCGCCGCCGCCGAATATCCAACCCAGGTCGGCAAGGCCGATGGATAGGATATCTCCGAACAGGTAGGCGGTCAGGTCGACCCGGATATGCTCCATGAAGGCCAAGGCCACCAGCCCCAACGACAGGGCGCCGTGGGAGAAGATCCCGAGCAGGGTATCGCTGGCCAGTTGTCGTTGCCGCTGGCCGAAAAAGAGCAGGATCGCCAGCAACTGGCACACCACGATGATCCCCAGGGTAAGGTTGAGGTGCAGCAGGAAGCCGAGCGCTATACCGAGCAGCGCCGAATGGGCCAGGGTGTCGCCGAAATAGGCCAGTCGCCGCCAGACCACAAAGGAACCGAAGGGACCGGCGACCAGCGCCACCCCCAGTCCGCCCAGCAAGGCCCGCAGCAGAAAATCATCCAACATCGGCACCTCCCGATCTATCGCTGTGGGTGTCATGGCGGTGGTTGACGTTGTGGGAATAAACCGCCAGATGCTGCACCGCCAGTGGACCGAAAAGCTCCAGGTAGGCGGGGTGGTTGGTCACAATTTCGGGGGTGCCGCTGCAGCAGATATGGCGATTGAGGCAGAGTACCCGGTCGGTCGCCGCCATCACCAGGTGCAGGTCATGGGAGACCATCAGCACGGCGCAACCGCGCTCGTTGCGAATGCGGGTTATCAGCTTGTAGAGATCCAGCTGCCCGTGGACGTCGACCCCTTGTACCGGTTCATCAAGAACCAGCAGGTCCGGTTCCCGCATCAGCGCCCGGGCCAGCAGCACCCGCTGCAGTTCGCCACCGGAAATACTGAACAAGGGCGACTGGAGAACATGGGCCGCCCCTACCTCTTCGAGCATGGGCAGAACCTTGCCGCTTCGTTTCACGTCGGCCATGGCCAGAAACCGTTTCACCGTCAGGGGGAAGGTCGGGTCGATGTGCAAGCGTTGCGGCATGTAGCCGATGGTGACTCCCGGATGCCGATAAACCCGCCCGGAAGTTGGCGGAAGCAGGCCCAGGCCGACCCGCAACAGGGTCGTTTTCCCCGCGCCGTTGGGACCGATGACGGTGAGGATTTCACCCCGTCCGAGCTTCAGGTCGACCTGCTGCAAAAGGTGGCGTCCGCCTCTGACCAGGTTGATATCGCACAGTTCGAGCAGGGCGCAGGGTTCATTCACGGTCAGCTCCTTGAGCGGCAGTCGGGACAGAGTCCCATGATCTCGACGGTATGCCGGCGGGTTTCAAAACCTGCCGTCGTCGCACTCTGTTCAATAGCGGCGGTTATGGCCGGCACATCCAGCTCGGCAATGGATTTACAAGATTCGCAGATCAGAAACTGGCCGTCATGGGGTTTGCCCGGATGGGCGCAGCCGACAAAGGCGTTCAGCGAAGCGATCCGGTGCACCAGCCCCATCTGCTGTAGAAATTCGAGGGCCCGGTAGACAGTGGGCGGAGCGGTACGACCATCCTGCCGGAGGACCTCCAGCAGCTCATAGGCGCCAACCGGCTTGTGTTGCTGCCAGACCAGTTCAAGCACCCGGCGGCGAATTGCGGTAAAGCGCTGCTGGCGCTGCCGACAAAGCTTTTCTGCACGAGCCAGTGCCTCGTCGATGCAATTCTGATGATCATTGCCTTTACAAGCAAACAGGATCGAGGTATCAGCCACAGTTCTTCTCCCGCGAGCGACTTGCTTTTTGCTTGTGTTATATTATAACGTTACAAAAAGATCAATCACCATTTTATGTCCGGAGGGTTCCAATGAGAAAATCTGTTTTGATGGTGTTATTTACGGCATATCTCCTTGCCCAGGGTGTTGTCGCCTGGGCGGCCACACCGCAGGGCCCGAAGGTGGTGGTCAGTCTCAAGCCGCTTCATTCGCTGGTTGCCGGGGTCATGCAAGGGGTGGGTGAACCACGGTTGTTGATCCAGGGAAGCGGCTCGCCCCACGGTTACGTGCTGCGCCCTTCGGAGGCCCGCCTGCTGGCCGATGCCCACCTGGTGGTCTGGGTCGGCCATCAGCTCGAAAGCTTCCTGGAAAAACCGCTGTCGACATTGGGGACCAATGCCCGTCAACTGGAGTTGGCCGAGGAGCTTGAATCGGCACTGCTGCCGGTGCGGGAAGGCGGCAGCTGGGATGCCGATCACCATGAGGCAGGGGATGGCCAATCTGAACATCTCACGGAGCATGGGGAACATGATCCGCACTTCTGGCTCAACCCGCTGCTGGCGAAACAGATGGTCGAAAAAACAGCCGCCGCCCTGGCCGAAATCGATCCGGTTCACCAGCAACAATACCGGGAGAATGCGGCCCGATTGAAACTGCGCCTGGACGAACTGCATGCTAAGTTGAAAGTGAAACTTGCCCCGGTCAAGCATATCCCCTATCTCGTTTTCCACGATGCCTATCAGTACTTCGAAGCGGCCTATGGGCTTAACGCGGCAGGTTCCATCACCATCGACCCGGAGAGAAAACCCGGCGTCAGGCGAGTTAGGGAGATCCGAGGAAAAATCAAGGAACTAGACGCCCGTTGTGTGTTCAGCGAACCGCAGTTCGAGTCGAAGCTGGTTGCCACGATAATCGAAGGCAGCGGTGCAAGAACCGGCGTTCTCGACCCCCTCGGCGCAGCATTGCCAGCCGGGCCGGAGAGTTATTTTCTGTTGCTGAACGGCTTGGCCGATAACCTGGTGACCGGTCTGCGGGAAGGGGGCCGTTAGCCTGAATCCGCGGGCTTCTCGATAAATCAACCGATGGCGCTTGCGAACCATGCACCCTGCCGGGCACATCGCAAAAAGGCCCGACCTGATTCCAGGCGGGCCTTTTTGCTTTTTCTGATCGCGGATTCGGGATGCGTTACTCCACCGTCACGCTCTTGGCCAGGTTGCGCGGCTGATCGACGTCGGTACCCTTGAGCACGGCAATGTGGTAGGCCAGCAGCTGCATGGGAATGGCGGTGAGGATCGGCGCGACGTCGTCGCTGGTTTCCGGCACGGTGATCAGGGCGTCGACTTCCCCAAGTTGCACGGTATGCCCTTCGGTGGCAATGGCGACGACGCGGCCGGAGCGGGCCCGCACCTCCTCCATGTTGGAGATGGCCTTTTCGAAGGTGTCGTTAAACGGGCAGAGGAACACCACCGGCACGTTTTCATCGATGAGGGCGATGGGGCCGTGCTTCATTTCGCCTGCGGGGTAACCCTCGGCGTGGATATAGGAAATCTCCTTGAGTTTGAGGGCGCCTTCCAGGGCGATGGGGTACTGGATGCCGCGCCCCAGATAGAGGAAGTCACGGGCGTGCATGAATTCCTTGGCGATTTTCTGGATCAGCTCATCGGATTCGAGAGCCTGTTCCATCTTGCGCGGCAGGCTCAAAAGCGGCTCAATGAGTTCCCGGCAGCGCACCGCATCAACCATACCCCGTACCCGGCCGAGATGCAGGGCCAGCAGGTACAGCGCCACCAGTTGAGTGGTGAAGGCTTTGGTGGAGGCAACCCCGATCTCCGGGCCGGCATGGGTATAGATGACCCCGTTGCTTTCACGGGCGATGGACGATTCCACCACGTTGCAAATCGCTATCGTGGCGCCGCCCTTGCGTTTGGCTTCGCGCAGGGCGGCCAGGGTATCGGCAGTCTCGCCGCTCTGGCTGATAAGTACAGTCAGGGTGCGTTCGTCGACCAGCGGGTCGCGATAACGAAATTCGCTGGCGATATCGACTTCGACGGACAGGCGCGCCAGTTTTTCAATAAGGAACTTACCGCTCAAGGCAGCATGCCAGGAGGTGCCGCAGGCGACGATGTTGAGCTTGTTGAATCGGCACAACTGCTCGGCGTCGAGATTGATGCCATCGAGGAAAATCTCGCCGCGTTCGGAGAATACGCGCCCGGCCAGGGTATCGGCTATGGCGCGTGGCTGCTCGTAAATTTCCTTGAGCATGAAATGTTTGTATCCACCCTTTTCGGCCATCAGGGGATTCCAGGTTATGATCTTGACGGTCTTCTCCACGGTTGCGCCCTGCAGATCGGTAAAGCGCATGGCGCCATCGGCAAAAACGACAATTTCCCCTTCATCGAGAAAAATCATCTCTCGTGTATGGGACAGCATGGCGGGAATGTCCGATGCGACAAAGAACTCGCCCTGCCCCTGCCCGACCACCAGCGGTGAACCGAGGCGGGCGGCGATCATCTTATCCGGTTCGCACTCGCACAGGATGGCCACCGCATAGGCTCCGCGGACCTCGGCCAACGCCAGCCGCACTGCGGTTTCAAAATCGCCGCACTGGCGCAGATGCTGATCGACGAGATGAGCGATGATCTCCGTATCGGTTTCGGAACTGAATTCGTGCCCCTGGCCGATGAGGCGCGCCTTGAGCTCCAGATAGTTTTCAATGATGCCGTTATGCACCACCGCAATATTGCCGGCATAATGAGGATGGGCATTGGTTTCCGAAGGCCGGCCGTGGGTCGCCCACCGGGTATGGCCGATACCGCGTCCGCCGGTAAGCGGCTGTTGCTTCAGAACGTTTTCAAGCTCGCAAAGCTTTCCCTTGGCCCTCCGGATGGAGATGCGCCCCTCGTTGAGAATGGCGATGCCGGCCGAGTCATAGCCGCGATACTCCAGGCGACGCAAGCCTTCGATAATAATGGGCATGGCCTCCTGGGGACCGATATATCCAACAATTCCACACATGGCAAAATCCTCCATAGAGGCAGTTGGGCTTGGGGAATCGTCACGAGAAAATGGGATATCGAGAACCGACTTACCGTTTTCGCGGTAGACACATTCCTGCGTCCGACAGCCTCCTGTGTACGCTTAAAGCAAAAAGGGCCGGCAAGATGCCGGCACCTTGTACATCTGTTGCATCAGTCTTTTTTCTTGCAGTTGGAATTGTGCCGCAGCCGCCATTCCGGGACAATCTTCTGCTCGCTGCGGGACAAGGCCAGGGCATTGGCCGGCACATCCTTGGTGATGGTCGAACCGGCACCGATCAGGCTGTTGCGGCCGATGCGCACCGGCGCCACGAACTGGGTATCGCTGCCGACGAAAACATCATCCTCGATAATGGTCTTGTGCTTGTTTACGCCGTCGTAGTTGCAGGTAATGGTACCGCAACCGATATTGACGTTGGCGCCCAGTTCGGCATCGCCGATGTAGGTCAGGTGGCTGGCTTTGGATCCGAGGCCGATGTAGGACTTTTTGGTTTCGACAAAATTGCCGATCTTGTTGTGGCCGGCCAGTACGGTTCCGGGGCGCAGGTGCGCCATGGGGCCGATGGCGGTCTCCGGGCCGATCTGCGAGCCTTCCAGCACCGAACCGGCTTTGACATGGATGTTATCGTCCAGTCGGCAATCGCGGATGGTCACCTGTGCCTCGATGAGGCAGCCGCTGCCGATGCGGGTTGCACCGCCCAGGCAAACACCGGGGTAGATAAGGGTGTCGGCACCGATCTCGACTTGCGGTTCGATATAGGTCTGCTCCGGGTCGACAAGGGTGACGCCTTCGCGCATGAGCCGTTCATTGATGCGCCGCCGCATGACCGTCGAAGCCTGCGCCAGCTGTACCCGATCGTTGATCCCCATGGCTTCGTCGGCATCCTCCAGCACCACCGCGCCAACCCGGCGCCCTGCGGAGCGCGCTGCGGCCAATACGTCGGTCAGGTAATATTCACGCTGGGCATTTTCGCAACCGACTCCTGACAGAGCCTCGAACACGAATGGCGCCTCGAAAGCATAGATGCCGGTATTGATCTCCCGAATCAACTTTTGCTCGCGGGAAGCGTCTTTTTCCTCGACGATGCCGAGAACTTCATCCCCCTCTCGCAACACCCGGCCGTAACCGAAAGGCTCCGCCAGTTGTGCCGTCAGCACGGTCACCGCCGCATGATTTTTTTCATGTTCGGCTATCAGCTGCTCCAGGGTTTCATCCCGCAACAGCGGAACATCGCCGCAGAGCAGCAGCAATGTGCCGGCAAACCCCTGCAGCGCCTGGCGGGCGCACAACAAGGCATGGCCGGTTCCCAACTGCTCGTCCTGTACGGCAAAGCTTACCGGGTGATCGGCCAGCAGCGCCTGCACCGCCTCCGCGCCGTGCCCCACCACCAGCACCGTCGGCTGACAGCCGAGCTGCCGGGCCCTGTCCACAGGAAAGGTCACCATCGGCCGTCCCGCTACCGGATGCACGACCTTGGGCTGTGCCGATTTCATGCGAGTGCCTTTGCCCGCGGCCAGTATGACAGCGGCAAGCTTATCGTGTTTCATATCAAACCTCCCAGGCAAAAGAATCGGCGTTATTATCCGGCAAAGGAGGACACGAGTCAATAATTGCCCTCCGTGGATCGACGAAATTTCTTTGCATTGAAGGAAGTTTACAAGTAGAGTTAGCCGTCTGCAATGGGGGGTGCATGGACGAACGGAAAATATTCGAGAAAAAGCTCGATGAACTCGCTGCAGACATGCGCGAACTCGAATTGCTTTATGAACGTTACTTTTCGGGGGAGGAAAAACGGGAACCGCTAAAACAGCGGGTTGAGCTGGAAAGAAAGTTAAGAGCTCTTTCGACGCGGAGAATCATCAAAACCGACCATCGTTTTCGCTTCGAATCTCTGTCAACCCGCTACCACACCTACGCTTCCTACTGGAATCGCATCCAGCGGCTCATGGATGAAGGCAAATATCAACGTCACCTCGATCGCCGTAGCGTAAAATCCGCCCCCGAGACGGCGCACCACAGCAGTAAATCGAGCGACGAGTTATATGACAGCCTGGTAAAAGCCCATGGCGAATGTTCTCTGGGCACACCTCCCCCTGACCGCAACCAGTTTGAAAATTTCGTGGAGCGGCAAAGAAAGCAGATTCAGGAACGTTACGGCAAACAGAATATCGAATTCCGGATCGTCATCGAAAACGGCAAACCCAAACTGCGCGCCAAAGCCAGATAATCGTCTTACACGGCATCGCGAAGGCGCCGCATATATTTTGCCCGTTCAGAAATCAGAGCTTTAATTTCCAATACCTCGGGCACCCTCCCGGCAATCCGCACGACATCATCCAGTACCAGCGCCGGTGTTACATACACCCGGTTATCGATCATCTTGCGTGAATCCTGGTAAAGGTGTACCTCGGCATCGAGTCGCATCTGATCAAGGGCTTGCCGCACGTTGGACAACGCCTCGTGGCAAAGGTTTCCGCAGTCCGGTTTGCAAAGAATGTCGATGCGCATGCGAACCTCCTTCCTGTAGCTGGTGGTCGAAAGCGTCTTCGGAAAACATTTATGACTTTTTTGGTTATATTATACCTGAATGTCAATCTCTCCAAGCTATTTTGTAATTTTACCTGATTTTTCCAACCCGGATTCTGCCCCCCTGACTCGCCAGACGAAAAATCGACCATTGCTTGCCCCGGACATCCAACCACTTTGTTATAGTTTACCCGTCTATCGTTTTGTTTCCCTTGTGCAACAACCCCTTTGAGCATAGATTGCGATGAAAAAGCATCCGTGACGTGCCGCCACGACAACTGGCTTACCGTGTTATTCTTGGAGGTCCCTATATTTCATGCTTGGCATCCTTTATCTAGTTGCCTTTATTGGAAATATCTTCCCCCTGACCGTTTTCCCCCAGGGGCGCATCCTGCTGGCAGGCATCCCCGTGTTAATGATCGTGCGACTTTACGGCGCAGGATGGGGAGCACCCGCTGCCATGCTGACCCCCGTTTTCGCATTGGCCCTGGGGCATCCCGTAGTCCCGGAACTTTTGTGGGTAGGGGAAGCGGTGATCATCGGCATGTTCCTGCGCTCTGGAGTAAACACCTTGCCAGCAGCCTCTCTGCTGTTCTGGGGACCTCTGGCATTACCCGTCCAATACCTGCTTTACGGCATTCTTCTGCACTATTCAAACACCGACCTGATAAACGCCATCGGGTTGACAACTATCAACGGCCTGGGCAATGCCGTCCTGGCCACCATGCTGCTGTATGGGATACAGCACAAACAGCTCCTTGCCCACCCGACGGTGTCCTTTCTGGAAACCGAGATCAATGCCATTGCCGGGGGATTTTTGTTACCCGGCCTGTTCATTCTGGCCCTTAACCTGTCAGGGCCAAGAGACTTTCTTCGCCCCGGTATCGAAACCGAGCTGGTAAACCGCTGCCGGGCCATCCAAAATGGCATGAATGCTCTCCATGCTGAACTCGCTGGCAAACTAACATGTTTGACGAAGAGCGGCTCCCAGCGCGAGAATATTGAGCCCAGACTCGCCCGGTTACTCCAACAGGAAAAACATCTGCGCCTGGTCCTGGTCTGGGATTCCAATGGAAACCCTCTACTCAACAAATCGAAGACAACCTACAGAAAAACCGCCTCCGACGCGCTGAAGGCGATTTCAAGCGATGAGGTAAAAAACCTCGCTCGTCGAACCGGACCGCTACTGCTTACCATCACCACGCCATCAGCGAAAAACGAGGCATTACTTTGCCTGGCATGCCCCCTTGCAAATCGCGGCACACCGAGCGGCCTTGCCCTGGCCGTCATCGATCCGCAAGGCTATAAAAGCCCCCTGTCCACAGGGAAGGATCAGCCGGCGGCCCTGCTGGTCGATGGGAACAACCGAATTCTGGTCAGCGGCAGCTCCGCATGGCAGGCGTCAGATCTGCTTACGGCAACTCTTTTCGATCCGACACCGGATCATCGACAATTTCTTCTCTGGCAGCCACATTCCGAACGGGTTTCCCGACTGCAGCCGCAACTGGCTGCTCAACCTACGGAGGGGAAATTTACGCCGCCGCAACTGGTCCTGAGCGTGCCGAATGCGCTTGTGCATGTCCATGTCCACAGAATGCTTCTGGGCAGCATGACCCTGATGCTGATCCCCGCCCTCATCGCCTTGACCATGGCCTTGCGCGTGCATAAAAAAATCCTTCAGCCGATTAAAAAACTTGCGATCGCAACCGGCGACCTGCCCGAAAAAGCGCGGGCCGGAGAAACTCCTACCTGGCCCCCGACTGCCAGCACCGAGATCCATGAGCTGACCCGGCATTGCCAGCAGGCCGCGCAGGCCCTGCTCAGCTGCTATGCGGAACTGGAAAAGCAGCGGCGGCACAACACCGACACGCTGGAAAACCTTTTGGCCCAGCACCGATGGGAGGCTTTTACCTCCACCCGGCAGCTGAAAAAAACCGCCCGACAGCTCGAAAAAGAAAAAACCCAGCGCCACCGGATCCAGGAACTGATCGACAATATCGACGCAGCGGAAAGTCGCTACCAGTTGCTCATTGAAAACAGCCTGGTCGGGATCTTCGTCTTTCAGCAACATCGCTACAGTTACGTCAATCCGCGCTTTGCGGAAATATTCGGCTACACCCCCGAAGAGATTGTTAAGGCTGAAACTCAACCGCAATTGGTCCATCCCGACGACCAGTTGTTCGTCACCGCCAACAATCTGAAAATCCTTGGTGGCGCCAAGGCCAATCACTTACGCTATGAATTTGTCGGTTTACGCAAAAACGGCACCTCGATCCATGTCGAGGCACTGATAGGACAGGGAGCAAGCGAAGGGCACCCGGCCCTGATCGGCAGCCTTCTCGATATCACCGAACGTAAAGAAGCCGAAAAGACCATTGAGCACCTCGCCTTCCACGATCCGCTTACCGGGTTACCAAACCGCCTGCTGTTCATGGACCGCGTCAACCAGGCCATAGCGCGCGCTCATCGCCTTCACGAATCTTTCACGTTGATGTTTCTCGATCTGGATCGCTTTAAAACCATCAACGATTCCCTCGGGCATACAGCCGGCGATACGGCCCTCAAGGAAGTTGCCAAGCGGCTTGCGACCTGCCTGCGGGAAACCGACACGGTGAGTCGTTTCGGGGGTGATGAATTCAACATCCTGCTGACCCAGTCGAGCCATGAAGAGGAAATAGAAATGGTGGCCCATAAGATCCTCAAGACCCTGGCCTGGCCTTACGACATTGATGGACATGAAGCCTTCATGACCTGCAGTATCGGTATCGCCATTTATCCCAAGGACGGCCTTGAGACCACAGCGCTGGTCAAAAATGCCGACACCGCCCTTTACCGGGCCAAGGATCTGGGCAGAAACAATTTCCAGTTCTACAGCTCATCCATGAACGCCCAGGCACTGGAGAGGATGGCCATGGAGAGCAGCCTGCGACGCATGTTTGAACGACAGGAACTGCGCGTGCATTACCAACCCCAGATCAGCCTTGAGAACGGTAGCATCACCGGCCTGGAAGGGCTGGTAAGATGGGAGCATCCGGTGGGCAACTTGATCGCCCCATCGGTCTTCGTTCCCCTGGCCGAGGAGACCGGCCTCATCGTTCCCATGGGCGAATGGATTTTGCAGGCGGGATGTTACCAACTTAAAACCTGGCTCGATGCCGGATTTCCGCCGATGCGGCTGGGGATCAACGTCTCGGCCCATCAACTGCAGAAACCTGACTTTGCCGAACTGGTGATGCAGGTCCTCAAGGAATGTAGCCTGCCGCCGAAATATCTCAACCTGGAGATCACCGAAAGCGTGATCATGCACAACATGAACGAAGCCTTTGAAACCCTTCGCAAACTCCGTGCGGTGGGGATCACCATTTCTATCGACGATTTTGGCACAGGTTTTTCGTCCCTCAGCTATCTCAAGGACCTGCCTGCCGACCACCTGAAGATCGACCGGGCTTTCGTACAAAATCTGCCCTTCGGCAACAACGAAGCCAACATCGCCCAGCATATCATCCAGATGGCCCACGGTCTGAACCTCAAAGTCATTGCCGAGGGGGTGGAAAACCATGCGCAACTCAATTTCCTGCGGGAAGCCGGTTGTGATGAAATCCAGGGATTCCTGATCAGCCGACCGTTGCCGGCCGAGGAGATAACAGAACTCCTGATCACCAACAAACCGCTGGTAACGGCTGGCAACGATCCGGAAACAACAGATACGAAAGAAAGGGGCAAAAACTCTGCGGATGTACCTGGAGAGATGAAGCAACCTGTGAAGAAGTAGAGAATAAAAGAAGGTACCGGAAAAAAAGAGGGCCTGTAAACATCTGGTCTTCTAGGAGCCTGTAACCCATAATCTTTCGCACCTTGCTTGTTCTTTGCCGCGTCAGCTACGTTCCGATTTCAGCTGCTTAGCTACGGCTAGGCAGAAGAAATCGCGCCTTACTGACACGTCAAAGCCCTACGCAATCCCTCGAAAGCCTATGGGTTACAGGGTACTAGGGCCTTATCTCAACAATCGTACCATTTGGCACCAACTTGCCAATTTCCTCAATTTCTTTGTTCGTTACAGCAATACACCCTTTGGTCCAGTCAACCTCTGTGTGGGCATCACCAACCCATGAAAAACCATTCTTAATGCCGTGGATCATGATGTCTCCGCCTGGAGAAACTCCTAATTTTTTTGCTCGCTTTTTGTCTCTCTCGTTGGGATAGGAAATATGAAGAGATCGGTAATAGGAGCTGTCCTTGTTTCTTGAATCGATAAAGTAGGTTCCCTCCGGGGTTTTGTTATCGCCTTGCCTTTCTTTTGGACCATTCGGGTTCCCCCCCAAGGCTATCTTGTAGGTTTTGAGCACCTCACCCTTTGCGATCAACATCAATCGTCGTTCTTTTTTTTCTACCAGGATCTTATCTGCCGATCCCTTCTGGATTGCAAAATCAAAAGCCTTCTGTTCGAGCAACTTAATCTTATTTTGCAGTTCAATAATCTCATTCTCCTTGCTTTTAACCTCTTGTTTGAGAGTCTCAATTTGTGTTTGTTGCGTGGTAATCGTCTTGTCCTTGATAGCGACATTATTGATAGAAAATATCATCATCTCACTGTCTTGCCTGAACCCACTCCCGGGGTAATCCTTTATGAGTTTCTGAAAACATTCCAAGGATTTCTGATAATCTTTTTGGTCATTCTTCGGATACGCATAAACAATTCCCATCTCGAAAAGAACCCTGTCTCCCGCCGTGGGATATTTTTCAATAATCTGCTCATATTTGTTCAGCGAGGCCTGGTAGCTTCCCTGGCTAAATAAATCATTCGCTTCTTCGAAGGTTGACTTGGCCTGAAATCCTCCATCAAAGAGACTGCATCCGGATAGTAGAATTGGTGTTACCATGATGCAGATAAGAAAAAAGCAAAGGTGCTCACCCATCCTGCTCTGTTTGCTAGCCATATATGCCGAAAACGGTCTAAACCTGTTAGACAGTACAATTTGGAAGATTCTCAGGTCCCTCATCCCCTCACTCCTTGGCGGAATCATCAGGAATATCTTGTGCCAGGAGTCTGTCGACAGAATCCCAGGAGTTTGATTTCCCGGTAAATGTTCGAATGGTCCAGACAGACTTGAATAGATAATGAAATGGCAGGGTTTTGAGACCCTGCCACTTCATTATCCGGAGCACCAAAGGTAATGTTACCAGCTCCCAAAACTGACTTACTTCATCATCGATCTCTGGAAAGCGGAGTCAGCTCTTTGCGCCTTTTCATCTGCGATTCTTTCCCTTTCCAATGCCGCTTTTTCAGCTTCTTCGGCGCGAGCTGTGGCATCATCCGCCTGCAACTTGGCCGCATCGGCTGCAGCCTTGGCAGCTTGCGCATCCTGCAATGCCTGATCAGCTTTCGCATCAATCAGGTTTTGCTGTGCCTGCATTTTCTCGAGGTCACCGGATGTTGCACATCCAATCAACGTAATAGCGAGAAAAAACATCATTGAGATCAGCAAAAGACTTTTCTTCATCTCTAATCACCTCCTTTCTGTTAGGTTTACCTCACCAGGAAGAGAAAACGCGTGAAATCCATAATAGCTCACCCGAACATAAGAAAAGGGGAATCGGCTATCCCTTCTTGACAGGTTCAATCAATATACCATCTATGTCCAAATCAATTTTCAAACGTTTGGCTGCATCTTTGGCCTCATTGATATCATTGAAAGGGCCGGCGATAACACGGTAGCTATGGCTCTTTGACAACACCCTTGCCGGAATTTGCGGCCCCTGATGGTTGATAATGGCGGCAATCCTCAGAGCATCAATCTCGTCGCGCACATCCGCAGCCAAAACATACCATGCATCCAGTTTCAGATCCGGTATCTCCGGTCTGCCATACAATGTGCCCGGGTGCGCGACTTTTATGGGTTTTGCAGCCTCTTTTTCACTTCCTTGACGCATCTCGAAGATGGGGACAGGAATCCCTCGAGCCTCGGTCTGAACTTTCTTAACTTTTTTCCAGTCGAGCGTCTGAGTCGATTTCTTTTCAATATCTCTCAGTTTTGCATATATTTTCTCCAGTTCAACAGCACCCGAGTCTTCCAGGGGCGTATGAGCTTCCATGTAAAGTACTCCATCACGTTGGCCTATGAGATATGGCTGATTCACAATGGCTACAGGTGTATTAACCGGAGTATCCTTGTAGAGCAGCTTTACGCTTTCCGGATAGAGTCTCATACAGCCGTTGGTTGCTTTAAGGCCAACACTGGCCGGCTTGTTGGTACCATGGATCAAATAACCCGATTTACTTAAATAGAGCGCGTATTCTCCCAAGGGATTTTCAGGTCCCGGCGGAACTTTTGCGGGTAGAATATCTCCTTTTTTTCGATGATCCGCAGCAATTGAAGCAGGCACATACCAGGTCGGCCGGGTAGCCTTGCGCGCCACACGCGTTTGGCCGATGGGCGTGGGTCGCTCTGCGGTTCCGACACCGACCGGGTAGGTCGACACCGCCAGTGACTTTCCATCCCCTTTATATTGAAAGAGCCTCATGGTGGCCAAGTTGACCACAATGCCTTTTCTGGGGGTGTCCGGCAGGATAAAACTCAGAGGCAACATAATACGCTCTCCAGCCTCAGGCACCCAGACATCTACCTCTGGATTTGCTGCACTGATTGCAGTGGTCCCCAAACTGAAGTGTCTTGCAATATCCGGTAACGTATCCCCCTTTTGAAGCCTGGTGACTGCCAGCCGACCAATGACGTCCTCTCCTTTTGCAACCGGAAAGTCATTTCGTTCGATGTCCTTTTCAAGATGGCCTGGAAAAAGCCGGGATTTCTCCTGAACACTTTTCATAACAGCACATCCATTGAGAGATCCGATGAATAAACATAGAGCTATAAGACGAAACCAATTGGATAAAAGTAATTGGTCAACGATTCGGCACGTGGGTTTAATAAGGCACCTTCCTCAACAGTGAAAAATTCAGCAGGCATCCGTTTCTCTACTAATCAAAGATAACAAACTTGCTGTTAATGTAAAACAATGTCCACCTTGCAATCTTGATGGCTGCAACGTCACCTTGAGAATTTTTCATGCTATTTCCGTGCCCGGACACAAAAAAACCGGGACCGAATATCGTGTGATATTTCGGCAACCCGGCTGTCGCAGTAAGACCCGCAGGCATTCCGCCCCATCCTTGCGAATGGTTAAGTTTTATCGTCTACCTACTCAAACAATTTTATTGCGTTTTACATTTCAATAAGGGCTTGGAGCCTGTCGGACTATCCGGGCCG
>DIWZ01000023.1 GCA_002435955.1 Pelobacter sp. UBA6093
ATGGTCCAGGGGGTGGTGGTCCAGATCACAAACGACAACTTACGCCCGGCCAGATCGGCCAGTTCTGTCGGCAGATCGTCGGCAAAAGGGAATTTGACGTAGATCGACGGCGACGTATGATCGGCGTATTCCACTTCGGCTTCCGCCAAAGCGGTCACGCAGGAGGAACACCAGTGAATCGGTTTTTTCCCCTTGAACAGGCCGCCCTTTTCCACGAAACGCGCCAGTTCCCGGGCGGTCACCGCTTCGTAATGATGCGTCATGGTCAGGTACGGGTTGTCCCATTCCCCCAAAACCCCCAGGCGTTCGAACTCCGCGCTTTGAATCTTGACCCACTGGTCGGCATAGGCGCGGCACTCCTTGCGGATCTCGACCTTGGTCATATCCCGTTTCTTTTTGCCGAGCTGCTTGTCCACCATCAACTCGATGGGCAGTCCGTGGCAGTCCCACCCCGGCACATAGGGTGCGTAAAAACCCTGCATGCGGCGGCTTTTAAGGACAATGTCCTTGAGAATTTTATTCAGGGCATGACCGATATGGATGTGGCCGTTTGCATAAGGAGGGCCGTCATGCAATGTAAAATTGGGTCGATTACGACCGGCCTGCTCCATCTTTTCGTAAAGCCCCATGCTCTGCCACCGCTCAAGGATCTCAGGTTCCCGCTTGGGCAGGTTACCGCGCATGGGAAACTCGGTTTCAGGCAGATTTAGGGTCTGTTTGTAGTCCATTGCATTCCTCCCGAAGGGCTGCTGGGTGGCAAAAAAACAAGTCTGATAAGGTAGCAAAACGCCTACATAAGTCAAGTAAAAAGGGGGGATTCATCCGCAGGACAAAGGGCTGCCCATCGCGCAAAGTCCACGCTGGACAGCCCTCTACAACCATCTCGAAAGGATAGATACCTGAGCTGAGCAAACAACGGCCGAAACGCCGACATGAAACACAGCAGGGGGAGATTAAATCAGGAGGGGTCAGCCATGGCTCTGGGCCAGGGACATGATACTCTGGCGCACCAGGTCGGAGATATTGGTGCCGGCTTTTTTGGCCAGGTCCTGCAATGCCTGCATTTCCCGATCGTTAACACGGCAGGAAATGATGTTTTTTTTCGGATTTTGCACACTTTTTCCCATTTGGTGTCTCCTTTGTGTCCCTAATCTCTTTGCTACCAACAGAAACCGGCGCCTCCCAACGATTATGACCGGTATTTTGTATACACTACTGCAAAGGCTCTGCCAGCTTTCGTTTTTTATTAATTTACTAAATAAATCCTATAGTTCAACGACTTAAGGAATTCGACAAACAAACAACGCATAGCCAAGCCCACCTGAGAGGTGATCCAAAAGAGGACAGAGCGACACGTAGCGCAACAAATACCTCGAATTTGGTGATCATGGTTCTTTGCGGGAAGACGCCCAGGAAAGGAGCGCAAACCCCAGCACTCCGGCCAGCAGCGAGGCAATAAAAATACCGAGCTTGGCATAATTTGAAAGAGAAACACTTACAAAGGCGAGGTTGCTGATAAACAGGGACATGGTGAACCCTATGCCTCCGAGCATACCGATACCCAATACCTCCAACCAGGAGGTCCCGCGAGGCAGGGTGCATAGCCCGGAGCGCACCGATATCCATGAGAAGACCAGGATCCCGAGAGGTTTGCCGATCAGCAAGCCCAAAGCCACACCGACGGTTACCGGATGACTCGACCCGGCAACCAGATCCTGCCAACGCAATACCAGACCCGCGTTGGCCAGGGCAAATATGGGGATTACACCGAAAATCACCCAGTCGTTAAGCTGGTGTTCCATGCGCTGCAGGGGGCTCATGGCATCGTGACAGAGTTGCTCAAGGGTGAGCAGCGCTCCGTGGCGTTCCTCATGATGAAATGGGCCCGGCACATCTCCCACCTCTTTGTATCGCTCCACATAGTGTTCGGTGCCAGAAATAAAATCCTTGTGACTAAGCCTCGGCCGCGCCGGGATCACGGAACCGATCAACACGCCGGCGATGGAACCGTGTATACCTGATTTGAGTAATGCCACCCACAGACAAACACCTATCAAACCATAAAAATTGAGCGACTGCACTCCCAGGCGATTGCCGACAACCAGCACCAGCAACAACCCTATGGCCACTGCCAGGTGCAAAAATGAGAGTTTTCCGCTGTAAAACAGGGCGATGACGAGCACTGCGCCCAGATCGTCAACAATGGCCAGGGCGGTAAGAAAGATCGCCAAAGATCGTGATACCTTAAGCAGTGCCAGTACCCCCAGGGCAAAGGCGATATCTGTCGCCATCGGAATGCCCCAGCCCCGGGCCTCCGGTATGGATGGGTTTATAAGGAAGTAAATCACAGCCGGCACCAGCATGCCGCCTATGGCGGCGGCAATCGGTAGCATGGCCTGTCGGAAGCTGGCCAACTCTCCGGCCATGAATTCACGCTTAAGTTCCAATCCGACCAGGAAGAAAAACACGGCCATCAGGCCATCATTGACCCAGTAATGCAAGGTCTGGGTCATGCCGAAATGGTCGAATCCGACGGTAAGCTCGATCTCCCAAAGGTGGAAATATGCTTCGCTCCAGGGCGAATTGGCCAATACCAGAGCCAGGATCGTTGCACAGAGCAAAACAATTCCGCCTGAGGCCTGATGTTTGAAAAAATCCTCGAAAGGTTGTTTCAAAAATGCGAACCGAAAAGGCATATCGAACCTCCCCGAAAGCAGAAAATGCGACCCCAAGGACAACTGCAGCTTGCCTGGCCGGGTGACACACAAAAACCGTATGTCACACAGTGAGACAGAGGTGAAACGGCCCCAAAGTACCCGATTTTAAAGCAGCACCTAATGCTTCTGCTCGACCTGCTGCAGGTCGACACTGCGGTCCTGGCTCAAATCGATACCCGAAAATGCCGTCGATTCAGGCAGTCGCAATAAAAACTCGCTGGTCTGGTCGATGTCGACGGTGGCCTGCTGCACAATAAAAGCCAGAATGTGCCCCCCGGTCAGACAGTCGCTGGTGAGAAAATGCAGATGATAGCCCGTCACCCCGATGCCTTTGACAAAGGCCGGGCTGCGATAGCCGACGACAACCCCTTCGACATCCTCAAAGGCAAACTCCGGCTGATGCCTGGCGACCTCGGTCAACGCCGGGTAGGGCTTGCTCTGCGCCGGCACGCTGCGCGTCTTCATAACCCGAAAACGTCCCTGCAGGCGCACCGCATAAAACAGATTCGGATTGGGCAGCAAAGTGTCGAGCCATTGCTGAAAAGCCAAAAAATCGGTGCCGGCAGGAATCTCCCGTCGCATTTCGGTTTCAAAAAAGGTTACCGCGGCAAAAGGTGTGGTATCGGTATCCGCCACGATTTCCACCCCTCCGTCACCGCGCACCCGATAGACGACGCCATCGACCATCACCATCTCGCCATTGAGCCGGTGAAATGTGCCGATACCAAAATCGCCATAGGTCCGCAATTCGCCGATGGCCATGGTGCCGTCGTACAGCCCGCCCAGCAAGGCATCAATGGTCGACACCTGCACCAGGGTATCCTGCCCGGCCATCGCCGGCATCCAACAGAACAGCAGGAACGTACCGATCAGTGCCATCTTTTTCAAACACGGCAATTTCATAATCCATCTCTCCCTGGGAGTTTGCCGACAGACTCCTGGCATAATAAATTACCCAACGCACGGATCCGCACGCGCCCTTCAGGATCATCGTTCACCGGATGCCCGCAGCAGCACCATGCCCTCCAGTCGCTCAAGCAGCAATCCATTGGGGCGCATCAGGTCATCCAGTTCCTCTCCGACGCGCAGCCCGGAAATCACGGTCCGACCTACCAGATAACGCCCTTCCGTTCCATGACGATCTTTGGTTTTTACCCCCCAGAACGTGTGCAAAAACACCGGTTGGCCCCTGAACATGCCCACATACAACATGATATGCCCTGGCATGTACGCCAGGGACAACCAGGGTTCAGCCTGGCTCATAATGAACGACTCCCGCTTCTCCGCGGGCACGTGCCGCAGATTCAGCCACTTTCCTGCACGGGCCTGGCCGGCGGAATTGCGCGGCAGATATAGACCGAAACAGGCGAACAGATCCCGCAAGGTTGCGGAACAGTCACGCCCTCCGAACTGCCCTCCCCAGTCATAGGGGTTGCCGAGCAGACGATTGCCGAGTGCCGCCATGTGGCCAGGCGTCAGAGGCAACGGGAACGGTCGGATCGCGTCAGGCGCAATCGTAGACTGCTGTAAATGGGCAATCCCGTCAGCACCGCGCACTGCAACCCAGACTTTGCCAGCCGTCCCTTGCACCAGGAGACTGCCGAGGCCGACCGTGGCCAGGACCTGGCCGTTTTCATCGGCCAGCATCACATCATCCGCAACAACGACACACCAGGACGATGCCGCAAACCGCTCTATTATCTCCTTATCGACGGCTGCAACGTCCGTTGAGGGTAACCAGCCGAACATAGCCGCGGTCTCGACCAGCACCCAGCCACCATCGGCCGAACGCTGACGAACGCGCACCGGCGTGCTGGCCGGTACGGAGGAGGATTGCAGATAATCGAAGGGGAATCCTTCGCCCGGTCGGTCGACCTTATAAAAGGCCGGTTGCCGCGTCGGCAGTCCCCGCAAATTGGAAGCTCGCAGGGTTATGGCAGGGTAATCGGCATTGGGGAATTGCTCCTGGGCACAAAGCGCCAGCCATTGCTGCCGAAGCTGCATCGGAATGGGCTGGTAATTGCTGCCAAACAACGGATTATCCAACAACCATCGACGGATGGCGAACATATCGTGTGCCGACCATGCGCGCGAGGTGGACTGCCATGGCGCCAGAAAACTGCGGCGGTAATTGTCCGATAGCTGTTTCTGGCGGTCGCCAGGCAGCAGGGCACGCTCCGCTGTGCCGGGTACGATATAGGCATTGAGATCCTGTGGCAACGTTCGCAGGTCGCGAAGTTCATCCGGCGATCCGGAAACTCCGCAGGCCAGTACAAACATCGGCACCATCAACACCCCTAACTTCCACATCCATCTGCGCATCGATACAACCTCGTGCTCCAACCGTTACGCCCGGCACGTAGCCGGACTTCATGACCTGGTCTGCAAGGACTCTATCGGACCGGGAATGAATCTACCGCTAAACGTGTTACTTTACCACGGACACGACCAACTTGAACATGAGCCATGGACAAGGTATCAAAAAATCGAGTCTGTTAATCATCACATGAAAGAATTGCACGAAACGAAGAAAATAAGCAAAAACCAAGGTGAAAATTAAAACACTTTTAAGTCCTTAATCTTTTCCAACCAAAAAAGCTGCTATTACCCCGTCGTATTGTTGCCAGCTAATCATATATGGGAATTATGCCCTCCACCATTAGCCTGGACACATCGGATTTTCAAAACATGAATCGGCGCCAAGGTTTCCGGGGGCAATAAATCCCGCATTATTGCAGAAATCCAACTATTTTTCGGTACCACTTATCGCTTTATGAAGGGATTTTAGTCGCGGGGGAACGTATCGCCGGCTTTATTTGCGATCACCCATCTCGGTTCTCGCCAACATGAAAGAAAACATACCATGCTCATCCGCTCACCCGATCCCGGTTAGCTGCTTCTTACACGAAAAAAGGCGTCCACCGCTGCAGCGGTGACGCCCTTTGTTCTTTGTAGGAAAACACCAATTACAGCTTGCCAGCCTTCCGGGCACGCTCCTCGGCGGCCTGTATGGTGTTTTGCAGCAACATGGCAACGGTAGTGGGACCGACGCCGCCGAGGCGGGGGGTAATCCAACCGGCGACCTCACCCACCGACTCATCGACGTCCGGCAGCAATTTGCGCCCTTCCCAACTGATACCACCGCTGATGACGACAGCGCCGGAGCGGATCATGTCGGGCTGCACGATACCGGGACAACCGGCGGCGGCGATAACGATATCCGCCCGGCGGGTATAGGCGCCAAGATCCTTGATGCCGGAATGAACCACCGTCACGGCAGCATTGGCATAAGATTGCTTCAGGGTCAGAAGCAGCGACAAGGGGCGTCCCAGGGTCGGGCCGCGGCCGATAACCACAACCTCTTTGCCTTCTATGGCGATATCGTAGTGTTTGAGCATGGCGCGAATACCGGCCGGCGTACAGGGCACCGGACCGGGTTCCTGCAGCACCAGGCGTCCGAGATTGACCGGATGCAGGCCATCAGCATCCTTGTCGGGATCCATCAGCATCAAGGCCTCGTTAAAATCAAAACCTTTGGGCAGCGGGTACTGGATGATGTAGGCATCCACAGCCGGACTCTCATTGAAGTCGCGTACGGCCGCCAACAGGTCGGCCTGGGTAGCGCTGGCCGGGATCGCGATATGAAAAGAGGCGATGTCGACAGCTTTGCATGTTTCATGTTTTTTATTGACATAACTGACGCTGGGGCCATCCTCACCGACCAGGATGGTGCCGAGGCCGGGCTGAATCCCTTTTTGTTTGAGAATCGCCACCCGCCTGGCCACATCTTCCAGTACGGCTGCGGCGACGACATTACCTTCGAGCAATTTGGCAGACATTTGAACTCCTTTTAAAAACACCAGTGGTCAGTGGTCAGTGGTCAGTGGCCCTCATCATAGATTTTCCCCGATGAATGTCAAGTCATTATCCCTATGAAAACCCTGCTAAAACGCCTCAGTTGACAACGTTTTGAGGATGCCCGGCCATAAACGCACGCAGGTTTTCTATCACGATATTCATCAGGCGCAGACGGGCTTCACGACTGGCCCAGGCGATGTGCGGCGTAATAAAAGCGTTGGGGGCTTTGAGCAAGGGATGGTCAGCCGGCGGCGGCTCGGCGGACAGGACATCAGTCCCCAATCCACCGATGCGCCGCTCCGCCAGAGCCTGCGCCACGGCCTGCTCGTCAACCAGCGGGCCGCGTGCGGTATTGATGAGCAGGGCGGTCGGTTTCATCAGGGCCAGCCGACGGGTATCCACCAGGTTCCGGGTAGCATCGGTGAGGGGGCAATGCAGACTGATCACGTCACTGCAGCTGAATAGCTCGTCGAGGGGGACAAAAGCAACTTCGCCGCGCTCCACGTAGTCGTTGTAGTTAGCAGGGTGGGCGGTGTGAGCGACAACCTGCATGCCGAAGGCACGTGCGATGGTCGCCACCTGGCGACCGATCTGTCCGAAACCGACCAGCCCCAGGGTCAGCCCATCGAGTTCGATCAGCGGCCGATCCCAAAAACTGAAATCGGGACTGCTGCTCCAGCGGTGCTGTTCCTGTACCAGGCGACTATGATGGCCCACCTGCTGTGTCATCTCCAGCAGCAAGGCAAAGACCATCTGCGAGACCGAGCGGGTACTGTAAGCCGGAGCATTGGTCACCACGATTCCGCGGCGGCGGGCAGCGAGGGTGTCGACAATATTGAAACCGGTAGCGGTGACACCGATATATTGCAAGCCGTCGAGTTGAGCAAGCAGGATGTCATCGAATTCAACTTTGTTGGTCAGCAACACCTGCGCCCCCCTGGCGCGCGGAATCACCAGTTCAGGTGGGGTACGCTCGTAAATTGTCAAATCACCCAATTCGGCAAGAGGATCCCAGCTGAGATCGCCGGGATTAAGTGTATAACCATCCAGAAACACGATTTTCATATTATCCCCCAGGCATTAACGAAAACCTGCCGTCAACTTGTATCCCAACCGCCTCGCATTGTTGCGTGCCCGAGCGGGCAATGCCTGGTGCTCCTGCTGAGCCACCTGGCCGATAATCAATAGTCCGACGGTTCGGGCGCCCAAAGCCGCCGCCGCCGATTTCAGTACGCGGGGCGCACCGCAAAATATCCGCGCCATGATAGCCGGCATGGCACAAGATAAAAGCAATACCGCCTTACGTGGGCGCTCAGTGGTGCGCATCCTGGGGGCTCTGGCACCCCAGGGCCACCAGGCATAGCAGACCAGGCGTTCCACAAACCGTTTGGTCAAAGCGGTTACGGTGAAGAAATTGACCGGCGACCCCAGCACAATACCGTCGGCACTTTCCAGCTCATCGAGCACCGTCGCCATTTCATCCCTGATGGCGCAATAACCGCGCCGATCCCCCTCATCCTGGGAACAACTGCGGCAGTTACTGCAAAATTCGATATGTTTGTCCAGCAGATAGATTTTACTGACGCTCGCCCCCTGCTCACCGGCTGCCGCCAGAACCTCATCCACAGCGGAATCGATAATGCCGCCTTTGCGATAACTGCCAATCACCGCTACGATCTTTTTGGGCTGTTGCATGGGACCTCCGCAGGTTGGGCTCGCATGGGCATGCATTTCACAGCAAAAATGCGAAACGTCATATAATCCGGAGATCGTATCCCTGACAGGTCTGGATCCGAATTTTTGCTTTGCCATCACATGTCGTTTTGCGAAAGCATCACACTTGCCAGGAGGCTGTCGGACTATCTATGCGCCGGCTGCAAAGTCGGCGTCCAACGACATCGGCCCCTCATTTTTACCACAAAGCAGGCCATAAAACCATTCCAGCCTTTGGCATCCCGGCTTCCAACACGTAAAGACGTCCTGGTACTCTTCTTGCAAATTAAAAACCCGCTAATCCTGAAAACATACAATCTGATTGCATAAAGCGTACGTTCACGCACTGCATCCACCCTGGAGGGTCTAGAAATGAACCAACCATTTCACCTTATGCTGGTAGGAAATGACCAGCGATTGTCCAAATTTCTCAAACACTACCTGCAACGCCATGGATACAAGACCACTGCGGCATCGCAGCAGCAGGGCTTGTCGGCAAAAATCAACTGCGAACGGCCCAACCTCGTGATCTTCGATCCCTCCCCCCCCCTGCCAGATACCGAGACTTTGTATCAGGACATACGCGCGGCCTACCAGGGCCCGGTCATCCTGTTGACTGATCAGGAGGATTGCCAGCAGGCCATCGGCGAAACCGTACTGCGGGCCGATGGCTATGTGAACAAACCGATCGAACCACAAACCCTGCTGGCTAAAATCCGCACCCTGTTAAAGCGGTTCCGCGGTGACTGGTGCCATAAAAAAGCTCCGGAATGCCAGAAAAAGCCGATTATGCATTTCGGCGGGTTATTTATAAGCAACTCTTCGCGCAAGGTGGTTTATCAACAAGAGACCATCAACCTGAGCAGCACCGAGTTTGATCTTCTCACCTTGCTGGCCAGCCATGCCGGGCAGATTCTCGACAGAGATACCATCAACCGACTGTTGCACGGTATCCCCTATGATGGCCTCGACCGTTCCGTCGATGTGGCGGTTTCACGCCTGCGCAAAAAGCTGGGAGGTGACGCCAACACTCCCTGTCGCATCAAAACCGTATGGGGAAAGGGATACCTGTTCGTGCCCGACGCCTGGGATTGAGCGGGACATCCATAGCGCATAACGAGGTTTTGAGCCATCCGCCGCCACGCGGCAGCCTCCCTCCGATTTAGTTTTTGCATTTCTCCTATTCTAATCATCCCCATTCAATGGTATATTTTCCCCGATATCTGTCGTACCAGACACCATCAATTATGAAACTTTTTCCAACCGCAAGCCATTACTCCATTACTGAATGTTCATCCTTCCGCCTTGCTTTGACCTTCCAAAGGTCAAAGTAAACCGAGGGTCAAAGTAATTGTTTGCGTTGCGGGATACCACCAGTGGCAGCCCTTTTCCAATTACAGGTAGCCATGGCAATCTCCCCCGCAAAGGAAAGGGTTGTCTTCCAGGGAGAATCTGAATGAAAATCCAGGGCAAGATTACTGCCATGGGGGTTACATTGGTCGTGTTGACGGCTGCGGCTATTGTCAGCATTACCCACTTTCAGGAAAAACGTATTGGCCATAGCGTTAGCACTATTATAGAAAATCAGGCCCGCCAGGAAACCGCAAAGGTGGCGCGCGGTATTCATCTGATGTGCGAAGTCATGCGCGAATCGGTCACGGACACGGTTTTAAATAACCTGAAAGTCGCCGAGGCCCTGCTTCATCGCGAAGGTGGTATCTCCTTTACCTCCGAGACCATCCGATGGGTCGCGGTCAACCAGTTCACCAGAGAAACCAAATCCGTCATTTTGCCGAAAATGCATATCGGCAATAAATGGTTCGGCCAGTATCGCGACGCCGAATACCCCACCCCACTGGTTGATGAGGTGAAACAACTGGTCGGCGGCACCGCCAGCGTCTTTCAGCGCATGAATGAGGACGGCGACATGCTGCGCATCGCCACCAACGTCCTGCAAGCCAACGGCATGCGGGCCATCGGCACCTATATTCCAGCCCACAACCCGGACGGCTCTCCCAACGAAGTTATCACTGCGGTCATGCGTGGCGAGACTTTTTTAGGCCGCGCGTTTGTGGTAAACGCATGGTACATCACCGCCTATCAGCCAATCTGGGACAAAGCCCACAAGGAAGTGGTCGGCGTGCTTTATTTTGGGGAAAAACAGGAGAACGTCGCCAGCTTGCGACAGGGCATCAAGGCCATGCAGGTGGGCCAGAGCGGAGAGGTTTTCATCCTGGGTGGCAAGGACAATCACCGGGGCGTGGTCCAACTGCACCGCCAGAGGGAGATGGTAGGCGCGAGTTTCTGGGACTTTCAGGATAGCCGGGACGGCCGATTTTTCATTCGCAGCCTGGTCGACAAGGCCCTGACCCTGCACACTAAATCCGAAGCCGATATTCCCGTGGTTTTTGAGCGCTACTATTTCCAGCGCGAGGGGGACAAAGCCCCCCGCCTGCGGACCGCGGCCATCACTTACTTTGAACCGTCGGACTGGATCATCGTTGCAGTCTTCAACGAGGATGATCTGCAGGCTGCCCAAGACTCGGTAAAGGCCGGCCTGTTTTCCATTGTCCGCTCTGCCATGGCGGTAGCGGCCATGGTCCTGGTGGTGGCGGTGGTAGTCGGCTTGCTCATGGCCCGCAGCATAAGCAAACCGCTCAAACAAACCCTCGACATGATCCTCGGCATGGAGGAAGGCAAACTGGACCAGCGTCTGAATCTGTCACGGACAGATGAAATCGGTGAAATTGCCGGCGCCGTTGACCATTTTGCCGACAATCTGCAGGAAGAAATCCATACGGCTTTTGACAAACTGGCCCATGGGGATTTTACCTTTAAGGCCAAGGGGTTGATCGCCAAACCTCTGGCCAGGGCCAACGTTGCGCTCAATGAACTGGTGCAGGAAATCCAGGATATTGCCAATCAGGTAGCCAATTGTGCCGCCCAGGTGTCGTCCGCACCAGCTACAGCCACCGAAGGGCAGGCGGAAACGGACGGAAATAACTCGATGGATGGCGTGGCGCAGAACGTTGCCGATATTAACGCCTCGGCCGAAGATATTTCCAAAATAATCAAGGTCGTCGACGAAATCGCCTTTCAGACCAATCTGCTGACCCTGAATGCCGCGGTCAGAGCAACAAGAGGCGGACAGCAAAGTCCAAAGGGGTTTGCGGCCGTGGCTGAGGAGGTGCGCAATCTGGCGGCCCGTAGCGCCCGCGCGGCTAAAGACACCGCTGACCTGATTGAGAGCACGGGTGACGCTCCCAGTTCGGATAATGAAAGTGCCGATCATACGGCGCAGACTTTGCGCAAAATTGTGGCGGGCATCGGTAAAATTACCGACCTTGCCTCGGAAATCGCCGTGACGAGCCGGGAACAGGCTCTGGGCGTCAACCTGACTCGGTCGACACTGGATGTTCATGCGGAAAGCGGCGAGAATGCCGCCGCCGCACAGGAAAGTGCCGCATCCGCCGAAACACTGGCGCAACAGGCTCAGCGGCTGAAGCAATTACTGGCCAATTTCAAGGTTATCCAAAAAAACAATCTTGCCGTCTGGACGGAACTGCAGACTCAGGCCATAACCCGAAAAGCGCAGAAACAATCCCGGAGGCTGGCCAAAGATACGGATCAGCCCCTGCCACAATCCCGGAGGCGGATCAAAGATTCGGACCCGCCCCTGCCAAAGTGAAGTCCGTACGCTTGGTTTCGACATGGCTGCGGCGCAGACGATATCGCCCAGGTTCCGGCAACGGTATCATATCCGGTTACGAAGTTACGTTTTCATTCGACGGAACCCGCCGGGTATTACGATCAATCCGCTGATCAATGCCAACCCGGCAACGATAAACAGCGCACGCAGCCCCAACCACTCTCCGATATAACCGAGCAGAATCGAACCGGCAAAGTTCCCGCCGTCCAGCGCACCGGTGTAGATGCCGGTAATCTTGCCGCGAATGCCGGCCGGTTCACCGCGTACCGCCAGGGAATTGAGGGAGGGGAACAGCAAACCGTGGCCGCAGCCGGTTACAGCGCCGGCCAGGGCCAGAGACCAGGCATGATATGCCAGCGTCACGAACAGCAATCCGCCACCTGTAATGACCAGGGCATAGGGGATCACCCGCACTTCCCCGATCCGGTCGGCCACACGCCCGCCCCCCAACCGAACCAGCACCGCCGCCACGGAATAGGCAACAAAAAACAACGACACATGCAGAATGCTGCGTGCAGCGGCCAGAGGCGCAACAAAGTTGCCGGCACTCGCCATACCGATGCCAAACAGCACCGCCAACAGTGCCACGGCTAAAATCTTGGGCCGCATCAGAACCCGGAAGAACGAGATCGTCCTGTCAGGATCCTGCCGGTCGACCAGAGGTTCGGACAGGGGCAGATGGGCCGCCAGCCCGACACCGGCCAGCAACGAAGCCGTCACAAACATGGCGTCAAAACCGTAGTGATTGAGAGCAAATTCTGCCAGCGCCGGACCAGCTGCCATGCCGGCAAGGCCTGAAATACCGAATATGCCGATGCCTTCGTTGAGACGTGCCGGCGGCACGATATCGGCCACAAAGGTGAATGCCGCGGTAAAACAGAGTGCCATGCCGATACCATGCAGAATCCGCATCAACACCAGCCCCGGATAGAATCCGGATAAAGGCCCGGACAGCAGCAGATAAACCACCGGCAAAACGACCATGATCACGGACCCCACAGTGAAACTGCGCCGGCGGCCGATGCGGTCGATCAGTTCCGACACCCAGGGCCTGCAAACGGTGGCCGCAAGAGCAAACACCCCCATGATGATACCGATATCGGATTCGGAACCACCGTGCGCTTTAATGAACAGGGGAAAGAGAAAAAACACCCCGAAACTTGCCGCGGTGGAGAAGTTTGCCAGGGACATTGCCCAGAAGGCAGGGCTGTAAAGCGGTGAGGTAGAACCGGCCACGCGGGCTCCTGCTGAATTGGCGTTATGACGCCAAAATCGTTAAGGGGTTTCAACCGTTCTACATGTGATTAATGTAAATCGACTGGTACGTTGGTCGAGCCGTCCCGGCAAGGGTTTCCCCTCAGGACGTTTTTCTTTTAATGGCGCGCGTCGGAGGAGCCCGCCAGGGATCGTCTGGCCAGGGATGCTTGGGATAGCGGCCCGCCATCTCCCGCTTTATTTCGGGGTAGGTGTTGTCCCAAAAGCTGCGCAGATCCTGGGTAACGGCGAGAGGCCTGCGCGCCGGGGACAAAAGGTGCAACTGCACGGTGACCCGCCCACCGGCCACACGCGGGGTCTCGGCCAGACCAAACAGCTCCTGCAGTTTGACCGCCAGCACCGGTGGCCCTTCAGGCCGGTAATCGAGGGCGACCCGATGCCCGCTCGGCACACTCAGATGGGTAGGTGCCTCCCCGTCAAGGCGCTGCTGCCGTGGCCAGTCAAGCCCGCTGCGCAGCATAACTGCGACATCGAGACGGGCCAGGTCGGCCACACTGCGCATCCCCTCGAGCCAGGGACCAAGCCAGTTCTCCAGATTCGCGGTCAATGAGGCATCGGACCAATCCGGCCAATCCGCCTCCGGAAAGGCAGCCGCCAGAAGCGCCATCCTCCAGCGCAGTTGCACAGCCTGAGTGCTCCACGGCAACACAGCAAGACCTGCCTGCCGCACGCCTTCCAGCAATGCTGCGGATAGCTCTTGCTTGCCGACCCGGGCCGGACGTTCGCCAAGCAGCAGCGCCCCCATGCGGCGTTCTTCACGGGCCACCACGGTTTGCTGTGCAGCATCCCAGAAAATTCTTTTCCGCCATGCCAAACGATCAGCGAAATCGGCTTCAATCCGGCACCGCTCAATGGTGCTGGCCTGATAGATCACGGCATCGCCGTGATGGCTGGCGCCAATGCGTACCGCCAGAATGAATTCTGCATCGCGCACGCCACTGCGTGGCGACAGGCAACCACCCTGTCCGTTGGCGAGCAGATAACGGTCCGACCCGGCTGTCCGCTGCCGGGCCAGACGGTCGGGATATGCCGCCATCAGCAGGGATGCCAGCATATCGTGGTCAATTACGCTGGTCTCATCCGCCACCCGAAAGCGTTGTCTCCAAGCCTTGGCAGCTCGGGCCACAGCATGACAGGCGGCCCGATCAACCCCGCCCGGCAGCGACTGCTTGCATCGCCAGGCATGCAACAGCTCGAGGCGCGGTAGCAGGTCACTGGCCGTCGCCTGTACGGTACGCTCTGTATCACGCAGTAGTTCACGCTCTTCGAGCAGGGCCGCCAGATCGCATGCCAGCGACAGGTGCGGCGATGCGGTCCCCCTGACCAACAGAGCGGCGATGCGCGGATGGGCCGGCATTTGCGCCATCGCTTCCCCCTTGGGGGTTAGACGCTCCTGCGCATCAAGCGCCCCCAACTCCCGCAGCAAGGCACGTGCTCCGGTCACCGCTCCGGCTGGCGGCGGATCGAGCCAACACAGCGAATCCACCTCGCGCACCCCCCAACGCGCCAATTCCAGGGCCAGTGGCACCAGGTCGGCACTGCGGATTTCCGGTGGCGCGAAGGGCAGCAGCCCCCCCTGGGTGGCCTCGCTCCATAGTCGATAACAGCGACCCGGTCCCAACCGGCCGGCCCGGCCGGCGCGTTGCTCGGCATTCGCAGCCGTGATACGTACGGTAATCAGTCGCGACAAACCGGAAGCTGCATCAAAACGGGACTGGCGCATAAATCCGCTGTCGATCACCACCTGCACCCCTTCGATGGTGAGGCTGGTTTCCGCGATATTGGTGGCCAAAACCACCTTGCGGCCCGGGCCGGGACGCAAGGCACGCTCCTGCTCGGAAAAAGGCAATTCGCCATACAGGGGGCATATCAACGGTTGCCCGGCAGCCGGATCCTGCTGCAACAACTCACGACAGCGGCGAATCTCGGCGGCGCCAGGCAAAAACACCAGGATATCCCCGTCGTTTTCGCGTACCGCCCGCCGCACGGCACGCGCCGCTACCTCGGCCAGCGGCCCTTGCGGTTCCCGTGGAAGATAATCGAGTTCAACGGGATGGCAACGGCCGGGACAGCTCAGCAGCGGTGCACCACCCAACAACCGGGCTACCGGTTCGCCATCAAGGGTCGCCGACATGACCAGCAGCTTCAGATCTTCGCGCAGTCCCAGTTGCGCATCCCGGCACAGCGCCAGGGCCAGGTCGCTGTGTAGATTCCTTTCGTGAAACTCATCGAAGATGACCAGTCCAACCCCCTCAAGGGTCGGATCGACCTGCAGGCGCCGGGTCAAGATGCCTTCGGTCACCACCTCCAGGCGGGTTGTCGCCGTGCAACGCCGTTCAAAGCGAATCGCATAGCCTACCGTTTGGCCAACCGTTTCCCCCAGACAATTCGCCATGTAACGGGCAGCATTGGTCGCCGCAAGACGTCGCGGCTCCAGCATCAGGATCCGCTTGCCGGCCAACCATGGTTCCTCCAGCAACGCCAGGGGCACACGGGTGGTCTTACCGGCCCCCGGTGCCGCTTGCAGCACTGCTGCCTGATTGAGACGCAGCGCGCGACACACATCGTCGAGCACTGCATCAATAGGGAGTTGTTTTGGATTCGGGATCATAAAAGGCTGGAATATCTCAATCGGGGGAAACAGTCCCGAACCACTGGGCTGCGTCAGGGGATCCAGGAGTCTGTCGACAGACTCCTGGCATCGCCCGGCAACTCAGTGAAATGCTCGGGAATAGGCGGGGCCGCGGCACAAGCTCTCACCACCTGCCAGGAGCAAATAAAAAAGCCCGGAGGAACGATGAATCGGCGCCACCCATGTGATCGAAATCGGAACCCGCCCGGTCAGGCCAGACGAATGATTTCGACCAACAGTTCGGCCACCCGCACCATATCAGCGACCCGCACCGACTCGTTGATGGTATGCACATCGGTCATGCCGGTACCGATAATGACTGTTTCGATTCCGTGACCGTTAAAGATATTGGCATCGCTGCCACCACCGCCATCGCGTAATTCGATGGTGCGATCCAGATGCTGAGCGGCTTTTTCCACCAGCTGAAGGATACCGGCACCCGGGGCCACGGCCATGCAGGGATAGTCGCTCAGGACTTCCGTTTCAATCGTTACACTCACCGACTCGCCGTTGATGACCTGCCCGGAACTCCTTGCCGCATCCGTCAGGCAGGCAATCATGTGCTCGGTCTGTGCCTGGAGTTTGACGGGGTCGTGGCTGCGCGCTTCACCTTCCAGAATCACCTGCCGCGGGATGATGTTGGTCGCCTGCCCACCCTGAATGGTGCCGATGTTGGCGGTGGTTTGGCGGTCGACACGTCCCAGGCGCATGGCTGCGATCCCTCTGGCAGCGGCGACAATGGCCGACACCCCGTTTTCAGGCGCAATGCCGGCGTGGGACTCGCGGCCGGTGAGCACGATGCGCATTTTATTGGCCGCCGGCGCGGTGTTAATCACCCGATCGGTACCGGAGGTGTCCAAGGCCAGGCCACGCCTGGAAACAACTTTGGAATAGTCCAGGTGCTTGGCGCCGAGCAGACCTTTTTCTTCGCAGATGGTGATCACCACCTCGATCAGCCCATGGGGGATATTTTGCTCCCTCACCACCTCCAGCGCCTCGATGATTTCCGCCAACCCCGCCTTGTCGTCAGCACCGAGGATAGTATCCCCGGCACTGGTGAATACGCCGTCTTTGAGCACCGGCTGTACACCGTCAGCCGGTACCACCGTGTCCATATGGGCTGACAGCAACAGCGGTTCACAGTCCTTGCCGGAAGCGGCTAATGTCGCGATAAGATTACCGCATTCGCTACCGACCTTGGGCCCGGCGTCATCCATGACCACCGTCATGCCGAGACGCTCGAAGCGCTCGATCAGATATCGGGATATTTCCCCTTCCCGGAAAGACGGGCTGGCAATGCCGGCCTGTCGCGCAAACTCATCTGCAAGACGTGTACTTTTTACCATCGTTTTTCCCTGTCTTCAATAAAGTCAAAACCATCAGGTCGGCGGCACAGCTCCTGACCTCGAAAATCCCTGTGACCCATCGTTAAATACATACATAGACCATTTCACCATTGTTTGGCAACGGCGTTGCATGAACTCCGCAGCAGATTCCTTCCTGCATCCGACGGACTCCTGAAAAATTCTGAACCACTGGACATGGGCAAGAAAAACCTGTTAGCATGCCCTGTGGAATTTGAGACACCGCCAGCCTTTCACGGCCGGAACCATGACATAAACGAACTAGTTTTCATCCATAGTTTCCGGATGGACACGAACTAACGGGATACTTTGTTTGAACCACCTGCTGCATCTTTACCTGGTTGAACCGCACCCTGACGCCCGCCTGGGCGCCCTGCTCGGGGATTATGTCAAGGGCCCCCTTGACCGACGCCTGCCTGACAGGATTCGCCAAGGCATCACTCATCACCGGCAGCTCGACAGCTTTGCCGAGACCGCGACTGCCTTTCGTCGCAGCAAGCGACGCCTGGATCCAGCCCTGCGTCATTGTCGCGGCATTCTGGTCGACATGGCCTACGACCACTTTCTGGCCCGAAATTGGGAAGCCTACCACGACCAGCCGCTGGAGGAATTCGCCGCTTCCATTCATCTCCTGTTAAAGGCCAACCAGCCCCTGCTCCCACCCCGCCTGCAAAATAATCTCCCACGCATGCTGGCCACGAACTGGCTTGTCGCACTGCGCAACCTCGACCATATCGAAAACGTCCTGCAACGCCTGGCTGCTCGGCTAAGCCGCCCCAACCTCCTGGGTAGCGGCAAAGACGAATTATTGCGGCACCACCAAGGGCTGGAAACCGATTTCACGGCATTCATGGTGGAAGCCCGCTCTTTTTTCCGTGCCAAGCCATCCGGCCCTACCCAGTAAAACTCTATTTGGCATCGACCTCATCACCTGTTAGTTTTCATCCTTAGTTTCCGGATGGACCTCAGTTGAACAAATAGAACATTGTTAAATTTTGTAATTTAATATATTGACATGAATATTGAAGTTATTATATTACCATCTTGCAATTTAAAAAATTCATTGTGGTTTTCTTAAGCTGACTCCCTCCACACAACTTCAACAAACAGCCAAAGACCGCCCTTGAATTTCCGCATTATCTTCACAATATGCGTTTCAGTCCGAACGCATCACCTTTCTTCGGACTGAACCAGGCTGATATGAACTCATTTCAGGAGGTGTTTCATGGCAGGGAAAATCCGGCAAATGATCGACTTCATCATCGATCACACGGCAAAAGACAATCCCATGATGGAGCGGGTCATCAAAACCAAAATGATCCTCAAAGGCATCAACCCGGCCAAATACACAGCGCAATCGGATGATGATGCCGCCATCATCGCCAAGCTTGAAGGCATGAAGCAGATCTTTTGCGTAACCACCGGCGATACTGTTTCACCGACCACTCCGAAGGCCTCCACCGGAGCCATCAAAACAGCGTTTTCAAAGCACCCCTCCACGGAAGCATGCGTTAAAGAGCTTCAGGAGCAACTTGCCGACATGCAACCCGCCCTGGTGATTTTTTTCGCTTCCATGCAACATGCCCCCGCGAGCATCAGTCGGCACATGCACGATGGTTTCCCCAAAGCACAGGTTTTCGGCTGCTCGACAGCGGGGGAAATTACCAGCGGCCACATGCTTTCCGGTTCTGTCGTGGCCATGGCGTTTTCCGCCGAAGCGGCGCAGGACGTAAAAATCGAAGTCATTCAGAATCTTCGGCAACGCACCTCCATCGAACAAGCCTTCCATAATTTCGAGACCCACTTCGGGCAATCTGTCGGTGCGATGGACCCAGCTAAATACGTGGGCATTCTGCTGATCGACGGGCTGGCCGGAGTCGAGGAAAAATTCATCGAAACCCTCGGCGACCTGACCAACGTACCCTTTATCGGCGGTTCGGCCGCCGACGACCTGCAATTTTCAGGCACGCATGTGTATGCAAACGGCAACTGCTACGCCGATGCCGCGGTACTTACGCTGCTCAAACCTGGCATCGGGTTTTCTTTCATTAAAACTCAGAGTTTCCGGTTCCTGGGCAAAACCCTCAAAGTAACCAAGGCCGACGAAGCCAATCGCGAAGTTCTGCAGTTCAACGACAAGCCAGCCACCCAGGCCTACGCCGAAGCCATCGGTGTATCGGTCAGCGAAGTAAGTCAGCATTTTATGCGCAACCCTATCGGACTCGTCGTCGAAGGAGAACCCTACGTCCGCAGCCCGCAACGCATCAAGGGAGACGCCATGTGTTTCTATTGCGGTGTCAAGGAAGGCATGAAACTGTCCCTGCTGGAATCTACCGATATGATCGGCGACACCCGTCATGCGATTGCTCAGGCACAAAAGGAACTCGGCAACATTTCCGGAATCATCGATTTCGACTGCATTCTGCGTACTCTTGATTTACGCCAACAGAATCTTACCGGCGAATACGGCAAACTCTTTGCCGATATTCCCACGGTCGGATTCAGTACCTATGGAGAACAATATATCGGCCATATCAACCAGACTTCAACCATGCTGGTTTTCGGCTAAGGCATCAGTCCCTCCATCAAACACGAGACATCAATGAGAATTCTCGCAAAGCTGCCTCATCGCTTGGAGGCAGCCGCGTAAAGCACCTTTGAACACCTTCATATTGAGGATGGTTAACTATGCCTGGGCTCTACGGTCCCATGATAACAGGAGATCCTGATGATCGAGGGTTGAGAGGCAATTTGTCTCTTACCACCATCACCGACCTCTTGCAGTTTCTGGCAGCAAGCGCCGAAAGCGGCGCTATCAAAATATTACGTCTGCCGGAAAACGAAGAGGGCATGATCTATTTTGGCAAGGGCGAGGTACTATCAGCCAAATCCCCTGAGAGATGCGGGCTGGAGAGCTTTGCCGATATGCTCAACTGGAAAAAGGGCTCCTTTAACTTTTTGCCGGGCATCACCCCCCCGGAAACAGACATCGGCCTGTCCGTCCAGCACGCCATCCTTGAAGCCATTGTTCTGCAGGAAAACCACACCAATCGTTTTACACCCCACAGCGCACCAAAGATTGAGGAAGGGAGCACATACATGGAACAGGAACCAAGAGAATCAACAGCCGTAATGAATGATCTGCTGGAAATTTCCGGCATCGATGCGGTGGTGGTGGTGGGTCGCGACGGCTTCGTCATCGAATCCGCCGGCAGCAGCGCCCGCGTCAATATCGACGAACTCGGGGCGTCCCTCGCCCACGCGGTCAACGGCATCGAGGAAATGGGCTCGGAATTGAATGTCAACCAGTACCAGGACATGTTCATCGAATACGGGCGTGCAGTCATTATGTGCAAACCGGTAGGGGATGCCATCGCGGCCATCGTTACGCCAGACGCTTCCAAGCTGGGAATCATCCGCCACAAAACCAAAAAGCTGTTCCAAGAGCTTGGCATGTCTTTCTAGGAGGAGCACGCAATGCCGCTTAAACTCGATTTCACCCTTGATGAAAATACTTATCGCCACTACCTCAACGGCCACCCGGTGGTCATGCACTCCCACCACTACCTGGCACTCATAACCAAGCTGGTGGAAGACCTGGACGATATCAACGGGCCTCAGATTCTGGCCGATACCGTGGAAGACACCATGCGGGTACTGCTTGAGGACTACTTCCAGAAAAACGGCATCACCGACACCAAGGACAAGGGGATGGTGGGCACAGAATATTTCTCCACTTTCGGGCTGGGGAAAATGACCATCAGTGGCAATGATCAATGTGGAGAAGCCAAACTGAGCCATTCCCATATTGATGAAGGCTGGCTGAGAAAATGGGGGAAACATCCCAAACCGATCAACCATTTCACTCGCGGTTATGTGGCGGCCCTGTTTGCCGCAATTTTCAATCGCTCCCCCAGAAGTTTTTCGGTAACTGAAACTGCCGGCATTGTTACAGGCGAAGAACAAAGCGTTTTCGTCGTCAAGGCAGCTTGAACAAGGAGGACAGATCCACATGACGGTCATGCGAAACGACGTGGTCAAGGCGCTTGCCAAGGTCACCGTGCAAAGCAACGAGCAAGGTTTGATTCCCGAATACGAAGTACTGGTCAATCTCCTGCCGGTGTCACTGCTCAACACCCTGGCGGAAAGGCTGCTTGCCGCCGCCCCCGAACGAAAAACCGAGATCGAGGCTGGGTTGGTAAGAGCCGCCTACGAATGCGGCTACCACACCGGCTGCGGCATCATCACCTCTGAAATTTTCAGCGATGTGGTAATGCCGATGGTCACCGAAGAAGAAAAGGACATCTTGCGCGGAGCCTATGCGGCCTTTACCGCCTGGGGGTGGGCAAAATCGGGCATCGTTCAGCTGAAGGAAGGTCAAAAACTGATTATCCGCGCCTTTGATTATTACGAAGCCGACAGCAAAGGCGACGGATTGCGCGCCTACATGCTGCAGGGGCTGAATCAGGCCTTCTTCGAGCTTGCCTACGCCGCGCCCTATCCGGATGGCATGGACACTTTTGTCTGCAAACAGACCAAAGGAATTGAAGTGGGAGATGCCTACGGAGAATTTATCGTGACCGGCAAGTAACCTGCACCAGCCTCCCAACAGGGTGCCAAAGGCTATTTCGTCAACGGTCATTCCACACGGATCGCTGTTTTGCAGCAGTCCATATGGTCCTGGAACAGGTGCCCGGCTTGGGGATGTTGAACACGATAAACCAATAGCGAAATCCGGCCTGGAACCCTACGCTGTTTCCCGGATACAACCCGCTTCTTGATATGTGGTGAAGAAATGGCAAATATAATTTCCATAGTCAGTTCAAAAGGCGGCACAGGAAAAACCACTGTTGCCCTTAACCTGGCCGTTGCCTTGGCCGAAGCCGGGGATGACACCTTGCTCATCGACGTTGATCCCCTCGGCGCCATCGGCTTTTCCCTGGCGCGCGGCGACACGGATTGGCGCGGCCTGGCGGAACATATTGTTGACGAAATACAGCTTGAGGATGTCATCATGCAAACCAAGCTGCCGCATCTATCCATCCTGCCGAGGGGATGCCTCGACCCACTGGACATCGAAATCTACGAGAATGTGCTGCGCTGCTCCACCGCGCTGCAGGAAATCATCGCTGCAGTGGAACAGCAATTCCGCTACATCATCATCGACACCCCTTCCGGGCTGGGATCCGTCACCCGTGCAGCGCTGGCGGTCAGCACGCACACGTTGCTCCCCCTGCAGGCGGAACCCCTCGCATTGCGGGCCATATCTCAATCCCTGCACGTGCTTCAACACGTCAAGGAAAATGAAAACCCGGGTCTGGAACTGCTCGGCATCCTGGCGATCATGGTGCAATTGAACATGGATGTTTCGTTCACCATCATGAACACCGCATGGTCGTCACTTCCCGGAGTGATGGAAACGTACATACCGCGCGCCGAGGTTTTTCACCTTGCCAGTGAAAAAGGAGTCCCTGTCGCTTTTTTGCCCGGCAGATGTCCACCAGAAGCCAAGAGATTCGAAATACTGGCCACGGAAATCAAAACCATCATCCAGGATTTGGGTGGCGATACGGGAGTCGAAGATGAAAGACCACAACGTGAACTCGTATAACCTGCTGTACGCACAACAGATCCTCGCCACCCTTGTCCCGAAAAAACAGTCGGGGCCTGCCCACCGGCCCCAGAGCGAGCCGCAAAATTTTGTGCGTTTGACCCAGCAAAAAAGGGCAATTCCCGCTGAATTGCCGGCAGCCGCACCAAATCCTACCGGCAGCGAAGATTGCCAGGAAATGGTCGTGGCGCCACCGCAGCAGAATTTTACCGACTGGGAAAGCTGCATCGCCTGGTGTATCGGCATAACCCGTGCGGAAGCTGCCTTCGTTGTCGATTCCCAGGGATTCATCATTGCCACCCGGGGACGTATCCCCGGCCACGGCTTTGAGTGCACGGGTGCGGAAATGATTTATGCCATGGACCAGCTGGAGCGCATCGACCCCGAGGCCGGAAACCTTTTGTGGATCGACCTGGACTTCAACAAGCGGCGCCTGGTCGGTTTCGTTACCCCAATGGAAGATGCCGCATACTTTATCGTCGGACTGGTTTCGCCGGAATCATCCTACAACGCATCCAAACACGTCATGTCGAAACATATCATTGAAAGCCTGCCGAGCATGAATTAGTTTTCATCCGGAACCGGCCCTTTTCCCCAATCTCTGCGTCAATCCGCACGCTTGCGTGTGCGGCGTAGACATCTACGCCTCCGTGCAAGCGCTTGATTTCCTTGACCTTGGGAAAAATTGCTCGTTTCCCATATGAAAACTACTCCGTGTCGATCCATAGTTTCCGGATGAACACGAATCAGGTCCGGTTTGCCAAGGTGCCGTTCGTTCCCGACATGACTATCCGCGGGTTGGCCGGGATCGCGCCCCCTGCCGCCGGAGGTGGCTATTTCTTATGACAGTTGCTCTGGTCGCAGCCGGAGCAAGTCCCTTTCTGCTTCCAGAACGAACGGTAGAAAAGATACCCCGCACCGGCCAGAGTCAGCGCCATCCAGAACATATCGACAGCACTCATGTCAGCCCTCCAGGCCGAGCAAACGGCCCCCCTGATAGATCACCAGAGCCACGCTCCACGCGAGAGCGGTCTGATAAAAGAAGCCGATCCCGACCCACTTCCAGGTACCGAATTCCTGGCGCATAACGACCGCCACTACCACACACGGTGTGTAGAGCAGGACGAAGGCCATGAAGGCGTAGGCGGACAGCGGGGTGAAGGCCTTGCGAACCGATGATTTGAGGGTAGTTTGCGCCTCCGTATCCACTACTGCCAGACTGCTGATCCCGAAAGTGGCCACCACGTTGGTCCCCGCGTCCTGGAAGGCGCCGCCCAAAGAAACGATGATTTGCTGCAGATCTTCGGTGAGGCTCAACGGTGGTCCCGCCTGCAGCTCAGCCGTTTCCGGCGAGTAAATTTCACCCATGGTTCCGACAACGATCTCCTTGGCAATCACCCCGGTGATGAGCGAAGAGGCCGCCTCCCAGGTGCCGAAACCAAGCGGTTCCAGGACCGGAGCGACGACGGCCCCGGTCTTGCCGAGAAACGAGTCGCGCTTGTTCTCTATCCCCCAGGGGAGGTTCAAGAGGAACCAGACGAAGATGGAAACGGCCAGGATGTAGGTCCCGGCTTTGACCAGAAAGTGCTTCCCTTTCTCCCAGGTGTGGATCTGCATGCTCCTGAGGGTCGGCATCCGGTAAGGGGGCAGCTCCATGATGAACATCGGCGTCTCGCCACGGAACAGAGTTTTTTTGAAGACCATCCCCATCAGGATAGCGAGCAGAATCCCCAGCACGTAAAGGGACCATATCACTGCGCCGGGATTGGTGAAAAAGACCCCGGCGAAAAGGACATAAACCGGCAGACGCGCCCCACAAGACATCAAAGGCAGCAGCAACGCGGTAAGGGCTTTGTCGCGGGAATTTTCCAGAGTACGGGTGGCATAAATTCCAGGAACATTGCAGCCGAAGCCAAGCAGCATCGGGATGAAACTCTTGCCGTGCAGACCAATGGCATGCATCGCCCGGTCCATGACGAAAGCGACTCGGGCCATGTAGCCGCTCCCCTCGAGAAAAGTGATAAAAAACATCATGACGAAAATGACCGGGACGAACACCAGCACGAACCCGACTCCTGCAATCACGCCATCGAGGGCCAGCGACACCGTCCAGTCCGGTGCTCCGAGAATTCCCAAACCCGCCCCAACCCATCGGCTGAAGGGGCCGGTGATCATGCTGTTGAGCCAATCAGCGAAGGGCGTGGCGATATCGAAGGTAAGCTTGAAAACCAGCCACATTGCCGCCAGAAAGAGCGGGATGCCGAGGAACCGGTTGAGGACAATGCGATCGATTTTTTCGGTCAACTCTATCCGCCGGATCGCCGGCTTCTGCAGCACCTCGCGTGAAAGCCTGGAGGCAAGGGCATAGCGGGCATCGGTCATCAGCGACTCAATGTCCTCACCATGGGTTCGCAAAAGGCGTTGCCGTGGGTCGTCGAATAGATCAGCGGGGGCGGCGATTATTTCCCTGTCGACTTCACGGTCCCCTTCCATCAGCTTGAAGGCGAGCCAACGCTGAGGGTATTTGCTAACCAGTAACGGATAGTGGTTGCGGACCATGGCCGTCATTCTCGCCACGGCTGCTTCTATGTCCTCACCGTAATCCAGCTGCTTCGGCTGATAAAGCTCCGGGCTATCGGCGGTTTGAAGGACAGCCCGCAAGAGATCCTTGATCCCGCGGTTGAGGGTGGCGGCTGTGGGGACGACCATAATCCCCAGCATCTTCTCGATGCCTGCGAAATCGATCCGGTATCCTTTGGCTTCGGCTTCATCGACCACATTGAGGGCCATGACCACCGGTATGCCCAGTTCCAGCAACTGGACCGTCAGATAAAGATTGCGCTCCAGGTTGGTGGCGTCGACCACGTTGATTACCAGGTCGGGTTTCTCCTGGACCAGGTAGTCCCGGGCGATAATCTCCTCCTGGGTATAAGGGGAGAACGAGTAAGTGCCGGGGAGGTCGACCAATCGAACCTGGCGACCGGCAAAGGCGAACTGTGCTTCTCGTTTCTCCACCGTCACGCCGGACCAGTTTCCGACATGTAACCGGGTACCGGCCATGGCATTGATCAAGGTCGATTTACCGGCATTGGGATTGCCGGCCACCGCCACTACCACCGGCCGGCTCTTAACCGAAGGCGGATGGGATGGCTGCAGACCTCGATGGGCCCTCAGGTTATCGATCGATGCCGCAAGCCCTGTCATTTTTCGACCTCCACACGGATCCCCGCCGCTTCCTGTTTGCGGAGCGAAAGCTGGTAGCTCTTCACCGTCACCTCCATGGGGTCGCCCAAAGGCGCAACCTTCACCACTTCGACCATTTCTCCTATCAGCACCCCCATGTCCATGAGCCGCCGCTTCATTGCGCCCATGACGCCGATAGCGACGATCGTTCCTTTCTCGCCGGGTTTGAGCTTGGCCAAATTCATACCTGCCTCCTCGCAATGATTTTTGTCGCCATCCCACGGCCGATGGCAATGCGGAACCTGTCCACTCTCAACAGGACCAGTTCACCGCTGTAAGCTTTTAGCATTTCAACGCTTTTACCAACCCGAGAGCAGATATTTTCAAAGTCAAGGGTCAGAGCCGCGACCGGCACGGACCCGCCGCCCCTGTCACTTGACCCAGCTGGGAAAGCCAGTGGCAAGCAATCGGGAAACGCGGCCGATAACGGCTCCCAATGCCTCCACCACGATTGGATCGAATTGACGCCCCGCGCAGCGGCGGATCTCCGTCAGGGCCTGATCGATGTCGGTTCCCGGGCGGTAAGGCCGGTCCTGCAGCATGGCAGAGAGCGTGTCGGCGACGGCGATGATTCTGGCGCCGAGGGGGATCTCTTCGCCGCGCAAGCCAAAAGGATATCCCGTGCCGTCAAAGGCCTCGTGGTGATACAGGATCATGTCGCTACCCCACCTTTCACACCAAAGGACGTCACCGGACGGACTATTTTGGCCCCCATCTCCGGATGTCTTTTGATCCACGCCCACTCCTCCCGGTTCAACCTGCCCTGTTTTTTCAGAATGGCGTCGGGTATGCCAATCTTGCCAATATCGTGGAGATGGCCGGCAAGATGGATCAGATCCACTGTACTTTCTGAAAGCGCCATGGCGCGGGCCATGACTTGGCTGATCTGGGCTACCTCCTGCGAATGGTTAAAGGTCAGGGGATCCTTGGCATCCACGGTATTGCCGAGGGATTCGGCGAACTGATGGAAGTAGACCATCCCGGCCTGCGCTCCTGTAACATCGTTCACTCCCGATACCGCTGCGGTAGTACCCGGCTGCTGAGTCCAACCTTGCAGCGTCAGCATAATCTCACCCGGTTTCGCCCCTCGTTCTTAGCCCTGTAGAGCAGGGCATCGGCCTGGGAGATCAGATTCTCCGGCCCCGTGAATGGTGGCGCAGCACAACCGCCGATACTTACAGTAACGTTTCGGTCGGCAGGCAGAGGGGGGAAAATGGCCAACTCTATCTGTCGCCGGATCCTCTCGGCTATGGCGGCGGCCTCATTGGGAATAGTCCCCCGCAGCAGGATGAGAAACTCTTCGCCTCCCCAACGGCAAATGGCGTCGGAGCGACGTAAAATCCCCTGCGTAAGCCGGGCGAAGCCCTTGAGGACCTCATCGCCGGCGGGGTGACCGAAGGCATCGTTGATCAGTTTGAAGTGATCGATGTCGGCCAGCAGAACCGCCAGCGGCAACCGCAGGGCCGTGCATTTGTCTACTTCCTCCTGCAGCAGGCGACCGCCGGCGTGCCGGTTCAGGCATCCGGTGAGCTGGTCGAAATGGGCAAGGTTTTTCAATGTCTCGAAATAATTCTTCAGGGGACGCACCAGGATCCCCTCTGCCAGGGCTACGGGGAAGGCGAGGCGACTGTTGTCGATGCCGACCACCATTTTTTTGCTTGCGACGGGGTCGTAGTGAAGCAGATCGACCAGCTTCCCTTCTCGCATCCCCATGCTTTTGAGCCTGTTAAGGCTTGGTGAATCCTCCGTAAAGACACAGATTTCCGCGGTTTCCCCCAAGTACATTTCTGTTAGCGGAATTAACACCTGTTCCTCCTTTTAAAAGCATGCAGCAGCTTTACGCTGCTGAACCGCATTTCATATTCAACGTTCATAAACAAAGGGGATTTTCAGTTTTTCCGCCTCCCGACGCAAAGGCTCCAGTCGATGGGATCGGTAAGCGGAAGCGTCGAAAACAATCAGGTCGACGAAAGGCAAAAGCGACAGAACTGGCCCGCTAAGGCCTTGACGCATCGCGGAATTGTAAAAATACAGATTGCGAATCTCCGGACTTCCAATTTCTTCGGTGACGGCGGAAAACCAGCGCATGGCGCCGATCAGCATGATCGACATGAGGAGCCTCCAGAATGACAAGTCATAACAGTAAACGGGAAGTCCGGCCCGATCATCGCAACGGGCGTAAGCAGCCCTGCAGTGCGAAAGGGAGCACGATCACCTTCCCAAACAAAATGAGACGGCAAGAATGATAACGGTTTTCAATTTCATGCACAAGTAAAAAATCCCCCCATTGAAAAACACTTTCTCAAATCATGCAGCCCGGATAGTCCGACAGGTTCCTGAACAGAGTCCACGACCTTGGGCATCCGTCCGCTGCAGTCACTTCCCCTGTCGCCGCAACAGCTCGAGGCCTCGAATGACATTATTCTGGCGGCGAATGACCGCCTGCTGCTCCTGCAATTTTTCCTGCTGTTTCAAAATAATCGCCTGCTGGGTTTTGATGATGGACCGCAGGCGGTTTCTATCCTTTTCCCACGCAACAGCCGGGGGGATTTGCGCCTGTCGCTCTTCTTGAACCTCCGGCGGGTCTTCTTTTCGAACTTCCATCTCACCGGTTTCCCAGTCGACAGTCACTTCCGAGGCCGCCTGCACCGACCCAACGCCTAACATAACCGACACCAGCAAAATTCCGCATTCTCGGCCGCGCATGGCTTAACTCCTTTTCCCGGGGACCATTCTTCTTACAGTTGCAATATACCATGACCCTCCACCCCAAGGGCGTCTGGTCCGGTCACCGAAAAATATTCTGGCCACGCCCATGAATAAGCCTTATCATGGAATCGGTTTCCGGGCTGGCTCATCGAGTCTGGGGGATGACCCAAAATCCAGCCGTCCCCGGCTGCCGCCAGGTCGAATTGCAGGATGAAAAGGAGGAATTAACACCGTGAACAAACTCATGTTGCTGGTGATTGCAGGGGCTCTCGGGTACGCCGCGTATACCAACCCCGATTTCAGCGCTCACCAAGAGGCTGTTTCCAGGGCGTTGCAGGATCAGCAGTATTACACCGAAGAACAAAATGCCGAACGCTTCAGCGATCTGGATTTCACCAATTTTCTGGTCGCATCCGTCGCCAAGGATACCGTCAAAATGACCATGGTCTCTTATGGCTTTCTGGACCGGGTGACTGTGGTGGATGAAGCCTGGCGGCCCCGGCCCATCCAATAACCGAGGCATCGACCATGACATTACAACATCTTTTCCTGGGTCTGCTCGGCATTCTGGTCGGCGTCGGGGCGTCGTTTACCGGCCTTGGCGGCGGGTTCTTGATGGTTCCACTGCTTCTGTTCCTGGGCTATTCGGCACAAAAAGCGGTGGGCACCTCGTTTCTGGCCATTCTGATCATTTCCGTATCGGCCTTGCTGGCCCACAACAAATTGGCCAACGTCGATTACCGGGTCGGGTTGGCGCTCGGTGCCGGCGGCGTGCTGGGCGCGCAACTGGGTGCACGCATGTTGGAGCATGTACCGACGGCAAGTTTCAAAAAGATCTTCGCCGTAGTCCTGATCGGCCTTGCCGGGTACCTGTTTTGCCAGAAATGAGCCTATGCCGCTAATTGGTGTCCATCCGGAAACGGCCTCTTGCGTGAGTGCCGGGACCATTCGACAGCAGGCACCTTACCCTGTCGGGATTGACAGAATAAGCGTGACATGGAGATACGCATGATTTTGTTTGTACTGACTTTCATATGCCTGTATGGCGCCATGCACGCTCTGGTCTACTGGGGGGTCAAGCCCCTGCTGATCGGAGTCCGCTACCTGCCCATGGTCAGCAGGATCTGGATGGGGATAATGATCGTTGCCCCGGTAACCGTCCGACTGCTCGATCATCAGGGCTACCCCGGATTCGCCCGCGCCCTGGCCTGGATCAGCTACAGCTGGATGGGTCTGGTGTTTCTCGGCTTCAGCATGCTGGTGCCCCTGGGGTGCTGGGATCTGCTGGCCCGGGTCCTGCGCCGCCTGAAGCCGACCTTGCCGCGCCTGACCGTGCGCGGTCCGGCCTGCGCAACCATCGTCCTGGCTTGTATCCTTGGCGCGGGCATGTATGGATTTTACGAGGCCGCTTACCTCCGCGTTGAACGCATCATCCTGGTCACTGACAAATTGCCCGCCGGCACCACCCCGATACGCCTGGCGCAAATCTCCGACCTGCACCTTGGACTTCTGCACCGGGAAAAGACCCTGACTCCGGTCATAGACATCCTGCAGCAACTGCAACCGGATCTGCTGGTGGTCACCGGCGACCTGGTCGATGCGCAACTGGACCACCTCAACGGCCTGACCGACATGTGGCGCGGCATCAATCCGCCCTTGGGCAAATTTGCCATCACCGGCAACCACGAGGTTTATGCCGGATTGCAACCTTCCCTTGATTTTCTGCAGCGCAGCGGATTCACACTGTTGCGCAATCGATCCGTCACGGTAGGCGATCGGTTGCTGCTCGCCGGCGTGGATGATCCTGCGGTCAATCGGCACTCACACGAACCCTCTATCCCGAATGCACAGGATGCAGAGCTATTTCGAATCCTGCTCAAACACCGACCGGTTGTCGCTCCGGAACACATAGGCTTGTTTGACCTGCAGCTGTCCGGTCATGCCCACCGCGGCCAGATCTTCCCCTTTAACCTGCTCACGCATCTTGTCTACCCCATGCAAAACGGCCTTTATCCATTGCAGGGTGGCGGACATCTCTACGCCAGCCGCGGTACGGGCAGCTGGGGTCCCCCCATGCGCATCGGCGCACCGCCGGAAATCACCTTGTTCGAGATTATCCCTTCGACAAAAAATGCAGGCGGACCACGCAAAGATAACCGTTGAAAAAAGCTATTGGCAACACCGTCGCTGCTGGCGAGGGCACACCGACAACCCGGTTTTCTAGAGATTTTGTTAAAGCTTTTCACTCAACAGCACCTTAACGCCCGTTTCGCCATAAGGGCAACGGCCATCTCAAGCAATCAACGCGCGCAGAAGAGACAGCCCCAAGAAATCAGCGGTATGAGGGATCGGCACAACCATTGTGGAATCCGCCCCCCTTCGCGACCACATGCCCCCCGCAGGGAAAGCCATTTTTTGCTTACTTTTGTTGGCTTGGACAAAAAGCAAGGCGCCGGGCGGGGGCGCGTCCCCGCGGTCTTGGGGTGGGATAGAAAACGACCACGTCAAAATCGATGCGCTTCGTTCCTCAGCACATCCTATGGGCTGCAGGAAAAATAGATCAGAATGGGTAGAGAAAGGACAGGATCCCGACCAGCCATATATAAGGCAAGAATGGCAACCTCGGCATACAAGCTGCAACCCTTTGCCCCTGTACAGCATAATACTTTGCACCAGGAGGTCGTCATGAGCATCAAAATTGAGTCCATCGGTTCGCCGACCCCGCCCCGACCCGCCGTCGACAAAAAAACGTCGAATGGTTTCGAGGATCGGTTGCAAAACGTCCTGGCTGAGCAATCCCCCCAGGCTTTGGCGGCCCGGCAAGCCAGGCTGCGGATGCACATGTGCCAGCTGGAACTGGCCCGCAGCCTGTTTGACGAATCGGAGGATACGGGGCTGAGCGCGATGCTGGAGGCCTTACCCATGGCCAGTGGAGCAAGCTTGTCCGGTTTGGCCGACAGACGGATTTTTGACAGCTCCCCGCCATCTGGCAGCGCCATGACAGGAATAATCCCCCCTGTGCCGACAACCAGGCAAGGAAAGTCGCCTGAGGTGGAACACCTTATAAATCAGGCAGCCGCCAACCACGGCGTAGCACCTGGGCTGATTCGCTCGGTGATTCGCACCGAAAGTGCCTTTAACCCCCGGGCGGTATCGCCTGTGGGAGCCCAGGGCCTTATGCAACTCATGCCGGGAACCGCAGCGGATCTGGGGGTCACCGATCCCTTTGATCCGGAACAGAATATCATGGCCGGCACCCGTTACCTGCGGCAACTTCTCGACCGTTACAACGGTGATCTGGACCACGCGCTGGCCGCCTACAACTGGGGCATGGGTAACGTCGATCGCTACGGACTGGACCGTTTGCCCGAAGAAACCCGCAACTACCTGGTGCGGGTCAAACAGGCCTGAAGTCCCGCCCCCCCGGTTCAGGATAAGAGGACCAGGCCTTCCGCCAGGGCGGCATCACAAAACGCGGCTAGCTCCGTATCGGCAGGCCTGACCCCGTCGTTGCCCAGACTTTTGAGCCAGGCGAGTTCCTGCGATGTAAAAACCCCCAGGGCGACGCTCCCTTCGTGCAGGTAAAGCATCACCTCGCAGGGGTCGTCGGGCACCAGCATCGCCACCACTTCCAGATCGACCACTCCCATCTCCAGCTTCTCCAGCATCGCCTCGGGATCCCGTCCGAAAGATACGAAACAACTATCTGGATTCAGATAAAGCCGGCCTGGTTCCGCCGGCAAGCAGTTTTCTCCGAGCTCTCCGCACAGCAACGCCGATGAATAGCCGAACCAGGCCACAACATCCACCGCCAGGGCAGCGGCCACCAACTTGTCCTGGACCTGAAACATCCCGGCCAGAATCTGTTGCTGCCAGTCGATGAGATCCACCCCGGCAAGATCCGAAACGGGCACCTGATCGGCCAGCGTGGAAAAAAATTGCACCGGCGTGATCTCCAGGTTATCCAGCATCAAGTCGAACCAGGGCACCGCCCTCCCGCGATTGTAAAACAGATCGCAGGCCCGGGCGATGCGCGCGGCACGGTTCATATCGTCGGCACTGAAAGTCGGGGATGAAATCAGGGTATAGGGCGCTAGGGGCTGATGCTGCAAGCCGAATCGATCCGCGGTCTCCGCCAGGCGCGTCCCGGGCAGTACCGCCAGGGGAAAGATGTCGAGATGGTTGGGGCGCAGGCCGAGGGCAAAATCAAGGCTTTCGAGAAAACCGTCCAGGTAATCGCCGGGCAACCCATGGATAAGGTCGAAACCATAGATCACCCCGGCCTCATGCAAGAGCAGAATGTGGGCGACAAACTCATCCGGATCGATGGTTCGGTTTACCTTGGCCAGCACCACCGGATCGGCACTCTGCAGGCCGATCTGCAAGGCACAGTTAATGCCGGCAAACAGTCCCGCCATCTCCTCATCGATAAACTCGGCGCGAACCTCGATGGTATAGTGAATCTCCGGTGCCACCTCCGCCATCATGCGCAACAACTGCTTGGCCTGCGGGGGATTGTAATTGAAGGTGGGATCAAGCACAAATATCTGCTGGACACCGGATTCAGCGAACAACTCCAGTTCGGCCCGCAAACGCTCCAGGGGGAACCGCCGCACCCGCTCGCTGCCACGCGATTCAAAACAAAAATCACAGCGAAACGGGCAACCCCTCGACAACTCCCACAGAATGCCCGGATATTGGTGCGGAGGCAGGATCCCCGTCAAATATGGGGATGGCAGCCTCGCCAGATCCGCCACCGGTCCAGAATGAAGCCGTTCACCGATATGTGCGGGCAGGCAATCCTCCAGTAGCAACTGCATGGCCTCTACCGCAATCTCTTCGCCCTCTCCCGGCAGCACAAAATCGATGGCGGCATGCCGCGCGATCCCGTCCGGGTCGGCCGTCACCTCGGGGCCGCCGGCAAAAATAACCAGCTGCGGCCGCTGCATCTTCAGTTCCGCAGCCAGGAGCAAAAGCGGCTCACGATTCCAGACATACAGCGACAATCCGACCACATCGGGCGTGTACCGCAGTACCTGTATCGCGCATTCGGCAATATCCTGCCCAAGATAATAATCGGCCAGCCGTGTTGTCAGCCCGGCAGGATAAGCCTGACTGAGACTGGCGGCCAACATCCCCGCAGCCAGCGGCATGGCCCGCGCGGATGGTTCAATATGCATGGATACAAGGGTAAGTTTCATGAAATGGCCTTTTAGAAAATCCTGCTCCATCATCGTCCGCGGCAGGGTTCGGCAACCTGCATTTTCGGCACGGTTCAACTCGTTTGACGTCGTACGCCACTTATCTCAAACTTCTATACGGCATATCCGGATACAGCGCAAGGGAGCAGGGCTCAACCAAGGATAACAGACCAGCATCTGCCATTAAATGCGTTTTACAAAATCGACGCCCGATATGTTATAAATAAATCTTAAATTCGTTTGACTGGTTATTGTTGAACCACTTGGCTTATAGCCTTCAATCCATCAAGGAGGAAATTTCATGGGCATGTTGAAAGAGTTCAAAACTTTTGCCGTAAAAGGAAACATGGTCGACATGGCCGTTGGCATCATCATCGGCGCCGCTTTTGGAAAGATTGTCTCATCCCTGGTGGCCGACCTCATCATGCCGCCCCTGGGGCTGCTGCTCGGCGGGATGGATTTCAAATCTTTCGCAGTGACCCTGCAACCGGCCAGCGACACCGCTGATGCCGTCACCCTTAATTACGGACAATTCCTCCAGACCCTGTGTGACTTTCTGATCATTGGCTTCGCGATCTTCCTGCTGATCAAAGCCATTAATGCGCTACGCAAAAAAGAGGAAGCCAAGCCGCAGGCCCCCGCCCCCCCGTCCAGGGAAGAGATCCTGCTTGGCGAAATCAGGGACCTGCTCAAAAACAAGGACTGAGCTCTGTTGCACCAGGTTACAAAACAATAACAGGGCTTGTGAGCCAAACACCACAAGCCCTGTTGTTTATCAGCTTTCCAGTGATAAACACAATTTACCTCAATGAGCTGTTTCCGGCATTTTTTCACCCTTGACGGTAACGCGAATGGGATTGGTAACCACATCGAATACCGGGGAGCGTTGCTGCGCCAACTGGATGAGCTCGTCGATTTTTTCCTGAGGGGCATCGGCTTTAACGCGGAAGTTGACTCGGATATGTTCGTAGCCATTGCGAACAGTGTCGGACAAGCCCAAAAACCCCCGCAGATCCAGATCGCCTTCGAGATCTGATTCGATTTCATGAATGGCAATACCCTGCGCCGCGGCATGGTAGACCAGCGAAGTCGTCAAACAGGCGGACAAGGCTGTCAGGATATATTCGACAGGGATGGCACCGATATCCTCACCCAGCAGCAGCGGCGGTTCATCCGCATCCATTCTGAAATCGTTTCTGTGCACGATCTCCTGCCCGGCACCGTGAAAATCATGAATAACCGTCTGCGTATAGCCCCCGCCCTGCCAGCGGTTGGTTGCCCGGAACTGGCAGCGGGCCAAAGAGGGATCCTTTTGAATATTTTTGATGTTTTGGCGCAATTGCTCGACATCCACGCCGTTGATGCAAGTCATTTGTGTTTTCATACCAGCCTCCTTTGGCGTTGGTGCCTGAAAACGGAACTACCTGCACATTATACCGCCCCGGCTGCTCCCGTGGTCTAAAAAATCGTTAACCCATTGATTTAACATGATGAATTTAATCGCAGCACAACCCTGACTTCCATGGCAGAAGAGCCCAAGGATAGGCCCACCAGCCACTTTTTTCATGACAACAGCAGTTTTCCTGTGCTTTAATACCGTGTTTGATGATCCGCCGCTCACGCGGCTTATAAATTTTAGAGGAGATTAGTCCCATGCTTACCTGTTCCGACCTGCGCAAAGGCTCCAAGCTGATGATCGACGGCGAACCCCACGTTATCGTTCAGTTCGATTTCACCAAGCCGGGCAAAGGCCAGGCCCTTTACAAGTGCAAGCTGCGCAATATGATTACCGGCTCGCTGTTCGATCGCACCTATCGTTCCGGTGAATCTTTCGAACCCGCCGCCCTCGACGAACGCGATATGCAGTATCTCTACCAGGATGAAACGGGTTACGTGTTCATGGACCAGAAAAGCTACGAGCAGACTACCCTCGGCGAGGATGCCCTGGGCGACCAGAAGTATTTCCTGGTCGACAATATGGAAGTCAAGATCCTGATGTTCGGAGATCGCGGCATCGGCATCACCCTGCCCAACTTCGTCAACCTGCGCGTGACCATGGCTGACCCCTGGGTCAAGGGCGACACCGCCGCCGGCAACAACAAGCCGGCCACAGTGGAAACCGGCTATAACCTGCAGGTGCCATCTTTCGTTGAAGCAGGCACCCTGATCCAGATCGATACGCGCACCGGTGATTACGTTACCCGGGTAAAGGAATAAACCATTATGCAAGGCAACTGGGCGCTGTCGAAAAAGCGCCCCAGACTTGAACAAAGGGCCCGGATCGTACAAACGATCCGGTCCTTTTTCTTTGCACAGGACTATCTGGAAATCGAAACCCCGCACCGTCTTCCCGGCAACGCCCCCGAGGCGCATATCGATGCGGTGCAAAGTGATGGCTGGTTTCTGCATACCAGCCCCGAACTGTGCATGAAACGCCTGCTGGCGGCCGGCTATCCACGCCTGTTTCAACTCTGCCGCTGCTGGCGCGCCGAGGAACGCGGCACCCGACACCTGCCGGAATTCACCATGCTCGAATGGTACGCCGCTCATTGCGACTATCATGCCTTGATGGACCACTGCGAGACGCTGCTGGCAGCCCTGCTTCCCGAGGGGAAGCTTCATTACCGGGGACAGTGCATCAACCTGAGCTCCCCCTGGGAGCGCCTGACCGTAGCCGAGGCCTTTGACCGGTTCGGCTCCCGATCATTGGAACAGGCCTTGGCTGACAACCGTTTCGACGAAATCATCGCCCTGGAGATCGAGCCGCAACTTGGGATTCAGCGACCAACCTTTCTCATCGAATATCCTGGTGCGCTTGCGGCACTTGCCCGCCGGCACCCTCAACGTCCCCATGTGGCGGAGCGCTTTGAGCTCTACATCGCCGGGCTTGAACTGGCCAACGCTTTCTCGGAACTGACCGACCCGCTGGAGCAACGCCGTCGTTTTGCCGCTGAAGAAACTACCCGGCAGAAGCTTGGAAAACCTCCCTACCCATCGCCGGAAAAATTCCTGCAGGAACTGGGCGCCATGCCTGAAGCCGCCGGCATCGCCCTGGGACTTGACCGGCTGGTGATGCTGCTGACCGATGCAGAAACCATCGACGAGGTCGTAGCCTTTACCCCGGAATTGCTGTAACTCCCCCTGTTTCTCTCACAGAGAAAACCACCCCAGCAGGATGGTCAACTCGCCCGGATCGCAGTATGCTGGGAGGATCGGGTGCTTCAGATCAGCGTCTCCCGCATGAATGTCCGACGGGTTCCAAGGAAATCAAGCGCTTGCGCGGAGGCGTGGAGGTAAACAGCAAGGAGTTGCCCATGCTTACCATCGACGGCTCCCAAGGCGAAGGGGGAGGTCAGATCCTGCGCAGCTCACTGGCCCTTTCCCTGGTCACCGGCAAACCCTTTCGGATACACAGCATCCGCTCCCGGCGCCGCAGGCCGGGCCTGATGAGGCAGCATCTTACCGCGGTTCAAGCCGCGGCCAGTGTCGGTGCGGCGGAAGTGGAAGGCGATCATCCCGGGTCCCTGCAGCTGTCCTTTGCTCCGAAAACCATTCACCCGGGCCATTACCACTTCAGCGTGGGCACTGCCGGCAGTTGCACCTTGGTGCTGCAAACTGTTTTGCCGGCACTATGCCTGGCAGCAGGCGCTTCTAATATAGTGCTGGAAGGGGGCACCCACAATCCCTTCGCACCTCCCTTCGATTTTATCGCCCGTGCCTTTCTCCCACTGGTAACGCGCATGGGGCCAAAGGTGACGGCGATCCTCAAAAATCCGGGCTTTTACCCGGCTGGCGGCGGACGTTTTGTGGTTCATATCGAACCAGCATCCTGTTTTAAGCCGATCGATCTGCGGCATCGCGGGGATCTTCTCGCCTATCGGGCCTGTGCTACCGTGGCAAGGCTGCCGCGACATATCGCAGAGCGTGAGATACGGACAATTGGAAATATGCTCGGATGGGGAGACGAACACCTCTGTATCGAAGAAATTGCGGAATCCCAAGGGCCCGGCAACATCCTGTCCATCGAGGTCGCAAGTGAAAATATCACCGAAATCTTTACCGGTTTCGGGGAGCGCAAGGTAACTGCAGAGAAAGTGGCGCGCCAGGCGGGTCGCCAGGTGATGGAATACCTGGCGGCAGGCGTTCCGGTAGGCCCCCATCTGGCCGACCAGCTCTTGCTGCCCATGGCCCTGGCCGGTGGCGGATCCGTTAGGACAATGGCGCCCACCCTCCATACCACCACCAATATCGAGGTCATCAAAACTTTCCTTGGCATCAAAATCGTGACGGAACAACTGGAACGCAACGTTTGGGAAATCCGGATGCTCAGCCAGCCACAGAGTATGCAATGAAAGTCGAATTTAAGGGCCGGCACAAGGCGGCGGGCGAGATAGTCCTGAGGTCTGGAATAAAAAAGACTGGCAATCCGATTCATTTACGCCCATGATGCCGCCGTGCAACCTGTATGAATCCCAAGCTGACCACTGATAACGCTTTTTCGGAGAACAACGATGGAAGAAATTGACCTGAATCTTCTCGATTACCTGGTTAACGCCGATACCGACTACATCAAAGCCGCCGTCGCCGGCACCCAATACCTGCCGCGAACCGTGTTAGGGGTCGGGACTTTTCTGCTGGACCACGATGGTGACGTCAACCTGCTCACTGCCAAGCAACAGGTGACGTTTGAGAAGTTTCTCAAACCGCTGCTGTTTCATGTCGCCTGCCAGGGCCTGGCCGGTCCGGAAACCTGCATGGGCAACGGTCAGGTTGAAACCGATCTGCTGCGCAAATGCTACCAGAGCAATATCTTCCGCTGCCATGCCTGCCGAACAGCAACTGCTGCCAATACCATCGAAGAGTAATACCGAGTCACGTCTACTTTGAGCTTTTACGCCTCAAATGATAAAGTAGAACAAAATCAAAATTGTTTTGCCTCAGCCGGAAACGGAAAAGATCAGGACTATGGCAGGAGAATACCGCAAAGACATCCACCCCGGCCTGCATGTGGCCATCGTGCTGAAGAGCGACCAGCGCACAGGCAAGCTGACGCGCGGCATCGTCGACACCCTGCTGACCAAGGCTCCCTATCATTCCAGGGGTATCAAGGTGCGCCTGACCGACGGCCAGGTGGGACGGGTACATGACATCGAACCGCAGGATGACTGATCGGCAATCTCCGCCCGCATGCCGCTTGAGGTCGGCAGACACAACACCGGCCAACACCATCTTTCCAAACAGAGAGTCCCCCATGAGCAAGGATCTGTACGTCAAAAATCTCCCCCCTGAAACCACCGAGGAAGAACTGCGCAAGCTTTTTGGCGTGGCCGGCAAAGTTTCCTACGTCCATATGGGAACTGACGCTAAAACCGGCCAGTTTCTCGAATACGCCTACGTCAAAATGTCGAGTGAGGCCGAGGCCAAGGAAGCTGTCCTGTGCCTGGATGATGCACGCGTTATCAATCGCCAGATCTCCGTCAGTATCGCTAAACCGCAAAAACCCGCGGGCACCCATGCGCCCCCGGTTGAAAAACAAAATCCCGTCAAGCAACGGGAACGGCGGCGCAAAAAGACAGGTCGATGACCTTCCGGGTTGCGCCAGCAACCATCCCTTGCATAAAAATCAAGAGCCGCCCTGCTTCCGGGTTGGGGCCGTGTATGGCGGCCATTGATTTACTCTATCAATGATGCTATCGCAAAAACTTTAATCCTGCTCCTTTGCGTCTGCCAGGGGTTGCCGACCCCTGCAAGCTATCCTCTGAGTATCGCTTTTAGCATTGACATTTTTGCCATCAAATTAGAAGATGCCCGTCAATCAGATTCTCAGTGATATTGCGGAACCATGCATCCGGTTGGAAGGGCCCGGCACTTTTTAGCGGATGATCCTTCGCATAGGTGGAGGCGACATTGATCGATCCCGCGACACCGAACATGCTTGAAGAGCGTATCCGGCGCCTTGAGATGGAAAACAAATCTTTGGCGGAAACCTGCAAGCGCTTGTCCTCCACCCAGAATGCCCTCGAAGAAATCATCGCCACATCGACCCAGAAGCAACTTTCCGTTGAAATGCAAAGCATGGAACTGGAGCAAATCTTCTCCTCCTGCGCCGATCCCATCTGGGTCATACGCCAAGACGGGATTGTCGTACGTGTCAACGCTGCCATGCTCCGATTTCTTGACCGGTCCAATGACGAAGTGGTGGGACGGTCATGCCATGAAATCCTTGATTTCTGTACCCGCCACAACACATCATCCTGCCCGCTTGCCTCAGCTCACCTGCCGCAATCTTTCCATGAATGGGATATCGAACGGCCCGTCAGCGACGGGGAATCCGAGTTCTACATGGTTTCCACGTCTTCGCTGATAACCCTTGACGGCTCACCCGGCATCGTGGGCCAATTCCGGGACATCACCATGCGCAAACACGCGGAAGCAGCGTTGGCGCAAGCCAACGTGGCGCTGTCCCACATGGCGAGGGTCGATGAGTTGACCCAGATTCCCAACCGCCGCGCATTTGACGAGGCTCTGACCATGGAATGGGGGCGATTGACCCGTGAAGACGGTCCCCTCTCGCTGATTCTTTGTGACATCGATTGCTTTAAAAACTACAACGATCATTACGGGCACCAGGCCGGGGATGACTGCCTTCGCCGCGTTGCGCAGGCCCTGGCAGGCTGCGCTCAACGTACGGCAGATCTGGCGGCGCGTTACGGTGGTGAGGAATTTGTGCTGCTGTTGCCGCAGACCCCCATTGAAGGTGCACTGATGGTTGCCGAAAACGTGCGACGCGCCGTCGAACAACTGGCGCTGCAGCACGTTACCTCCATAGCCCAACCCATAGTTACCCTGTCTCTGGGGGTGGCCACGGTGATACCCGCCCAACATGTGGATGCGGATATACTGATCGAGATTGCCGACCAGGCCCTTTATCAGGCCAAGGAAGGTGGTCGCAACAAAGTGATGCCCGGTTATTTTTCCAGAGAAGATGTGCATTTGTCTTTTTAATACGCGGCTATCGGCAACAATGCGATAACACACCAAAGCCCCCCCACCGACCGAACCTCTTCCGCAGTCTTTTACGCTATACTGCCTTTATCCCCAGGCGCACAGGAGATTTGTCATGCCCATTCAGGCCAGAAAGGTCTCGCAATCAAGGGTTGAACTCGCCCAGGTGGCCATGCCTGGCGACGCTAACCCGGCCGGCAATGTCCACGGCGGGGCGATCATGAAACTCATCGACAATGCCGCCGCGGTGGTCGCCATGCGCCACACCCGCCACAACATCGTTACCGCGTCCATCGACAGGCTCGACTTTCACTCCCCGGTGTTTGTGGGAAACCTGATCATCCTCAAAGCCAGCATCAACCGGGTGGGCAAAGCCTCCATGGAAATCGGCGTCCGGGTCGAAGCGGAAAATGTCATGACCGGTGAAATCCGGCATACGGCCTCCGCCTACCTGACCTTCGTAGCGCTCGATGATGACGGCTGCCCCACCAAAGCGCCCGAACTGATCAGTGAAACAGCCGAGGACCAACGCCGTCTGGCCGAGGCCACCGAGCGTTACGAAAACAGAAAGTTGAGAAGACGCTAGAAGTGAGCCACGGCCTGTGACCCGCCAGGAGTCTGTCGGACTATTCGGGTCGAAGCGAAAATTTGGATGTTTGAGAANNATGGATAGTCCGACAGCCTCCTGGAAAAGGGCAAATTGAGAGGGTTTCACCACCAAATCTGCGGCGCAGAACATTCGGGTTCATACTGCAGCAAAGCCGTGTCCCTGCCCTAACAGATCGGCAGGGTCTGCGGTTTGCCGGTCAGGGCAGCAACATTGCTTCTACCCAAAAATGATTTAATATATTTGTATTGTGAGAGAATGGGAGCAGCCGAAGCAATAAAGATCTGGGGCGTCGGTCACAACTTACCGGAACGGGAGGTACTGCATGTTACAACTCGATCTTAACCCCGAAGAGAAAGAGATTCTGATCAGCATTCTGGACAGCTGCCTGTCCGACTTGAGGATGGAGATTTCCGATACGGACAGTCAGGATTATCGCGATGTCCTCAAACAGCGCAAGGAGGTTCTTTTAAAAACGCTGGGGGCGCTGGGGGTTTCACCGGGGTAGGACAACAGGGGAATCCAAGGGATAAATCTGTCCACGGAGGTTCCGCTTGGCCGACCATGAATAGAAGGGGCAAACTGCATCAGCAGTTTGCCCCTTCTATCGTTCAAACTCGTTTCCCATATGAAAACTACACCGTGTCTATCCATAGTTTCCGGATGGACACAAGCTAAGTCACAACAGTTCAGACGATGGCTTTCATGCCCTGCATGGCGGCACGCAACTCTTCGCCCACTTCTTCGATGAGGTGCCCGCGGATCTCGGCGTTGACAGCCACCAGTGTGCTGTTGTCGACGCTGTTGTCCTTGAGGCCCAGCCCTTTGCCGATGAGATCGGTACCGACCTTGGCCATGAAGTCCTTGAGCAGGGGCACGCAGGCATGGGAGAAAAGGTAGCAGCCATACTCGGCGGTATCGGAGATGACGCGGTTCATTTCATAGAGTTTCTTGCGTGCGATGGTATTGGCGATGAGCGGCGTTTCGTGCAGCGACTCGTAGTAAGCCGACTCGGGCTCGATGCCGGCAGAGACCATGGTTTCAAAAGCCAGTTCGACGCCGGCCTTGACCATGGCCACCATCAGGATCGCCTTGTCGAAGTATTCCTGTTCGGTGATGTTGCCGGCACCTTCGGTCTGCTCGAAAGCGGTCTTGCCGGTCTCCTCGCGCCAGGTCAGCAGCTTGATGTCGTCGTTGGCCCAGTCTTCCATCATGGCGCGGGAAAACTCGCCGGACAGAATGTCGTCCATGTGCTTTTCGAACAGGGGGCGCATGATGTCCTTGAGTTCCTCGGCCACCCCGAATGCTACCAGTTTGGCGGGATTGGAGAGACGATCCATCATGTTGGTAATGCCGCCATGCTTGAGGGCTTCGGTGATGGTCTCCCAGCCGTACTGGATGAGCTTGACTGCGTAGGGCGCATCGATGCCGTTCTGGGTCATTTTGTCGAAGCACAGCAGCGCGCCGGCCTGCAGCATACCGCAGAGGATGGTCTGCTCGCCCATCAGGTCAGATTTGACCTCGGCGACAAAAGACGACTCGAGCACTCCGGCGCGATCGCCGCCCTGAGCGGAGCAGAGCGCCTTGGCGATTTCCAGACCGTCGCCGTTGGGATCGTTTTCACCGTGCACGGCGATCAGGGTCGGCACGCCGAAACCACGCTTGTACTCTTCACGCACCTCGGAACCGGGGCATTTGGGAGCGACCATGATAACAGTCAGATCCTTGCGAATCTGGGTACCTTCCTCGACGATGTTGAAGCCGTGGGCATAGGAGAACACCGCGCCCTGCTTCATCAACGGCACCACGGTGTTGACCACGTCGGTATGCTGTTTATCGGGAGCAAGGTTCATGACGATATCGGCGGTAGGCAGCATTTCTTCGTAAGTACCGACAACAAAACCGTTTTCGGTGGCGTTCAGGTAGGACTGACGCTTCTGTTCGATGGCACCCTTGCGCAGCGTGTAGGAGACATCGAGACCGCTGTCGCGCATGTTGAGCCCCTGGTTGAGGCCCTGGGCACCGCAACCGACGATGACGATCTTTTTTCCTTTGGCGTACGCGCAGCCATTGGCGAATTCAGCAGCGTCCATGAAACGGCAGATACCGAGTTCCTGCAGCTGGCGGCGTAGCGGCAGCGTATTGAAATAGTTCTGTCCCATAGGTGTTCTCCCTTATGTGCGTTGTTAGAAAAATCAGAGTATAGGCGACCATAACCGATTTTATCTATTGCGTAAATTGATTTGTTCAGAATACAGTATTGCATATTACGCAACATGGAGGCGGCATGGATATACGCGAACTGGAAATCTTTCTGACTGTGGCCGAATTGCTGCACTTCGGTCGCGCCAGTCAGGCCTGCAACCTCAGCCCTTCAGCCTTGACCCGCACCATCCAGCGTCTTGAGGAGGAGGTGGAGCAGCCGCTGTTTGTGCGGGACAACCGCCGCGTCACCCTGTCCGCAGCCGGGGAGCAGTTCCGCAGCTATGCCCGCCGAACCTTGCAGGAGTGGCAGGCCTTTCGCGGCGCCATCAAAGGCAAGGAAACCATCAGCGGCACCCTCTCCATCTACGCCTCCATCACGGCGGTGTACAGCCTGTTGCCGCGCCTGCTCGAAGCCTACCGCCGCGCCTATCGCGAGGTGCAGCTCGAACTGAGTACCGGCGCCGCCGAACGGGCCGTGGCGCAGGTGCAAAACGGCGAAATCGACCTCGCTGTCGCTGCCCTGCCCGACCGGCAACAATCCCAGCTCGAATTCCTGCCCATCATCCACACCCCGCTGTTGTTCATCGCGCCCCGGCAGGGCGATGCGCCCCCCCTGCCAATGCGCGACGGCGAGATCGACCTGCGGCGCACGCCACTGGTGCTCCCGCAAAGAGGGTTGTCGCGACGACGCCTCGATCAATGGCTCAAGGCACGGCGAATCAGCCCCCAAATCAGTTCCGAAGTCTCCGGCAACGAAGCCATCATCGCCATGGTGCGCCTCGGCTGCGGTATCGGCATCGTGCCGGAACTGGTGCTGGCGCGCAGTCCGTTTCGCGACGAGGTGCGCATCCTGGAGGCTGCACCGCGCCTGGCTCCCTATGTGGTCGGCCTCTGCTCCACCCGCCGCAACCTGCAGCGCCCGGTGGTGCGGGCCTTCTGGCAGCTGGCCGAGGAGCGCTCCGGGGTGAAGGTCGATTTCTAGCAGTATGCCAACGTGTACCAACGGGACACGAGTACAAGATCGGTTTCGCAATCCTTATCACCACGAAGGACACGAAGAGCACGAAGAAAGTCCCAAAAAATAAAGCACTCTGTTTTGGTTAAACCCAAAAGATCTTGGTTTTAGCCTTTACTTCGTGTCCTTCGTGTTCTTCGTGGTGAGATAAGATTGATGCCCTCGCAAAAACCCATAGGATGGCTAAGCAAAAATTTCGCCCTACAAGGCTTGGTGGTTTTTCAGGGGCGAAGGCATACATATAGTATGTCGAGGTCCTGAAAAAACGCCGTAACGCCGGAGAGCGGACTTTTTGCGACGCCATCAAAATTTGAAATTAGCGATATCCAGTTACATCTCGCAATTGGGAAACACTATGGTCTCGCCGGCCGGTGTACGCAGCAGGGCCGACTCGCCAAGCCGTAACAGATATTCCGGCAGCAGGGGGATCTTGCCCTTGCCGCCGGGGGCATCGATGACGTAGTGGGGCACGGCCAGGCCCGAAACCGGCCCTCGCAAGGCGGCCACGATATCCAGGCCGGTTTCGATGCGGGTGCGAAAATGCCCGGTTCCGGCGGCCAGGTCCATGTGATGAAGATAGTAAGGGCGCACCCGCATTTTCAGCAGCCCTGTGATCAACGACTGCATGACCGCAGGTGTATCGTTGACTCCGCGCAGCAGCACCGTCTGATTGCCCAGGGGCAAGCCGGCATCGGCCAGGCGCCGGCAGGCCTCGAAGGCCTCCGGGGTAAGCTCGCGCGGGTGGTTGAAGTGGGTATTGAGATACAGGGGATGGTAACGGCGCAGCATGGCGCACAATTGTTCGGTAATACGCTGCGGCAGAGTGACAGGCACCCGGCTGCCGAGACGGATGATTTCCACATGGTTGATGGCCCGCAGCCGCCCCAGCAGAGATTCCAGATGCTCATCCTCCAGCAACAGCGGATCGCCGCCGGACAGGATCACATCGCGGATTTGGGTCGTGCGCGCAATATAATTGATGGCCGCTTCAAGCCGCTGTTGCGTGACACCCATGGCCGCGCAGCCAACCTTGCGTTTGCGGGTGCAAAACCGGCAATAGACCGCGCACTGACCGCTGGCCAGCAACAGCACCCGGTCGGGATAACGATGCACCACCAGCGGCACCGGCGACAGGCGTTCCTCGTCGAGGGGATCGGCAACCTCCTCGCTCGGCAGCAACTCCCGTGCATCGGGTACGCATTGCCGCCAGATGCCATCCCCCGGGGCTTCGATCAGATCAAGATAATAGGGGGTAATGCGCATGGGATAACGCTGCACCACCTTTTCCATGTCGGTCATGTCGATGCCGAACCGCTCCGTCAGGGCGGCGGGTTCGGTCAGACTTTCAGCCAGTTGTCGTTGCCATGCACTCATATACACATAACTCCTTCACTGGCGCAGGTTTACCACAGAGCGCAGTTCAAGTCCATGGCGGCAAGCGGCAAGCGGCAAGCGGCAAGCGGCAGGCGGCAGGCGGCAGGCGGCAGGCGGCAGGCGGCAGGCGGCAGGCGGCAGGCGGCAGGCGGCAGGCGGCAGGCGGCAAGTATCGTGTCTTTACTAACAGCTTACCGCTTGAAGAAAAACGCATGGTTGGAGGTGAACAGCGGCGGCGTGCGCTTGACAATGGCCTTGATGACCGGTGAGGCGAGCAACTCCCCCTGCAGAAAGCGCCGGGCGGCCCGCCGTTCGGCGGCATCCTCATCCATGGGCAGATACAGGTCAAGGGGGCGGGCCGCGGCCGCATCGCCGGTAGCGGCCAGGGCCGAATGGCGCGGCAGATTCATGATGGCCAGATTGAGGTAATTGATATGCTGCGCATGCGCTTCGAGAAACGCTTTGGTCTGCTGCATCTCCCGGGCCGTTTCGCCGGGGGTACCGAGCAGCACATACACGTAGGTGGCGATGCCGGCCTGCTTCAGCCGCTGCAACACGGCGGCGGCCACAGCAAGTCGGGTGCCCTTGGCGAGCCGGTCGAGCACCGCCTGACTGCCGCTTTCCAGACCGAGTTGCAAAAGCCGGCAACCGCTGCGGGCCAGTTGCTCGATGAGATCACCTTCCAGCAGTGCCGGTTCAAATCGCACGAAGCCGTGCCATGACAGATCGCCAAGCGCATCTGCCTGCGTCGCCAGAGCCTGCAGGACGGCCGGAGGGATGGCATTGTCCGTCAGGTGGAAATGACGCACGTTCCAGCGTTCGGCAAGGGTACGCAACAACTGTGGCAAGTCGCGACCGGGAAAAGCCTTATACGGATGGGTCGGGCTGGCGGCCTCCGGACAGAACAGGCAATGCGCCCAGTAACAGCCGCGCGAGGCGGTGACCGGCAGCACCGGATGGGGGGAAAAGTAATCGGCGGGATCGAGACCGGCAAAGTCGGGCTGCAAGGCCAGGGTCGAGGCATCTTCCAGCAGATACTCCGCAGCGGAGGATTTTTCAAGCAGATCGTACAGCGGTTGTTCACCGGGACCGGCCACCAGATAGTCGAAGACCGGCAAACGCATGCCGGTTTCCAGCAGCGCCGACTGCCAGGAGCTTATCATGCCGCCCCCGGCCGCCAGCGGCACTCCGGGGAAGCGGCGGCGCAATATTCCAGCCAGCTCGAAAGCGGGCAATACCTGGTGACGGTAATTGATGGACAGCGCCAGCAAGCGCGGCGGGTCTTGCGCCACGGCAGGCAGCAGCTCGCCGTGAAAATAGTCGTGAAACAGGGTACGCACCTCGCCGGCGGCCACTCGCTCCAGATCTCGCTCGGAAAATTCCGACAACTCGCCGTGGTGATAATCCCCGAGAGTGAGCCGTTCACTGCCGGAGTCGCCGCGGTACAAACTCAAGGCATCGTTCAGATAACGTACCGCGGTGGCATAACGCGCCGCATCGGCCGCTCCGGCGGGACTGCAGAGCAAATTCAGGGAAGACTCGGCATGGCGCAGGGCGCGCCGCAGGCGGGTGGATGGAGCGGGACCGGCCGCAACGGCCAGTGTCTCGGATCGCAGCAGGGAACGATAAGCGTCGCGATTGGCATCCAGAACCCTGATCGCAACGCCCCGCGCCTTGAGGCTGGCCTGCAATACAGCAAGGCCCAGGGGCGGCTCGCCGGCCTTGGCCGCCGGCGGATGAATCAGCAGGAGGGACATGGCTCAGGCACGGCGCCGATCGCTGCCGAAAAAGGTCACGATAGCCAGCACCATCAATCCGGCATCGCGCCACAAAGCAGCCTGCACCGAGGTATGCGCACCGGGGCGAAAACAACCGCAGTCGATATCCAGCCCACGCACCAGCAGGGAGGACAGGGCCAGCATGAACACCAGATTCAACCCCCCGATAACCAGGGTGGCGGAGCGGACCTTGCAGTTGATCACCAGCAGCAGGCCGGCCAGCAGTTCGACAAAAGGCAGGGTGGTCGCCACCAGAAAATTAAGCCGGTATGGCAGGATCTGGTAATTGGCGATCTCACCCGCAAACCCGGTGGGATCGAGAGCCTTGACCACGCCGGCATAAACAAACAGCCCCCCGAGCAACAGGCGGCAAAAATGGTACAAAATCGGCTTGAGGTTTTTCATGGCTGCCCCTCTTCCACCGGCAAGCCGGCATCCTGCCACTCCGGCAAACCGCCCTCAAACACCCGCACATCCGCATACCCTTCCACCATCAGACGCTGGGCCAGAAGGAATGAATCCTCGCAGCCGTAACCGCTGCAATAGATGACAAGGGATCGATCGACCGGCACCTCGTTACGGAAAGCCTCCAGCAGGGTTTCGATCTCGCCCCAGGGCAGGTTGCGCGCTGCGGGCAGATGGCCCTGCAGATAGAGATCGCGACCGCGGGCATCGAGCAGCAGGACCTCTCCGGCAGGCAGACTCTTGAGTTCCGGAAGGGATACGGGCATGGGCAGCAATTCGCCAACCGGAAGCGACTCCGAGGAAATCACCGTCCGACCCGACCAGACCTGCCACAGAAGCCGACCGTTGATGGCGGCGCCGGCCACTGTCGCCAGCAGGACGATCAGCGCGGCATCGCGCAGCAGCTTGCACAGCTCCAAGCAGGTGGGCCGATTACTCATCGGGCGACTCCAGCATGTCGGGCGAAAGGCCTTTCAACATCTGCCGGAAGGTGTTGTTCTCCTGACGCAGCAAGGCGATAAAATCGGCACTTTCCGTCAGTACCTCGTTCAATTCTTCGAGCTGTCGAGCCTGATGCGTAAAACGTATTTCCAGCTCAACAATGCGCTCTTCCAATTCCGCCAGGCGGTTCGATTCGGTCTTTTTCATGCGATGCATGCTAGCAGAACCCCAACGGCGACGCAATACACCTGATATCAAGGCGTTGCATTCAGGTGGAGTATCCGTATAATGTGAACGGTATCAACAATCTTTCTACAATCGTGATGTCCCGCTTTCATGTCCATCAATCCGCCGATAACTGGCCGGCAGGAAGGTATTTTCATGAGGAAACCCCGCACGCTGAACAGCCCTCACCGCGCCCTCCTGCTGAACTGTGTGCTGATGATGCTTTGCCTGATTATTGCCCCAACTCCAGCCAGCGCGGAAACAGACCATACGCATCACGATCATCGCGCACCCATGGAGACCCCGGAGGTCGGTCTCGATGAGAAGATCGGAAACGTTATTCCCCTGGACGCGACCTTCAGGGACGAACAGGGACGACAGGTGAAACTGTCAGAGCTGATCACCGTACCGACCCTGATCGCACCGGTCTATTTCAGTTGCCCCAATGTCTGCAGCTTTCTACAGGGCGACCTGGCGCGGGTGCTGCCAAAAATCCGGCTGACACCCGGTAAGGATTACCAGGTATTGTCCATCAGTTTTGACGAACTGGACGGCCCCGCCGCATCCGTTAAAGCCCGTCTAACCTATCGCACCGCCATGAATGCGCCTTTTCCGGAAGAAGGCTGGCGTTTTCTGACCGGGGACGAAATCAACATTCGCCGACTGCTGGATGCCGCTGGCTATCGATTCGCCCGCCAGGGCAATGACTTTCTGCACCCGGTGGCAGTCTTCGTGGTAAACCCCGACGGCCGCATCGTACGCTATCTGCACGGCACCCGCCTGCTCCCCCTGGACGTTACCCTGGCTTTTACCGAGGCAGCCGAAGGACGGCTTGGCGGAACCATCCGTAAAATGGTACAGTTCTGTTTCAGTTATGACCCCACCGGCCGCCGCTATGTGTTCAACCTGCTGCGCGTCAGTGCCGTGGTCGTGCTGCTCACCGCTGGCGGTTTTGGCTTCTATCTGATGCGGACCAGCCGCAAAATACCGAAAGTCTGACCGGAAACATGGGAAAGGTTATCCAAATGGGAGAATACTTCAGGCGCGGTTTTCTTGAACCTTCAGGCAAACAACCGGCCTTGTTCGACTGGATTTTTTCCACCGATCACAAACGCATAGGGCTGCTTTACCTGTACTCCATCTGCACCTTCTTCGCCGTCGGCGCAACCATCGGCCTGCTGATTCGCCTGGAACTGATCGCTCCGGGCCGCACCATTGTCGGACCGCAGATCTACAACGCCCTGTTCACCCTGCATGGGGTGATCATGATCTTTTTGTTCATCATCCCGGGGGTTCCGGCCGCCTTCGGCAACTTCCTGCTGCCTTTGCAGATCGGCGCACGGGACGTGGCCTTTCCGCGCCTCAACCTGCTGTCCTGGTGGCTTTACATTTTCGGCGCCATTATGGCGCTGTCGGCCCTGTTTGGCGGCGGCGGCGCCCCCGATACCGGCTGGACCTTTTACCTGCCTTTTGCCGGTGAAACCACTACCAACGTGTCCCTGGCCGTGTTCGGTGTCTTTGTTCTTGGGTTTTCCTCCATCCTCACAGGCCTCAACTTCATCACCACGATACATCGAATGCGGGCTCCCGGCATGACCTGGTCCCGCCTGCCGCTGTTCATCTGGTCGTTGTACGCCACCGCCTGGGTCCAGGTTCTCGCCACGCCGATCCTCGCCATAACCCTGGTGCTGATCCTGAGCGAACGGGTGCTGGGGTTGGGCCTGTTCGATGCTGCCCGCGGCGGCGACCCGCTCATGTACCAGCATCTGTTCTGGATTTACTCCCATCCCGCCGTGTATATCATGGTGTTGCCGCCCATGGGGGTGGTCTCGGAGATCATCCCGGTATTCGCGCGCCGTCCGATCTTCGGTTACTGGTTCGTTGCCGCATCGAGCATTGCGATCGCCGCGGCCGGTTCACTGGTGTGGGGACACCACATGTTCGTCAGTGGCATGAGCGATACGGCGGTACTGGTGTTTTCCCTGCTGACCTTCATCGTTGCCATCCCTTCGGCGGTCAAGGTGTTCAACTGGGTGGCGACCCTGTATGGCGGATCGATCCGCCTCGACGCCCCCATGCTGTTTGCGCTGACCTTCGTGCTGCTATTTTCCATTGGGGGACTTACCGGACTGATCCTCGGTTCCGCGGCAACCAACGTGCACGTCCACGACACCCATTTTGTGGTGGGGCATTTTCACTACACCATGTTCGGGGGCGGTGGCTTCGCTTTTTTCGCCGCCCTGCACTACTGGTTCCCGAAATTTTTTGGACGCATGTACAACAATCGGCGGGCCACCTGGGCCTGGGGCACCATGGTCATCGGTTTCAACCTGCTTTATTTTTCCATGATGGTGGTCGGCATGCACGGTATGCCGCGCCGCTATTACGACTATCTCCCGCAGTTCACCCATCTCAACCAGATTGCCACCATCGGGTCGTGGATTCTGGCACTGGGAATGGCGCTTATGGCGGTGAACCTGTTGATCGCCCTGCGACGCGGCCAGCACGTCGGCGCCAATCCGTGGGAAGCGGCCACCCTGGAATGGACGGTAGCCTCACCCCCACCGCCGGAAAATTTCGAGGAGCTGCCGCAGGTTTCCCATGGCCCGTATGATCTCAAACGAGCGGGGGAAGCATGAATCCATCGGCACAGCATCAAGATGCGGAAGGCGCACGTCTGGGCATGTGGCTGTTTCTGTTTTCCGAACTGCTGATGTTCGGCGGCCTGTTTGTCGTGTTTGCGGTCTACTTGCAGCGCTATCCCGCTCAGTTTGCCGACGCAGGCAGGCAATTGAGTCTGTTCTTCGGCACCGGCAATACCGTGCTGCTGCTGACCAGCAGTCTGACCGTGGCCCTGGCCTTCGAAGCGTTGCGCCAGAACCGACAGCGCCTCTGCCAGGGGCTGCTGGGCTTTACCATTCTGGCCGCCGGGCTGTTCCTGGTCAACAAAGGGCTGGAATGGCACGCCAAGTTTCAGCATGACCTCTATCCGGGATCACAGACCTTGCGCCAGGCACCGGCCGGCCAGGAGTTGTTTTTCGGCCTGTACTACCTGACTACCGGCCTGCATGGGCTGCACGTAATTTTCGGCGGCGTTATCCTGAGCTGGGTACTGGTCCAGGTGCGGCAGGGACGGATTATCGCCACGCGTCCCACCATGCTGGAAAACGGCGCCCTTTACTGGCATCTGGTGGACGTAATCTGGATTTTCATCTTTCCGCTGTACTACCTGCTTCTGTAGGAATACGCCAAGCCGGGGAGGACGCATTGCACAACCATTCTCAACATTGCGGCGCCATGCGCCAGTTGATCGTGATCTGGGGGCTATTACTGGTTCTGACAGGGGTTACTGTCGGAATCTCACGGCTCGACCTGGGTGCGCTCAACATCTGGGCGGCGCTGGGCATTGCCACAGGCAAAGCCAGCCTGGTGATCCTGTTTTTCATGCACTTGAAAGAGGAAGGGCGCGCGATCGGGATTTCGCTGCTGGTAGCGCTGGCAACACTGGCGACCTTTATCGGTCTGACCTTTTTCGATGTGCTTTATCGCTGAGAGGCTTATGTGACTCCAACATTGCTGGATACCGTTGAGGCGGTGGACAAGGTTTTTCTGTATATTTTCGGCATCAGCCTGGTGCTTTTCCTCCTTATCACCGGCGTCATGGTGGCGTTTGCCATCCGCTTTCATCACAGCCGGCATCCACACCCCAAGGACGTCCCGAGCACTTGCCTGTGGCTGGAAATCACCTGGACCCTGATCCCCACCCTCATTGTGATGAGCATGTTCTGGTACGGCTGGCAGGGCTACCTGTCCCTGGTCAACGTACCGCCGGACGCCTTCCCGATCCAGGCCGTCGCCCGCCAGTGGTCCTGGAGCTTTGTCTACCCGAGCGGCCGCACCAGCCCCAAACTGGTAGTGCCGGCAGAACAACCCGTCCGCATTGACATTGTTTCCGAGGATGTACTGCACAGCCTTTACATCCCGGCTTTCCGTATCAAGAAGGACGCCGTGCCGGGAATGACCACCCATGTCTGGTTCCGTGCCCCGCAAACCGGTTCCTTCGACCTGTTCTGCACGGAATACTGCGGGTTGGCCCATGCCAGCATGATCACCAGTGTGGAGGTGCTGTCCGCCGCCGATTTCAAAACCTGGCTGCAAACCCCGCAACTTGCCGCCGGGGCTGGCAAAGGCCGGCAACTGCTGGAACAGTACGGCTGCCTGGCGTGCCATTCCCTGGACGGCGGCACCCGTATCGGACCGAGTTTCGCTAAGCTTGCGGAGGGTGAAAAACGCCCTCTTGCCGAAGGACCCGACAAATCCGTGACCGTCAGCCGGGACTACCTCGAACGCAGCATCCTGGATCCGGGGAATGAAATTGTGCAGGGTTTTTCAGCCGTCATGCCGTCCTATAGGGATAAAATCGGCGAGCAGGATCTGCAGGCGATTATCGATTTCCTGTTGCAGCCGGACAAGGATGCCGCGGCCGGGGAGCCCCGACCATGATCCGCTCGTTGCTGCGCCTGCCGCTGTGCAGCGCGGTAGCCGGCTCGGCCCTGGTTGGCTACCTGGCAGCCGGCGGCACATCCGGGTTGCAGGCGGCATGGCTCGGCCTGAGCATGCTGCTGGCAGCGATCGGCGCCACGGTGCTGAATCAATGGCAGGAACGCCACAGCGATGCTCTGATGGAAAGGACCAGGGAAAGACCGTTGGCCTGCGGTCGGCTGCGCCCCGCCACCGGCCTGTCCCTGGGGCTGGCTCTGGGGATCGGCGGGACGCTGCTGGCGGCCGGACTGGACAGCCGTAGCGGCTTACTGACTCTGACAGTATTTCTGCTTTACCATCTCATTTACACCCCCATGAAGCGTCGCACCATGCTGGCATTGCTGCCCGGCGCCCTATGCGGCGCCCTGCCACCGGCCATCGGCTGGCTTGCGGGGGGCGGCCGCCTGCACGATCCCCGCCTTATCACCCTTACTGGCTTGCTGCTGCTCTGGCAGATCCCCCACAGCTGGCAGATTCTGCTGCGTCGCCGTCACGATCTCTGTCGTGCCGGGCTCTTTCCGGAATTGCACCACCTGCCTGCCGCTCGCCTGCAGCATCTTATCATTGTCTGGATTGCTGCACTATCAACCGCTACACTGGCCATATCGGCTTTCATGCTTGCCGGATCACCGGTCCTGCGGTGGATGGGCATGGCCCTGGCCGTCTGGCCGCTGGCGGCCCTGTGGCACCCGTCTGCGATCAAAGGCCAGCCGGCGATTGCCGGCTGGCAAAACAGCACCGGCGTAGTTTTCCTGGGAATGATAATGGGCCTGGTGCTGTTGTCTTGATACCGTAACTGGATGTCCGCTCAAGCCAGAAGGCTGTCAAGAAGTGGCCGCGCATCACCTGGCCCGACTCCGTTCCACCGCGCCGTTGAGTACCAGCGGAGCAATGTCTGCCCCCCTGCCTGCCCCGCCACGACCAATGTATTTCCCCCTGGCAGCCCCAGGAAATATTTTCTCCTGCAAATTTTTGCAAATCCCTGTCGAACATGTAAAATGAAAAAGCTCAAAGATGATGTCCGACCTTTTACTTCTCCTCCTGAATCCAGGCGACATGGGAGTGCCATGAAGGCTCTAATCCTCAACGATGGTGTTTCAGAAAATGCGGGTGCGTTTGACTTGCTCAAAGGCATCTGTGACGGGATAGCGGCGCAACACGAAATCGAGTGGGTCAACATCCACGAACTGCACCATCAACCCTGCCAAAACTGCCTTAAATGCCATCCGTATGGCGAATGTGTGCTGCCTGAAGATGACGCTCACAGAATCGGACGTATGATTTTTTCGGCGGATGCCCTGGTGATCGGACTTGACTCCTCCCTGGAAGACCTGAGCTTTCGATTCAGGATGCTGCTTGACCGCTGCATGGCAGCCATAGCTTTCCAGAATAAACAGGGAGAAATTTGTCCCTGGCGTAAAGGACGAGCGGCAGTGGTTGCTTCTTTGGGTAGAGTTGAAAGCAGCATGCCGGAACCGATCACAGAGATTGACAGGTTCTATTCTCCACTGCTGCGAACCCTGGAGGCGGGCGGGTTTGAGGTGATCGGCACAATAGAGGTGAATGCGGGTCAAGACTCTTCGGCCAAGCTCCTCTCGATTGAGCAGGCCCGAGTGCTGGGGTGCCGCCTGTCTCGCACGATGCAGAAAGAGTCAAACCATTTGGCCGGATCCAGCTGCTTTTGATCCATGTCCAGCACCTGCTGCCCCCTGCCTGCTTCACCACCCCCGGATTGTGCACATCAGCCTCTTTATGGAGCTGAGCCGCGGCAACGGTGCAAGAGTCAATCACCGTCCACCGGTCGCCGTTGTTGCTTGCGTTCGGAAAGCAACCGTTTGCCGGAAAGACGTCGCTCTTTGGCAGCCTTGCCGGGCTTGGTGGGGACGCGCCTGCGCGGCTTGCGACGCAAAGCAGCCAGTCGCTCGGCCAGACGCTCGAAAGCCTTCTCGATGTTGGCCTGGCGAGATCGCTGTTCGGTAGCGGTGACAGTTATGCCGCTGGGGCGATGATGGATGCGGACGGCGGTTTCGGTCTTGTTCCGATGCTGCCCACCAGGCCCTCCGGCCTTGAAAAAGGATATTTCCAGATCACGTTTATCTAAAGGCATGGTATCTCCCCGGGGAAAGCGCTGGCAATTTGCTGTTTTCCATGCTAGAAAAAATCTACGCGGCAGACAAGCTGATTCCGCCACTTACCGCCGTATCGGAGGATTGTGATAATGAATTATTTCGCCCTGACCATCATTGGCCGGGACCATCCCGGCATCGTCGCCAAGGTTACGGAAACGCTCTTTCACCTCGGTTGCAACATTGCAGACTCAAGCTGCACCATCCTGGGTGGTCAATTCGCCATGATCCTGATTCTGTCCAACCCCGGCATGCACGATCAAAAGGATTTCGAAACGACGTTCGCGCCCCTTGAAGCGGATGGTCTCTCGGTATTTTTGCGTAAACTGCAGCCCGGCGGCGAGACCGCTCCTGAAATCGAGGGGGAAATCTGCATGATTTCCGTCTACGGTTCGGACAAACCCGGCATCGTTTACCCTGTCGCCAAGGAACTTGGGGACCGGCAGATCAATATCACTGACCTCAATACCAAACTGGTCGGTTCGGCACAAAACCCGGTGTACGTGATGATGATTGAGGCGGTTCTCCCTGCCGGCCTTGATATCGAGGAACTTTCCTCGGTGCTCAATCGCCTGAAAAAAGACCTTCAGGTGGACATTTCCGTTCGCACCATAACCCCCGTGGAACTTTAAGGCCATGGCTGTCAAGGACATTCTTCTCTATCCGCATCCCATGCTCAAGGTTGTCTGCACCCCGGTCGAGCAACTCGATGATGAAGTCGATGCGTTGATTCAGGATCTCATCGACACCATGGTGGCAGCCGGCCACTCTGTCGGTGTTGCGGCTCCCCAGATCGGCATCACGCGCCGTGTGGTGGTGGCCGACGTGTCCCACAGCAAACTCGGGCGCAACGCCAATCACGGTTTGTTGACCATGATCAATCCCGCAATCATTGAGCAGGAAGGCTGTACGTTATCCCGTGAGGGCTGCATGAGCGTCCCCGATTATACGGGCAACGTAACGCGGGCCGAAAGTGTGGTGGTTCAATTTCTCGACCGCGACGGGAGCAAGCGTGTCATTCACGCCAACGGATTCGAGGCCATCGCCCTGCAGCATGAAATCGACCACCTCGATGGACTGCTTTTCCTGGATCGCGTATCCAGTCTGAAAACAGATCTTTTTCGACGAAAAAAACGCTGATCCCCACGGTCCCCGGCGCGCCCTCGGGTTGTAACCGCAGATCTGGGTTCCACCGGCAGCAGCGCTGGACTTATCCCCAGGCACTGACACTTTTCCACAAGCTATTCACAGACACCCTTTCTTGCCCCGGAGAGGCTGCCCCCATGACCGTTGAACAGCGATATTTTCTTGAGCAGGCCGCCCGTCAGGCGCTTGCCAACAGTTACAGCCCTTACAGCGGTTTTGCCGTCGGAGCTGCCCTGTTGACCAGCGACGGCAGCATCGTTATCGGCTGTAACGTTGAAAACGTATCTTACGGACTGAGCATATGCGCCGAACGGGTAGCGCTGGTGAGGGCGGTGGCCGAAGGCCATCGCAAGTTCAAGGCGCTGGTGGTTTTTACTCCGACCCAGAACCCTACCCCGCCCTGCGGGGCCTGCTTGCAGATGCTGGCGGAGTTCGCGCCGCAACTGCCCATCATGGCCGTGTGCCATACGGATCGGCTCCTTACCGGCTCCCTGCAAAACTTCCTGCCTCACGCTTTTGTCAAAAGGAACCTTCATGCCTGATCGTTGGCCCCCGTATCATATAGGTTTCAGTGCTGCCGACCTCGGCACGCCGCCGACGACGGTCCTGCTTTGCGGCGATCCGGAACGCACCAGGCAGGTCGCCATGGCGAGCGAAGGCGTGGTCTGCCGCAAAACCCTGTCGGAAAATCGCGGCCTCAACAGCTACCTGCTTAGCCTCGACAACGGACAACCTCTGTTGGCCGCCACCAGCGGCATGGGCGCTCCCTCCCTGAGCATCGTGGTCAACGAACTGTTCGCCCTGGGGATTCGTCGCATGATCCGGGTCGGCACCTGCGGATCCATCCAGGACAACGTCAAGGTCGGCAGCGTAGTCATTTCACATGCCGCCCTGTGTCGTCAGGGAGCCGCCAACGATATTGCCCCGCCGGAATACCCGGCCGCCGCCGACCCTTTTGTCACCGTAGCACTGGCCGAAGCGGCAAGCAGCCTCCATATTAAATACCACCTGGGTCTGACCGCCTCTGTCGACACCTTTTACGAGGGTCAGGAACGTACCCGCACATCGGCCAATCCTCACCTGCTGCGACGGTTGCAGGGCGTCACGGAGGAATACCGTCGGCTGAATATTCTGAACTATGAAATGGAAGCCGGCACCTTGTTTAAAATGGCGGGGGTATACGGTTTTTGCGCTGGGTGCGTCTGTGCGGTGGTGGCTGAACGGACCGCCTGCGAAAGCATCGATCAAAGCCGCAAGGAATCGGCGCAAAACAATGCTATCCGCGTTGCCCTGGCAGCCGTTCGCACTTTGGCCTGATGGATGATGCTCCTGCTTGGGGATGAAGTAAACAACCTTGATGGCGGGTCAATACGTTCGTCAATAATTTGTATAACAGTCCTGGTAGGTCACCTCCTCGGCAAGGTCTCCCGCCTGGCTTAACACCAACTGATCGCGCCCGCCTTGCTTTGCGGCATACATGGCGCTGTCGGCCCGCTCGATGAGATCTTCAGCCCCTTCGCCGGGCATATTTTCCGCGACGCCAACGCTCAGAGTAATTAAATGCGGCACACCCGCTCTTCCCTGCTTCGCCCATTGTAGCAACGCCATTTGCAGGCGGGTATGTATACTGATGGCAGCCTCGGGTTGACTGCCCGGCAATATAACGGCGAACTCTTCCCCACCATAGCGGCATGCTACATCCTGCTCCCGGATCACAGAACTTATCAATCCCCCCAGATGACGCAGCACCCGATCCCCTTCCAGATGGCCATAGCAATCGTTGAACAACTTGAAATTGTCTACATCCATCATCATCAGGGTAAATGACTGCTGCAATTGTTGCGAACGACGGATCTCCAGATCGAGCTGGATACGAAAATATCGCATATTGAACAAACCGGTCAGCGCATCGGTAAACGCCAGTTGCTTATGTCGTCGTTCAGACACGCGCAAGGTTTCACTTTCGCGCCGCAAAGCCTGCACTCGGTCCCCCAGGGCGCAAACAAGTCCTCCCACTGCACAAATACAACCGAACTCAAAAAGGTTCGACAGCATTTTAGTAAACGGCAAAACCCTTAAAAATACAAATAAATACAGTAACCCGCAACCTCCAGCTGCAACACTCGCCAAGAACAGCCATCGCGCCCGACGGACACCTCGGCGCCACGCCATCAGACACGCTGCGAGCATGACAGGCACGCAGCCCAATGCCAGAAAGGCAAAAGCTACCTCAAACATCCGGCCTTTCCCGACAGAAGCCAACAGGGTCAAAAGCCCCCCCTGCAGAATGATCAACAAGAGCAGGCGATCAACACGCCGCAGTCCGGCAGTGCTGGAGGAGGTGTCCATGAAGCGCCGTGCGAAACACCCCAGAAAGATGATGGAGCCACCGAGTGACAATTGCGCCAGCTTGCGAACCGCCCCCACCGGCAGACCCGAAAAATACGCGATGGACATCGAATGATTAAGAGCAAAACATCCCGCCAAAAGGAAAAAAAACAGGGAGTGCCACAAATAACTGCGCTCACGCAAGGCAGTGAACATGATCAGGCTGTACAGGGATATCCCAAACAGAATCCCGGCGATCAAGGCGGAACGAAGCATTCCCTCCGCTACTCCATCCTGATCGCCGATCATGGTGGCGATAACTGGCGGATGGACCGGTTGGACATTGCCATCACCCCCGGAGGAAAAGGCTCCTGTAAAGGAAGCTCCGACAAGTTGATCGATGAACCGCGAGCCGCCGGGATCCTTCAGGGTTTCCGTATAAGGCGCAACTTCATACCGGGCAGCTCCGCCCTGCAGACAAAGCAGTTGCGCACATAGCAAAGGCCGGTCCACAATGACCTGGCAGACAAAAACCAGCATGAGTGCAGCCATGCTTCGCACGAACACACCCAAATATTGAAACGACCTTTCACCAGCAAGTGAGATCACCGTATTTGTCACAAAGCCACCGCCCACCAGAACATGCACCGGACACTTGTGTCGTTTATGGGGGACTGACCCAACGACCGCTTTTTCCAAGGTGCAAAGTTCCTCTTGGCAAAAATAATGTTCAGCATCATGCCACCTGGAAACCTGTCGGACCATCCATGAGCCAGTTGCAAATTCGGCTCGTATAGTCCGACAGCCTCCTGGTGCCCCCCTTTAAGACTTGCTATTTTCTAATTTGCAACTTTACACCTTTTCTGAAAATTCTCAACGACTCTAATGATGTTTTTTTCTCTAAAGAGGTGGCCACGACCAGGATAAGTCCGCCCCTTGACAAACGGGGGTATGGTTGGCTACATTAAAGCTCGAAATCAGATAAACGGAGGTTTTTCATATGCCCATTTACGAATACCAATGCGATGCGTGCGGCCTGATCTTTGAAGCACGCCAGAAATTTTCCGACGATCCTTTGAGCCAATGCCAGGCATGTGGGGGCGCTGTGCAAAAACTTATTTCCCAATCAGCTTTCGCCCTCAAGGGTAGTGGTTGGTATCAACAAGGCTATTCTTCCACCGGCAAAGCTTCCGGATGCAGTCCCGGCGATGCGGGAGCAAGTTGCAAAGGTTGCCCCAAGGCCGCCAGTAATGCCTGAAAAAAAAGCCCCCGGTCATCCGGGGGCCTTTTTTTAGATCCTGCCCCCTTAGGCTCATGCCGCTTCCTTCATGCAAGATATCCGGACAAATTGGACATCTGCCCCCTGAATGAAGAAAAAAACTATTCCTCCGTCTCTTGCCTTTACATCGTGTCCTCTTTTTCGTATATTTCGCTCAAAATCGACCTGTTGCACAGTGAAATGAGCAGCCTTTGCTGCATCACCTGTCTACAGATAATTCGGTGACCGTCCGAGAAAGCGGTGCCATTACCAACCGGCCACCGGATGTAAACCACCTAACCAGAATCATTGGAATGCCAAAACCCCGACGATAATAACCGGGCTGGCATTACAGCAAGGGAGGCCCCATGCTCTTTCCTGAGGAATTGCTTTACAACGAGGACCATGTGTGGATTGAGGCAGACGGGGATCTGGCCACCATAGGCATCACGGAATATCTCCATGGTGACATGCAGGAAATCCTGTCCATCGAAATTCCCGAAGTCGGAACGGATCTGGAGACAGGGGATACGTTGGTGACCATCGAATTGCGCCAAGGCACGGTTGAGATCTACGTTCCCCTTTCAGGAGAGGTACTGGAGGCCAATCAGGACCTGACCGACTCCCCGGACTGGCTCAGCTCATCCCCGTATGAAGATGGCTGGATTATCCGCTTGAAACTGGCCGATGTTGAGGAACTGGAAGACCTGATGGATGCCGACGATTACACGGAATTCGTGCAGGGGGAAGAGTAAGCGGAGCTCGTTTCATGGCGCGGCGGATCGCACCACAAACTTTCGAACGAAGATTCAGCGGCCGCTCATATCGAAAGATCCGACACCACTGGAAAGCCGGTACTGAAAATAGGCCATGATGGTGAGTTGTTCCTTGGGATAGGATGAAGGCAGGTTGCCGTAGGAGGCACCGCGATACACGGCGGCGACCGCTTCCCGATCAAGTGTCGGGGATCCGGTACCTTCCAGAAGTTCTGCATTCTCGACACTGCCGTCCTGATTGATGACGATTTTGAGCAGGCAGACACCGGACTCCCCCCGCTCGATCGCGGCGCGCGGATAGTTCCAGACCTGATAGATATTGTCGCGAAATCGCTTAAAGAAGGATGCCAGCAGATCTTTCTCCGTATCGAGCCAGACAACATCCCCCTCCTCCACATCCTGCCGGTCCTTGCGCCTGGCCTCCCCGCGCAAACGCTCGCGCGTCGTTTCAGGCAACCCCAGGTCCAGTGATTCAGGCAAAACAGCGCCAGGGCCATCCGGGGTCCGGGGTTCCAGCGCGGGGCTGGAAGGCCTGGCGACAGCCCGCGGCGATGGTTGCCGATCCTCAGGGGCATCCCCCTTGGGGGCGGTTTCCTTCGGCACCACCTGATCGACCGGCGCCTGTCTCTTGGCAGGTTGTTGACGTGGTTGCGGCGGGAGCACCTCCGGCGGCATGTCAATTTCGCGCTGCCTGGGCTGCGGTGAGCGCACCTCGACCACCACAGGCTGTTTGTCCGCAGGCGCGACCATCAACCGATCGGCCGGCAACAGATACAACAGCAGCAGGTGCAACAGCAGGGACAGCACTGCAAAGACAACCAGTACGATATCTTGACGGAATGAAGAACGCATTATGGCCTTTAATACCACCGAAGGTGGAGAGGTGTTTTTTTGGGGTTGATTATACATGAACCGCCGGCTCATGGATAGTCCGACAGGCTGCTGGTGTCCCGTGCGGCCCATCCTGACGTCTGATTCGTGGCCTGCGTGCGGCCGCAACCGACATACCCCTGCATTGAGGAAAAAAGTTGACCCCCCAGGGGGCATCAAGTATAAATGAGGCGCTCATAACCTATACACTTGCAGGAGGATCCCTTATGCACTTGGTTGACCAGATCAAATCCAAAGCCCGTCAGAACCCCCAGATCGTTGTGCTTCCCGAAGGCTACGACGACCGTATGATTCAGGCTGCCGGCCCGATCGTAAAAGACGGTCTCGCGAACGTCGTACTGCTGGGCGAGCCCGCCGCACTGCAGGCCAAGGCTGCCGAACTCGGTGTTTCCCTCGAGGGCGTCACCCTTCTCGATCCCAAAAACGCACCCCAGCTCGACGCCTATGCAGATGAGCTGGTAGAAATTCGCAAGAAAAAAGGCCTTTCCCGCGAAGACGCCCTGAAGCTGCTTACCGCTGAAGACAACCTGTTCTTCGGCGCCATGATGGTACACAAGGGCGATGCCGGCGGATGTGTCGCCGGTGCCTACAACACAACCGGCAACGTACTGCGGGCCGCCTTTCAGGTTATCGGCCCTGCACCCGGCATGAAAACCGTATCGTCCTGCTTTATCATGGTGACCAATACTCCCGAATACGGCGAAAATGGCGCCATGTTGTTTGCCGATTGCGCCGTCAATCCCAACCCCGATGCGCGGGCCCTGGCTGAAATCGCCATATCGACGGCGCGCAGCTGCAAAAGCTTCCTCGGTGTCGACGCGCGGGTGGCCATGTTGTCCTTCTCCACCAAAGGCAGCGCCAAGCACGGAGATTCGGATAAAGTCATCGAAGCCCTGGCCATTGCCAAAGAAATGGCCCCCGAACTGCAAATTGATGGCGAGTTGCAGGCCGATGCCGCCCTGGTGCCCAAAGTCGGCAGCAGCAAGGCGCCCGGTTCGACTGTGGCCGGCAAGGCCAACACCCTGGTATTCCCCGACCTGGATGCCGGCAATATCGGCTACAAGCTGGTCCAGCGCCTGGCCGGTGCCGAAGCCGTCGGCCCCATCATTCAAGGTCTTGGCAAACCGGTTAACGATTTGTCCCGCGGTTGCTCGGTAGACGACATCATCAGCGTTACCGCCATCACGGCCGTTCAGGCTCAGGGCTGAGTCCCGGTCTGAAGCGACCCATTGAACGCAAAAAGGCCGGTGGAATAACTCCACCGGCCTTTTTGCATGCTAAATTTCAGATCGACTTACTTGCGTTCGTAGTCTTTCGACTTGAAGCTGTAGTCGAATTTCATGTGATCGCTGTAGGTGCTTTCCAGAATGCCGACCACATCTTCGGTGAAGACCAGTTCTTCGTCGGTGGGGATGACAAACACCTTGACCGGCGAATCGGGGGTGGAGATCTCCACTTCGGCCTTCTTGGTGCGGGTCTTGAGGTTCTTTTCCTTGTCGACCTTGACACCCAGAGCCTCGAGTCCTTCGAGAGCCTGCTGACGAATCTCGGAACCCATTTCGCCGACACCGGCGGTGAAGACAATGGCGTCTACCTTACCCAGGACCGCCATGTAGGAGCCGATATATTTCTTGATGCGATAGGATTCGATGTCGTGGGCCAGTTGGCAGCGCTTGTCGCCGGCTTTGATTCCGTCACCGATGTCGCGCCGGTCGGTGAATTTACCGGTGATGCCGAGCAGACCGGACTTCTTGTTCAGAATGCTGTCCATCTCCTTGGCGGTGTAACCTTCGCGCTCCATGATGAAGGTGGGAATGGCGGGGTCGATATCGCCGCAGCGTGTTCCCATGACGGCACCTTCAAGAGGGGTCAGGCCCATACTGGTATCGACGCAGACACCACCGCGGATGGCAGCATGAGAGGCACCGTTACCGATATGCAGGGTAATGATGTTGCAATCCTTGGGATCCTTACCGAGCAACACAGCGGCCCGCTTGGATACGTACAGATGGGAGGTGCCGTGGAAACCGTAGCGACGCACGCTATGTTTGGTGTACCACTCGTAAGGCAACGGGTACATGTAGGCTTCTTCGGGCATGGTCTGGTGAAAAGCAGTGTCGAAAATGGCAATATGGGGTACGGTGGGCAGCACTTTTTGAGCCGCTTCGATCCCCATAATGTTGGGCGGATTGTGCAGAGGAGCCAGGTGCTGCACATCCTTGATGCCCTGCAGTACGGCTTCGTCAATCAGGACCGAGCTGGCGAATTTTTCACCGCCATGCACAACCCGGTGCCCGACAGCGGAGATTTCGTCCATGCTCTTGACCACGCCGACATTCTCGTTGGTCAGGGTCTTGATGATCAATCCGATGGCAACGGTATGATCGGGGCAATCGTGGGAACTTTTGTAGTCCTCACGACCAGGGACCTCGTGGGAGATAAAGGATTCACCAATGCCAACCCTCTCAACCACACCTTTGGCAATGACTTCACGACGGCTCCAGCTGTACAGCTGGTATTTTACAGAAGAACTTCCGCAATTCAGAGCGAGAATATCCATGGAACTTAACGTGCCTCCTCTTTTAAATGTGTTACGGGCGGAAAGGCCGGCCCCCTTCCGCCCATTGGTCAGGCTTCAACAGTCAAACGTACGAATATTATAAGATGCACCGGTTAAATGCAAGGCCTTTATGCCAAGCCCTTCAGCGTCATTTTGGGTGGACAATTCATAAAAAGTTGTTGTAGAATCCGGCCCTATGATTTCCAAGAAAGAAAGCAAGTGATTTCAAAGCAAAGGAGGTGAATACCTTGGCCTATACCATCACTGAAGATTGCATTAACTGCGGTGCTTGTGACGACAGCTGCCCCCTGGGCGCTATCGAAGAAAAAGGCGATGTCCGCGTTATTGACGCTGACGCCTGCACCGACTGTGGCGCCTGTGTTGACAGCTGTCCCGTTGACGCTATCAAAGCAGACTAATCCAGCCAGACCCCTGAATAGGGGGAGAAGCCAGCAATGGCTTTTCCCCCCATTCTAACAAAGCCGAAATGAAAGAGAGCCCCGTGATCATGCCCGGTTTCTGGGAACTTCTCCTGCTGCTCATCATCTGCCTGCTGCTGTTCGGTGCGCGTAAGTTACCTGAAATCGGAGCTGGACTGGGCAAAGGTCTGGCTGATTTTCAAAGGACCTTGCAAGGCACCAAAGACACGGACTCATCCGACGATTCGTCGACCCCCCTGCCTGGAAAATGACACCCCAAGCACCCTGAAGACAGCGCCCCCCTGACCATCATCCACAATTCCGAAGACCGACCGCGCAAGACCCCAGGAGCCCGCCGACAGGCTCCTAGCGAGAGGCCGGTTTGGAATCGACAACTTCAACGGCAAATTCATTCAACTCGGCCGGAAGATTGCGAAATACAATTGTAAACGGAATGGTCTTGCCGGCCGGCACATTCAAATTACTCAGCGAATCCCCGAACTGATTGTTCATCTGCTCGACAATGCGTTCAAAAGGTTTGCTTGTCAGCTCGTCCGTATCGAGAGGATTCCCGCAGAATACCGTCTGCTGCAACAGCGGGGCCCCCTTGGCGTCAAAGAGCACCCCTTTTACGGCAATGGCCGAACGCGGCTCCCGATAGTCATTAACTGCCTCGCCCTGAATGACAAATATCCGGCCGGCATTCCGACTTTCAAGAAAAAATCCATTCAGTCCGACTGTACGTATCTGACCATCGGCGACAGCAGGCGTATCCAGGTGCAACAACCTTCGCACCCGGCCCATGTCTATCATGCCGACCAGGTCAACCTTGCCCTTTTTCCATCCAAAATAGCCTCCAGCCGCAAGTACCGCCAGCAGCAGCACGAGCAAAAAACCCAGGCCTCTGTGTCTCGATTTACGTGGCGCGGGAATGCGTGCCCGCGGGGGCAGCGGACCCAGGCCCTTTTCGTCAGGGACAACGGAACCAAACAGATCTTCATCGAAGCCATTGGACTCTTCGGAAAAAGACTCTTGTGCGCCCGGAGAAACAGCATCGGCGGATGCCGTGCTGGGAAAATCGAAAGCGCCGGCAACATCGCCAGAGGCTGGCTTTTCAGTCGACGACGGGGCAGAGGACGCAAAGAAATCCTCTTCATCATCCTGGCCCATGGTAAAATCGGCTTCGTCCTGCAAGGATGCAGATTCTCCAAACGCAAAATCGTCAGTCCCTTCACCGGAAGCGCTGAAAAAATCGTCGGATTCCTGCTCCTGCTCACTGCCAAAAGCATTGAAATCGAAATCTGAATCGACTGAAAAATCGTCATCCAGCTCAGAGTCGTCGGACAATTCGGCGCCGCTCCGGGCATCCCCGAAATCGAATTCATGGAAACCGGCACCACCCGGCCCCGGCGTCTGGCTCAAGGCTTCGTTACCTGGGTCGGCGATGGGCGGCGACTCCGGCGGCATGACCGTGAAAACTTTCTGACATCTTGAGCAACGGACTTTGGTGCCCTCCGATTTCAGCTTATGATCCGCCAGACGAAACCGGCTGGCACAATCAGGACATTTTACAATCATAACAGCCCCCCCTCGCCCACAGTCGGACCATCTTCCAACACATACAGATCCGGCAGGTGGCGGTATTGTTCCTGATAATCAAGCCCGTAGCCTACAACAAAACCCTTGTCCAGCGACATCCCGACATAATCCGCCTCGATGCTCACCCGACGGTCAAACCGTTTGTCCAGCAACGTGCAAACCTTCAGCGAGCGCGGGCCACGATCCTGCAACCGGTGAAACAGGGCTTGCAAGGTATAACCGGTATCGACAATATCCTCAACGATGACGACATCCCGGCCGGTTACGGAAAACTCAAGGTCTTTGCGCATTTCAACCACCCCGGAGGAGAAGGTTTCGCAGCCGTAGCTGGCCATGCGGACAAAATCGACCACGATCGGGCAGGAAATGGCCCGGACCAAATCTGCAAAAAACAAAAAAGAGCCCTTCAGAACACACACCAGCAGAATTTCTCGACCCGCAAAATCACGTTCGATCTCGCTGCCAAGCCTGCGCACCTGTGCGGCTATCTGCTCCCGCGAGTAGAGAACCTTAAAAGAAGATATCATGAAGAATTCCAAATCAAATGAAAATGCTTTTCAAGTCCGCAATTTATAACAACCCCGTGCATGGCTGTCAATGCCATTGCGCCATGCGAAAAAAACGAAAGGTCTGTTCCGAATCTGCAAATAATGTTATATGATTGGACGCTGCTTTGATTTGTCGTCCATTTTTCACAATTGGACATTTTTTCACGGAGGTTGTTCATGGAAAAACTTTTTGCGACAGCATGTTTCATCCTGCTCCTGACGGGTTTCTTTGCTCCTGTCCTGGCCAGCCCGCAAATCGTCACGCCCAATCCCGCTTTTCACTTCGGCACCCTTGCCGAAGGGGATAAAGTCGAGCACGTTTTTACCTTCACCAACCGGGGGGACCAACCTCTTGTTATAGACCGGGTACGGTCCACATGCGGTTGCACCGGAACGTTGTTATCCCAGAAAGAAATACTCCCGGGAAAATCCGGAGAGGTGAAAATTACCTTTGATTCCAATGGTATGCGGGGAGCGATCGTCAAATGGATTTATATTTACAGCAACGATCCTGCGAATCCGAAAGCAAAACTCCAGATCAATGGCGTGGTTAAACCTGAAATCGACATACACCCCGGCCAACTGCGGTTTACCGGCATGGCCCCCGGCGAAAAACGCCAAGCGCAAATCACTCTCACCAACAACAGCGATCGCACTATTTTCCTGTCGAACCTGGCCACCGTGCCCAAGAACCTGGCGGCCAGCCTGTCCAGCACCAAACTTGAACCGTCCGCTGCGGTAAGGATCCAGGTGGCACTCGAGCTGCCACCCGGGAAGAACCACCAGAACGGCTATGTCACTCTTTCGACCAGCAGCCCGCGCTCACCGAAGCTTCGCATCCCGGTATTCGGAGCCGGCAAAGCTCAGGCACCCTGAATATTTCCAGGTCCTTGCACTGACCGGCCTGCATCTCCAGTTGTTTTTTCCGTGGTTGCAATCCGGAGGGAATGTGCTTGAATTTTCATGAGCCGCGGGGCGTACAAATCCCTGCTTATTGCCTTTCGCCTGTTCTATTGATTTATAAAAAGATGCGGGTCAATCATGTTGCCGGAAATTCAAAATCATCTTGTGTTGCTGAAATGGCTTCTTATTGTTCTCATTGCACTGGTCTGCCCACTGCTTGCCCTGATGCTTGGGGGTACCACTGCTTCCCTTGCCAGTATCGGGATAACCCGACGGACGGGGCAAAAGGATTCGCCGGCCTGGGTCAATGCCCTGCTGAAAAGGGCAAACCCCTCCGCGCAACACGACACGCTGGTTGTCCTGACCGTGATCGCCAGCCTGCTGCTGTTCAAGATCATCTATCGCCCGCAGCTGTTTTCCAACCTGGCATGGGCGGGTCTGATCTGGATGCTCGCTACGGGACTGGGGCTTATGGTTGCCTGCCGCTACCGACTGACCGGCAGAGGCCTGCTTGATCGTGCGGCCCTGGCAGAAGGCGGCATCGGTGTTGCGCTGGTGACTGTAAGTTATTTTGCCCTTGCCTGCACCGAAAGCCTGCTTCTGACCCCGGAATATTGGCCCCGGATGGCTGGCCTGCCCTATCTGTTTTTATCCTGGCACGGCCTGGCGCGGTTCGCCGAATTCATTCTCCTGACCGGAGCCATTACCGGCAACGCCCTGCTTTTTTCGTCACCGGCGCAGCGCCCACCGGAAGCGGACCTGCCCCCCGATGGGGGCGCCCACCGCATCGGTGCGTGGCTGGCCCTGGGATCGCTGTTTTTGTGGCCGGTGGTGCTTTGCCTCGATATGGCCCTCATCCCTGCCCTGGCTGCAAGCCGTCTGCTGTCCGGACTGGCTGTCTTGTCGATCCTGCTTGCCGCCTCCGGCGTCGTATGGCTGGCTATGTACCTGCAACGGCGGCAAGGGCAGTTCACCCACTTGTTCATCGGCATCGTCCTGCTGCTGTTCTGGTGCTGGGCGTTCATGGGGCATGTGGCCAGGGAAAAGATCCTCATCCCCGCCACCCTGGCCGGATTAGCTCCAAAACCGAAGCCTGACACTGCAAAGCCGCAACCTGATGCTGCAAAGCCGCAACCTGATGCTGTGGCGCGAGGGACAGTCGACGGCAAAAGCCTGTTCGAGCAAAAATGCACTGTTTGCCATAGTTTTGACCAACGTGTCGTGGGCCCGCCCCTGAATGACGTGGTTCCGAACTACAGCGCACAACCCGCGGAACTGAAGTCATTCCTGCAAAACCCTGTTAAACGCAACCCGGACTATCCGGCCATGCCCAATCTCGGGCTGACGGCCGAACAGGCGGAAGCCATCGCCGGCTACCTGCTCCAACAAGTATCTCCATGAGGCTGCGATGAGTCACGAGTCCCAAAAAACTTCCGCACCATGGCCCAAAAGGCTGATCCGCCTGGCCGTACTGGGCTATTTCGTTCTGTTTGCGCTACTGGTTGTCGCGACCGGTTTTTTGCGGGGGTTTTTTACACCTCCCGCATCGCAACCCATTGCGTTTCCTCATACAGTCCACGCCGACAAGCTTGGGCTGGCCTGCGACTTCTGCCATAGCGGCGTCGAACAGGAAGCGAGTGCAGGCGCACCGGCCCTGTCCCTGTGCCTGTCCTGTCACAATTCCATCGCAACCGACCGACCCGAAATCAAGAAACTGCTGGAATATGAACGCCGTGGTGAACCGGTTCGATGGGAGCGACTGCATGCCCTGCCATCGTTCATACACTTTACCCATCAGCGCCACATCCAGGCCAAACTGACCTGCGACGCCTGCCACGGGGCCGTGGAACAGATGGCTGAAGTGCGCCGGGTGCGCTCGTTGGACATGGGATGGTGCGTATCCTGTCACCGTGAAAAAGGGGCCTCCCGCGATTGCGCAACCTGTCACAAATAGAACGGACCGAACATGGATCGAAGGAAATTTTTACAGATCATGGGCCTGGTTTCAGGCACCACCCTGCTGTCCTCCTGCGGCTCAGAGAGCAACCAGAAGGAGTTGATCTCCTACCTGGTGCCGCCCGAGGATGGCGTACGGCCGGGCACCGCCGCGTGGCGGGTTTCGACCTGCAGCGAATGCCCGGCCCATTGCGGTATCAAGATACGCCTGCGGGAAGGACGCGCCGTCAAACTTGAAGGCAATCCCAGCCATCCGATAAACCGCGGCGCCCTGTGCATGCGCGGCCAGGCAGCCCTGTGGCGGCTGTACCATCCCGAGCGGCTGCGCACGCCGCTGCTGCGCCAGGGCAACGGTTATCAGGCCGTCAGCTGGGAGGACGCCCTGGACCACATCGTCCGGGCCATGAGCGAAGCATCCGCGCAGCAGCGTACCAATATGCTGCTGAGCGGATCCACTACCGGCTCGCTGGCCGCCTTGCAGGAGCGTTTTGCCGAAGCCTGCCCGGTGACACGCCTGCCGGAATTCGAGTATTTCAGTCATGCGGCCCTGCGTCAGGCCTACCAACTGCTGTATGGCCGGCCTGTGCTGCCGCAGTATCGCATCGAGGATGCGGACCTGCTGATAACCGTCGGTGCCGATCTGCTGGAAACCTTTGTCAGTCCTGCAGGCTATACCAGGCAACTGGCCACGGCGCGACACGATCATGACCTGCACTGGCGTCACATCGAACCCCATCTGTCCCTCACCGGTGCCAACGCCGACCAGCGTTTGAGCATTCAACCCGCCAGCGAAGCGATCCTGCTGCTGTGGCTGTTGCAGACCCTGGCCGACAGCCGGCGTTACGTCGGGCAATTGCCGCCGCAGCTGCGCACCGCCTTGCCGGAGATATCCCTGGATCGCGCCGTACAGGCTACCGGCCTGACCACCAGTCGGTTGCGCGATCTGGCCAACTCTCTGGAAAAAGCCCGCCGCCCCCTGCTCATCGTCGGCGGCATTGCCACCGCCCACGGCGCCGGTCAGCAGACAGCCCTGTTCGGCGGCCTGTTGCAATGGCTACTGACAGCCCCCTGGCAAGGACTCGATTTTACCCAGGCGGAGAGGCCGGAGCGGATCGGCGACCTGCGCGATCTTCAGCAATTGAGCGACACCCTGCGTGGGGGCGCCGTCGGAGTACTGCTGATCAGCCGTGCCGATCCCCTGAGGCATGCCCCGGGCGACTGGAAATTCGCCGACAATCTGCGCCGGGCCGGCCTGAGCGTGGCCATGGCCGACATCCCCGATGCCACCACCCGGGCCGTTGACCTGGTGCTGCCCCTGACCCACGGTTTTGAACGCTGGGACGACGTCGAACCGCGTTTCGGGCTGCACAGTCTTATCCAACCGGCCCTGGCGCCCCTGCATGAAACGCGCTCCGAGGGCGATATTCTGCTGCAACTACAGCAGCGCCTGACCGGCCACAGCGAATCCGGCAACTATGAGACTTTTCTGCAGCAGCGCTGGCGCAAGCAATTCTCCGCCTCCGCACGGCATAACTTTTTTCAGCATGGCCACGTCGTAACGGCCCCCGCCGTCACCGATGCGTCACTGCGCATCGCGCAGACAGCTGTCGTCCTGAAACAAATCAGCCTGCCCACGCCGCTTTCTACTCCGGTGGCGGTCATCTCCGGATCGATCCGCAGCTTTGACGGGCGCAGCGCCGCACTGCCGCTGCTTGGCGAGATCCCTGATCCGCTCACCACCATCACTCACGGCACCTGGATCGCCCTGTCCCCCCATACCGCCAAACAGCTAGGCGTAAGCGACAGCGCCGAACTGCGACTTACCAGCGGCGGCTTTGACCTGGCGCAACCGGCCAGGCTGCAACCGGGGTTGCCGGATGGCGTGTTCAGTCTGCCTGTCGACAGCCTGATTTCCGGGCCTCCCGGCATAGACCCGGCCACCGGCGAGGCACTGCGGGTTATCGGATCGGTAAAAGCGGAGCGCACCGGAAAACAGCTGCCCTTGCCGATTCTGAGCGGTTCCCCGTCGCAGCAGGGACGCGGCATCATCCCCAAGCCGATTCACCGCGACAAAAACCATCACGCCGAACATCGTGCCCTCTACCCGGAACCGGCTTACCGACAGTACCGCTGGGCCATGGCCATCGATCTGCAACAGTGCGTCGGCTGCGGAGCCTGCGTCGCCTCCTGTTACGTGGAAAACAGTGTGCCGGTAGTCGGCCGCCGGGATCATCTCAAGGGCCGGGAAATGTCCTGGTTGCGCATCGAGCCGTTTTACGACGACCAGGGACAGGTCTCTTTCATCCCCATGCTCTGCCAGCACTGCGGCTTTGCACCGTGCGAACCAGTCTGCCCGGTATACGCCGCCTATCACAACCCCGAGGGGCTCAACGTTCAGGTTTACAACCGCTGCGTCGGCACCCGCTACTGCAGCAATAACTGCCCCTACAAGGTGCGGCGCTTCAACTGGTGGCAACATGAATGGGCGCCACCCCTGGACAAGATGCACAACCCGGATCTGCAGAAGCGCACCAAGGGCATGATGGAAAAATGCACTTTCTGCATCCAGCGTATCCGCGCCGCGCATGAAGCCGCCGCCAAGGAAAATCGCCCGATTCGGGACGGCGAAGTGATTCCGGCCTGCGCCCAGAGTTGCCCGACCGGTGCCATCACCTTCGGCAACCGTCTCGACCCCGACGCCGCGGTGACCCGGATCATCAAAAGCCCGCGCACCTATCGGGTATTTGAGGGACTCGGTACCGAACCCGCAGTCTATTACCTGCGCCCGAACTGAACTTTCCAACGAACGCCAAAGGGAAACGGTTTTTTATGAACAACAACATCCCTGTCCCACAGGTAGAAACCGATGTGCTGGCCGCCATGAGCCGTCCCGGCTATGCCTGGCTGACCGGCTTTGGCCTGGCCGGCCTGCTGTTCGTCGGCGCCCTGGCGTTATGGGCCTACCAGATCCAACACGGCATGGGCGTGGCCGGCATCATGCACCCCGTCGGCTGGGGGGTGTACATCGCCAATTTCGTGTTCTGGGTCGGTATCGCCCACAGCGGCACCCTGATTTCGGCGGTACTGTATATCTTTCGCGCCCGGTTTCGCACCAGCTTCAACCGCTCGGCCGAAGCCATGACCATTTTCGCACTGATGGTGGCGGGCCTGTTTCCACTTATCCACCTCGGGCGGGTGTGGCGTTTCTATTACCTGTTCCCCTATCCCAACCAACGCCAGTTATGGGTCAATTTTCGCTCACCGCTGGTCTGGGACGTGTTCGCCGTCTCCACCTACTTCATGGTCAGCCTGGTGTTTTTTTACGTCGGATTGATGCCGGACCTGGCCATCGTCGCCCGTCATCGCGGCGGCTGGGCGGGCCGACTGTACCGTGTCCTGTCGCTGGGCTGGTCCGGCAGTCTGCGAGAGTGGCGCCATTACGACCGGCTGTACATGTTTCTGGCGGCTTTCGCCACGCCGCTGGTAGCTTCGGTGCACTCCATCGTCTCCTGGGATTTCGCCGTCAGTATCATCCCGGGCTGGCATACCACCATCTTCGCCCCCTACTTTGTCGCCGGCGCCATCTTTTCAGGCACCGCCATGGTCCTGACCCTGGTGATCCCCATGCGCCGCGTGCTGCACCTGGAACACCTCATCTCCATCGATCATATCGAGTCCATCGCCAAGATTCTGCTGCTGACTTCACTGATTGTCGGCTTTTCCTACATAGTTGAACACGGCATGGCCTTTTACGGCAACAACCTGTTCGAAATGGAGCAGTTCCGGTTCCGCGCCATGGGCCACTACAGCCTGCTGTTCTGGATCATGATCACCTGCAATGCCATACTCCCGCTGCTGCTGTTCGTTCAGCGCCTGCGCCGCAATCTGATTTTTCTGTTCGTCCTGGGCCTGCTGGTCAACGTCGGCATGTGGCTGGAGCGGTTTGTCATCGTGGTCTGCTCCCTGGCCCGCGACTTCGATCCCTACAACTGGGGCAACTACTCGCCGTCGCTGGTGGAAATCGGTATCACCGTGGGCAGCTTCGGACTGTTTTTCGCCGCATTTCTGGTCTTTGTCAAAACCCTGCCGGTGCTGTCCATCACCGAACTGAAGGAGCGCTGACATGCCACGCCACCTATTCTTCGACACCCCGGAGGCTTTCCTGCAAGAACTGCGCGCCCAACTTGCCGCCGGAGTTCCGCGCAGGCGCCTGCAAGCCCACCTGCCCTTCCACCTGCACGAAGCGGAAGCATTGCTCATCGGACGCCCGAGCCGGCTGCGCTATTTCGCCATGATCGGGGCGCTGCTGGGCTTTGGCGGCGGCTTCCTGCTGGCAATGCTGACCTCCCTGGACTGGCCCATCATCACCGGCGGCAAACCTATCGTCTCGGTGCCGCCGTTTCTGCTCATCGGTTACCTGATGACCATCCTCATCGGCTCGCTGTCCAGTTTCATCGGATTTTTATGGCTGGCCCGGCTGCCCAGCGCCAAGACTCTGGTTACAGACCGACCTTTTGATTCCCGTTTTGTGCTAGCCATCGACGACGAGGATGCGTCATGACTTCTCTGGTGCTCAATAAAGCCGGCATTTATACCCTGCTGATGATTACGACCCTGCTCATCGGCCTGACCGAGTTCGGCCTCTCCGGCAAGCCCGGCGCGCTGCTGCTGACCCTGCTTTTCTGGTCGACCATCGCCCAGGGCTGCATCGCCCTGGTGGCTGTCTGCGAACTGGTAAACGCCCGCTGGATGGCTTCCCTGCGCCGGGAACTGCTGTCCCTCTACCCGTTGCTGTTGCTGCTGCCGTTGCTGTTTTTGTTGCTCTGGCCGCAACTCGACCTGTATCCCTGGACCAAGCACCCCAACCTGTGGCTGAACAAACCGTTTTTCATGACCCGCAATCTGGCACTGTTGCTGGCGGTGTTTTTCGCCGGCCGCCACCTGGCTCGTCGCTCGATGGCAAAGCAACCCGCCGGTCCAGCCGCCGTCATCTACCTGCTGCTGTTCGTTGCCAGCCAGTCGCTGGTGGCTTTCGACTGGTTCATGTCCCTGGTCTGGCCCTGGATCAGCACCCTGCTGGGAGCCTATTTCTTCACCGAAGGCCTGTATGGCGCTGCGGCCGTCAGCGGCCTGCTGATGCTGCTTTACTTCAAGCAAAAACATGCGGAAAACGGCCTTCCGGTCACCATCCATCTGCGTGACATCGGCCTGCTGATGTTCGGCTTCAGCGTACTATGGGGCGGTCTGTTCTTCGCCCAGTTTCTGCTGCTGTGGTACGGCAATCTGCCGGAAGAAGTCGGTTTCATCCTGGACCTCGTCTCCAGCAGTCCGGGCCGGGAACTGGCCTGGCTGTTCCCCCTGACCTTGTTTCTGGCGCCTTTCCTGCTGCTGCTGGCCGCCCCCGTTAAACAGAACCGCCACATGGTCGCCGGGGTGGCCGGTGTCGTGCTGGCCGGCCTGTTCATCGAGCGCCTGTGTCTGGTGTTGCCAACCGTGCCAATGCATGGCGGTGTGCTGCTGTTTTACAATCTGCTGCTTTTCGCGCTAGCACTGGTCATACTGCACAGCAGCGTCCATGCAACCAGCCAGATTGACTGAGCAGGTACTCGACGCCACAATTTGCCATTGCATTTTTCAGGGGGATGGGTTATATAGTTGAGTCCGCGCGCGATTAGCTCAGCTGGATAGAGCGCTGCCCTCCGGAGGCAGAGGTCGCAGGTTCGAATCCTGCATCGCGCGCCAAATTTTCATCCTTTAAAAGGCCACAGCCATGCTGTGGCCTTTTTTTTTAGATAATTTCTTCCTCACCGTCGGCAATCTGGACAGAAGGGGAATCATCACGGATAATGATAGGAAATTCAGGTTTCACCCAATTCCCAGCTGACTTAAAGGAGATCTTCATGCTGAGCCAGAAATTGCAGGATGCATTGAACGAACAGATGAAAAACGAGTTTTTTTCGGCCTACCTGTACAAGGCCATGGCCGCCTATTTCGAGACGGAAGACCTGCCGGGTTTTGCGCATTGGATGCGATTGCAGGTCCTTGAAGAGCTGTGCCACGGTGAAAAAATCTTCAACTTCATCTGCGAGGCGGGGGGGCGTGCAATCATGCTGGCCATCGACGCGCCGAAGGCCGACTATGATTCTCCTCTGGAGGCATTCGAATTCTCTCTCAAACACGAACAGTTCGTCAGCGATAGCATCAACCAGCTCATGAGCCTGGCCAAGCAGGAGAGCAACCACGCTACCGAGATTTTCCTGCAGTGGTTTGTCACCGAGCAGGTCGAGGAAGAGGCCAGCTTCGGCCTGGAACTTAAAAAACTCAAAAGACTGGCGGGCGATGGACGGGGGCTGCTGATGCTCGACCAGGAACTGGGCCAGCGCATCTTCACGCCACCCACCGGCATGAATATTACCGGTGCCTGACATCGGGTGATGACTGAATGCAGCAGATGGCCCGTGCCGGATTTCGCACGGGCCATCTGTTTTACGGTTGCGCCGCTTTTTCGAAGGCGTCCCGGGCGCCCTGCAGATCGCCCCGCCGGGTCCGAGCCTGGCCGATGATGCGCCAGTTTTCCTGGCGCAGGGCCCCATCGCCAGCGATGAGGCTATTGGATTTGGCGGCGAGATTTTCGGCCTGGCGGTATAGTCCCTGCTCCAGCCGTACACGCGCCAGAGCCTGCCAGAGGGCGGGATTGCGCGGCTCGATCCGCAAGGCGCGTTCCAACGAGCCACTGGCCTCGGGCAACTGACCGGCGCTGCTCTGTATCTGGGCCTTGTCAAGCAATGCAACCACGGCAGCATTGGTCGACGCAGCGGCTGGCGGCGCTTCCTGCCGGAGCGCCGTGCAACCCGCCAACAACAGCATAACGGCAAATCCTGTCCATCGATATACGGCTAGCATCATTGAAAGATCCCTTTGAACCAGTTTTTGATGGAGCCCCCCAGCGAGGAGGGGCCGCACGCTGCCCTCCGGGTCGGTGCCGACCCCACGATAAAGGGCAGCTCAACGGCATCGGGACAGCCTGCGGCACTGAGCAGGCCCGATGCCGGTTCGATCCAGACACTTTCCACGTTGTCCGGCGCTGCAAGCAGCAGCGGTTCGGGATCCAGGGCGACCATGACATCCTGCCAAACCCCCATGGCGCCGCTGGCGCCGGTAAGCCCGGTCGATTCGTTATCGTCCCGCCCGATCCATACCACACCCAGTCGATCGCCAGTAAAACCGGCAAACCAACTGTCGCGGTAATCATCGGTGGTTCCGGTTTTGCCGGCAATATCCAGGTCCGGGGACAGGCTGTTATAAAGCCCCTGGGCCGTGCCCTCATGCACCACCGCCTGCATGGCGGAGGTCAGCAGATAGTTGGGCGCCGGCTCGATGACCTGCTCCACGTTCAGCGGATAACGTTGAAGAGGTTCGCCCTGTGCCGTCAACACTTCGCGAATGGCCCGCAACGGGGTGCGAAACCCGCCGCTGGCGATGCTTTGGTAAACCTGGGTGACCTCCAGAGGGGACAGCGCGTTGGCCCCCAGCAGACTGGAGGCAAAGACCGGCAGATCCCGCTCAACCCCCAACTGCCGCACATTGGCCATGATCGGTGCCACGCCAAGGGCCAGGCCAAGTCTGGCCGTCGACACGTTGTAGGAATGCGCCAGGGCCATGCGTAGGGGTACCCTGCCATGAAATCGTTTATCGTAGTTCTGCGGCGCCCAATCCCCGGTTCCTGCCTGCTTTAAAACCAGCGGACTGTCATCCAGTAATGTCGCCAAAGTGTATTGAGACGGATGCTGCAGGGCGGTAAGATATACCAGCGGCTTGATCAGGGAACCGATAGGCCGCCGAGCATCGAGTGCCCGGTTGAAGCCTTCGAAACGCGGGTTGCGCCCCCCGACACAGGCCTTCACTTCGGCATCCTGAGTGGCAGTCACCAGCACGGCTCCCTGCAGAAGCCCGGGCTTCAAGCTGCGAGCCTTCTCCAGTCGCGTCAAGCGCTCCTGCAAAGCCTGTTCGGCCACCCGCTGTACCTGGGGATCAAGTGTGGAAAAGATCTGCAACCCCTCCGAGCGCAAATCTTCGTCCCGGTAGTCACGCCGCAGTTGGCGATGAATCAGTCCCAAAAAAGCCGGGTAAGGGGAAGTCCCGCGTGGCGGCCGGTCGACCACACCGAGGGGTGCCGCCTGGGCCGCGCGACATTGCTGCTCGGTGATGGAGCCGGTTTCAACCATCTGCGCCAACACCAGATTGCGGCGATCCAGAGCCCGTTTTGGATGTTTGCGGGGGCTGAAATAGGCGGGACCTTTCAACATGCCGACCAGCAACGCCCCCTCGCTCAAGCCCAGATGGGGCAACGGCTTGTCAAAAAAGAACACACTGGCAAGACCGATCCCGTGAATCGCGCGGTTGCCGTCCTGTCCCAGATAAACCTCGTTGAGGTAGGTTTCGAGAATTTCCTCCTTGCTGTAGTGTTTCTCCAGCAACAGCGCCATGACCATTTCCGTCAGCTTGCGACGCATGGTCCGCTCGGCGGTCAGGTAAAAGTTTTTGATCAGCTGCTGGGTCAAGGTACTGCCTCCCTGCACACTTTTACCGCTGACGGTCATGACAAACGCCCGCGCGATGCCTCGCGGGTCGATGCCGTGATGGCTGTAAAAACGACGGTCCTCCACAGCGATCAGAGCGTCCACCACCGATTCTGGCACTTCGCTCAAACTGGCAAGTACCCGGTCTTCGTTCTCACCGGGATAGATCCCCCCGATCAGGGCCGGATCCAGGCGCACCAGATCCAGTGCGACCTGCCCGTCACGCCCTGTCAGCGCCACCACCCGATCGTCGGTGAAACTCACGGTGCAGGATATGGATGCCTGGGGGCCATCGCCAAACACGAAAGCCCGGCTGACCAAGTCCAGGCTCTGGCCCCGCCAGCGATAGGTTCCGGGCTCCCGCGCTGCGGAGGTCTGCCGGTACCCGAGCAGGGCAAGTTCAGCAGTGAGTTCTGACAGGTTGAGCTTTAAACCCGGATAAATTTCCAGCGGGCGGGCATAGACCCTGGCCGGCAGAGCAAATCGCTTACCTTCAAACCGGGCACGAACGGCAAAATCGAGATACACCGCATAAGCCCCGGCCGCACATACCCCCACCAGCATAATGACGATAATCAGTTTTATTCTGGAAACCTTGCGTTTTGCCATGGTCCGTCCCGACCTCCGAAAGAGTGGCGTTTCTGGAAAACCAGTCAAACAAGCTGGTTTTCTGCCACCATAGTAACCACTTTGAGACATTTCAACAATGGTTACCCTAAAAAACAACAATTCCCTTTGAAGCCATGCCTCATCTGGTGACAATCCAAAACAAAATTGTTATGCTCCTGTGTCCTGTGCGGTTGATTCTGCTTTTCAATTCGGGGTCTTTGTGGTGCATCCGCCAGGATGGCCCTGACTGCTGCGCTGCCGATGGCCGACGGCTTCGCCTAATTTATAAAAATCCACGATCTGCCGTCCTTTGCAGGATGGGGCGTTGCGGAGACCACGCATCATGGAAAATGTTTTTCTCGCACTGATCAAAAATGCAGCCCTGCTGCTGTCCATGGCTTTCATCTATGATGTCATGACCAGCCGTTACCGCCTCAAGCAACGGCGGGTGGTACAGATTTTCGTCGGACTGACCCTTGGTCTGCTTGGAATCACTATCATGCTTACCCCCTGGCAATTTGTCCCGGGGATCGTTTTCGACACCCGGTCGGTGCTGCTGGGCGTGTCCGGCCTTTTCTTCGGCGCCATCCCGACCTGCCTGGCCATGGTCATGACCGCGATCTTTCGCTGGTCGCAGGGCGGAGCAGCCGCCGGGGTCGGTATCGGAGTGATCTTCGCCTCGGGTACCCTGGGCATCCTCTGGAAACATCTGAACCGCTGGTCCACCGATGAACTTTCCTGGCGACAACTCTACCTTTTCGGGGTGGTGATCCACGGGGTCATGCTGCTGTGCATGTTGCTGTTGCCATGGCCAACCGCCGTGCACGTTCTGGAACAGATCACCCTGCCGGTTATCTTTATCTACCCCCTGGCCACAGCCATGCTTGGCACCTTGATGGTTATCCGCCTGCGGCGCGACAGGATGGCCATCGCATTGCAGGCCAGCGAAGAACGGTTGCGAATGACCCTCAGAGCTTCGCAGCAGGGGCTTTACGATCTCAACGTGCAAACCGGCGCCATTATTGTCAACGCCGAATACGCTCTCATCCTCGGCTACGACCCTGACGGCTTTAATGAGACCAACGCCACCTGGATAGCGCGCATGCATCCCGATGACCGGACCCTGGTTCTGACAGCCTATCGCGATTATCTTGCCGGCAAAACGGACGAGTTCTGCGCGGAATTTCGTCAGAAAACCCGCACCGGCCACTGGAAGTGGGTTCTCTCCATGGGCAAGTTGGTGGAACGGGATGCCCAGAACCAGCCACTGCGCATGCTCGGAACTTTTACCGATATCACGGAGCGCCGACTGGCCGACGAACATAAACGCCAGGCTGAACTGGAAAAGGCCTGCCTGCTCGACGAAGCCCAGCAGGCCCGCTTGACCTTGCAGCGCCTGTTCGAAGAACAAAAGGCGGCGTCGGCGGAAATCGAGCGTACTTCACGCCTGCTGGAAGGGGTGCTCAACGCCGCCTCCGAAGTATCCATCATCGCGACCGATCCGCGGGGCATCATCACCGTTTTCAACCATGGCGCCGAAAAGATGCTGGGGTACGCGGCGGAGGAAATGCTCGGCCTGCAAACCCCCACCTCATTACACCTGGCTTCCGAATTACAGACTCGCTACGCCGAACTCAGTGCCGACAGCGAGCGGCCCATTACGAACTATGCCGAATTCATGGCCCAGGCCACTCTGCGCAACGCCGAACACCGGGAATGGACCTACGTACGCAAGGATGGAGAGAAAATTTCCGTATCGCTGGTCATAACCGCCATGCGCTCCCCCGACAACCAAATCGTCGGTTACCTCGGCATCGCCCAGGATATCACCGCAAGCAACAAGGCGCAGGCCGGTTGGCGCCTGGCGCAGTTCTGTATCGACCACGCCGCTATCGGCATCTACCGCATCGATGAATGCGGCCGCATCCAGGAAGCCAATCAGCAAGCGTGCAACAGTCTTGGCTACACCCGCCAGGAACTGCATGCTATGTCCATCTTCGACATCCACCCGACATGGACCCCGCAGCGGTGGCAACAGCACCGCAAAAAAATGCTCGGCCACCGGGCAGGGACGATTGAAACCGTGCACCGGCGCAAGGACGGCACCACCTTCCCCGTCGAGGTGACGGTAAACTACCTCGAATACGAGGGGCGGACATTATCCTACTCCTTTGCCCGCGATATCACAGAACGCAAGCTGCACGAAGATGAATTACGCAAGTTGTCGCAGGCGGTGGAGCAGAGTCCGGCCGCCGTAGTACTGACGAACCTCCAGGGGCAGATCGAGTATGCCAACCCCAAATTCTCGCAGATTACCGGTTACACCCTGGAGGAAGTGCGTGGCAAGACCTCGCGCTTTCTAAAATCCGGCGAAACCTCCCCGGAGGAGTACCGCATCCTCTGGGAAACCATCAGCGCCGGACAGGAATGGCATGGGGAATTCCACAACCGGCGCAAGGACGGTACGTTTTTCTGGGAGCATACCTCCATCTCCCCGGTGCGCGATGACGCTGGGGATATCAGCCATTTTCTGGCCATCAAGGAAGACATCACCGAACGCAAGCGCTACGAAGAGCAGTTGCAGCACCTCGCCACCCACGATGATTTGACCGGCCTTGCCAACCGAGCCCTGCTGCAGGATCGTCTCGAACAATCGATCCTGTTTGCCAAACGCTCCGGGCGGCTGGTAGCCGCGCTGCTGCTCGATCTGGATCGCTTCAAGATCATTAACGACAGCCTGGGACACAGCTTTGGCGACAGCCTGCTGAAAATCATCGCCGAGCGACTCAGAGAATCGGTACGGGGTGCCGATACCGTAGCACGGCTGGGGGGCGACGAATTCGTCATTCTGCTTGCGGAAGTAGCCAGCGAGGAAGATGTCGGGAAAGTCGCGAAAAAGATTCTCGACAATATCACCGCCCCTTTTCAGATAGGCGATCGCGAGATCACGGTTACAGCCAGTCTAGGCATCAGTATCTACCCATGGGACGGCGAAGACGAGGAGACCCTGATCCGCAATGCCGATATCGCCATGTACCGCGCCAAGGAGGAAGGCAACAGCTTTCGGCTCTATGCCCCGGAAATGAACCTGGTGGTGCATGAAGTCATGGAAATGGAAACCGATCTGCGCCGGGCCCTGGAACGCAATGAACTGCTGCTGCACTACCAGCCAAAAATCAACCTGGAAACCGGTACCATCACCGGTGCTGAAGCCTTGTTACGCTGGAAGCATCCGGTACGCGGCATGATACTGCCGGGAATATTCATTCCTCTGGCGGAGGAGACCGGTCTGATCCAGCCCATTGGAGAATGGGTGTTGCAGCACATCTGCCACCAGATTAAATCCTGGCAGGCCCAAGGTCTGCCGATTGTGCCGATTGCTGCCAACCTTTCGGCGCGCCAGTTTCGCACCGATGACCTGGGTGAAACGGTACGGCGCATCCTGCAGGATTCCGGGCTCCCGCCCCATCTGCTGGAGCTGGAATTGACCGAAAGCATGATCATGCGTGATCCTCAATCCGCAGCAGCAACCATGCAGCAACTGAATACCCTTGGCGTCAGCCTGGCACTGGATGACTTCGGTACCGGCTATTCGTCTCTTAACTACCTGCGGCGCTTTCCCGTGGACTGCCTTAAAATCGACCGATCCTTCATCAGTGATGTCGCGGACGACCCCAGCGCGGCTGCCGTTGCCACCAGTATTATCGCCATTGCACACAGCCTCGGTCTACAGGCCGTTGCCGAGGGGGTGGAAACCAGGGAACAACTGGAGTTTCTGCGCGAATGCGGCTGCGACAGCTACCAGGGATACTACTTCAGTGCGCCCCTGGGCGCAGCAGACTTTACCGAAATGCTGCGCAGCGCCGAACAGTTGCCAACCGCCTGACGCCGCCTGACGCCGGGCTACCCTCAACGCGAAACAAGCGTAAGGAGACTGAATTTGCAATTCGTTGAAATTCTCATCAAAACCATTGGCGGATTGGGACTGTTTGTCCTGGGGATGAAGACCATGACCGAGGGGCTGCAGATGGCCGCCGGCCCCCGCATCAAAAAAATCCTCTGCGCCCTCTCGGCCAACCGCGTGATCGGCTGCGCAACAGGCACCCTGGTGACGGCCATGGTGCAATCGTCCTCGGCGACCACCGTCATGCTGATCGGTTTTGTCAGCGCCGGGCTGTTGACTCTGCATCAGGCCGTTGGCGTGATCCTGGGCGCCAATATCGGCACTACCGTAACCTCGCAGTTGATCGCCTTCAAGCTGTCGAGCCTGTCCCTGCCGGCCATCGCCCTGGGCGTGTCCATGCGATTTTTTGCCAAACAGAAAAAATACCGCTATGTGGGCGATGTCATCCTCGGGTTCGGTCTGCTGTTTTTGGGGATGGAGACCATGACCCAGGGACTCAAGCCCCTGCGCACCGATCCGACCTTTCTGTCATTTTTTACCCGCTTCGATCCCAGCACCATGGGCGGCCTGCTTTTGTGCGTGCTGACCGGCGCGCTGTTAACCATGGCCGTGCAGTCATCCTCCGCAACCGTGGGCCTGACCATGACCATGGCGACACAGGGCCTGCTGACCTTCCCCGCCGCCATCGCCCTGATCCTGGGCGAAAACATCGGCACCACGATGACTGCCGAACTGGCTACCCTCGGCACCACCAACATCGATGCGCATCGGGCGGCACGTGCTCATACCCTGTTCAACGTCATCGGCGTGGGGATCATGGTGTTGATCTTTCCGCATTTTGTCGCTTTTGTCGATCGGGCGACCCTGTTTTTCATGCCGGGGGTGGGACCCGTCGATGCCGTGGTAAACGGCGAATACGTTAATATCGGACGTTACATGGCCAACGGCCACACGCTGTTCAATATTACCAACGCGCTGGTCTTCCTGATTTTCCTGCCGACCCTGGTCAAGGTTGCAATTAAGCTCTCACCGCACAAAAAAGAAACTCCTAACGCCGTCCCGATTCCCGAGTTCAACGATTATTTTGATGAATCGCCCATTGCGGCCCTGACCCAGGTGCGCAGCGAGATTATCAAGATGGCCAAAACCGCGCGCAAAACCCTGGAGAACGTCATCCCGGCTATCAAGCATCGCGATCCCGACATGCTGACCGGCTGGAAAGCCAAGGAAAAATGGCTCGATCAGACCCGCAAGGAAATCACTCATTACCTGATAAAGATCTACCAGCTGGAGATCAACGAGGAATCGGCCAGGGAAATCCACAGCTTTTTCCGCATGGCCAACAACATCGAAAAAATCGGGGATGCGGTGGAGCAGTTGGCGCACCTTTCGGAAAAATTGTTCCAGAACAAGCTGCTGTTTTCCGACCATTCCATCCAAGACCTGGAAGATATGTCACGGCGGGTGTTGGCCTTCCTGGATCTGATTATCGAACAGATTCAGGAACCTGATGAGACGTTCATGCAGGAGGCGTACAGACACGAAACCGGCATCAATCTACAATTCAACAAAATGCGCATGCAAAAGATCCAGCGTTTGCAGGAACGCAACTGTTCCATCGAGCCGGGGCTGTGGTACATTGACATCATGGCCTATCTTGAGCAAATCGGCGGCTATTGTTTCAATATCTCCCAGGCGATAACCGGCCAGAAATAGGAAAAGGTCATGAGGATCGGACAGATGTAGCGTCCAGGAGCGCATCGCGATGAGTGGCAACAAGAGACGGACACCAACGGTTCATACCATGACCGAAGCGATCCTCGAGAGCATCTCGGACGGGGTTTTCACGGTGGATATGGAATGGCGCATCACGTCGTTCAACCGGGCCGCCGAAGAGATCACCGGGGTGTCGCGCAAGGAGGCGATAGGTCGACGCTGTTCGGAAGTATTTCGGTCCAGCATGTGCGGGGTCACTTGCGCGCTGCAACAGACCTTGAAGGCCGGCGCACCCATCATCGGCAAATCCGGCTACATCATCAACGCGGATGGCGACCGCATTCCCATCAGTATTTCCACGGCGGTGTTGCGGGACGCCGACGCTCGCGTCATCGGCGGCGCGGAGACCTTTCGCGACCTTTCCGAGATCGAGGCGTTGCGCCAGGAACTCGGTGGCAAATACCGGGTTGGCGATTTGACCAGCCGCAGCCCCTTGGTGCAGCGCGTATTCGAGGTGCTGCCCGCCGTTGCCGCCAGTCCCAGCACGGTGGTAATTCTCGGCGAAACCGGGACCGGCAAGGAGTTGATGGCGCGCACCATTCATGCCCTCAGCCCCCGCAAACGTGCCCCGTTTATCGCAGTCAATTGCGGCGCTCTACCCGATACGCTGCTGGAATCGGAACTGTTCGGCTACAAAGCCGGTGCGTTCACCGGCGCCAACAAGGACAAACCCGGCCGGTTTGCGTTGGCCAAGGGAGGCACCCTGTTCCTCGACGAGATCGGCGAAATAAGTCCCGCCCTCCAGGTCAGGTTGCTGCGCGTGCTGCAGGAAAGAACCTACGAGCCGCTGGGAGGCATCCGCTCCGAGAGTGCCGATGTGCGGATCGTCGTGGCCACCAACAAGGATCTGGCCGGACAGGTCCGCCAGGGGCTGTTCCGCGAAGACCTCTACTATCGGGTGAATGTGGTGCGCATCGAACTGCCGCCGCTTCGCCGCCGCAAGGAAGACATCCCCCTGCTCGCAGACCAGTTCATCACCCGCTTCAACCGGTTACAGCAAAAATCGGTGCGGGGAATCAACGCCGAAGCCCTATCCCTGCTCATGGCACACGATTGGCCGGGCAACATCCGCGAACTGGAAAACGTGATCGAGCGAGCCTTCATCCTGTGCAGCGACGGGGAAATCGGCATCGCGCACCTGCCCGGGGAGTTGACGGCACACGGGGCGGTAGCGAACCAGGATACCGATATCCGCTCTGCCCACGAGATCCTCGACACCGAGGCCATCCGCGCCGCGCTCGAACGCAACGCCTTCAACCGCCTGGCGGCGGCGCGCGATCTCGGCATCCATAAGACCACGCTTTTCCGCAAGATGAAAAAGTTGGGCATGACCCTGCCCGAACAGGACGGGCGCGCCGGCCGCAAACCTCTACAGTAGCACATCCGCACCAACCACCCCTGCTTAAGAGTAGCATAAACGCTACTTCCAATCGTCCCAGCACCACCTCCACTCTCAACCTTTATCTTGTATATTTGCATACTTACGAGTTGTTGTGTCTAGGATTTTCCTCTGGCACTGCTCTTGCTCTATAAGACAGTGTGAACGATGACCAGCCTCCAAGGACTCCTACCATGAAGACAGCATTTGCACACTGGGACCATCGCATAGCACCGGTCTTCGACACCGCCCGGCAGATTTACCTCATCGAAGCCGATTCCGGGCAGGTTGTCGAACAGACACAGGAAACGCTGCCGGGTGATTTGCCTTTTCGCAAGGTACTTCGACTTGTGGAGCTGGGGATCGACACCCTGGTTTGCGGTGCGATTTCCAGATCGATGCACGAACTGGTTGTCGCTCACGGGATCCGGGTGATCCCGTTCGTGGCAGGCGATCTGAGTGAGGTTATTGGAGCCTGGCTCGGTGGCAACCTGGAGAGCGATGCCTTTGCCATGCCGGGTTGCTGCGGACGCGGAGGATGGCGATTCAGACGGATGCAAAAGGCGCAGAGGGAGGAAACTACCATGAATCAAAGAGGACGTGGAACGGGTGCAGGAGCAGGACGCGGCATGGGTGCAGGAAGTGGCAGGGGGCAGGGTCAAGGTGGCCAAAGACCCGGGCGCATGGGCGGCCCGCTGGCGGCAGGACCCGGCGACTACTGCATTTGCCCGCAATGCGGTCAGAAGGAAACACACGAACGCGGGGTGCCTTGCATCGAGCTCAAATGCTCGAAGTGCGGAGCCAGCATGGCAAGGCAATAGCCAACAATCCCCTAGTACCCTGTAACCCATAGGCTTTCGAGGGATTGCGTAGGGCTTTGACGTGTCAGTAAGGCGCGATTTCTTCTGCCTAGCCGTAGCTAAGCAGCTGAAATCGGAACGTAGCTGACGCGGCAAAGAACAAGCAAGGTGCGAAAGATTATGGGTTACAGGGTACTAGAATAATGCTTTCGCAAAAACACAGAGGAAGGCTAAGCAAAAATTTCGTCCTGCAAAGCTTGGTGGTTTTTCAGGGGCGAAGGCATACATCTGCTATGTCGAGGTCCTGAAAAAACGCCGTAACGCCGTAGGGCGAACTTTTTGCGACGCCATCAAGAAGGGAGGAACCTCTCATGCCAAGAGGAGATGGAACAGGACCAAGGGGAATGGGAACAAAGACCGGACGCGCGGCTGGATTCTGCGCGGGGTTTGGACTGCCGGGATATGCAAATCCTGTCCCCGGCGGTAATTTCGCATTGGGCTGCGGCAGAGGTCGCGGTGCCTATCCCCATGGAGTCGGCGGTGGCCGCGGATGGCGCAACATGTTCTATGCCAGCGGCCTTCCGAGCTGGGCGCGCGGCGGTGGTTATGGAGCGCCCAACCAGAATCCCGATCCGGAAAGGGAAAAACAACTGCTCAAGAGGCAGGCCGAGGACCTGCAGTCGGAACTGGATGTGATCAAGAAGCGTCTCGCCGAGGTTGAAAGCGATACGGCAATGGAATAATGACCGCTCGAGGCAGGCCAACCAGAACTGCCGCGCCGGCTTGAAATCCGGCGCGGCAGTGGCGCCTGTAAATTCACCATCAACCCAATGCAAACGGCAAGGAGGAAGAATGAAAATCGCCTTCACAACCTCGGGCAACGAGCTCGCTGCTCCCCTGGATACCCGCTTCGGTCGGGCACCCAGATTCCTCATTTACGATCTGGAGGGTGAGACCCTCGAGCTGGTCAATAACCAGCAGAACCTGAACGCTGCCCAAGGCGCGGGGATCCAGTCGGCGGGCACCGCGGCCAGATCGGGTGCCCAGGCGCTGGTATCCGGGCACTGCGGCCCGAAGGCATTTCGGGTGCTACAGGCCGCTGGCATCAGGGTGTTCTATTCCAATACGTCGACCGTGGCTGAAGCGCTCGATGCCTACCGGCAGGGAACCCTCGTCGAGTCCAAAACAGCTGACGTCGATGGGCATTGGGAATGACCATCGCTATGCAGACACCCGATCTTCCGCATGCCGTCGATCAGCAGGTTATGCTGCAGACGGACCGGACGGAATGCGGAACAGGAGGGATTCCATGATTCTCGCTGTGGCTTCCGGCAAAGGCGGAACCGGCAAAACCACCGTGTCCGTCAACCTGGCACGCATGCTCGGCGCTAACGTGCAGCTATTGGATTGCGATGTGGAAGAGCCCAATGCCCACCTTTTTCTGCGGGCTGAACCGAACGCACAGACCGTTGTCACGATCCCCGTTCCGCAGGTGGATGAGGGTCTTTGCGATGGCTGCGGCGCATGCGCCGAATTCTGCGAGTACCACGCAATCGTCTGTTTCGGCCCCACGCCGTTGATCTTTGCCGAGATGTGTCACGGATGCGGCGGCTGTGCCATGGTTTGTCCCCACAAGGCCATTACCGAAACCGACAAGCGCATCGGCATGGTCGAGACCGTGCAGGCACAGGATATCACCCTGATCCAGGGCCGTCTTGACATAGGGGTAGCCATGGCCCCGCCTTTGATCCGTGCGGTGAAGGCCCGCCTGCAAGACGGCATTCCCGCGATTCTGGACGCTCCGCCCGGCACCTCGTGCCCGGTGATCGCCACATTGCGGAGTTCGGATTTCGTTGTCCTTGTCACGGAGCCGACCCCCTTCGGGCTGCACGACCTCAAGCTCGCCGTAGAAATGGTGCGGGAACTCGGCATACCGTTCGGGGTTGTGGTCAACCGGTACGGGGTCGGTGACAATCGGGTGCATGCGTTCTGCAGCGAACAACAGATCCCCGTGCTGCTGGAAATCCCCGATGACCGGCGGATTGCGGAAGCCTGTTCCCGGGGGGAGTTGATCGTCGATGCGTTGCCGGAATACCGGGGGCTGTTCCAGAGCTTGATCGACAAAACCATGCATCGGCAAAAGGTCGGGATTGCCTGAGTTATGGAGTCCGACTCATCCTTCCGGGCACCCGACGAGCACGGTGACAAGGAGCAAAAGATATGCAGGAGTTGGTAATCATCAGCGGTAAAGGCGGCACGGGCAAGACCAGCGTGACAGCGTCCTTCGCGGTGCTGGCCCATCGACCGGTCATCGCCGATTGCGATGTGGATGCGGCGGATTTGCACTTGATCCTGTCACCCCGGGTCAAACACCGCCACCCATTTCGGGCCGGACACGAGGCTGTTATCCGCGAGGAAAAGTGTAGTGGCTGCGGCGCATGCCTGACTTTTTGCCGCTTCGAGGCGGTGCGGATGAACGCCAAAGACGCGGGGAAGACGACTTTTTCCATCGATCCGGTGGCCTGCGAAGGGTGCGGCGTTTGTGTGCGATTCTGCCCGGAACGGGCCATCGATTTTCTCGAGAGACTTTGCGGCGAGTGGATGACTTCGGATACCCGCTGCGGCCCCATGGTGCATGCCCGGCTGGGCGTAGCCGCGGAAAATTCCGGCAAACTGGTCTCCACGGTCCGTCAGCAAGCCCGGCGGATCGCGGATGAGAGGGATCATCCTTTAATCATCGTTGACGGCCCGCCCGGGATCGGCTGCCCGGTGATCGCCTCGGTGACCGGGGCAACCCTGGTACTGGCCGTCACGGAACCCACGGTATCCGGAGAGCACGACTTGCAAAGGGTTCTTTCCCTGACCCGGCACTTTCAGATTCCCACCGCGATTTGCGTGAATAAATGGGACATCAACCCTGTGATGACGGACCGCATCGAGGCTACGGCGCGCCAGGCCGGCGCGCGTATCGTCGGCCGTATCCGCTACGACCGCGCCGTTACCCGGGCCCAGATGGAGGAGAAGGCGGTGGTGGAAACAGACGCGCCCTGCGTCGAGGATATCAAAGCTATCTGGAGCCAACTAGGAGCCTGTCGGACTATCCCGGGCCGAAGCGAAAATTTGGAAGTTTGAGAACAGATTTTAGCTCGTTTGAAGGTTCATAGCCGTAGCTATGGGCCGAAAAGGAGCTGAAATATGGGCCAANNGGCCAAACAGCCGGATTTGCAGCCGACGCATGGATGGTCCGACAGCCTCCTAGGATTCCCATGATTGAATCATTTGCAAATTCGACTCGTCATGCCCATTGCTGTCCTGGAAGACACAAGGGGTGACGGGAACACCACACCAACCATGCAACAGCAGGAGGACATACGCATGAAGATCGCAATCCCCGTGGCAAACGGCAAGCTCTCGGTACACTTCGGACACTGCGCGCATTTCGCCCTCATCGACATCGACGCAGCAGATAAAAAAATTCTTCAGCGCCAGGACATCGAGGCGCCCCCCCATGCACCGGGCCTGTTGCCACCATGGCTGGCGGAACGCGGCGTGACCGTGATCATTGCCGGCGGCATGGGGCAGCGCGCGCAAGGCATGTTCAGTGAACACGGCATCGAGGTGCTGGTGGGAGCGCCCCCTGAAAGTCCGGAGCATCTGGTGGCGGGATTTTTGGCGGGAACGCTGCAAACCGGGGCGAATGTCTGCGATCACTGAAGATCATTATCCGCATGAGGTTCCAGGAGCTCGTCGGTGGGCTCCTGGAATCAACCAGGTTGCACGAAACAAGCAGAGATTATCGCAGAGCCTCAGCAGACCGAGACAATCTCGTATTCCCGGTTTGCGCCGCCTGTAATCTCGATCACATCGCCGCATTGCTTGCCGATCAGTTCCAGGCCCAGGGGCGACGCAGGCGTAATCACCATGATCTCTTTTTTATCGAACTCCAAGCGTAAGCCGCCTGCGGCAGGGCCGAGGAAAACCAGCCTGCCCAGCCCCTCATCATCCTCTAATTGCACCAGGGCCGTCAGTCGGATCGGTGAGGTTGCAGAGAAAGTCTGCAAGGTGAGTTGCCGAAACGCCTTGAGCGCTTGTAGAATTTCCTGGGCCCGATTGGCATACCCCTGAGCTATATAGGATGCTTCAAGACCCAGGGTAGCGTATTTGTTATCGGGGATATTTTCGTCATGGGTGGCGGCGGCATGGGCTGTCTTCGCGGCCTGCAGCTGCAAGGCGTAGTCGGCCTCCAACCGGGAGATGATCAGGTTACGCAGGTTTTTTTTGTCCATGGATTTCTCGAGAATTAGGGAAGTATTCGGTTGTGATGAAGATATCAGGAGATGGGATTTGGCGGTAGATAAAATTCTGCTGAATGCTCTATTTAACCATTCGCTGGAAGGGCCCAACGAAACTTCCTCTTGGAGCCCTATGCTTTCTAAGGTATGGTTATATCAGCATCTTCATTCCACCATCAGGAGGCTGTCCCCGCTTATGGAACGACAAAAAGCCATCGAGCAGTTTCTCGTCCGCTTCTTCGGCTCCAGCGAACCCGACTTGTACAAACTGATTGACGAAATCAGCGTATTTCAGAAGCGTAAACGCAAGGAGGTGCTGTTTTTGGAGGGTGAGGAAGGGCATGCCGTGCATTTTTTGCTACGCGGCCGGGTCAAACTCTACCGCGCCAACGAGGAAGGCAAGGAGGCCGTCATCCGGTTTGTACAGCCCGGGGAGTTTTTTGCCGAGATCCTGCTCGACCTGAAAAATCGCTATCCGGTCAACGCCATGGCCCTGGAGGATTGTTCCCTGCTGCTGATCGACGTGCCCAAGCTGTTCGGTTGCCTGCAACAGGCGCCGACTTTGGCCATGCATCTGGTAGGCACCTTGTCCCAGCGCCTGATCTTCATGCTCAAGCGTGTCGAACAACTGGCTATAGCGGATATCCGCGAGCGTTTCATCGGCTATTTGCGCGCTCTGGATGAAAAACATCGCACCGGCGTTGTGCAACTGCCCGCCCCCAAACGAGAGATCGCCATGCTGCTCGGCACCACGCCGGAAACTTTTTCGCGTCTGTTGAAAAAACTCTCGGATGAAGAGGTCATTCGGGTCAGCGGCAAGTCGATCCAGCTGCTTCCTGGATTCAATCGAACCCCGAGCCAGGATTAAATGCCGCACGTCGCGGATCTACGCAGACAAAAACTAACCGACAAGTCTTGCAAAAGTCCCTAACAGACTCGCGGCGACCGGGGTTTCCCGCACCGCGCCCAGCACCCTGTCCACATCAAAACCCTCATTTTGCAGGGTGCCGGCCTCCTCTGCGATATAGGCACGCATGATACGCGCGTCGAATTCCGGATGAAACTGCACCCCCCAGGCGCGTTCGGCGTACGCAATGGCTTGATGCGGTTCAAAATCGTTGCCGGCCAGAACCGTGGCGCCGGGCGGCAACTGTATTACACTCTGGGCGTGAAATACCTGGGCGGTAAAAATATCCGGCATACCGGCAAACAAGGGATCGACGCAAACACCGGCATTCATACGCACTTCAACGGTGCCGACCTCTCTGCCTCGCGGGTGGTAATCGACCACCCCGCCCAGTGCCCGGGCCAGAATCTGATGCCCGAAGCAGATGCCGAGCACCGGCACCGATACCGCAACCAACTCCTCCAGCCACGTTGCCAGATGCTTCATCCAGGGTTCGAAGTCGGTCACCATGGCATGGGCGCCACTGATCACCACCCCCCGCAGTGTCTCCGGCGCAGGCAGCGATGGGTCGAAAAAAGCCGGGATCACCTGCAAACGATCCCGTTCCAACTTCAATCCGGAGGCCATCCAGTCGGAAAAATCCCCCAACCGGATCGCTAACCCGGGGAAAGTCCGTCCCGCTTCGATAATGGCGATATTCCTCATCCTGCATCCTCCTGCCAACCGGCCACATAGGCAAAGCCATACCAGCTGCAAAATGCAAACCGATCCGGCCGACCCCCGCTAAATCTCCCAAATCCGCCTAGACAAGGGCACGGCCATCTCTGCCCTCCTGCCGACATCCCCTGCCGACCGCGCGGCCTGCCCATTTTGCAGGCAGTCTGCCGGGAATTTATTCGTACATAAAAGGGCCTGACGGAGACCATCGGCAGGGGAAGCGGTTAAAAACGCAAATCACCATCACGGGCCGCCAACAGATCACGCATGGCCTGCCACAGCCGCCAGCGGTCGGGCAAGGTGGGTTCGACATCGACATGCACGAGGCCATGCACCAGATACAGACGCGCCTGCCGGTCGGATACGGCGCGCGCCAGGGAAATGCTCTCGGTAAAAGGGATCATGGGATCCTCGTATCCGTGAATCAGTATCAGCGGTGCCCGCAGCTCGGTCAAATCGTACTCCGCCAGGTTAAGCACTGTGAGTTCCTGCTGAATGGCCGACGGCAAGGCCGTCAGCAGCGCTGACGCCCGGTCCGGATCCCGATTGGTGACAAACGCCCACAGCGACCGTCCTTCACTGCCCAGGGACGGCACCAGATCATCGGTGGCGGCGGCAGGATCACGCCACAGGCGCCGGGCCAGGGTCTCCAGCAGGCGCCGGTCATTTCTATCCTGGATACGGTCCAGATTGCCTGCGACGAACGCCCATTTGCCATAATCGTGAGGGGACAGGAACTGTTGCCGGCCATTGTGGATAAAATAGCCGGTGGTAAAAAACGTCAGCACCCGGCGCAAGTCGTGATACCCGCCCACCGCAAACACGAACCCGACCTGATCCCGGATTGCTTCATCCATCGCCGCCAGCATGGCCGGCCCCGCCGCATAACTGAAAGCGGCCAACCCGGCCCGCCCGGCAGGCGCAAGATCTTGCCGGGTGACCAGCCAGGCAAACGCATCGATTACCTCTTGCACATCCGTGGAGGATACCCGTAACTGCCGAAGTCCGGCCAGCTCCGGTACCACCACGGCGAAATCGACACGTGCCAGGGACTTGGCGAAAGCCACCAGCCGCGGGTCGTCACCACCCAAATCAGCGACCCCGGGCAGCAACACCAGGCCGGCACGCGCCTTGCCCGTCGGCCGATAGAGGGTCGCACGCCGTTGCCGCCCTTCCCGCTGGTAGACTATCCGTCGCGATTCCAGATCAGGCCGGGAATCCCCATCGGTACTGCGGGAATCACCAGCGGCAATATCAGCCAGCAAAAATCCCGCCTGGATAAAGCGTATACCCGACCTCCCACGGCTACAGGCGAAAAGCCCCATTATCAAAATGGCCAGAATCACCATCCACCAGCCAGTACTAAGCTTCATGGCAGCCCCTTTTGGGTTGTGGGCAGGCCCCTCTAGGAGGCTGTCGGACTATCCATGCGCCNNCCATATTTCAGCTCCTTTTCGGCCCATAGCTACGGCTATGAACCTTCAAACGAGCTAAAATCTGTTCTCAAACATCCAAATTTTCGCTTCGGCCCGGATAGTCCGACAGACTCCTAGGAGCCTGTCGGCTTCTGGGATAGTCCGACAAGCTCCACGGCAGGTAGTATAACCACTTTTACCACAGGTAGCGGCTCATTCAAATCGAGTCAGTTCTTTCCCGACTGGCAACGTCTCAGGTTCATGGTCAATCGGTCGCTTGTGGCTCAGCCGATTGACAACCTCACCGGGAGACGTTAAAACTTTGCAAAGATACAACACCTCCATCCTTCAGGGGCGTCATGAATTATCCAGTCTGGTACCTGCCTGCCATCGGTGGCGGCACATTGATCGCCATCATCGCGGTGACCCATGTTTTCATCTCCCATTTCGCCGTCGGCGGTGGACTCTGGCTGGTACTGCTGGAAACCCATGCCTGGCGAAGACAGGATAAAGCGCTGTATCAATTCATCCGACGCTTCGCCCGCTTCTTCGTGTTTGTGACCTTGGTGCTGGGCGCTCTGACCGGAGTCGGTATCTGGTTTGTTATTTCCCTGGTGCAACCGGCCGGCACCTCAGCTCTGATCCACCGCTTCGTTTTCATCTGGGCCGCCGAATGGGTGCTGTTTCTGGTCGAAATCGTGGCGATTACCGTCTATCTGCACACCTTCGACCGGCTGCCCGCCCGGCGCCACCTGACCATCGGCCGGGTTTATTGCACCGCCAGCTGGCTGAGCCTGTTCGTTATCAACGGCATCATCACCTTCATGCTTACCCCCTCCGCAGCAGCGCCGACCAGCATTGCCGATTCCTTTTTCAATCCGACCTTCTGGCCCTCGCTGCTGCTGCGCACCTGCCTGGCCGGCTTGCTGTCCGGGCTGTTCGTTTCCGCGGCCGCGGCTTTTTGGACCGACAGGGATCTGGCCGGTCGCCTGACCCGCATCACCGCCAGTTGGTCCCTGCTCGCCCTGTGTGGTGCTCTGCCGGCCGGCTACTGGTATCTGCGCAGCCTCCCCGCGCCGGTGCAAAGCCTGGTGGAAGGTGCCTCGCCGACTATCGTGCGGACCCTTGCCGTCGGACGCTGGGCTGTCCTGGCCCTGGTGATCGGATTGCTGCTGGCCGTCTGGCGGCCTGCCCGCATCGGCAAACCGGTGGCGCTGGCAGGGCTGGCCACGGGACTGGTGTTGATGGGCAGCTTTGAATGGACCCGCGAGGCGGCGCGGCGCCCGTTTGTGCTGCATGGCAGTATGTTCTCCAATGGTTTAAGGGTCGACCGCGCGACGGCGGATCCGTTTCTGCCCGACATCCCGTGGAGCCGGGCCACCTCGGCGGGCCGGGAACTTTTCAAATTCCAGTGTTATGCCTGCCACACCCTGGGCGGCGTCAATAACGATATCATTAAACGCACCCGCGGCATGGACGAGGCGACCCTGGCCGCCTACATCTCGCAACTCCACGCCATCCGGCCCTTTATGCCGCCATTTATGGGCAGCGATGAGGAACGCCGGGCCCTGGCCACCTATCTGACCGGGCTGCAGCCACGCCCGGCGATTCCCGCCAGCAACCTGCTCCAGTCCGGGAGTTTGCCATGAACCCTTTGGTCCCCCAGCCCGATACGCTGCCGGCCGCCTGGACCCTGATTCAGGGGTTGCTACTGCTGGTGTTTCCCCTGCATCTGCTGGCGATGAACAGCCTGCTCGGCACCGCCGCCGTTGTACTGTGGCTCCGCCGACGCGGCGGCCAGCTCGACCTGGCCCTGGCACCCCGCCTGAGCGCCATGCTGCCGGTGTTGATGGCGCTGACGGTTAACCTGGGCGTTGCATCCCTGCTGTTTTCACAAACCCTGCACGGCCAGTTCTTTTATCCCGCAGCGATCCTGATGGGGCGTTTCTGGCTGGCCGTTATCCCCCTGTTGATTATGGCCTACGCAGGGATTTACCTGTTGAAGCGACGCGCACCCCGACCGCGGCCGCGCGTCACATTGGTCATGACCGGGATAGTGTTGCTGTGGCTGACGGTGGCGTTTATCTTTACCAACAACCAGACCATGATGCTGAATCTGCCGCGCTGGGTCGACTATTTCAAGACCGACGGCGGCACCCTGCTCAACCTGGCGGATGCGACACTGTGGCCGCGCTACCTGCATTTCATGATTGCGGCACTGGCGGTTGGGGGACTGATTACCGCCTTGACCGGAAGATATCTGACGGAACGGGACCCTCGCCTGGGAGCTTATGCGGAAAGACTGGGACTACGGCTGTTCGGCCGCGTGACCTTGTTGCAAATCGGCGTGGGGATGGTGTTTTTGTGGCGGTTGCCGCAGTCAATCCGCTGGCAAATGCTTGGTGGCAGTATGGCCGCCACGGTATTGCTGATGATGGCCGTGGGGCTGGCGCTGGCTATATTGGCCTGCGCCTCGCAGAGATTGACCATACTTTGCGCCGGGCTGCTGGTGACGCAGGTATTTGTCATGAGCGGTTTGCGTGAGATGGTGCGCCATGCCAGCCTGACAGGGCAGATGCGTCTGTCGGACATGCCGCTGGCGTGGCAAAACGGCGCCTTGCTGTTTTTCGTTCTGATGTTGCTGGCCGGCGTGGCCACCATCGGCTGGTTGATCAGGCAGGCGCTGCAGCCAGCTGCCGCTGCCGAAGAGCAGGAACAGCCCTCAAAGCAGAGCCGGGCATTGCGGTCTTAGGGGACAACTTTCGCACAGCGGACGCTTGCGACAGATGATCTTGCACTGTTCGACAATCAGGGCGTGGTAGGCGTTGAACAGATCGACCTGGTGAGGCAAGTGATCCATGAACAAGGCCCGAATGACCGCATAGCTTTCATCCCCCGTCAATAGACCCAGGCGTTTCAACAGGCGCCGCGTATAGGCGTCCACCACGAACGACGGCCGCTGTGCCGCGTACAGCAAAATGCAATCGGCGGTTTCCGGTCCGACTCCCTTGAGCCTCAGCAGGGTATCACGCACCTGCGGCAGCGGACCGCTGAGCATGGCAGCCAGATCGCCCTGGTGGCGATCCAGCAGATAAGTGGAAAACAGCTGCAATCGCTGGGCCTTTTGCCTGAAAAACCCGGCCGGTCGAATCAATTCTTCCAGACGCTGCGTTGACAGATCGCAAAGCGCCTGAGGCGTCAACGGAATGGCCTGTTTGAGACCGGCCATGGCCAGCTCGACATTGCGCCATGCGGTGTTCTGGGTGAGAAACGCTCCGATCACCACCTCGAAGGGGGTGTCGGCCGGCCACCAGTGCAGGGGACCGAAATGCGCCGCGAGCCGGTGACATAAAGACAGTAGCTTTTCTTTCAAAGTCTGTTCCTTATATGTATCATTGAGACGGCACTCACAGTCTGCGCAACCGGGCGCGCCCCAGCACCGCCACCGCTACCTGGGAAGCGCCGCCAGCCAGCAGGGTGGCGCTACATTCCCGCGCCGTGGCACCAGTGGTAAACACATCGTCTACCAGCAAGACCCGCTCTCCGTTAAGTCTCCCGTGCACCGCAAAGGCCCCTTTGAGATGGGTTCGCCGCACCTCCGCCGCAAGTCCCTGTTGCGGCAGGGTCGGCCGCACCCGCCGAAGCAGGCGGGCCGGCGCCGGCAGACGCCACTGACGGCCCAACTCCCGGGCCAGCAGCAGCGACTGATTATAGGTCCGCGCGCTCAGCCGCTGCCGATGCAGCGGCACCGCGACCAGTATATCGGGGCGGAACGAATGGAGGACATCCTGGAGGCTCGCGGCCAGCAGCAGCGCAAGGGGCCGATCGAGATGCACCGCACCGTTAAATTTGAAGCGCTGGATGGCCTCGCGCAAGTTGGCGTCGTAGAGCCCCAGACAGCGGGTAAAAACGAACGGCGGTTCTCGGCGCAGGCAGGCTTCACACAAGTGGTTGCTGCCGGCCGGCAGGGGATAGGGCAGAGCGCAGCGGGGGCAACATGAACTATCCGGAGCGGGGAATCCGGCCAGGCAGGCAGAGCAGAATGGGGCAGCCGCTTCCTCCTTCAGCACCGTACCGCACAGAGGACAACAAGGCGGCAACAGCAGATTGAACAGGCCACTCAGTTCCGTGCGCAGCCAAAACAGCACATCCCCCTCCGCTTCATCCGTTTTACTTCTCCAGCAGGCTGCGACCGGTCATCGCAGCAGGCTTGGGCAGGCCCATCAGTTCCAGCAGGGTCGGCGCCAGATCAGCCAGGATGCCGTCGCGCAGGACGACATCGGCGCGTTCCGGATCGACCAGAACCACCGGCACCGGATTGGAGGTATGGGCGGTGTGGGGGCTGCCGTTTCCATCAAGCATCTGTTCACAGTTGCCATGATCGGCGGTAATCAGCAGGCTGCCGCCGGCGTCCAGAACGGCCGTCACCACCCGCTCGACGCAGGCATCCACGGCTTCCATGGCGGCAATGGCGGCGCTTTCCACCCCTGTGTGCCCGACCATATCGGGATTGGCGAAATTCAGCACGATAAGGTCGTACACGCCGGAAACCACCCGTTCGAGCATGGCGTCGGTGACGGCCGGTGCGCTCATCTCGGGCTTGAGATCGTAGGTGGCCACATCTTTTGGCGACTGGATCAGTACCCGGTCCTCGCCCTCAAACGGTTCTTCACTGCCGCCGTTGAAAAAGAAGGTAACGTGGGCGTATTTTTCGGTTTCAGCGATGCGCAGTTGCCGCCGACCGGCCCTGGACACCACTTCGCCCAGCAAATCGGGATAAGACGCGGGCGGGAACGCATTGGGCAGGCCAAAAGTGGCGTCGTACTCGGTCAGACAGACATAACCGGACAGGCGTGGGGTTATGTTGCGGCTGAACCCGGCAAAATCCGCCTCGGTAAAGGCGCGGGTGATTTCCCGGGCCCGGTCGGAGCGGAAGTTGAAAAAAATTATTCCGTCGCCATCGTCCACCGTATGCGGGGCATCGTCGGTGACGATGCGGGGCTCGACGAATTCATCGGTCTGCCCCTGGGCATAGGCATCGGCAATCGCCTCAGCGCTGCTTGGAAAACGTAAACCAGCCCCCTCGGTCATGGCCCGATATGCCCGTTCCACGCGGTCCCAACGGTTATCCCGGTCCATGGCCCAGTAGCGCCCGATGACTGTTGCCACCTGGCCGAGCCCTGTGTGCTGCAATTTTTCTTCGAGTTGCGCCAGATAACCGGCACCACTTTGCGGCGGGGTATCTCGGCCGTCCATGAAGGCGTGGATACATACCTGCTTTACTCCGACCTGCCTGGCCATTTCAACCAGTGCGTACAGATGGGAATTATGCGAATGCACGCCGCCATCGGACAGCAATCCCATCAGGTGCAGCTTGGCGTCGCCACTGGCCACCTGTCGCATCACGCCAAGCAACTCGGGATTCCGAAACAGCTCTCCCGTCTCGATACTGAGGCTGATGCGGGTCAGATCCTGGTAGACGATGCGGCCGGCACCGATATTGAGATGCCCGACCTCGGAATTGCCCATTTGTCCGTCGGGAAGCCCCACATCCAGCCCGGATGCACCGATGCGGGCGTGCGGCCAGTCGCGCAGCAACGCGCGCAAATGCGGCGTCTCGGCCTGACAGACGGCGTTATGCTCGCAGACGGGGTTGATGCCCCAGCCATCCAGAATAACCAGGGCCACCGGGCGACGGATACCGTGGGTCATACACTTAGCTCCCCGTGATGAATTTCCCGCAACTCGATGGCGGGCGGGATTTTAATCAGTTCATGCCCGGCCAGGCGACAGCTGCCCCAGGTACCGCAGGCTTCGCAACGGCCGTTCCACTCGGTGGAAGCGGTTTTACAAACTTCGCACGCATACCCGAAATTGGCGCGTCCATCAAAATTGGCCACCTTGCGGAATTCCTTCACGGATTCCTCCAGGCGGCGACGCCGCACATGCGCCTCGGCCAACAGCAGATGCAATTGCGGGAAATCGGCGTCAGACTTCTCGATCTCGGATAACTGCTCGAGGGCCTCCTCGACCATTTCCAGCCGCAGGCAGAACTTGCCGTAATACAGTCTCAGCAGCAAGTCATCGGCACGATTAAGGGCAGTGTTGCGGAAAAAATCGAGCAGTTCCGTCGGATCCTCGTTGGCCATGGCCAGATCCTCCAGCCGCGCCAGGAAAACGGCTTCGCCAAAACGCCGATAACCCTCCTGCCAGACTCCGGCTGCTTCCGAGGGGCGCCCGGCAACTTCGTAGGCATCCCCCAGTAATACGCGGGCCGGCACGAAATCGGGCTGATCTTTGACCAGGGTTTTGAGATCCGACAAAGCGGCATCAGCTCGGCCGGCTTCCAGGGCCACGCGTGCCGTTTCCAGGCGCAGACCGGAATAGATGCGAAGCTCTTCACTGCCAGGCGTACCGCCGAGCTTTTTATTCAGGCGTTTTTGCAAGTCGAGGGCCTCGTTCCAGAGTTCCCCCCGCATATGCAGATCCCGCAGGCGACGCAAAGCCTCGAGATTATCCGGCTCTACCGCAAGGATGGCACGATAGACCGCCACCGTTTCGTCAACCTGTCCGGCCTCCAGATAGGTGTCGGCCAGCAAAAACATGACCTGCAGACTGTCGGACGACAGTTTGCGGGCCCGCAGCAAATGTTCCAGGGCTTCGGACAGCTGTCCTTCGGCCCGGCACACCCTCGCCATGCCCAGCAGCACATCGACTTGTCCGCCATCCTGCTCATGGGCTTTGAGCAGCACCCGCCGGGCTTTCTTCAAGTCGCCCGATACCAGCCGTCCCATGCCTTGTCGATACAGATCCATGACACTGCGATGGCGCTTTTCCAGACGTTTGCGACGCCAATCCCTCCACAGGTGCCCCGTCACTCCGTAAATATACAGGAGATATCCGATCAGCAGACCCGACAAGACCGCAGTTGCAACCACCACCGCCAAGGAAGCGGTCACTTCATTGCCGAACCAGTAAAACACCGCAACGGTCTGGGGATTGAGAATGTAAAAAAGCAAAAACACAATGATCAACAATAGAAAAACAAACGCCATGAGAATCATGATTTTCCCCTCCTTCGGCCCTGCTGCCGGGAAGCGTAAGCCGACGGCCAGACAAAACGTCAACGGTTATGATACGGTTCGTTTCTCACAATGGTAAAGCCGCGATAAAGCTGTTCCAGAAGCAACAGGCGGGCCATCTGATGCGTCAGGGTCATATCCGACAGGGAAAGCATCAGATCGGCGCGCTTTTTGACGGCATCGCACAGTCCATACGCGCCACCGATGATCAGCGTCAGTTCCCCGGTGGATTGCAGCATATGTTTTTCTAATAACGCGGCCAGCCCTTCGGATGACAGGGAACGCCCCTTTTCATCGAGCGCAACGACGAACGAGCCGTCTGAAATCTTGTCAAGAATGCGGCGGCCTTCCTGCATGCGGATGAAGACCGGATCGTTCTTGGCGCTTTTTTCTTCCTTGAGTTCCACGATCCGCAGCGGCATATAGCGCTGAATCCTCGCCTCGTAATCGGCAGCCCCCTCGCGCAGATACTTCAGCGAGAGACGGCCGACGCAAAGCAGGCAGAGCTTCATGCCCCTTCGATTTCCTCGATGGACACTTCGGGCGCCTCGGTCCAGAGCCCTTCCAGATCGTAGTACTGGCGCACCGGTTGCTGGAAGACATGCACCATCACGTCACCGTAATCGAGCAGCACCCAGCGCCCCTCCTGCTTGCCTTCAATGGCCAGCGGCATCACGCTGTGTTCTTTTTTCATGCCGAGTTCGATCGACTCGGTAATGGCCTGCACCTGGCGATCCGAGCCCCCCGATACGATGAGCAGAAAATCGGTCAGAGTCGACAAGCCGGTGACATTCAGCAACCTTACGTCAAAGGCTTTCTTATCCAGGGCATAAGAGGCGCACAACAGCGCTTGTTGTTTAGCTTGCAAAATTTTACTACCTTTCTTGACTGCGGTATAAACCGTGCCGGTAAATATACTGTTCGACGCCCACCGGAACCAGATAGCGGATGGAGCGTCCGTCAGCCACCAGTTGCCGGATATGGGTCGAGGAAATATCGAGAAACGTTTCTTCCAGAAACATAACAACATGCCCGCTATGATGGCTGAGCATGTGAGCGTTTTCATCGTAACAGAACTGCTGCTGTATGACAACGGGCAGCAAGCTTCGGGGATCATCACAGGGGCTTCCGGGCCGGGCTGCCACCACCAGGTTGGTCAACGTGAACAGACGCTGAAAATCCTTCCAGATGCCCAGGGACCGATAGGAATCCATACCGATGATGAAATAAAACTCGGCCCCCGGATATTCCTGGTGCAAAAGCTCCAGGGTATGTACCGAATAACTCTTGCCCGGCCGCCGGTTTTCCAGATCGGTAACCATGAAATTCGGATTATCGGCGATGGCGCTTGCCACCATGGCATGCCGGTGGGCAAACGGGATATCGCCGGCCAGTTCCTTGTGGGGCGGCGTAGCCGCCGGGATGAACAAAATCCGTTCAAGCCCGCAACGTTCCCGCACCTCCTCGGCGATACGCAGATGCGCCGTATGGATGGGGTTGAAAGTCCCCCCGAGGATGCCGAGTTTCATGGTTTATCCACTTTCAGCCGCAAAATTCCGGCATTCCCGGGTCAGGTTTCAGTGCTGAGTGCTGAGTGCTGAGGAAATTGCAAAGATTTTTCGGTTTTTCTCGGCACTCGGCACTCGTTGCTCAACACTCACCATTACTCCCTTACCTGCCCGTCGCCGAACACTATAAACTTGCGCGTGGTCAGATCTTCCAGGCCCATGGGCCCGAAAGAGTGCAGCTTGGTGGTGGAGATGCCAATCTCGGCCCCGAGACCGAACTGCTGGCCATCGGAAAAACGCGAGGAAGCATTGACCATGACCACGCTGGAATTGATTTCACGCAAAAAGCGCTGCGAGTTGGGGTAATCGCGGGTAACGATGACCTCCGTATGCAGGGAGCTGTATTGCTGGATGTGCGCGATGGCCTCATCCAGACTACCCACCACCTTGACTGCCAGGATCAGATCAAGATATTCCGCGCCCCAGTCTGCCTCCACGGCCGGCTTGATCTCCGGCGCCAGAGCGCAGGTTTCGGAACAACCGCGCAACTCAACGCCCAACTCGCCGAGCACCCGGGCAATGCGCGGCACAAACGTGTCGGCTGCATCCCTGTGGATCAGCAGAGTCTCCATGGCATTGCAAACACCGGGACGCTGCACCTTGGCATTGATGCAGATTTTTTCCGCCATGTCGAAATCGGCGCTGGCATCGACAAAGGTATGACACACCCCCTTGTAGTGCTTGATAACCGGAATCCGCGAGTTTTCGCTGACGAACCGGATCAGTCCCTCGCCACCGCGCGGTATGATCAGGTCGATATAGTCTTCCTGCTTGAGCAGTTCGGTAACAGCCGCGCGATCCGTGGTGCCGACCAGTTGCAGGGCCCCGTCCGGCAGCCCCTTGGCCGCCAACTCGCGTTTAAGCACTCCGGCGATGGCGCGATTGGAATGGATCGCCTCGGAACCACCGCGCAGCACCACGGCGTTGCCGCTCTTCAGGCACAGCCCGGCAGCATCGGCGGTAACGTTGGGACGCGACTCGTAAATAATGCCGATCACGCCCAGGGGGATGCGCATGCGTCCGACCTGAATACCGTTTGGCCGCCGCCACATGCCGGTCACTTCCCCGACCGGATCGGGCAGTTCCGCCACTTCCCGCAGGCCGTCAGCCATGCCGCGGATACGGGACTCGTCCAGTCGCAGGCGGTCGAGCATGGCATCGGACAACCCTTTATCGCGGCCGTTCTCCAGATCCCTGGCATTCTCCTCCACCAGTTCGGTGACTGCCGCCACAAGGGCGTCGGCCATGCTCCGGAGCAATGCGTTTTTGACCGGCGTCGGCACCTGGGCCATGATCCGGGAGGCATCCCGGGCTTCTATTGCCAGCTGCTTTATTTCGTCCTGTAGCGTCATCAGCTTCTCCTGTCAAAAGCTTGCAGCCCTACACGGTTGTGCAGGATCGTGTCGTTTTGCGAAGACATTATCTGATGCCCTCGCAAAAACTCATAGGATGGCTAAGCAAAAATTTCGCCCTACAAGGCTTGGTGGTTTTTCAGGGGCGAAGGCATACATATAGTATGTCGAGGTCCTGAAAAAACGCCGTAACGCCGGAGGGCGGACTTTTTGCGACGCCATCTTATTTATTTACCACCAGGTTGTCGCGATGGACCACCTCGTCGCCGTATTTATAGCCGAGAATGATCTCGATCTCCGATGAGTTACAGCCGAGGATACGCTCCAGTTCCTGCTGTGAGTAACTGGCTATCCCCTTGGCGAACTCGCATCCTTCGGCATCGCAGATACGCACCGAGTCGCCGCGTTCGAATTTGCCTTCGATGGCCAGAATTCCCGAAGCCAGAAGGCTTTTGCCCTTCTCCGTGACAGCTCGCCGCGCTCCTTCATCGACCAGCAGCTTGCCGCGAGTGGCCTTGCTGAAGGAAATCCAATGTTTGCGGGCCGTCAGGCGATGGCGAACCGGCAGAAAGAAGGTTCCCAACTCCTCCCCCGCCATAAGCCTGGGCAGCACGCCGGCCTGGCGTCCATCGGCGATAATCGTACCGACTCCGTACAGCGTAGCCCGTTTGGCTGCCTCGATTTTTGTGGCCATGCCCCCGGTACCGACCACGGAACCGGCACCGCCGGCCATTTTTTCGATATCCCCGGTGATATTCTCCACCACCGAAAGCCGCCGGGCGGCGGGATTGGTCCTGGGGTTGCTGTCGTAAAGGCCATCCACATCCGACAGAATGACCAGCAGATCGGCTTCAGTCAGCGAGGTGGTCAGTGCAGAGAGATTATCGTTATCGCCGAAACGTATCTCCTCCACCACCACCGTATCGTTTTCGTTGATAATCGGCACCACTCCATACTCGATCAGCGTCATCAGAGTATTGCGGGCATTGAGAAACCGCCGACGGTTGGCAAGATCATCCCGCGTCAGCAGGATCTGCGCCACACAGCGCCCGCACGGCCGGAAGGCATCCTTCCAGGTGCGCATCAGACGGCTCTGACCGATAGCGGCGGCGGCCTGTTTGAGCGGAATCGTCGCCGGTCGACCGACAATGCCGAGGTCGCCCTTGCCGGTTGCCACGGCTCCGGACGATACCAGAACAATTTCATAGCCTTGAGAAAGCAGGGCACAAATATCTCGCGCCAGGGCGCCGATCACCTCGAGGTCGAGGCCGTTCTGGCCGAAAATCACCCCGCTGCCGACCTTGATCACTATCCGTTTAACCTGGGCCAGAAGGTCCTTGCGCATAGCTTGCTACTTTCCTGAACTGTCGAATCGAATCGGAAGAATCGGCATCGAAAGGCCCCGAGAGACATACCCCCAGGGGCCGAAACTTCATAAAATCACAAAAAAAAGCGCTGGGATTTTACCCGTTAAAAAAGCTTATTGTCAAGACAGGTCGGGTTGCCAGGGCTCCACATCGTCCCCTGCCTTGACCGCAGCGCCCGCTGCCGGTGCCCTCAACTTCTCCAACTCGCGAGCCACTTCGGCAACCAGTTCCTTGAGCCCTTCACCGGTGACCGCTGAAATGGCCAGCGTGGGGATGCCATCGGCGGTAAAGGCGGCACGCACCGCATCCAGTCGTTCGCGCACTTCCGAAATGTCGATCTTGGTCAGCACCACCAACTGCGGTTTACGCATCAATTCGGGATTGTGCCGAGCCAGTTCGTGGTTGATAAGGGCAAAGCGCTCCAGGGGATCGCCTTCCTGCAAATCGGACAAATCGACCAGATGCAGAAACAGGTCGGTCCGCTCCACATGACGTAAAAAGCGGGTACCCAGCCCGTGACCTTCGCTGGCGCCTTCGATCAATCCGGGGATATCCGCCATGACAAAGGTCTTGAAACCACCACAGCGAACCACCCCGAGGTTGGGCACCAGGGTGGTAAAAGGATAGTCGGCAATTTTGGGTCGAGCTGCGGATATGGCAGAGATCAGCGTCGATTTGCCGGCATTCGGCAAACCCAGCAGACCAACATCCGCCAGCAGCTTCAGCTCAAGCCGCAACCAGCGTTCCTCGCCTTCGATTCCAGGTTGCACGTGCCGGGGAGCACGGTTGGTGGATGTGGCAAACCGTGCGTTGCCGCGTCCGCCCATACCGCCGCGCACCAGCACCAGCTCCTTGTCGCCCGACTTCAGATCGGCCAGCAATTCGCCTGTTTCGGCATCGTACACCAGCACCCCCGGCGGTACGCGAATTTCCAGATCCTCACCATTTTTGCCATGACGATTTTTCCCCATGCCATGCCCGCCGCGCTGGGCCTTGTATTCTCTCTGATAGCGCAGATCGAGCAGGGTACCCAGGCCTTCGTCGACCCGTAGCACAACGTCCCCGCCACGGCCGCCATCGCCGCCGTCGGGTCCGCCGTTTGGAATGAATTTCTCGCGTCGGAAGGAAAGGCAACCGCGACCGCCATCACCGGACTTGACATGAATTTTTGCTTCGTCGATAAATTTCATAATGCTCTTTTATTCCCACCAGCATGCCGGAACCTGTCCAGACCCTGCCGCGGCCACATCCGGCTCGCCGAGCAGGGTACCTGCATAGAGTACCGCATTGCGCTGACTATTGTAATAAGGCAATGGACCAAAAATAAAAGCCCGAAGCTCTCCAACAAGGGAACCCCGGGCTTTGTTCTGTGTCGCAACGGCGTGAATAAACAGCCCGTCCGCGCATGTTACTGAGCGTGGACGCTGACCTTCTTCTTATCCTTGCCTTTGCGTTCAAACGACACCACGCCGTCGACGAGAGCGAACAGGGTATAATCCTTGCCGCAACCGACATTGGTGCCAGGATGAATAGTCGTGCCGCGCTGCCGAACCAGAATCGAGCCCGCAGTCACCTGCTGACCGCCGAAGCGCTTGACTCCAAGGCGCTTACCGGCACTATCACGACCGTTTCTTGAACTACCACCGGCTTTCTTGTGAGCCATGGAAAAACCTCCTTAAGCCTCGATACCTGTAATCTGCAGGCGGGTAATGGGCTGACGGTGTCCGTAGGTCTTGCGATAGCCCTGGCGCCGTTTGCTATGAAATACCAGCACTTTTTTGTCCTTGCCCTGCTGTACAATACGGGCCGTGACTTTCGCTCCAGGCAATAGAGGTGTTCCGATCTTTACCTCTTCTCCGCCGACCATGAGGACCTCATTCAGCTCGATGGTTTCACCCACGTTGCCTTCGATCTTCTCGACCTTTAGCAGGTCTCCTTCGGAAACTTTATACTGTTTTCCCCCGGTCTTGATCACCGCATACATCCCGTTTCACCTCACTTTATTGGGTATTTCGGCTCATTTTCCGCACCAGCTATCAGCACATCCACTCCGCCGATCCCTGCCACCCCGCATCGAGAAGACACGGACAGCAGAAAACCGGGAACCGCAGGCGTGACTAACCACACGGGGCCCGAACCGAATGCGCAATATAGCCTCGGCGTTTCCAAAATGTCAAGAGGAATCAGCTGCAAAGAATTTCAAATTGCTCCTGATGAAAATCGAACCGGGCGGTAATCGCGATCTGCTTGCCGGAGAACTGCTCCAGATCATCGATCTCCCAGCGCTCCTCATCACAGATCACCGACGCGATGCTGGGGTGCACCAGCAGCGTAACCTGCGCTCCCGAAAGATTACGAATCTCACGGCGCAATTCGCGGAAAATCTCGTAAACCATGGTCGGGCGACTTTTGACGTACCCCTTGCCCTCGCAATAGGGGCAGGGCTCACACAAGGTCCGCGTCAAATTTTCACGCACGCGCTTGCGGGTCATCTCCACCAATCCCAGTTCGGAGATCTTGAGAATATTGGTTTTGGCCCGGTCCCCCTTGAGGGTTTCCTCCAGCGCCATGTACACTTTTTCCCGATGCGCCTCTTTTTCCATGTCGATAAAATCGATGATAATCAATCCGCCGATATTGCGCAGGCGTAACTGGTAGGCCACTTCCTTAACCGCTTCGAGATTGGTCTTCAGAATCGTATCTTCCAGATTGTGCTTGCCGACGAAACGTCCGGTATTGACGTCGATGGCGGTCAACGCCTCGGTTTGCTCGATAATGATGTAACCGCCGCTTTTGAGCCAGACCTTGCGCCCCAGAGCGCGATCGATCTCAACCTCCAGCCCGAAAGCATCGAATACCGGCTCCTCCCCCTCGTACAGTTCGATGACGTAGGCGAGGGTGGGCATGAAAGTTTCGATGAAACGTACGATCTTGTCATACTCGCGGGGGGAATCGACCACGATGCGCCGCACATCCTCGGTGAGGATATCCCGCAGCACCTTGCTGGTGACATCGAGATCCGAATAAATCAGGCAAGGGGCCCCCTTGCGTTCGCGCAACGAGCAGATCCCGTTCCACAGACCCGCCAGGAATTCCATGTCGGAGAGCAGGTCGTCCTCGCTCTTGCCTTCGGCTGCGGTGCGCACGATAAATCCGGTGCCCTGGGGGCGGATCACTTCGATAAGATGGCGCAGGCGCTCTTTCTCTTCCTCGCTCTCGATGCGGCGGGAGATGCCGACATGGTCGACCGTGGGCATATAAACCAGATGCCGGCCGGGCAAAGAGATGTGCGCGGTAATACGGGCACCTTTGGTGCCGATAGGCTCCTTGGAAACCTGCACCAGCACCTCTTGGCCCTCTTTCAGCAAATCCTCGATGGGCGGCATGGTGGCAGCTTCGCGCCCATCTTCATTCGGAAGGCCGGTTTCATTTTCCCCTTCGTCGATAAAACGTTCCAGGGCCTGCATCTGGTCAAGAACATCCGCCACATACAGAAAGGCGGCCTTCTCCAGTCCGATATCGACAAACGCCGCCTGCATGCCAGGGAGCACTCGCAGGACCTTGCCCTTATAAATATTTCCGACAATCCCCCGCTCACGCGTTCGCTCAATGTAAAGCTCGGCGATATGCCCGTTTTCGAGCAAGGCGACACGCGTTTCGTGGGATGTGGTATTGATGACCAGATCCTTGGTCATATCACCTCCAAAGCTAAGTGCCTGATTGGTCATAACTGCATCACAAATAAATTTAAACGGGAAACGGCCGGATCACAACAGCCGCATTCATATATCCTGTGCCGCTAACCCTGGTCCTCGTCAAGCAGCGCCGACACTTTGCGCACCGGCAGCTTGCTCGCCTCCTCGGGCGGCAATTCGAGCAGCCAGGCCAGCACCGGCATCGGACTGCCTTTCACCAGCGTCAACCACAGCGCCCCGTCTTCAAGCCGCACATCCACAACGGCCGGCCGCAAATCAAAGCTTTGCTCCCGTCCCTTTTTGAGTCGGGTTACATGCAGCTCGGTCATCGCCAAAAAGGCCTGCACCCGCGCAGCCAAAGCCTCCTCGCGGCCGGCCGGCAGCGCAACCCGATAGACGCAATTCCGAATAGCCACAGAAGGCGCCGGGGCCTTCCATGGCACACTCCGGGCGGCCAGCACCTCAACCCCCACCGGCAACTGGGCGTTAAGTGTTTCCATCACCATGGCGGGATCACAGTACCGATACAAGCGTAGATCGATAATTTCGGCATCGCTTTCAATGCCGGTTGGCAGCGCATCGGGGAATGAAATCTGCGGCGCAGGATGAAAACCGCCGGAGAAACGCACCGGCAGATCGGCGCGACGGGCGGCGCGGTGAAACAACGACATGAAATCGAGGTGCCCGACAAAGCGCACCCGCCCTTCTTTACGTACCTGCAGACGAATTCTGCAAAGCTCTTCCGGCACCTCGGCCGCCGACGCGGCAGGTAGGCACAGGTGAATACCGGGCACGGCAATGCGCGGCTGCACCTGCTTGAAGTCGCAGACCCCGCAGCCGGAGCACCCTCCCGCACGGCAATCCGGCGTATAATCGCCGCTCAGCGCTCGCCGCCGCTCGGTCAGTAAAAAATCGTCGGCGAAACCGCAATCGATATGGGACCAGGGAAGAACCTCATCCTCACTGCGTTCACGCAGATACCACTGCGGGTCGAGGCCGCTTTCGGAAAAAGCCTGCTGCCAGAGATCGAAGCGGAAATGTTCACGCCAGCCGTCAAACCGGCACCCGAGCGCCACGGCCCGCTCCAGAGCCTTACCCAATCGGCGGTCACCTCGGGCGAACACCCCTTCCACGAACGACATCTGGGCTTCGTGCCATTTAAGGCGCAGTTTTTTGCTGCGCAGTCCATCGCGCAGGTACGCCTGCCGGGCCAGGGTCTCTTCCACCCCCAGCTGGGCCTCCCACTGAAAGGGGGTATGCGGCTTGGGCACGAAAGTCGACACCGAAACATTGACATCCGCGCCGCCCTGACTCCCCTTGCCCACCCGTTTGACGCGAGCCGCCAGATCGACAATGGCCGCCAGGTCTTCTTCGGTTTCCGTCGGCAGGCCCATCATGAAATAGAGCTTGATGACCCGCCAGCCCAGCCCGAAAGCGCCGCGCGCCGTTTCCAGCAGATCTTCCTCGGTAATCCCTTTGTTGATCACCTGCCGCAATCGTTCGCTGCCGGCTTCCGGTGCCAGGGTAAACCCGGTCTTGCGTACCTTGCGCACCTCTTCCATCAGCTCTTCGGTCAACGACCCGACCCGCAGGCTGGGCAGCGACAGCGCAACCCGTTCCTGCCGGTAGCGATCCATCAATCCCTTGAGCAACGGTCCGATCTGACTGTAATCCCCGGTTGAAAGGGATAGCAGGGAAACCTCCTCATAACCGGAGCAGGCCAGGGATGCGGCAATGGAATCGGCAATCACCTGGGGGCTGCGTTCGCGCACCGGACGAGTGATATACCCCGCCTGGCAGAATCGGCAACCACGCGTGCAACCCCGCGCTATCTCCACCGCCACACGATCGTGCACGGCATTCATAAAGGGAACCAGCGGCCGATTGGGCGAACAGTCCGCATCGAGATCCGCCACCACGCGGCGCCGTACCCGGTCACGGGAGGCATCGAGAGGGCGAATGGCGGCCAGGCGACCGTCTGCCTGGTACTCGACAGCAAACAGCGAGGGCACGTAAACCCCCTCGATGGCCGCCAGGCGCCGCAGCAGCGTCTCACGAGCTTCCCCCGCGAGACGTGATGCCCGCACCGCCTCGCAAAGTTCGACGATCGCTTCCTCGCCATCGCCGATCACCGCGCAATCGATGAAATCCGCCAGCGGCTCGGGATTGAACGCGCCAGGCCCGCCCACCACCACCAGCGGATGCCGGTCGTCGCGCTGCTCGCGCCGCAGGGGGATGTCGGCCAGATCGAGCATGTTCAGCACATTGCTGTAGGACAATTCGTACTGCAGCGTGAAACCCAGGATCTGAAACTCGGCCAGAGGCCGCCGCGATTCCAAGGAGGTCAGAGGTAATCCGGCTTCGCGCAGGTTTGCCTCGAAGTCGGGCCAGGGCGCATAAACGCGTTCGGCCAGGGCCCAATCCAGATCGTTGATGATCTGATAGAGCAGAGGCAGGCCGATATGGCTCATGCCCACTTCGTAAACATCAGGAAAGGCCAGGGCGAAGGTCACATCGACCTGCCTCCAGTCTTTGCGCACACTGCCAAGCTCGTCACCCAGGTAACGCGCCGGACGGCTGACCTGATGCAAAAAATCGTCTAGTTCCATATACACAACCCCACTTGGGACAAATTTTTGATGCATTCACAAAAAGAGTGGCAGTTATAGCACGTTCCTCGCCCGGGAAACAACATAAGGCCCATTTATGAATGGAAACACTGGTAATTGTGCCTGCCAAGCCACCATGTTAAGATGGTCCTCTTGAGATCGGGAGGCTGCCCTAAAATTGGCTTTACCGTGGAGAGCGCGGCGGCTTCAGGGGAAGGCCCTTGATTTTACAGGATTGCCCTCCCTGCCTTTAAGGATCCGTCCATTTGAAATGCGACACTATGGGGAATGCACCCTCAGCCAGGTTCCACCGGAAAGGATTCGTCCATGAATACCCCATTGAGCGCCGAAGTCGATCTGCATGTTCACAGCCTGGCTTCGGGCCATGCCTACAGCACCATCAGCGAAATCGCCAGCGAGGCTGCAACACGCGGCTTGCGTGGTGTGGCCATGACCGATCACGGCCCGGCCATGCCTGCCGCACCCCATCCATACCACTTTGAATGTCTCTATATGATTCCCGACTATTTATCGGGGGTGCGCATCTTCAAAGGTGTGGAAGCCAACATCATCGGCCCGGGCCGCCTCGATCTCAACGACAGGCTGTTGGGTAAAATGAACCTGGTGCTGGCCGGATTTCATCGCGACTGCGGCTACGGACCGAGTGAACGCTCGGCCAATACCCGCGCCGTCCTGGAACTGATGGAAAATCCGCTCGTCCACATCATCTGCCACCCGGGTAATCCGGAATATCCTCTCGACTACGAGGCGGTGGCGCGACAGGGCGCAGCCACCGGCACCGCGCTGGAACTCAACAATTCGTCATTCAACACCAGCCGCGTCGGCAGCACGGACAACTGCCGCCTCATCGCCCGCCTCTGCGCCCGCTTCGGAAGCCCCGTATCCCTTGGCAGCGACTCGCACATCGCCCAGAGTGTCGGAAACTTCGGACAAGCCCTCGAGGCTCTTGGCGAAGCCGGAGTGACTCCGGAGCAGGTCGTCAACCGCACCCTGGAATCGACGCTTGCCTTTTTGGGACTTGAATCCTGACAGGTGCCGCAACCGCCGCGCGAAGGATAAAAACATGGATCAGGCACAAACCGACAATCGCAACTGGGCCACCCTTTGTCACCTGGCCGGCATGGCCGGATTTCTGTTCAGCCCTCTGGGCTTTATCCTGGGGCCGCTGATCATCTGGCTCATCAAACGCAATGACGATGCCGAAGTCGACCGCCACGGCAAGGAAGCGCTTAATTTCCAGATCAGCATGCTGATCTACGGCCTCGCCGTCACCCCCCTGGTATTTATAGTTGTCGGCATTCCGCTGCTGGTGTTCCTGGCCGTATTCGACTTCATCATGATCATCGTTGCAGCGGTACGCTGCCAAAACGGTCAACCGGTGCGCTACCCGTTAACGATTCACTTTTTCCGCTGAAACCCTGCGGTGCAAGCGGGCACTACAAAGTTTTGATGCCGTGATACTCCTTGCCAGCAGCTGTTTGGATATGCTAAATCTTCAAGTTGCTTTGACACCATATTATTCTCGGATCGGAGGCACGTCCCATGGATATTGAAATTCAGCCTGTCACCCAACCGAAGGCCCGCATTCAGGATGAATCCAAGCTGGTGTTCGGCCGTCAATTCACCGACCGCATGTTCGTGATGGAATACGACACCGGACGGGGTTGGCACTCGGCCCGCATTCAGCCTTATGCGCCCTTCACCCTCGATCCGGCAGCCCTGGTGCTGCATTATGCGCAGGAAATTTTCGAAGGGCTCAAGGCGTTCCGTCGCCAGGATGGTTCCGTGGCCCTGTTTCGCCCCGCGGACAACATTCGTCGATTCAACAAGAGTGCCAGGCGCCTGTGCATGCCACCTGTCGATGAAGCCTTTTTCCTTAAGGCCCTCAAGGAACTGATCCGCTTTGAATCCGACTGGGTGCCCCACAGCGAAGGCACCAGTCTTTACATCCGCCCTACCATGATCGCCACCGAAGCGGTGCTGGGGGTCAAGCCCTCGGATAAATACCTGTGCTACATTATCCTTTCTCCGGTTGGCGCCTATTACAAAGGCGGTTTCAAGCCGGTCAAGATCTGGATCTCCGACCATTACATCCGCAGCGCCCCCGGCGGCACCGGCGAGGTCAAATGCGGCGGCAACTACGCCGCCAGCCTGCGCGCCGCCAAGGAAGCCTCCGAAAAAGGCTTTGACCAGGTGCTCTGGCTGGATGCCGTGGAGCGCAAGTACGTTGAGGAAGTCGGCAGCATGAACATCTGCTTTTTGTACGACGACAAAATCGTCACGTCGCCGCTGCACGGCACGATCCTCAACGGCGTCACCCGTCGCTCCATCCTGCAACTGGCCAACGAGATGGGCTACACTATCGAAGAGCGCGCCATGAGCGTCGACGAACTCCTCGATGGCGCCGAGTCCGGCCGCCTCAAGGAAGCTTTCGGCACCGGCACGGCGGCAGTGGTCAGTCCCGTCGGTCAACTTACCTATAAGGATCGTACCGTCACCATCGCCGACGGCCAGATGGGCGCACTGACCATGAAGCTGTACAAGGCCCTGACCGGCATTCAGTACGGGACCCAGCCCGATCCTCACAGCTGGATCGAAAAAATCTGACCGCCCATCCTCCATACCGATCATCAGGCCCCTGCCCAGGCAGGGGCTTTTTTATTCTGCGATCCATGCCATTCTTTTACTCAGCGCCTGCATCGTCAGCACTGGTGCCTTTTTTTTAGGCAAAAACCCCGTATACTCACCACACCCCTCTATTTAAGCTATTGATATTAAACAAAAAGTGAAATTGGTTCGAGGTTTGCTAGACTGAAAAGCGTAACCGGGGCAACGTCCGCCCCGATTAGCACATCACTGCAACGAAGCAATGGAGGAAAACAGATGTTTCGCATTCCCTTTATCCTGACGACCGCACTGACATTGATGGCCTTCCCGGCCATGGCCCAGGCCGCAGAAGCCGCCAATCCCGGCGATACCGCATGGATGCTCATATCCACTGCCCTGGTGCTGATCATGTTGCCCGGCCTGGCCTTGTTTTACGCCGGCATGGTGCGCTCCAAAAATGTCCTCTCCACCAGCATGCACACTTTTGCGGCAATGGCCATAATCGGCGTGCAATGGGTGGTCATCGGCTACAGCCTGGCTTTCGGTGGATCGGGCCCCTTCATCGGCGGTCTGGGCAACCTCCTTTTGAGCGGGATCACTCCCGACAGCCTGACCGGCACCATCCCGACCTATGTATTCGTCATGTTCCAGGGAATGTTCGCCATCATCACCGCGGCGCTCATCTCCGGCGCTGTGGCCGGACGCATGAAGTTTTCCAGCTACTGCCTATTCATCCTGCTGTGGTCCACCCTGGTGTACGACCCCCTGGCGCACTGGGTCTGGGGCGACGGGGGCTGGCTGCTGGAATTGGGCGCCCTTGATTTCGCCGGCGGAACCGTCGTCCACCTGTCTTCGGGACTTTCGGCTTTGCTGCTGGCTATTTTCCTGGGCAAGCGGCACGGTTTCCCCCACGAACACATGGCTCCGCATAACCTCCCCATGACCCTGCTCGGAGCAGGCCTGCTGTGGTTCGGCTGGTTCGGCTTCAACGCAGGCAGCGCACTGACCGCTGGCGCCAGCGCCGCCCTGGCCTTTACCACTACCCAGACATCCGCGGCCGCCGGAGCCCTTTCCTGGATGCTGCTCGAATGGCGACTGGCAGGTAAGCCCAGCGCCCTGGGTGCGGCTTCGGGGATCGTGGCAGGCCTGGTCGTGATCACTCCGGCCGCAGGCTTTGTGACGCCCGGCTGGGCTCTGGTCATGGGCCTGATGGCCGGTGCGGTTTGTTACGGCGGCGTAATGCTCAAGCACAAAATCGGCTACGACGACTCCCTCGACGCCTTCGGGGTACACGGTGTCGGTGGGGCTTTCGGTGCCGTGGCGACAGGCATCTTTGCCACCGTCGGCGCCGGCAGCCTGCTGACCGGGGACCTGCATCAGTTCTGGGTGCAGATCATCGGCGTGCTGGCAGCCGGGGCGTATGCGGTTATCGTCACCGTGGCACTGCTCTGGATACTTAAAAAGACCATCGGGCTGCGTGTTTCCCACGATGAAGAAATTATCGGCCTCGATCAGACCCTGCACTCTGAAAAAGGCTACGACTTGTAACCCAGCCTCGGGTTCGTGGCCCGGCGCCTCCCTTCCCGGAGGCGCCGGGCGATTTTTTGAGTAGCTGAATTACTCCGACCGTGTAGCAAGTCCCCTCACAGCTTGGCCACCAAACATCCAGGGCCGTCCGGCCCACCCCCCCGCCACAAACACTTAAACTTCTGTTATACCGGCATGTTATCCTATTTTCAGCACCCCCGGGACACGCCCTTGTCAGCGGAAACGGTGTTGGCATCTTCATTGCAATTGTGTATCTGCCACACAGAAACCATGCGTGGTCTGTTGTGTACACACCATCCGGAGGTTGAATCGAATGTGTCGTATTGGAGCTATTAAAAGCCGCCACTATGTGCACCCAAGCCAAGCCCTGTTGCTCATGCAGTCCCAACAAAAGGGACATGACAATTCCGGCTTCGCCATGGTCATGCAAGACCTTGGGGGCATCTTCGAAAACTACAAACATCTGCCCACCCTGTCGCTGGCCTGCACCGACGAGGGACTGCAGATCGCCAAAACCATTCTGGACACACGCGGATTCCGCCTGGTCCATGAATGGGTGCCGCAGACCAACCGGCAGCCGGGTCTGGACATCCAGGCCATGCCGCACTACGTCTTCCAGACCTTCGACTACCCCGAGGCCTATGCGGACGCCAGCCAGCAGGCCAAAGAGGAACTGCTGCTCGACACCCGCCTGGAACTGCGCCGCGACATGGAAGACGACTGCAAGGGTTTCGCCTATTCTTTCTGGCCCGACGTGGTCACTCTGAAGGAAATCGGCGATCCACGCGATATCGGCACCTTTTTCAATATCTGGCAGGCGGACGACAAATTCACCGCCAGGGTCATCACCGCCCAGTGCCGCCAGAACACCAACTACGCCATCGTGCGCTATGCGGCACATCCCTTCTTCCTGCAGGGTTATACGGCACTGGCCAATGGCGAGAATACCTTTTACCAGAAGAACAAGGAATTCCAGCAGAGCCTGCACCGCGGCTACGTCGGATTCGAATCCGACTCGCAGTGTTTCCTCTACACTCTGCACCACATTCACCACGAGTTGGGCTGGTCGCTTCCCTACTACAAGCACGTCATTACGCCGCTGCCTTTTGAGGACGTCGTCAAGCGCGAAGATCAGCAGCAACTGCTGGCCATGCGCCAGTCTCTGGCACACCTGGAGATCAACGGCCCCAATACGATTATCGGCGTATTGCCCAACAACACCATGTTCACCTGCTGCGACGCCAAGAAACTGCGGCCGGTCGTGGTCGGCAGAGACGAAGATACCGTGGTTCTGTCCTCGGAAGTCTGCGGCATCAACGAGATCCTGCCGAACCGCAATTGGGAGACCGATATCTATCCCAACGAGCGTGAAATCGTGGTCATAGACAACAACCTGGAGGTCCAGCGGTGGAAACAGTAAAAATAAACGACATCGCCTGCAACGATCTTCCCTGGAAGATCAAGTATCATCCCGAGCGTTGCACCCTGTGCGGATCCTGCATCGCGGCCTGCACCTTCGACGCCATCGGGCCGAAGATGGAGCGGCGGCGCATCACCTTTACCGAAAGCGCCACCCCCGAGCCGAAAACCCGCTTCACCGCCCAACCGGTGATCGCCCAGCAGAACAGCATCAAGAATTTCTGCCGAGGCTGTGGCGTCTGCGAACGGGTGTGCCCCAACAGCGCCATCAGCTCGGAGCGCAATCCCGATTCGCGGTTCAACGTCGTGTATGCAACCGCAACCGGCACCGGCCCCAAGCGCGGCGGTCGTAACAACCTCGAAGTGCAGGCTCGCTCCCTCGACACCCTGCGTGTCGGCCGTATTTCGCAGATGACCGACCCGAGCCTGGACGCCCAGCGCCACTCCTTCGACTGCCTGGCTCCCCTGGGGCGCATTTTGCCGGCGGGCGCACTGCCCTTCGAGCAGGGCGCTGACGGCAAACTGATTCAAAACGGTCAGACTCCGCCGGTGCGCTGGATCTACCCGGTGATTATCGGCGACATGTCCATCGGTGCCTTGTCCTGGCGCATGTGGGAAGCCGTCGCCATGGCGGTAGCCTACCTCAACGAGGAATGTGGCCTGCCGGTGCGCATGTGCTCCGGGGAAGGCGGCATGCCGGTGCGCCTGCTGAAAAGCAAGTACCTGAAGTACATGATCCTGCAGATCGCTTCGGGCCATTTCGGCTGGAACCGCATCATCCAGGCCATGCCGCACATGGTGGAAGACCCGGCCGGGGTGCTGATCAAGATCGGCCAGGGCGCCAAGCCCGGCGACGGCGGCCTGCTGATGGCAGCCAAAGTGGCCGAGCACATCCAGGCAATCCGTGGCGTGCCCAAGGCGGATCTTTTGTCGCCGCCCAACCATCAGGGTCTGTACTCCATCGAGGAGAGCGTGCAGAAGATGTTCCTGTCTTTCAATGCCGCGTTCAAGTTCCGCGTACCGGTAGCCATCAAGGTTGCCGCCAGCGCCACCTCGGTTTCAGTATTCAACAACCTGGTGCGCGACCCCTACAATATCGTCGGCGGCTTCTTCCTCGACGGTATCGACGGCGGTACCGGCGCGGCTCATGACATCAGCCTCGATCACACCGGTCACCCGATCGTCAGCAAGCTGCGCGACTGTTACCTGGCCGCCGTGGCTCAGGGCCGTCAGGGGCAGATCCCGCTGTGGGCTGCCGGCGGTCTCGGCAAAACCGGTAATCTGGCTGCTGACGCCTTCAAGATGATGTGTCTCGGTGCCAACGGCGTGTTCACGGGCAAGCTGATTCTGCAGATGGCCGGTTGCCTCGGCAACGATCACAGTCGCTGCAACGCCTGCAATACCGGCCTGTGTCCGGTCGGCATCACCACTCAGCAACCGGTACTGGTCAAGCGCCTTGATCCGGAGCGGGTGGCGGAGAACATCGTCAATTACTTCCTGGCCATGGATGTGGAGTTGCGCAAGCTCATGGCCCCCATCGGCAACTCCTCCCTGCCCGTCGGTCGCTCCGACTGCCTGGTCTCTTCGGACAAGGCCGTCGCCGATCGTCTGCAGGTTCAGTACGTCTGTTAAGGAGGTTTCAAGTAATGGCAGCCTTTATCAATGGCTTTGATGAAAATAACCGGCGCATATCCACTCAGCAGCTGCTGCAGAAGATATACGCTGCCCTGGATGCCGGAGAAACCGAATTCGAGGTTCTCTCCTCCGGTCATCATGACATCGGCGGACCGCTCTGGACCACGGACGGCAAACCGCTCAAATTTACCGTTAAAAACCCCGGCCAGCGTGTCGGCGCCTTCGGCCTGGCTGGCACCGAGATCGTCATCAACGGTCCGGCCCCGGCCGACGTCGGCTGGCTGAATGCCGGCGCCACCGTAGTGCTCAAAGGCGACGGCGGCGACACCACCGCCCACTGTGCCGCCAGCGGCAAGATCTATGTCGCCGGCCGTGCCGGGACCCGTACCGGTTCGCTGATGAAACGCGACCCGGCCCACGAAGCCCCGGAACTGTGGATTCTGAAAAACACCGGCTCCTTCCCGTTCGAATTCATGGGCGGCGGCATTGCCGTCATCTGTGGTTACGACAGCGAAGAGTTCGATTCGGTGCTGGGCGATCGCGCCTGCGCTGGCATGGTCGGCGGCACCATCTATGTCCGCGGCCCGATCAAAGGTCTGTCCAACGACGTATGGTTGATGGCGCTGGACGAGGCCGACACCGAGTTTCTTACCAGCAACATGCCGGTATTCCTCGACAAAATCGATAAGCCGCAACTGCTGGCGGAGCTGACCGATCTCTCCCAGTGGCAGAAGATCGTTGCCAAGTCCTACGAAGAACGTCAGGCCGGGGATCGTCCCACTCTGCGCGAGTTCCGCCTGGGCAAATGGGTGGAAGGCGGCATCTTCGGCGATGTCGTCAGCGACGATTACGACTCGGTCGCCCACCTGGTCAATGCCGGCGACATGCGCCTGAAAATTCCGCACTGGAAAAACAAGGCCTATGGCGCTCCCTGTCAGACGGCATGCCCCACCGGCATCCCGACCCAGGATCGCATCAAGCTGCTGCGCGAAGGCAAAACCAAAGAAGCACTGGAACTGGTTCTGACCTATTCGCCGTTTCCGGCCAGCGTATGCGGCCAGGTCTGCCCCAACCTCTGCATGGACGCCTGCAGCCGGCGCTACCTGGACCATCCGGTTGCCATGCAGGAACTCGGCCGCCTGTCACAGGCCGTCGCAGCGCCTGAACTGCAACCGTCCACCGGCAAAAAAGTCGCGGTGCTGGGCGGCGGTCCCGCCGGCCTTTCCGTGGCATGGCAGCTGGCCCTGCGCGGTCACAGCGTCGCACTTTATGAGGAGGACAAGGAGGTCGGCGGCAAGCTGCGTCAGGCCATCCCGTCCGAGCGTCTGCCGCGCGAGGTGCTGAACGACGAAATCAATCGCATCAAGAACATCGGCGTCGACATTCATACCAACAGCAAAATCGACAAAGATACCTTTGCAGCCATCCAGAGCGAGGTTGATGCCGTGGTAGTGGCCACCGGCGCCCACAACCCCGTTGTCATCCCCTTCCCCGGCCATGAACGTCTGGTCAAGGGACTGGAGTTCCTCAAGCAGATCAACAACGGCCAACAGCCCAAAGTCGGCCGCCGTGTCGTGGTCATCGGCGCCGGTAACGCCGGTATGGACGTGGCCATCGGCGCTTATCACATGGGTGCCGAGCAGGTTACCGCCATCGACGTACAGCGTCCGGCCGCCTACCAGAAAGAGATCGACCAGTTCGCAACCCTAGGTGGCAAAATCGAGTGGCCGGCTTTCACCGAACGCATCACCGAAGAAGGCCTGCACACCAAGGACGGCCGTCTGATCGAAGCCGACACCGTGATCATCGCCATCGGTGAACGCCCCGACCTGTCCTACGTGCCGCGCGAATGGCTCACCGACCGTGGCATGATGGAGACCGACGACTGCTGGCAGGTCAAAAAGGCCCCCGGCGTATTCGCCCTCGGCGATACCATCAAACCGGGCCTGCTGACCCACGCCATCGGCAGCGGTCGCGAAGTCGCCGATTATATCGACGATTACCTCGGTGGCCGCGAGCTGATTGCCAAACCGAAGCCGGTGATGATCCCCCAGGCGAAGCTCCACACGGAATCGTTCATGCCGCAAAATCGCGGCCGGTTCCGCATCGAGGACGCCTGCAGCGAAGTGCATCGCTGCATCAGCTGCGGCAGTTGCCGCGACTGCACCATGTGCCTGGAAACTTGTCCCGAAGGTGCCATCACGCGCAAGGAAAATCCGGACGGTTCGTTTGAGTACACCTCCGACGACAAATACTGTATCGGATGCGGCCTGTGCGCCGGCATCTGCCCCTGCGGCATCTGGCAGATGGAAAAAACCATTTTCTGATTTTTCATTGCCGGCGTCGCTCCGGCGCATATGTTATCAAAAGGGCGGAACCGCAAGGTTCCGCCCTTTTTTTGCCCTGGGAGTCTGTCGGAGGCTTGACGCCGGAATCCGGATGGGAGGATTATGAAAATAAGATTGTTTGTATTACCAGGAGGCAATTATGAAAAGACAAGTAATCAATGCCGATATGAAGGTATGGGACGTGATTCAGGATTTTCCTGGAACCTATGGGGTATTCCGGCAATTCGGCTGCCCCGATATCCACAAGGGCGAGTTTGCGGTCTCATCGCATTTCATGAAAGTGCGCGCGGCGGCTCATGCCCATCATATCGATCTGAATAAACTTCTTGAAACCTTGAATGAGGCGGCAGCCACGCATGACGAAGGCACATCCGCCACCCGCCATTAAATTCGGATAGGCCTCCGATTCACGACCTGAAAGCGGAACATAGCCTTCATTGTAGTGAATTTTGAGACCTTTTCCAGGGGCCATCCAAGCAATAGCTCGGATGGCCCTTGCTTCCTCTCCCTCCCCTGCTTCAATCACACGAGACCTGCTGGATCCGGCCGGAAAACCAAGGTTAGGCCCAAAATTACAGAGCATTTTATCGCCCGCGGTATATCCTGGGTCCCTTGCCGGTTGGAAATTGGCATTTATACTGATCAAATCAACCCCCCGGAAAGGCCATGTGGAATATGTTGATCGGTTATGCAGCCACTCTTTTTATCAGCGCGTTTCTGCTCTTTTTGATCCAGCCGATGGCAGGCAAGATGCTGCTGCCCCTTTATGGCGGCACCCCGGCGATATGGAACGCCTGCATGGTGTTTTTCCAGGCGGCGTTGCTGTGCGGCTACAGCTATGCCCACCTGGCCATGAAATACCTGAGCAGCCGCCGTCAGGCCTGGCTGCATCTGCTGCTCATGCTCAGCGGCCTGCTCGCCTTGCCTCTGGCCTTCCGTAACGATGCCCTCCCTCCGGCTGACGCCGATCCGACGGTGTTTCTGCTTTACCGGCTGGCCATCAGCGTCGGGTTGCCTTTTTTTATTGTCTCCAGCAGCGCGCCGGTACTGCAGCGGTGGTTCTCCCAAACCAACCACCCAGCCGCCGACGATCCGTATTTTCTTTATGCCGCAAGCAATTTCGGCAGTCTGCTGGCCCTGCTGGGCTATCCACTGATCGTCGAGTCGCTGCTGCCGCTTAACGCGCAAAGTCTGGCGTGGTCGGCAGGCTACGCCTTGCTGATCATCATGGTGGGGACCTGTCACTTGTGGCTCGGAGCGCGGCGCAAAACGGCACCCGCAGTGGATGAAGAAATCGCAGCCATGGCGCCGGAGGCATCCCTCTCCCCATCATTTCGACAGCAACTGTTCTGGCTGTTTTGTGCTTTTATTCCTTCCAGCCTGATGTTGGGCACCACAACCTTTATTACCACCAACCTGGCTGCCATCCCCTTGCTGTGGGTTTTTCCGCTGGCCTTGTACCTGGTGACCTTCATTCTGGTCTTTGCCCGGAAACAGCTGGTGCCCCACGCCCTGCTGGTGCGTCTGATGCCCTTTGCGGCCATCGCCTTCGCGCCGTTTTTCTTCGTGTCCACCCGCCTGTCCGAATTCATCCTCATCCCTTTGCACTTGGGGATGTTTTTTTTAACCAGCCTGTTCTGTCATGGTGAACTCGCCGCCAGTCGTCCCCATCCCCGGCATCTCACCGGGTTTTATCTCTGGATGTCCATCGGCGGAGTTCTGGGAGGCATCTTCAACGCTCTGCTCGCCCCGGTCCTGTTCGAGCGGGTGATCGAGTATCCCCTGGGGCTGCTACTGGCCTGCCTGCTGTTACCGCAGGTTGTTTCCGATAGCGACCATGCCAAGCGGCGTATCGGTGACATCATCCGCCCTCTGCTGCTGGCCGCCTTCGTTATCGGACTGTCCCGTCTCACCGGAATCATGGAGCTGGAACATCACCAACTGGCGTTTTTCCTGCTGTTCGCCACCACCGGACTGGCCTGCTTCAGCTTCAAGGAAAGGCGCTGGCGATTCGCTCTGGGCTTCGGCGTATTGCTGCTGGCCATGGGGCACGTCGCAGATCGGGTCCAGGGAGAACAGGTCTATGCTTCGCGCAATTTCTACGGTGTCAAGCGCGTGGTCGCCAATGCGCAAGCGGGCATCCGCTACCTGTATCATGGCACCACGGTACACGGTTCTCAGTGGCTGGCTTCCGATCGCGGCATCACGCCCCTGACTTATTACCATCGCAGCGGCCCGGTGGGCGACATCTTCGGCGACCGCGAATCCACTGCGGGCAAAAAACACGTCGCCGTCATTGGACTCGGGGTCGGCTCCCTGGCCAGCTATGCCCGGCCCGGAGAACATTTCACCTTTTATGAAATTGACCCCGAGATCGAAAGCATTGCCCGCAACGAACGCTTCTTCGGTTTTCTTGGCGGGATGCAGGGCAGTCTCGAGGTGGTGCTCGGCGACGGCCGTCTGACCCTGGCTGGAGCCAAACCCGGAGCATTCGATATCATTTTGCTGGATGCTTTCAGTTCCGATTCCATTCCCGTGCATCTGCTGACCCGAGAGGCAGTGGCTCTCTATCTGAGTAAACTGCAGCCGCAGGGTCTGCTGGTGTTTCACATCTCCAACCGATTTCTGAACCTGGAGCCACTGATGGCCGGACTCGCCGACGAATTCGGCCTGAGCTGTTTAATCCGCAAGGATTCCACCAACGGCACGGATCCGGGGCAGGCGGGCAAAATGCCTTCCGATTATGCAGCCATGGGCCACCCCGGTTCCGCCATCCAACACCTGGCTGGGAATCCAGACTGGCAGCCAATCAACCCCGGCAGGGAGCCCCTGGTCTGGACCGACCAGTTTTCCAATCTGATCCGCCTGATGAAATGGTAAACCGCCCATATCAAAGCCCTATACAGGATGGACATACTCTCGTTGCACGAAAAAAAATGGCATAGAGGAGACAAGACTCCTCTATGCCACTTCCGATCGATTATTGAGATGTAGTCAGGCAGCTTCAGCCGCAGGCTCTACGGCAACAACCTCGACCTGTTTGGAGGTGCCGCGGACAAAAGCCCACCAGTAGACGGCGCCGCACAGCACCCCACCACCGACCATGTTGCCGGCGGTTACGATAAGCAGGTTGCTGGTCCACAGGCTGCTCCAGTTCAGACCGGCGAGCAGTTCGGCGGGTATGCCGGAGGCGGCCACAGCCGCAGCAGAGGATTTGGCCAGGATGCCGGCCGGAATGAAGTACATGTTGGCCACGCAATGCTCAAAGCCGGAGGCAACGAAGGCCATGACGGGGAAGAAGATTGCCAGCACCTTGCCGGTGATGTCCCTGGCTGCAACAGTCATCATGACAGCCAGACAGACCAGCCAGTTACAGCCGATGGCCCGCCAGAAATACATGCTGGTGTGCGCATCCCCGCCAGAGGCGACCTTGTCGAAAGCGATATTGATGGCGGTGGCACCGACAGCCCCGTCCAGCAGGCCTGAGCCGACGGCGATCATCCAGGCCAGAGCGATGGAGCCGACGAGATTGCCGGCGTAAACAATGATCCAGTTACGCAGCACCTGTTTCAGAGTGATGTCCTTGTTGAACAGGGCAATGGTCAACAAATTGTTGCCGGTAAAAAGTTCCGAACCGGGAATCATGACCAACATGAGTCCTACGCTGAATACCGCGCCAACAAAGAATTTTTTCAGCCCGAAAATAGTCCAGGCGCCGGTTGCGATCGTGGTGGCAAGATGGGATGCAAAGCCGACAAAAACCCCCGCCAGGATCCCCAGCACGAAAAGCTTGATCGCGGTATTGGTAGCCTTGGCCTTGCCTATATTGATGAAGGCTTCGGACAGTTCTGCAGGTGCTGCGAAATTTGACATTACTTTCCTCCCCATGAACGTTTGGTTTGCGGTCGGCAACATCAAACCGCCTGTGATTCTTAGATGGCTCAGTTGCTGACCCGGCCTCGGCCGGCACGGAACAACCGGCAAGGCCATGCTAACACCGAGCTTTGAATTGATAATTGATCTAAATCAATTACATTACAACTCAATGGATTCCACGTCGGGGGTGAGAAGCAGCAAGGAAAGAAGTAAGGGCCGACGGGTTCGGATCCTCCGTGTACCCCAATGGCCTGTTGCAACCCTCGAGTCCGCAGGTTCTCAATCCCGAAGGAGAAAATCTGACATGGCCGACAAAGCTGATCAAAAACCCTGGAAGCTGCTGCGTTCCGAACCGGGCCCCGAGTTGCCCATCTTCAAGGTGCGTTACGACTGGCTGGAGAATCCTCGCAATGCCAACGTCCTGAAAGCTGTGGTACTGGATTTTCCTGACTGGGTCAGCGTTGCCGCCATTACCTCCGACAACCGTATCGTAACGGTCAGGCAGTACCGGTTTGGCGTCGCGCATTTCACCACCGAACTGCCGGCCGGCCTGGTCCATCAGGGCGAAACCCACCAGGCAGCCGCCGAGCGGGAACTGCGGGAAGAAACCGGTTATACCTCCTCGGACTGGGTTTACCTTGGATGGGTTGAGCCCAACCCGGCCTTTCAGAACAACCGGCTGCACCAGTGGCTGGCCAGAAATGCCCGGCCAACCCACGCCATTCAACTGGATGCGGGAGAGGACGTCGTAGTCGAGGCACTTATGCAACAGGAAATTCATCGGGACATACAGGAGGGTCGCCTGCGGCATTCGCTGGCGCTTTTATCCCTTTCCCGGATCATGCCGTTGTGGGACGCCGCCGGGGCGCAACATGGATTTTTCCAGGAACCGGTGAGACTGGACCGGGGTGAAGATGTTTAAGGGGTTCGCCACTCCAGGTACAGGAACCGTGACATCCGTTCAGACGGTGGCCGCGATTACCGAGGATGCTCCGGGCAGGTCGAGGGCAAGCCGCCGCGCATCCCTGAAGCCCGCTTCCTGCAACAGGTCAAACAGCTGTCGGCCCGAGTAGGCGCGGCCGGCTGAGGTGCCGAGCAGCATGTTGAGGGAAAACAGCGCCGGGAACAGCGGCCCGTCCAGATCGTCGCCGAGAAGGAATTCATGGATCAGCAGCAGACCGCCGGGTTCCAGGGCGGACGCGGTCTTGTCCAGGATAGTCCGTACCCCCTGCGGCCCCTCGCCATGCAGGATATGAGAAAGCCAGGCGACATCGTAACTGCCCGCCAGCTCTTCCTCCAGAAAGTCCCCGGCGACAAAGGAAATTCGATCCTTCAGATCGAAGTGGACAATGGTCTCTTCGGCAAAGCCGCGGGTGGTTGGCAGATCGTAGACGATGGCCTCCAGCCCGGGGTTTTCCCGGCAGAAATGAATCGCCCAGGTCCCCGGTCCCCCGCCCAGATCGAGCAACCGCCGGCGCCCGGCCAGATCGATCTGTCCGACCAGCTTTGGCGCCAGAAGCATGGCCAGGTCGAACATCCCCATCAAAAAGTTCTTCCGCCATTCCGGATCATCACCGGCATAGGGTTGCCGCACGGGTCCACCGCTTTTGACCGCTTCATCGAGATGCGCCCAGGAATCCATAAGCTGGTGGTGATGACGAATAATATGGCCAAGGTAACGAGGGGATTGGCGAGACAGGAATTCGGCAGCACCCCAGGTGCAATAGAAACGACCGTCGTTTTTGAGCAGCAACTTCATGGCCACAAGAGCAGCGAGAAGCCTTTCCAGCCCGTCCCTGTCGACTCCGATTTTTTCGGCCAGTTCCTCCACCCGTAATGCCTGATCGCTCAAAGCGCTGAAAAGATCGAGCTTGACCGCGGCGTGAAGGGCGCAGGTGTGCCAATAGCCATTGGAAAGCTCCAGCAGAGTTTGCGGGTTCCATGATTGTTCGGTCATCTTCTCCTCCGGTGGCGTTGTGGGATGGTTGTCGCGATCCTGAAAAAACGCCCTAGGGCGGACTTTTTGCGACGCCATCAAGCCTTATTGAAATTGAACAGTAAAACTCCGACAAAAGCAATGTCCACCCTACGGGAATTGCGTCGGGTCAGCCCATTCAAACAAAAGACGGTCCGCGCCTGCCGCACGTTCGCCTCCACAAACTGAAAACAGTTATCATTTTTACTTGACGCGCATCCGGCTCCTCATTATAGTTGAATTCGATTTTCATTGTCCGGAGGTTTTCAATGGTCATTGCCAGCCACATCGAGGGACGCATCAGAATCCGGGATACCCGGCTGCGGCAGCCCGAATTACTTACCGAGTTGCGTCAGGAACTGCTGCAACGCTCAGATATCAGAGAAGTTTCCTGGAATTCCAAGGTGGGGAGTCTGCTGATCCTGTACCGGAAGGCCCGCCATGCCCTTAAAGAAATCACAAACTTTCTCGCCAGGTTTCTCGGCTTAAGCGATTCGCCGGCCAAGAAGACAGACCGGCCGACCGTTCGGACAACATCCCCGTCACGGCGGCCGCTCGTCACACGCCGCCGGGTGATCAACATCGGCATGCTCGCCACGCTTCTTATGAGCCTGCTCGTGATGACCGGCAGCAAGCAGCTGCATATTCTCGCCGGCCTGCATTTTCTCGGTTTTCTTGCGATCCATCTTTTCCAAAAACGGCACACACTACTTAACTGAGGAGGCATCTGTCTATGGCACCCCTGAGTGTTCTTCCCGGCCGACTGCGCGTGGAATGTGAAGCAATATTGGGCCGGCGGGAAATCTCCTGCGCGCTGGAGCATCGGATCACCAGGACCTCCGGAGTTCATGCGGCAACGGTTAATTTTCGTACCGGCCGGGTCCTGGTCCGATTCGATGAAACAATCACCTCGCGCTGTGAGTTGGGGGAGAAGATCGAGGCCCTCCTACGCGACTTGCAGACTGGCGGCGACTGCCTGGACCCTGCACCGGCCGGGGTTGCCGAACCGGTAGTAGCTGCGTCCAAAACTTTTGGCCGAAAACTGTTACTCGATCTCGCGGTGAATGCCATTTTGCCCCGACCTTTTGACCTGTTGGTGCCGGCAATTTCGGCGCTGCGCCGTTGACTTGCCTATAATCTTTGGTTGACTTAATAGGAACAAGCGACGGCCTTATCAATGGAACTTTTCTCAGGAGGACATCTATGTCGGACGAGGAAAAGCAAGAGGACCAACAACATCGGCAGGAGGGGGAAGGAGCGGGACACATGGGTGGACTCTTAATCGGTACGCGCAGCCTCTGGCTGATTGCCGGCGGCGCGCTCGGCGCTTTGGCGGCTCTTAGTCTGGAGAAGATCACCGGCAAGGTCCGGCCGGCGGCGGTCGGCGCCGTGAAGGAGGGATACGCCTTCAAGGAATGGGTTGCCGGCAGGTACGAGAAGGTCAAGGAGGATTTCGAGGACATCGCCGCCGAGGCCATCTACGAGTATGAGCGCGAGCAGGGTGCCGCCGCTGATGACACCCAGCGGGAGAAGGCGATCCTGGAACGGATTGAGCGAATCGTCGAGGAGCGTCTGTCGAAAATCGACGCCGAGAAGGGGTCGTCCGAGGAGAAGGAGGAACAGTCATGAGCATGAAGCACACAGGGCTGCGATATTTACGCTCCGGCCTGACGGTTCTCCTCGGCGCAGGAGCCACTTTGGGCACCTCGTTTCTGATCTCGCGCCTGAAAGAGAAACAGGAAGCGGAATCCCGAATGGACCGCCTTGAGCAGATGATTGACGATCTGGGAGGCACCAAGCCCAAGGCCCCCGCCAAAGCCGAGCCGGCCAAAACATCTCAGGCCAAGCCCAAAACCAAACGCTAAAGTCCTCCCGGTAAGAGCGAGAAGCAATGCGATATCAGATTCTGCATGAGATCCCCGGTCGGATGCGGCTGCAATTGGAATTGCCGCGCCGGCCGGCGATCGACAAGGGGGAGGTCGAAGGCTATTTGCGCGAACTTTCTGGTGTGCAGAAAGCCTCCTTCAATCCGCTCACCCGTAATCTCCTCATCCGGTACGACCGACGCACCATCACCCGGGACGCGATCCTGGACGACCTGATGGCGGCAGGACCGCCCCGCTCCCGCAGAAGACAACCTCCCACCGAACTGGACCGGAAGAAGAAGACGGTCATCCGCTCGGGAACCCTGCTGCTGATGCGACCGCTGATTCCGCCTCCGATGCGACTGGTGTTGCTCGTTTTCGGCGCCCTCCCCATCTTCCGCAAGGGGGTCGCGGCTCTGGCGAGCGGCCGTCTGAACGTCGACGTGCTGGACGCCTCCGCCGTCGGCGCCGCCATGGGCACGAGGGACTTCCTCACCGCCTCCATCATTACCTTCCTCCTGAAACTCGGTGATTTCCTCGAAGAATGGACCCGCAAGCGTTCTCACACCCTGCTTGCCGACCTGTTTCACGTCGAGGAAGAGTGGGTCTGGGTCGTCCGCCAGGGGCAGGAGATCCGGGTCGGACTGCGAGAAGTGCGGGAGGGAGAAACGGTGGTGGTGCGGATGGGAAGCTTTATCCCGGTCGACGGAACCGTCCTCGACGGCGAGGCGCTGGTCAATCAGGCCAGCCTGACCGGCGAGAGTTTGCCGGTTGCCAAACGCCAGGGGCGTCCGGTCTATGCCGGCACCGTGGTGGAGGAGGGCAGCTTGCAAATCCGGGCGGTCAAGGTCGGCGCCGAGACCCGGGCCGCCCAGGTGGTCCGTATCATTGAGGCGGCGGAGCATCTCAAGGCCGAGACCCAGAACCGCGGCGAGGTTTTGGCCGACCGGGTCGTCCCCTATTCTTTTCTCCTGAGCGGCGCGACTCTGGCACTGACAGGAAATCCCGGCCGCGCCGCCGGCGTGCTGCTGGTTGATTACTCCTGCGCCATCAAGCTCGCCACCCCCCTGGCCATTCTCGCCTCCCTCGCCCGCAGCGCCCGCCATCGGGTTCTGATCAAGGGGGGCAAATACCTGGAGAAGCTGGCCCTGGCGGATGCTTTCATTCTCGATAAGACCGGCACCCTGACCGAGGCAGCGCCGCAGGTGATCCAGGTCGTCGCCTTCAACGGCTTCGATCGCGACTTCGTGCTGAGTCAAGCGGCCTGCGTCGAGGAACACTTCCCTCATCCGGTCGCAACCGCCGTGGTCCGACAGGCAGCGACGCAAGGGCTCAGCCACGCCGAGGAGCATGCCGAAGTCGAGTATGTACTGGCCCACGGCATCGTCTCGCGACTGGGCGGTCAAAGGATTGTGGTCGGCAGCCGACACTTCGTCCACGAGGATGAAGGGGTGGAGATCGCCATCGGCGACAGACACATAGACGAGTTCGCCAACCATGGGTATTCGATGCTTTACGTCGCTATCGGCGGGGACCTGGCCGGAATCATCGCCATCCGCGACCCGCTACGCCCCGACGCCCGCCCCTTCATCGAGGCCCTGCGCCATAGCGGAATCGAGCGGATCATCATGCTCACCGGCGACAACGAGGCAACGGCTCGTTCCATTGCCGCTGAACTCGACATCAGGGAATACTACGCCCATGCCTTTCCGGAGAAAAAAGTAGAGATCGTCCGACGGTTGAAGGAGGAGGGCTATACGGTCGCCATGGTCGGAGACGGGATTAACGACTCCCCCGCCCTGGCCGAGGCGGATGTCGGCATCTCGATGAAACACGGCGCCGACATCGCTCAGGAGGCCTGTGATGTCCTGCTGATGGATGGAACCCTGTCGGATATCCTGGCGGCACGCGCCACTTCCCAGGAAGCCATGGCTCTTATCCGGGAGAACTTCAACCAGATCATCGCCATCAATACCGTCGCCATGTCCATGGCCATCACCGGCGCTGCGCCACCGGTCATCTCCGCGGCCATCCACAACCTCGCCACCATCGGGGTCGGGCTACGAGCGCTCAAGCCCCTGCGCCGCAGCAAAAAATAGCGTCTTTTCGCCGCTTTGATCAGGCTTTTCGTGAAGCTGCCGTCAGCTTCTCTGCAAATTGGGCGATGTCCTCATTCGTCCAGCCGGTCTCCCGCAGTTTCTCGACCAGTTTCCGCGAGAGAAATTTGAAATCCTTTGCGGCAATCGCCTTCTCCAGTACCTTCATATCGATGGACATTTTGACGCTCCGAGTATAGGTCCAAGTGGGGCGCTCAGTGGGGTCGGATCAATCCAACCCATTGATATTCAAGAGAAACCATACCAAAAAATACTAATTACTTAGCGCATTAACCCGGTTTTCTGAGTCAGAATCGGCCTGCTGGGTCTCTGGCGATTCCCGCAGCACAAAATCATTGTCAGCCGCCACAGCCTCTTCCTCGACCTCGTGCCATCCTGCATCGGTCTCAGAGCTTCTCCTTCACACTTTTCACTTTATCTTCCATCGTCTGGGCACGGTCCGTCCGGGTCCCCAGCTTGATGGTAGTGGTGATGCGCGGCGCCCCCATCTCATGCACGATTTCGTGGCAACGCTTCACCGCTGCAAATACCTCGTCCCACTCTCCCTCGATATTGGTGCCGTAAGCATGCAGGGAGGTGTTCAGACCAGCCTCGGTCAAGAACTTTTCACAGGCAGCGATGTAGGGGGAGAGCGACACCCCGACGCCGATCGGAACGATGCACAAATCTATCATTACCTTCATTTAACCCTCCATTTACTGCTAAGTATATACAAAGATAGTCAATACACATGACCGTTTCTGATGACAAAATTCACCAGAAGTGATATTTCAAGCCTCCATGCTTTTCCCGTGTTTTCAAGCCGGCAGCCGGCAATCAATAGAAGTGAGCAGATGAAAGAATCAAAAGTAAGTCTTGGCTTGAGCAATCCCCAGAGTCCGTCGAATGTAGGGGCCGTCATGCGTGCTGCTGGCTGCTTCGGGGTGGATGCCGTTTTTTATACCGGAGTACGTTATATCCGCTCCGCCCGTTTTCACACCGACACGCAGGATGTCAGTCAAAAAATTCCGTTGAGCGGAGTAGACTGCCTTTTGGACAGCGTCGCGGAAGATACGCAGATCGTGTGTGTCGAGTTGGTGGAGGGGGCAATCCCCTTGCCCGAGTATCAGCACTCGGACAAGGCCCTCTACATTTTCGGCCCGGAGGACGGCACCCTTACTCAGCGCATGATCGACCGGGCCGATGCCGTGGTGTATGTGCCAACCATCGGCAGTATGAATCTGGCTGCCACGGTAAATGTTGTGCTGTATGACCGAATGGCCAAGTCCGCACTCACGATGGCAAGTGACGAATTAATCCGCAACAGCCGCGATGCCAATAACAAGGTTAAAGTTAAAAAGGTTAACCTGGAGGTTTATCGCCACGTCAACGGTGAAAAGCAAACAGGGTGATGAGGAAGATGGTACCGGGCACGGCGGGAACTTCTTGCTCAATAATACGGAGAGCGAGTGCGGTGACGCGGTCGGCGCCGATATTCCGGCTGCTGCCCCCGGTTCCACAGCAACTGGTCAAGCCCCATAGCGTTGACCACATGACCTTGTCGGCGTAACTCGGCTACCAGCAGTTCCACCGCATGCACCGCGCAGGCGCGCAGTTCGATCTCCTCTTCCGAACTGGCCTGCAGCAACTGGCCGGCCTCGATGCGCGCGGCCAATGCCTGCCGATAGACCAGCACCCCGTCGTGACGCAGCACATGGGGCACCAGGTTATCGGCAAACAGGGTCAACTCATCCAGATCCACGAAGCTCCCCCAGTCCCTGCCGGCAAAAGCAATGGCCAGATCCGCAACGGTCAGCTGCGCCCGTTTGTAAAACGGCACCTGCAGCCCCCGGTAGCGGGCCTCATCCTGAAAAAGGGGCATGCCCGCAAGCAGTTCCACCAGATGCCCGGCCCGCCCCTCGGCCGCTTCCACCAGGGCGGTGAAGCTGCCATGGAAATGCTCCTGCAGGTAACGGCCCAGTTGGTTCAGTGCCGCGCCGAAACGCCCCATCAGTTCCATGGCCGCCGGTTTGCCGGAATCCAGCCCGAACAGAAGCAGACAGTCGTCCGCAGTAAGTCGGCCGAGCTGCTCAGCGGAAAAGGGACCATGGCGACGAAATCGCTCGGTCAACGCCGCGGCCACCATAAAGTAGCCCGACTGCCTTGGATCCAGCCCCAGATCCAGGAAATATCCGGAACCAAAATTGATGGCATCCAGAGTCAGGAAAAAGGCCACCGTATCCGCTCCATGGCCCAGGTAATGGCGCGCGGGATCGATCTGGGGATACAGCGCGCCGGCCAGCGGCAGGCAGGCTGCATAGTTTTGCAACCGCTCGCGGTCGATGCTCACCCACTGCGCCTGTTCGGAAACCTGGCGGCAGGCGTCGCGCACCTGTTGCAGCAACGGTATTTTTTTCAATCCAAATACCTAACTTTTGCGACTGGTGCGCACATTAACGTGGGAGATGACCCGGCGAACATTGCTGCTTTTGCACGATGGACAGGTAAAATTGCCCTGTTCATATTCAGCAAAGCTGAGCTTCAGGGTAAAGCTAAGCTGGCAACTCTCGCACTGGAAATCGTACATGGGCATGATCTACCTCCGACAGGTTAATTGTGTTCAAACCCTTCCACATCCACTCGCCTATTCCCTTTTGAGCCTGATATCGTCGTACCAGGCCACCGCCGAGCCGCCGGTGTTGTCCGTGTCGGTCATGACGGCAACGGCGCCGGCTAGCGGCGGCTCTTCGCTGAAGATCGCCCGGTAGTCGGCAAGGACATTTCTGCTTTCAGCCATCCACTTACCGACATGATCCTCGCCACTCTCCACCGCGACCATGACGGCATTGGAGGTAAAGGGATTCGGAACGATCGCCCCCAGCGGCAGTTTGTTGGCCCAGATGTAAACGATCGTCCGGGTTTTGGGAAAGTACCAGTGGGGGAAGACGACGTAGACCCGGGAGGAGTAATCGTCTCCATCCTTCCGCCGGGCATCCCCTTTCGCCAGAATGTTCGCGACCTTCCAGCGCCAGGAGAGCACGGGGAATTCCTGCAGGTCGATCTTCCTTTCCAGGATCAGAGCCGAGGCCGCACCGTGGGACTCGGCCTGCAAAACGTTTCCGGTTGCGTCACGCACCACCCTGTATCCGGTTCGACCCTTGAACACCTTTTCCTTCCAGGCAGGATTGAGACCGTTCTCGAAATCGTCGATGAGCAGGCTCTGTTCCCCGGCGAATGCGAAGTGTGGCTGCAGCAGGAGCAGCATCAATACCAGGATGTATTTCATTGCAACCTTCCTGAAAGGCAAAAAGGCATGGGCCAGGATGAATCAGTGGGATTCGGATCAGGGCAACCCATTGATATTCAATAAAAACCATAGCATATAAAGCCATCGTTAGCGACCCATAGCCCGTGATAACCGCTACAATCCCACCCTGGCTGTGCCTTGACGCCGAGCACGGGATGGAAGGAAAATAAAATAATAATGGCTTCGATCTTCAGGGAGACGATGATGACAAAACAAGTGATCAGTGGCGACATGAAGGTATGGGACGTAATCCAGAACTATCCTGAAACCTATGAGGTGTTTCGGCAATTTGGCTGCCCCGATATGCGCAAAGGCATGTTCGCGATTTCGGCGCACATCATGAAAGTGCGCTGGGCGGCGCGCGCCCATCATATCGAGCTGGATAAACTTCTTGAATCCTTGAATGAGGCGGTATCGCCGCGCGACGAGGACACCTCCGAAACCCGCCATTAAAACCTCATTGTCGCGACCGAAAGGACGCAAATATCGGTCGCGTTACGGCAAGGCACGGATCTCCCCCGACGGCTCCAGACAGACGGGATAGCCATCCAGGACTGTCGGAATCGCAGCTTGCAACGCGGGCGTCATGTCGCGAACATAGACCTTTATGCAGGGCCGCTCATTGCAAATCCCCAGCGCGATTGCCACCACGCCGGGAATTTGCATCAGGCGGTCGGTGTGCCTGCGCAGCACCTCTTCGATGGTTTTTACATCAGCAGACAAATTCTCCACCAGACCTTTCTCGCTGCCGCTCGGACCTTCAGAGGAGGCGCCGAAAAGGATGCCTGCCGAAAGCAACAGCCCGACAGCTCCAACAACCCAAGATCCGCGCAAGGCTATTGACCATCAACAGTCACCGCAAACCGCTCCAGAATCGGATCGATGGGACTGGCGATGGTGATCTGGGAACTACCGGCGAACAGCAGGCCGACCGGTTTGCGGTCATCGGCTTTGTTCTTGCCTTTCCCGTCAACCACGATGAGCGATCCCGAATCGCCTCCGGCGCTGAAGCCGCCCGGTTCGATGATCAACTGATCGACAAACCGGGCCGTTCCTTGCTTATAAGATACATTCACCGTGGCATGGATGCCGGTAATCCGGCCGTTGGTCAGACCGGTAGTACGCCCGTACTTTTTGACGCTCTGGTTGATGGCGGCAGTCGCGGTGGTCGATCGGGGGGTGCCGTAGCCGTTGCAGGGGGTGGACGAGTCGAGATTGCCGGTCGAGGTCAAGGCGATGGCGACATCCATCCGGTTGCTGGCGGAAGTGGAGAACACGATAGGTTCGAAATCAACCAGGATGCCGATGGCATCACCGGGATCGGTGCCGCCATCGTAAGCGCCGGGTTGCAAAACGCTGTCGCCGAGAGACGCCTGATTTTCACTGGCATACACGTGATTATTGCTCAGAGCATAAACGTTACCGGCACCTTTTACCCGCACGCCGATGGTACCCGCGGTAATCGCTGGATGACCGGTTGAAACCCCGATGGGGGCAGGCCGTGGAAAGCGACCGGTGGAGTCCGCACTGCATTGATCACTGCTGCTGTCACTGACTCCAGGGCTCCCGGGCACGCCACCTTTGGCCAAGGGAATAATCTTGCCGGTGACCCGGACCATGACCGGGATCCCTTCCAAAGCAGCAGGAACTCTCGCACCCCGCACGGCATCCAAAGATTCGACCAACACCAGGATGCCGGGACGACCATCGGCCGCCAGACCGGTAGCTGTTCCGACGACACCGGGCAAGGCCATCAGCCCCGGCGCAAAACGATCCTGCGTCCGCATCACCGCCTGAACCTGCGGCTGTTCACGATCCAAAACCGTTTCTGGAATACCCTGACCGGGGACCACCACCGCCAAAGCCTGGCTCGCACCGAGCAGCAAAACCAACAGCAGCAAAAAGCCCCATCCATAATTTTTAACGCCTCGACCTCGCAAGATAGCCATGATCTGCCTCCTTTGCTCATGTCGCAGACAGTGGAGAAACGATGATTTCCCACCCGCAACAAATAGACGGATACAAAGAGCATACTCGACACGGAGCTTAGATCAATGGCGACGGGGCGTTAAAAAAAATGATATTTTTCTATACTTTGCAGTCCCAAACAAGGGTTCATTAGCGTTTCTTTCCTCCCGGACAAATTGTGATCCTCGGTTCATTGGGGTCGGCCCAAACCACTACCCATCATCCGAGTATTGACAGGACCATGTCGGTCTTTTAAGGTATCCGCACCGGCCGCCGGATAGACCACCCTTCGCCGAACACCTCCAAACAGAAAAGGATCCGCCATGAAATGCCTTGTTTGTATAGTGCTCGCCCTGGCATGTATGCCCTCCGCCCTACTGGCCCAGGATGCGCCGAATCTGCAAACCCCTGAAGCCCGTGCCAGCTACAGCCTCGGCCACAAAATCGGCAGCGATTTCAAGATGCAGGGCATCAACGTCGATGCCGACCTGCTGCTGCGGGGCCTCAACGACGCCATGGCCGAGCAGACGCCGGCTCTCGACGAGCAACAACGTCGGGCAGCACTGACGGAGTTGCAGAAAAGCACAGTTGCACACCAGCAAATGATGAAAAATGAATTGGCGGAGAAAAATCTCTGGGAAGGCAAAGCCTTTTTAAACAAAAACCGCCAGCAGCCCGGAGTGATCAGCAGTATCAGCGGCCTGCAATACAAGGTACTCAACGCTGGCGCCGGCAAGCGCCCGACATTGCAGGACACTGTGACCGTCCACTATCGCGGCCGCCTGCCTGACGGAACGGAGTTCGACAGCTCCTACAAGCGTGGTCAGCCGGCTACGTTTCCGGTGCAGGGGGTCATTCGCGGCTGGACCGAGGCGTTGCTGATGATGAAACCCGGTGCCAAATGGCAGCTGTTTATCCCGCCCGATCTTGCCTACGGCCCCAATGGCACCCACGGCATCGGACCGAATGCGACGTTGATTTTTGATGTGGAGTTGGTTGAGGTGAAGTAGGGTCAGCACTCAGCACTCAGCACTCAGCACCTCAAACCTGCAGCGCTGGTTCCTGCAGGGCGGCGATCTGTTCACGTATTTCCAGGATGTGGTCGCCCCAGTAGCGTGGCGTATTGAACCAGGGAAAACTTGGTGCGAACGCCGGATCTTCCCAGCGCTGCGCCAGCCAGGCGGTGAAATGCAGGATCCGCAGGCTGCGCAGCGCTTCGACCAGTTGCAGTTCGCGGGGGTCGAAATCGTTGAACTCGGCGTATCCATCCAGGATTTCCGTAAGTTGCGCCGTTTTGCTGGGCCGATCCCCTGACAACATCATCCAGAGATCCTGCACCGCGGGCGCCATGCGGGCATCGTCGAAATCGACAAAATGCGGCCCGCCATCGCGCCACAGGATATTGCCCGCATGGCAATCGCCATGGGTGCGGATAAAATGCACCTGCCCGGCGCGCGCCATGACCTCTTCGACCCCCTGCAAAAGATCCCGGGTCAGCACATCGTAGTGGTTTTTAAACTCAACCGGCACGAACCGTTCGCTAACTATCGCAACAGCATCGTGGCCGAAACTGCGGGAGTCCAGTCGCGGGCGTACCTCAAACGGACGCAGGGCGCCGACGCTGTGGATCCGGCCCATGAGACGTCCAAGAATCAACAGATTATCGAGGTTGTCCAGCTCCGGCGCGTGGCCGCCTTTACGCGGGTAGAGCGCAAACCGGAACCCCCCGAAAGTAAACAGGCTCTCCCCCTGATCATTCATCAGGGGTGCTACGATCGGCAGTTCATGCTCCGCAAGTTCGAAACAAAACCGATGCTCCTCACGGATCTGGGCATCGCTCCAGCGCCCGGGACGATAAAATTTCGCCACCAGAGGAGATTCCCCCTCGATACCCACCTGGTACACACGGTTCTCATAACTGTTCAGGCCCAGGGTGCGACAATCGCAAAGATACCCCTGGCTTTCCACGGCATCCATGACGAATCCGGGAGTAAGCGTCCGAAAGGGGTGCGAATCACTGGACATTCAATCCTCCGTTGTACAAGGTCAGGGTAAAAAGACGGACCGTCAACAGGGCCCGGATAAGGCAATGTAGCAGGATTGCCTCCATAGCTCAACCAACATGCCGGAATTCGCCATGACGACAAAAGGCGCCAAAGCCCGTCCGTCACCGGATAAGGGGCCTGGCGCCTCTGGCATTTTTCCACGCACCCTCATAAAATAATTCCTCAGCATTCTTCCTGCCGGTTAACGATGCGGTCGGCTTCTTTAAGGATGGCCAGTTCGGGATAATCGAAACGCGACGGGGAATGATGGTTGCCGACGATGTCGACGACTTTCTGCAGTTTGTCCGGCGGAAATCCGATGCGGGTCAGCAATTCGCGCACCACGGGCGGCCCGTACTGTTCCTGGGTTTTGCCGTTGTTGTAGCCGAGTTCTTTTTCAGATGGCTTGATGCCGACGTCGTGCAGCAGCGCGGCGGCAATCACCACGTCGCGATCGTACTCGTCGGCCTTTTGCATGATATTTTCAGCGTAGTGCAGAACATCCACGGCATGCTGGATGCGCCGGTAATCGTTTTCGAAAAAATCGGTCAACAATTTGATGAGCTGTCCTTTGAGGTAAGGCATGTTCACTCCATGTGCAGAAAAGATTTTGCCTAGCTATGCCGTCACGTTATCGCCGGCCCACGCGATTTGCAACTTTTTTTACCCAGAGCCTGACCGGATTTTACTTAAAGGCAATAACGAAGCATGTCTGTTAAATCAGGTCGATATTTGGCCCGAGTCTGCCGGTCGGCGTATAATGTAAAAAATGAACTTTTGCATCCAACGAGGTGGCAGCATGAAATCAAACGGGTTACGGGCCATGCTTTGCATCGCTTTGCTTTTACTGTCCGCCAGCGTCCTGGCGGCAACCGGACCGAACCAAGGAGCGAACATGACGGACAAGGGTAAAACACAGCAGGTGGCAACCTTTGCGGGGGGATGTTTCTGGTGCGTGGAATCCGATATGGAAAAGGTACCCGGGGTGATCAAAGTGATTTCCGGATATAGCGGGGGGCACGTCGCGAACCCGACCTACAAGCAGGTTTCGGCCGGCGGTACGGGACATGTCGAAGCCGTGCAGGTCACTTACGATCCTGCCCGGATCAGCTATGAACAATTGCTGGATGTGCTTTGGCGGCATATCGATCCGACGGATGCCGGCGGTCAGTTCGTCGACCGTGGCGCGCAATACCGCTCGGCCATCTTCTACCATGACCAGCAGCAGCGACAGTTGGCTGAAAAATCCAAAAAAGCCCTGCAGGATTCAGGGATTTTCGACAAACCGGTGGTAACGGAAATCCTGCCCTTCAAGGAATTTTTCGTCGCCGAGGACTACCATCAGGACTACTACAAAAACCATGCGATCCGCTATAAATACTACCGCTGGAATTCGGGGCGCGACCAGTTCCTGGAAAAAACCTGGAGCAACCAGCCGGAAAGAATCACGTTGTCCCAAGCAGCTACGCCTCAGCCCGACAACCACTATAGCAAACCGGATGATGCCACCCTGCGCCAAACCCTGACCCCTCTGCAGTACAAGGTCACTCAGAAAGAAGGCACTGAGCCGCCCTATAAAAACGAATACTGGGACAACAAAAAAGCCGGCATCTATGTCGACATCGTATCAGGCGAACCGCTGTTCAGTTCGCTGGACAAGTACGAGTCGGGCACCGGTTGGCCGAGCTTCACCCGCCCGCTGGTAAAGAGCAATCTCGTCGAGCGGCAGGACCGCAGCCTGTTCTCGGTGCGTACCGAAGTGCGCAGCCGCCACGGTGATTCGCACCTGGGACACGTCTTTAACGACGGTCCGCCGCCCACCGGCCTGCGCTACTGCATGAACTCGGCCGCCCTGCGCTTCATCCCGATGGAGCAGTTGCAGGTAGAAGGTTATGGCGAATTCCTCAAGTACTTCGAGTAACGAAGCTCCCGCAAAGGGGGACAAACTCGGTTTTCTTGGCAGCTTGAGTGACTGAAAGGAGCGGGCGTGAGAAGGTTTTCTAGGTTTATCTTCCGCTCCGCATGGCCCGCTCCCGCAAAAACGCCTCCACCCGATGTTTTTTCTGGGTCGCCAGGGCGCTCATCAAGGCGAAGGGGACCTGTTCGAAACCGTAGGCATCCCGCAAATCCTGCCCCATGCACAGCCACAAGTGGGCGGTCATCTCCGCATCGGCCAGAGCGCGGTGAAAGCGGCCATCGGTGGGCAAGCCCTTGTACGCCACCAGGGTGGACAGTTTGTGATTGGGCGCCTCCGGGTAGAGACGGCGGGCCACCAGCAGGGAGCAGGCGAACGCCTGTCGGCGGCATCGGTCGATACGCTGCAGTTCGGCGTCGAGAAAACGCCGGTCAAAGGAAGCGTTGTGGGCCACCAGCGGATCCTCGCCGATGAAATCGTCAAACGCGGCCATGACTTCCGCCGCCGGCGGCGCGGCTTGTACCATGGCATTGCTGATGCCGGTATAGGCCTCGATAAAACCGCTGATGCGGCGCCCCGGATTCATCAGACTCTGAAACCGGTCGACGATGGCCCCACCGACAATCCGTACCGCACCGATCTCGATGGCCCGGTCGCCCTGCAGCGGCGACATGCCGCTGGTTTCGAAATCCAGCACAACTATCCCGTCATGACTCGCCAATTGTGACACCTTTTCCTGCTCTCTTCCTGAAGACAAGGGGTTCATACTCTTTTTTAATATACCGGCATGAGGCCGGGGTGTTCACCCGTAATGCTAACGCCACCGGTCGGGGTGACCACAAAGGTGTTCTCGATGCCGACCATACCGACATTTTCGATGCCCTTTTTCGGCTCCAGGGCGAAAACCATCCCCTCCTGCAGCGGTTCGTCGAACCCCTTGGCGATCACCGGCAATTCGTCGACGAGCAAACCGATGCCATGACCGAGGAATCGCGACTGGCGGGTGCCGAAACCCATGAAATTCAGCAGGAAGTCGGGACTCAGGCCGTCCATGACGGTTTGGTAAATCTCCGAGGGGATGGCGCCGGGCCGTAACAGCGCGGCCACCTGGTTCTGGATGACGACGCACTGTTCATGCGCCGCGACAACCTCCTTTGGCAACGGTGCGCCGAACATGTAGGTCATGGTTTTGTCGGTATGATAGCCTTCGACTCCGCAACCCATATCGATAAACACCAGATCGCCCTTGTTAAGGATTTTTTCGCGACTTCCCAGCACCGGCGCGGCCGGCCCCATACCCAAATTGCCGCCGGGACCGTCGAAGGAAGTCGGATAGAGTGAGCTTGCGCCAAAGCAGACATTCCCCACCGCGATTTCCGACTGGAACATGCCGAACCGGGCCACTCCCTGGTGGCCTTCCTCGACCATGACCAGATACAGTTCGGCCCCCAGTTGCGCTTCGCTCATCCCTTCGCGCAGCATGGCGGGCAGCCTTTCCTCGAGAATCCGGCGATGCACGTCGCCGCAGCGTCTCATGATCTCCAGCTCGAAAGGGCTTTTGACCGCCCGCACTGCCGCCACCTGCGGATCCACCGACTGGAATTCAGTGACCGGGAAATGCTTCTGAAAGCGCTGCGCCACCGCCAGCGGCACCAGTTCCGTTTCCAGATGTATCCGCTGAGGAAGGCGGGTCAGACCCTGCGCCGCATCGCGATAGCTGTTCATGGGCTCGATGCACGGAAACAACGATTCGTCTATGGCCCGCTTGTAACTGCGTCTTACCCGGTATACCGCCTCGGCATCGCGGGGAATCAGCAAAACGCCATCCTGCATGGTGCCGGTAAAGTAATATTGGTTGATCCGGCCGAACAGTGCCGCCATTTCCCATTCGGGGCAGGCGGTATCCATCCGGGCGCGAAAACGTGTCATGCGGTTTTGCAGTTCCGATAAGGGTACGGTGTGGCGCATAGGCTACTCCATTTCCGTTAAATAAAGTACATACTGGTTGCACTTTGCTCCAGTTGCCGGGGAAAGACGTATCTCACCACGAAGAGCACGAAGGACACGAAGGAAGAACAAAGGCCAGGACTTTGGGGTTAAAAAAACATAGATCCTTGTTTTATTTAAGTTTTTCTTCGTGATCTTCGTGACCTTCGTGGTGAAAATTACGATTAAAACCTAGCGCCAGTTGGCACCCGATACGGCCAAAAACAGACAACCTTAATCACCCCGCAAAATCCTGTCCACCGCGGCCGCCATGCCCGGTACGACGATGGCGTCGGGATGTCCGATTTTATCCTCGTCCCCCGCGCGGTATTTGCCGGTCTGTACTAGAATTCCCCGCATCCCTGCCGCCATGGCGCCGCCGACATCGGATTCGGCGTCATCGCCGATCATGGTCACCGACTCCAGCGGGCAACTGAATTCCTCCCGCGCCGCGGCGAAAAATCCGGCCGACGGCTTGCCCAGCACCAGCGCTTCGGTGCCGGCGGCGTACTCCAGGGCGGCAACGAACGGGCCGGCGTCGAGCTGCAGGCCTTGACGACCCTCGAAGCAGGCCGTGCGGCCGGTGGCGATGAGCCGGGCGCCCTGTTTGAGCAATCGGAACGCCTGGTTGAGATTGGCATAGGTGAAGTGATCCAGGGCGCAGCCGACCACCACCGCATCGGGATCCTGCCGGGGCAAGTCGGCGAATTCTTCCATCAGGTCGGGATGCACCAGCAGATAGGGCCGCAGGTTGTGCCGCTGCAGATAACGGTGCACCACCAGCGGCGGGGTGAACAGCTCGTCATAGGCGATATCGAAACCGATCTCCTGCAACACCTGATGCAACCGCCGGCGGCTCTTGCTCGAAGTGTTGCTGACAAACCGCACCCGAAACCCTTCCCGGCGTAGCCGGGCAACTGCTTCGATAGCGCCCGGCAATGGTTGGCGGCCGACATGCAGAGTGCCGCTTAGGTCGATAAAAACACACGAAGGCATGATAACGCATCTCCTGGATAGATTTGTTTACAAAATAGCAGCATCATACACCCTGTCGGGAATGGTCACCCGCGCTGCAGGCGCCCTAAAAAGTCCGCCACCGTGGCCATGCCCCTGGCGAACTGGGCCAGGCTGAATTTTTCGTTGGGCGCATGGGGTCCGTCATCCGGCAGGCCAAACCCCATCAACACCACGGGCAGTTGCAGGACCTGGTCAAACAGGGCGGCCACCGGGATCGAGCCCCCCTCGCGCATGAATGCGGGCTCCACGCCATAGGTGGCCTCCAAGGCCGAGGCAGCGGCCCGAATGAAGGGGTTGTCCGGCGACACCAGCAGCCCTTCGCCGGCGTTCAGCCTGGTCACCTCCACCCGGTGTCCGGCCGGGGTGTGGCGACGCACCGCTGTTTCAAACCAGGCAAATACCTCATCCGGTTGCAACCCTGCAGGCAGGCGCAGACTGACCTTGGCCAGCGCCTCGGCCGGGATGACGGTCTTGGCGCCCTGGCCGGTAAATCCGCCGCGAATCCCGTGCACCTCCAGGGTCGGGCGCGCCCAGATGCGTTCCAGCGGCGGATAGGCCGCATCGCCCACCAGTTCATCAACCCCCATCTCGCGGCGCAGCAGTTCCTCCAGATGCAGCGGATCTTCCTCCCAAAAACGTTTTTCCGCTTCTGGCGGTGGCGCCAGCGCCGCAAGGAGCTCAGGGATATGGATTACCCCGTCGGCCCCCTTCAGGCGGTCGATCAGCACGCACAGGGCATGGACGGGATTGGGCGCTACGCCGCCGAAACTGCCGGAGTGCAGATCCCGTTGGGCGCCGTGCATGGCGATTTCGGTATACAGAACCCCGCGCAGGCCGGTGATCAGCAGCGGCTGCCGCTCGCTGAGCATATGCGTATCGCAGATCAACGCGGCATCAGCCTCGAGCCTGACGGGGTTGGCGCGCACGTAAGCCTCGATGGCTTCCCCGCCCGTCTCCTCTTCCCCTTCCAGAAGGACTTTCACGTTGATCGGCAAGCCACCGAGGGTCCGGGACCAGGCTTCCAGAGCCGCCAGCACCAGCATGACCTGCCCCTTGTCATCCACCGCGCCGCGAGCATACAGGTTGTCGTCGCGGATGGCCGGCTCAAATGGCGGGCTGAGCCACTCGTCCAACGGCTCGGCCGGCTGCACATCGTAATGACCGTACACCAACAGGGTCGGTTGGTCGGGGTGGGAGAGCCATTCGGCATACACCAGCGGATGGCCGGCGGTGGCAATCGTCTCGACCGTCGGAAACCCGATGGCGACCAGTTTTTCCTGTGCCCAGGCCGCGGCGCGGCGCACCTCTTGCGCTTGTTCGGCAAAGGTACTGACGCTCGGGATTCGCAACCAGCTTGTCAGCTCTTGCACAAATCGGTCGTGGTGATCCTGCAGATAGGTCAAAACGGTGTCGGTCATAACTCATTGCCCTCCTCGGATTTTAATTCACAGGCCCCACTCACTCCAGCGCTTCGGGACGAATGACCAGGTGGCGCTGCGGCTCTTTGCCGGAACTCTGGGCCAGCAGGCCGTGCCCTGCGATGAGTCGGTGCTGCATCTTGCGCAAGGCCGGGCGTCTTGGGGACAGGGACACCTCCACCCCCTCTTCCAACACCTGCCGGATGGCTTCTTCCGTCTCCATCACCATCTCCTGCACCTCGTCCGCCTCGCCCTCTTCCATGACATGGAAGGTCCGCTGCAGCAGGCGCCGGATTTCATTGGCGGTATTGCGCTTGATGAACTGGACGGAGGCATTGCCCTCCTCCATCTCCTTGCGCAGGCGCAGCTCATCGCTCCGGCTGCGCAGGGCGATAATCAGGTCGGCCTGTTCCGCCCTGCCGACGCTGCGGGCATTGAGGCCAAGCCCGCGAATCACCCGCTCCAGCAGGTCTCGGGAAAGGGCGTAGGGATAGATGCGGACCGGACCGCGGGGTGCCGCCGTCTCGGCCGTGGAAAAGCTGGGAACCGGTAGCCGCTCCGCCTGTTCATCCGGCACCTGCACATGAATCTGCCCGTTGGCAGCCTGCTCGCGCCGCTCGCCGCGCGGCGCCCTGCCTCGCAGCAGCATATCGACGGCGGCGCCGGTATCGGGGTGGACGATCAGCTCGTCCCGGTCCACCATTTCCACCACGATGTCGAAGGTAGGGGACGCGCGACGCTCGCTGACGGTCTTGGTGGTGCGCCGCCGGCGGGCCTCTTCGTCGCTCAGAGTCACCACCTGCACCCCCCCGACCAGGTCGGAAAGGGTGGGATTCTTGACCAGGTTTTCCAGTGTGTTGCCGTGGGCGGTGCCGATGAGCTGGACCCCCCGCTCGGCGATGGTGCGGGCCGCCACCGCTTCGGCTTCGGTGCCGATTTCATCGACGATAATGACCTCGGGCATGTGATTTTCCACCGCCTCGATCATCACCGCATGCTGACGCTCGACGTGAGACACCTGCATGCGCCGGGCGTTGCCGATCCCCGGGTGGGGGATATCGCCGTCGCCGGCGATTTCGTTGGAGGTATCGATGATGATGACCCGCTTGTGCAGATCGTCGGCCAGCACCCGGGCCATTTCCCGCAGTTTGGTGGTCTTGCCGACCCCCGGCCGCCCCAGGATCAGCAGACTCTGGCCGGTTTCGATCAAATCGCGCAACAGTTCGATGCCGCCGATTACCGCACGCCCGACGCGCAGGGTCAGTCCCACAATCTGCCCCTTGCGATTGCGGATGGCCGAGATGCGGTGCAAGGTCCGTTCGATGCCTGCACGATTGTCGCCGCCGAATTCCCCCAACTGGGCCGTCACATGGGCCAGGTCGTCCTGATGCACCGGTTTGTCGGAAAGCCGCACCACCCCCTCCGGGAAGCGCGCCTCGGGAACCCGCCCCAGATCCATCACCACCTCGAGGAGTTTATCCAGCTCCAGCCTGAAGAGGGTCGCCTGCAGTTCCGCCGGCAGAATCGCCACCAGCAGCAGGATATCCTCTGCGAGAGTGGATGGCTTATTCCGTATATTTTCCATACCTGCCTCCACGGCAAAGGTGCCGCCCTGGGACGAACTATTTATGTCCGGGCTCTTCGACCCCGGTCAGGGATAGGGTCGCGAATTCGATCACTTCCTCCAGGGGAATAAGGGACCAGGTGGTTGCGACATAGCCATTGGCATGCACAAATCGAATCTCCGGATGATCCGCGATGGCCCTGAAATCCACAAGACGGCTATCCCCGAGCCGCAGAAGCTCCCAGCCTCCGCTGCGCACCGAGGGTGTGATGCAGATAACGACCCGGTCATCATGAAGATCGCGCAGATAGAGCTCCATGGACAGCTTGGGGTTAGTCTCGATGTGGCTCACCACGGCCCTGAGATGTTTTACCGGGACAATGGAGGCTTCCTGTTTCAACAATTCGAGCCGCTGTTTCTTGAGGCCGATCAGCGCGATCATGTCCTGCCCCATGTCCTTCATGAAATCAAAGAGCAGATCGTGCTCCCGTAAAGACGTCAGCTTGGAAAACCTTGAAAGGATATAGCCATCGATGGGCGAAGAGGAGGCCAGCAGGACGCTGGCATCGACCCCGAAGTGCGCGGCGGTCTTGTGTGGCCCTCTGACGTCCATCATGCTCATGAACGGATACCAGCCGAACATCGACAAGGCATCCTCGTGATAACCGAGGTGCTGCATGACCAGGTGAAAAGCACATGGCAGGGATTTGTCCTGGTGATGGTCGAAGTTGCGCCTTTGCGGGTCGTATTCCATGCCGACGTCGACCACAAAGGTGTCAGGATCGGCAAGATCTTCGCTGGTTGGATCGCGTCGAAACACTTCAGCGGCATCGAGAGTGGCCAGCAAAATGCTCACAGCCATGAAATCGTCTCTGTGTGCGTTGCCCGGATGAACGACTATTTTATGCATGAACCAGACTCCTGGATGACTATCTATAATAAGGTAATTCCATCATCGTGAAAATTTCGACCAGTGCCGCCCTGAACTTTCCGCGGCGGCAGCTTGCCGACCGGCATGCGCCGGCACAAAATGCAAAAAAGCGATTCTACACCCAGTATAGAACCGCCCTGCCCTTTTCCAAAATTGTTTTTCCCCAACAGCCACCTAAAACAAATAAAAACCCGGCAGATAAAATGAAAGTGAAAAGGTTTTCCGGCGATCGGATTTGTCTGCATAGTGTCATCCACCTGCAACTTAGAAAATGGCGCAAGTTGTGCATGGTTTGAATGAGATCGTGAATGAGATTGTGAGTTAAGCAGTGAAGTCGGATTGGGGCCGGCAGAGGAGGGAAAATGACGGACCACCGGGCGACATTTTCCGCCGGAACCGAGGCCGCGGGGTTCAATGCGTTGGCCCTTTCCGGGGTCGGCTGCTCCATCGGGTAGATCAACGAATGGTTGCGGAAGCGCAAATGAGGCGAGTTTGACGGGGGGATTCTTTCCTGAAAAGCCGGCATGTGCCAAATAGATGTTATTGTTAGCCGGTGTCCATCCGGAAACTATGGATGNNATCAAGCGCTTGCACGGAGGCGTAGGTGTCTACGCCGCACACGCAAGGGTGCAGATTGACGCAGAGATTGGGGAAAAGGGCCATTTCCGGATGAAAACTAGCTGTATCCCAAAGCGACTCAGGTCGCACGCATATTGTAACGGAGAATCCTGTGTATTTTCGATTGGTTATCGCATTTCTGCTGTCTATTTCCCTAGTACATTCCGCGTTCAGCGCCCCACCACCATTTTTCCCGCTGAAGGATCCGGCTCTTCAGGAAACAGCGCAAGCTCTCAGCCAAAAAAAATACGCAACCGCCCGCGAGAAAGCCCTGAAGGCCCCCGACGGTCCCGTCAGGAACTTCCTGCTTGGTGTTACCGCCTATCGCCTGGAAAAATGGGTTGAATCCGAGAAACATTTCTCAGGACCAGCCGAAGACCTTGAACTGCTGGCGGACTATGCCCTCTATTATCGCGCCAACGCACTTGCCCGCCTTGCCAGACATGATGAAGCGTTGGAATTGCTGAATAAATTGAAAAAAGATTACCCGGGTAGCCGACTGTCGCGGACCGTTAATTCGCTGCATGCCGATACGCTTTTCAACAAAAAAGACTATCAAGGCGCACTAAAAGCCAGCCAGGCCTTTATCAAAACGTACCCTTCGGGAACAGACACTCTCAAGGCCTCCTTGCTGGCGACCTTGAGCCGGGAAGCCCTGGGAGACAAGCAAGGGGCCGTAAACGAACTGCGCAATATCTGGCTGAAACATCCCAACACTGTCGTTGCGAATCAGGCGGAATCCCATTTGCAAAGATTGCGATCGGAAGACATTACCGTCCCACCATTCACTTTCGATGAACTTTTCCAAAGGGGAGTCACCCTTTTCGACAAGGGAAAGTACTCTCAGGCATTGGAAACATTCGAAACCCTTTCCGGACAAGCTGTTACCGAGGACAGGAAAGACAGGCTTGCCTTTAACATTGCACAAATCCACTTCAAATCCAGGCGGTATAACGAGGCGGAACAGGTTTTCTCAAAACTTGTCGCTAGTGAGACCCCGGAGATTTCAAGCGAATCCGCCTATTGGCTTGCCCGCATTCTCGACAAAAAAGGCCTGGAGCAAGAGGCTTTACTGTCCTACCTCAAATTCGCCGACAGCTTTCCCCACATGAATCTGGCCGATGACGCTCTATTCCTGGCCGCGCTCTGTAAAAAGGATCAGGGAGATCATAGCGGCGCCGTAATCATCCTGGACAAACTTATTGTTCAATATCCTTCATCGAACTACAAACACAGAGCGATGTGGGAAAAGGCCTGGTTATATTACCTGACAAAAGACTTGCAGAATGCCGCCGAGGGCCTGAAACAACTTCTTGCCATTCCCGCATATCGGGAAAAATCGCTTTACTGGCTGGGAAAAACCGGGCAGGCGTCAGGTGCAAAGGAACTGGCAAATACCTCATTTTCCAGCCTGACAAAAGAATTTCCTTTCGGGTTTTACACACTGCACTTTAATAGGGAAACCGGACTGAAAAACGAACAGATTCCTGCCCTCGACAGCGATTTCATTTCATCCTTACCCGTTCCTTACGGTTACGAAAGAGTCAAGGCTCTCATTTCCCTCGGGATGTACGAAGAAGCAAGGTCGGAATTGGTCGCAATCAGAAATAAAGGTGTCGATAAATCCCTGATGTTCGGAATTGCACGTCTCTACTGGGAAATCGGGGATTATCGTTCTGCCCTGGCATGCTTCCCGAATGCGGAGAAAGGCAACCCCGCCGCATTGGGTTTCAGCTATCCGATGGCTTACAGGGAAACTATCGCAGGTTATTCGACAGAATATGGCATACCCGAGTACCTCGCCCATTCCATCATCCGCGCCGAAAGCAATTTTTCCCCGACCGCGCGTTCTCCTGTTGGCGCTGTCGGACTGATGCAGCTGATGCCGGCAACCGCCAAATCCCTGGTTAAGGGGCAATCCAGGGAACTGAATACCTTCCAGCTGACATCCCCTGACTTGAATATCCGCCTCGGCCTGAAACATTTTAAAAATCTTCTTGTGCGTTATAACGGCAATCTCGTGCCGGCAATCGCAGCCTACAACTCGGGGGCCACACCGGTTGACCGCTGGTTGAAATTGCCCACTGCCGCTCTAAATGACGAGTTCATCGAAAATATCCCGTACGCGGAAACCCGCGAGTATGTAAAAAAAGTCCTGGCAAACATCGAGATTTACAACTCCATCTATCACCAGGAAATACCCCCGGCAGATACCGCTCCCGAGAGGCTTTCTTCCCTTCCCTTTTCATTCAGGCCCTCCGGTGCTAACATCTTTGCATCAGCAAACGGACGGGAATATACAGTTTTAATTTTGGGTAAAATCGGGAGCTGAATGCAAATGAGCAGATTGATCAATCGCACCAAACTGGTCTTTCTCATGGTTGCAAAGGGAGAAGCAGGTTTGCTTGTAAGAGAATTCAAGCGGCGTTTGTATTCGAACGAGCGCTCCTTATGCCTGCGACGGGATCTGGATATTCCTTTTGAGACGCCGGCAGCGAAGATCCCAATCGAAATTCGTCCAATGCGCGATGAAGATGCGCCCAAACTCCTGGGCGAGGATGATACAGGAATTTCAAGTGAGGCTGTCAAGGAGAGCGCCCGGCGTAAGCTTTTTTTTCGTGAGAAGGTTCCTACTTGCTATGTGGCAGTGACTGAAGACGGAAGTCCGACTTATATGCAGTGGCTTATGGCGGCCACACATAATGACCAGATTCAAGCGTATTTTCGAGGCGGAGTTCCGGTTCTCAAGGAGGATGAATGCCTTCTGGAATTCGCATTTACTCTGGAAAAATACCGTGGCATGAGAATCATGCCGCACGCCATGGCCGAAATCGCCAAAAAGGGTCTCGATTTCGGGGCAAAGTATATCATCACCTTTGTCCCGGAAGAAAACATCCCATCCCTCAAAGGATGTAAGCGAGCCGGTTTTTCCCCCTACATGGTGCGTATTTTCAAGTGGAGGTGTTTCCGGCGTCGCTGTGAATTCAAAATGTTGTCGCCGGATACGCCGTACTTTTTTGATAGTCAATCCGTTGCAGAAACCTAGGAGGCTTCGTCGCGAAATCAACAAGTGTGCGTCAGATCAAGCCAAGAGTGCTTCAAAATCCTGATCTCACGCAACGACGCGACGCCGCAACGAACACCTTTTTTCCACGAGCCGTAGCCTCCTGAGTTTGGCTTTGTCGGGTTCAACTATTTGCTTGCAGATTCTTCTCATCCTGTCCCGGAATTTCAACCTGTCAAGCCATCCGAGATCCCCTTCTCTGTGGGAGCGCAGAGATCCTTCAAAGTCGCTCTACAGGGCGGATTGGGGAGGAAGATTGCAGTGCTTTTGATAAGGGAAGGCAGATAAACCGACAGGGCCGGAAGCTTACCGGCCCTGTCGGTTCGGGGAGGATTGGGGAGGGGAAAACTCAATCCTTCTTGGCAAAAGTTCCGGCGCCTTCGCAGGTAGGACATTTTTTCGGTTTGCAGCGACCTTCTTTTTCATATCCACATTTTTCACACTTCCATACAGCCATGGGGCTCTCCTTTCGGATGACAATTTAATTTATGACCGAATCGGTTTTGATTTTATCCAAAAAGGAATTCCTGTCAAGCAAAATGGGCTGGCGCGAATGATATAATGGCAAAATCCTGCAATGCTCAAAACAGGAAAGGAGTGAAGTCATGCGAACTCTATCAACCCTGTCTTCATGCTTCGCGCTGCTGGTCATCACCTCTACGGCCTGGGCAACCGGCAGTGCAGTCACCTATGAAATCAAGGGCCAACGGTTCGAGGGATACTATGTCAGCCCCGCTCCCGATGCTCCGCTGGTACTGCTGGTGCACGACTGGGACGGCCTTACCGATTACGAAATCAAGCGGGCCGGGATGCTGGCCGACATGGGCTATGCGGTGTTCGCCGTCGACCTGTTCGGCAAGGGCGTGCGCCCGGCTGCAACCACTGAAAGGCGCAAGCTGACCGAGTCACTTTACCAGAACCGCATGCGCATGCGCAGCCTCCTGCAGGGAGCGTTGCGCGAGGCCGGAAACAAGGGCGGCAATATTAAAAACGCCCTGGCCGTCGGCTATTGCTTCGGCGGCGCGGCCGTACTGGAACTGGCCCGCTCCGGGGCGGACCTGAAAGGTTTCGTGACGTTCCACGGCGGGCTGGCGACCCCCGAAGGACAGGATTATTCGAAAACCCGGGGCAAGCTGCTGATCCTGCACGGCACCGCCGATACCAGCGTGACCATGGAGGATTTTGCCGCCCTGGCCATCAACCTGGAAAAAGCAAAGATCCGCCATGAGATGATTACCTACGGTGGCGCGCCGCACGCCTTCACCGTGTTCGGCGAGGAGCGTTACCGCAAGGATGCCGATGAAAAATCCTGGCAGCGCTTTAGCGGGTTTTTGACCGAGACGTTGCGTTGACCGTATTCGGGCCATTCCAATGTCCGCTGACATCATTCATGCAAAGCGGGCAATCGGTGCCTTGCCCTGCGCAAGGACTCACCCCTGCCGGGCAATCATGAGGCGCAGCATGTCGACCACACGGTTGGAATAGCCGACCTCGTTGTCGTACCAGGAAATCAGCTTGAAAAAGCGCGTTTCGCCGGGCAGGTTGTTCTGCAGGGTGGCCGGCGAGTCATAGATGGAAGAACTGGTCGAATTGAGGAAATCCGAAGACACCAGTTGTTCGGTCATGTATTCCATAATGCCCTTTAGGTAAGTTTCCGAAGCCTTTTTCATCAGGCTGTCGATCTCCTCGATGGACGAATCGCGTGACGAACGGATGGTAAGATCCACCACCGACACATCGGGAGTGGGCACCCGGAACGACATGCCGGTAAGCTTGCCCTTGACTTCCGGGATCACCTCTCCGACCGCCTTGGCTGCGCCGGTGGTTGAGGGGATGATGTTGATGGCCGCCGCCCGGCCGCCGCGCCAATCCTTTTTGGAGGGGCTGTCGACGGTTTCCTGGGTAGCGGTATAGGCATGGATGGTGCTCATCAGACCCTTTTCCAGACCGACCCCTTCCTTGAGCAGGACGTGCACCAGAGGTGCCAGGCAGTTGGTGGTGCAGGAAGCGGTGGAAAGCACATGATCCGTTGCCGGATCGTAGGCGTCCTCATTGACGCCGATCACGATGCTTTTCATACCGCCCTTGCCCGGCGCGGTAAGGATAACTTTTTTAGCCCCGGCCTTGAGGTGCAAGCCGGCCTTTTCCATGCTGTTGAAACACCCGGTGGCCTCGATCACATACTCGACACCGAGCTCTTTCCAGGGCAACAGATCGGGGCTGGCCGGGGCCGCCATGCAAAGAATCTCATCGCCGTTGATGATGAGAGTATCGTCCATCTCCAGATCGGGACGGCTTTTGGCGGTAGTGACTTCCCCGGGAAAGCGCCCATGCACCGAGTCGTACTGGGTGCGGTAGGCAAAATAAAGCGCATCGGGGTTGAGATCGACCAGGGCCACGATATCCAGATCGCCACCGATGAGACCCTGTTCATACATGGCGGTCAGGACAAGCCTGCCGATCCTTCCATATCCGTTAATCGCGACCTTGGTGGCCATAGTTCCTCCGGGGATGATTGGGTTTTTGCGAAGCCATCAACACTGCAATGCATGGCTTACCATAACAGCTGGGGGGGAAAACTCAAGGCTCCTCATCAACACTGAACAATCAGGCGTCCTGCCTGGCACCGCTCACCCGGCGCTCACGCCACAGCAACCCCATGCTGGCCAGGGCACACACCGTCATGCCGATCGCCATGACGGCAATCGTTCCGTCATACCCCCAACTCACCAGAGCGGCCGCCACGGCACCGGCCATCATCTGCACCGACCCCAACAACGCCGAGGCGCTGCCGGCCTGTTCCCGCGCAAACGGCTCCATGATCAGGGCGGTGATATCCGGCAGCAGAAAACCCAGGCAAAACACGACAGGCTCCAAGGTTCAATCTCAAAATTCTCTGTTACACTGATAAAATGATTCCAACTACCGGGAGGGCGTTATGGGCGTTCGCTTTCATTCGCTTGCATTTTTGCTGGCGGCCTTTTTCGCGGGAACTTCGTTGATGAACGGATGTGTCGCCAACCCCGATTACGGCCGCGCCGCAGTAGGAAGCAGCGAGGTCCTCATGGACCTGACTTTTTCCGATCGCGACCGGACCGCTATCTACGATTATTATCGTCGCACCCTGCCGCCCGGCCTGGCAAAAAAAGACAGGTTGCCTCCGGGGTTGCGCAAGCACGTGGCCCGTCGTGGCGAGCTGCCGCCTGGTCTTTCGAGCAACCGGCTGCCCCACGATCTCGACCGCCGACTGACGCGTCTTCCGACCGGCTATACCAGGTTGGCCGTCGGCACCGACATCGTACTGTTGCACGAAAGAACCCGTTTCATCCTGGATATCGTGCAAGACGTCTTTCCCTAGGCCATCCCTCCGGCAACGACTATGGCACAGGGCCATACCATACTCTGCAAAGGAGACATCACCATGCGTCACGAAGAATTTGATAATATCTGCCAGACCCTGGACCCGGCAACCGATATGCGCGTTAAACATATCGTTCTGCACCAGATCGGTAAAATCGTCGCCTGTCTCCCGGATGAATGCTTCGAAGTTGAACTGGAAAATGGCGAACATAAGACCTGGTCCAAGAACAACGTAACTCTGGTGCATTGACCGAAGCTGACCGCAGATCCGGCAAACGCCCTTTTCATCGCAATGTACACATAGGGGAGAGGGAGAATCTCGTCCGTGCTCCTTTTTTAAACCCGACAATGAGGTACACCGGCAATGAGCCAGGCTGCAAGTCTCATCATAGGTGCTGCCGAGGGGATCCCCATACGGCAACTGGGCAGCATGAGCAACCGGCACGGACTTGTCGCCGGTGCCACCGGCACGGGAAAAACCGTCACTCTGCAGATCCTGGCGGAGGGCTTTTCCCGTTTGGGAGTGCCGGTATTCGCCGCGGATATCAAAGGGGACCTGTCCGGACTTGCGGCAGCGGCAACCCCCAACGCAAAAATCGAGGAGCGCCTTCGCCACATCCCTCTGCCGAATTATGCGCCGAGGGCCTGCCCGGTGGCGTTCTGGGACATCCATGGTCAGACCGGGCACCCCATTCGCACCACGGTCTCGGAGATGGGGCCGTTGCTGCTGACTAACCTGCTTGACCTCAACGACACCCAGAGCGGCCTGCTGTATGCTTGCTTCCGCATCGCCGACGACCAGGGGCTACTACTGCTGGATCTGAAAGACCTGCGGGCCATGCTGGCCTGGATGAGCGACCATGCGCGGGACTTGCGCCCGAACTACGGCAATATCTCGGCAGCCAGCATCGGCGCCATCCAACGCCAGCTTCTGGTCCTCGAAGAACAGGGCGGCAACCTGTTTTTCGGCGAACCGGCGCTGCAACTGAGCGACCTGCTGCATGTCGATTTTTCCGGCCGGGGCGTGATCAACATCCTCGACGCCACCCGCCTGGCAGCGCAATCACCTCGTATCTACGCCACCTTTTTGCTGTGGCTGCTGGCCGAACTTTTCGAGCAACTGCCGGAGGCAGGCGATGCGGACAAGCCGCGGCTGGTGTTCTTTTTCGACGAGGCGCACCTGCTCTTCTCCCAGGCGCCCAAAGCCCTGGCGGAGAAGATCGAACAGGTGGTGCGCCTGATTCGCTCCAAGGGCGTGGGAATATTTTTCGTTACCCAGAGCCCCCTCGACATCCCGGACAGCGTCCTTGGTCAACTGGGCATGAAAATCCAGCATGCCCTGCGGGCCTTCACCCCCAAGGATCAGCAGGCGATCGCCACGGTGGCCCGCACCTTCCGCCCCAATTTGCAGTTGGATACCGCCGGCGTCATAACCACCCTCGGCATCGGCGAGGCGTTGGTCTCGACCCTCGATCCGCAGGGCCGCCCCCTGCCCGTTGAACGCACCCTGATCTGCCCGCCGGAATCCCGCATCGGCCCGCTGACGGGGATCGAACGGCAGGAGATTATTACGCGTTCGCCTCTCAACGGCCGTTACGAACAGCTCCTTGATCGGAACTCAGCTTACGAGATGTTGCAACAGCGGACCCAGGCCGCTGCCGCCGAAGCTTCGAACCAGGCTCCATCCCAGGCACAGCGCAAGGCATCGTCAAACCGCCAGGGCGTTGGCGAAGCCCTGATCAAAAGCGCGGCCCGCTCCATCGGCAGTCAACTGGGACGCCAGATCATGCGCGGCATACTCGGTTCCATCTTCGGCGAACGCCGCTGACGTTCCTGGATGCTTGTCGTCGAACATCATGACGTCAGGCATCCAATTCCTTTGTTTCGGGAATAGAAGGTGATTTGAGAAGCGCGGCCTCAATGATTTCCTTGATCCCCGCCACGATACCGATAGTCAGATTTTTAACGGTTTTGACTGCAGCCTCACCGATGGTCCCGGCGGATTCGATAGCTTCTTCAGAAATCACCCTGGCGACATCTTCCACGTTTCCCCCAACCTCCCTGGTGGCTTCGAGAATGCCTTCAATGGCTCGCCTGGCGACAGTGCCCACGTCCACGCCGATTTCCGCGGCACCGCTCAGGGCCTCTTTGATGGTTAGCCGTGCAGCAGAACCCAGATCGGCGCCGACATCAGCGGCCCCCAAGATGATTCCTTTGGCAACGTTTTTGATGGTTACGGCTATATCGGTATCCATCTCCTGACTTTCGGCCAAGGCCCTCTTGAGCATATCCTTGATAACGTTCAAGCCTTCGCTGGTCACAGAGACCGTCGCAGAGTGGGTGGTGCTCAAGGTATTCCGGGCAAGACTGACGATCTCGGCCTCTACTTCACTGATCCCTTTCAGGGTGCCTGCCAGTCCTTCTTTCAGAGCGGTTCCAGCGCTGCCGATGGTAAATTTGAGTTCCTGAATCGATTCGGCTTCGGCTGATTTGATTTGCTCGCTCATCGCATCCCCTTTCGTGTCCTTGAAAGTCTCGCCCCCAGGTGGCGATCCTTTTGTGATTGGCCGTTGTTCAGGCGATGGATATATGGTTTTCCCAACGCCGGGTCGCGCCTGGGAGGCTGTCGGACTATCCATGCGGCGCGATCCAAATTCAGTGGGTTTGGTCGATAAGTTCAAACATATCGAGGAACAGCCTTTCGATGGCTTCCGCATCGAAGGTACAGGCATAATTTGTGTCCGTTGCACCGGCAGCCATTTTCTTGATGATCATCTCCCGGTTGGCACCGTGTTGCTCGGAAATTTTTAAAATGGCCAGACTTCCTGCCAGGGCAATATCACATACATTCGTATCGCTGAGGGACGCTCCTGCCATAATGCCCCTCATGGCCAAATAAGCGCCATTATACAGATCTTCACCAACCTCATGCAGGCCAAGCAATAATCCGCTGGCTAGTCCACGCGATACCATCAGGTTAAAAGTGGTTTCTCTCCCAGCCAAGCTGCAGGCTGCCAGGGAGAGATCCGCACCCAGAGACAGGGCCTGGTCGAAAATCAAGCCCTCCGTATTCAGGTTTGCCACCAAAGTGGTCCTGGCCTGGTGAGTAATTTGCGTCTCCAAACTGGCTAATTTGTTCAAAATTTTCTTCAGTTGGCTACCGTTGCCGTTCTGCCAGCCACAGGTAGTAAAAGGAAGGGAATCGGACATTGGAGTGCGCCTCCTTGTGAAGAGGAATCTTGGATGGCGACGCCATCTCATGGCTTTTTGGGAAAGCTTCAGGAGTTTTGCAACCTGCTTTATTTGATGCCCTCGCAAAAACTCATAGGATGGCTAAGCAAAAATTTCGGCCTACAAGGCTTGGTGGTTTTTCAGGGGCGAAGGCATACATATAGTATGTCGAGGTCCTGAAAAAACGCCGTAACGCAGTAGGGCGGACTTTTTGCGACGCCATCTTATTTTACAAGAAAAATAAGCTTATGGAAAAACGGGAGAAGTATTTTTTCCTGACCGCAAGCCTCCCAAAAGTCAGGCGGAGTGGTACTCTTTGGCTTCTTCATCCAGCATCCTGGCCAGCTCCTGTGGGTCGGTGACCGGTTCGCGGCAACTCTGCTCGCGGCAGAGATAGGCGGCCGGTTTGCCCCCCACAGGTTGTTTGCCGGTTACCAGGGCGGCGACAGGTGCCGGTGGCGGCTGATCGCTTTGGTGGAGCAGAACCAGGGTCCGCGGCAGAAAGCGGGACCGTACCTCCCTGAGCAGGTCGTGGGGGAAATGCACGCCGTCCCAGGCAATGACGATTTCACTTTTGGGTCCCAGGGCGTAATCCAGGGCAATGAGGAACTGGGCATACCCCGAAGGATATTGTCGCACTTGGCTGAAGTGGGTGCGCAACAGCTGTTCGCCGCGCGCCTCCATCTCCGCATCGCCGGTCATCCTGCCCAGCCGCAGCAGATCGAGGGCGACCACCGAAATGCCCGACGGGATGGCGACGTCCTGCAGCGAGCGGCCCCGGGTCAGCACCTCTTCGACGTCTTTGCCGGTGTCGAAAAATCCGCCCTGTCCATCGCTGAAGAGCTCCTCCATACCGGCGGTGAGATCGACGGCCGCCTGCAGATACCGATCCTCGAATCCGGCCATGTACAGTTCCATCAGTCCCCAGACCAGGAAGGCGTAATCCTCCAGGAAGGCGGGAATGGCCGCCTCCCCCTGGCGGTAACGGCGCAGCAGCCGACCTTGCGCATCGCGCAGCTGCTCCAGGACAAAATCGGCGGCCCGCCCGGCCGCCTGCAGCAACTCCTCTACTTCCAGCACCGCCCCGGCCTGCGCCAGAGCCGCGATGGTCAAGCCGTTCCAGCCGGTCAGCACCTTGTCGTCCCGGTGGGGTCGGATCCGTTGCAGGCGGGCCTCGAACAGGCGCCTGCGTCCCTCGGCGAGGGCTGCCGACAGCTTGTCCATGGACACGTCGGCGCGATCGGCAAGCTCGGCCAGGTCCAGTTCCAGGTGTGGGATACTGCGCCCTTCAAAATTGCCCTGCGGGGTGATATCAAAAGAATGGCAAACCACGGTACCCAGTTCCTCGCCCAGAACCTTCATGACCTGTTCCGGAGTCCACACATAGAAAGTCCCTTCGGCACCTTCCGTGTCGGCATCTTCGCCGCAATAGAATCCACCTTGCGCATCGGTGAGATCGCGACGCACGTAATCGGCGATTTCCAGGGCACATTGGCGGAAAAAATCGTCGCCGCTGGTCTGAAACGCTTCAACATAGGCCAACATGGCCAGGGCCTGATCGTAGAGCATTTTTTCAAAATGCGGCACCAGCCAGCGCTGATCCACCGAATAACGATGCAGGCCAAAACCGATCTGGTCAAAAATCCCCCCCAGTCGCATGCGCTGCAGGGTCTGCAAAGCCATGACGCCGGCCTTCTCTTTCCGCAGACTCTGCGCCAGTCGCAGCAGCAGGGAGATGTTGTGAGGGGCGGGAAACTTCGGAGCTTCGCCAAAGCCGGCATGCACCCGGTCGAAGCTTTCCAGGTACTGGCCATAGGCTTGCTTGAAAACCTCCGCGGACAGGGTTTCGGCCTCCGCCCCGGTCTGTTCCACTTGTTTCAGGGCGTGGAAGACCTTCTCACCGGTCTCCAGCAACCCGCTGCGATCGGAATGCCAGAGCTCGGCGACCTTGTTCAACAGATCGATCAGACCGACCATGCCCATCCGGCCGGTTTTGGAGATGTAGGTCGCCGCGAAAAACGGTTTTTTGTCAGGGGTCAGAAGCAGGGTGGTGGGCCAGCCGCCGCTGCCGGTCAGCATCTGGCAGGTCATCATATAGATGTTGTCGAGATCCGGTCGTTCCTCCCGATCCACCTTGATGGGGATGAAATGGCGATTGAGAATCCCGGCCACCTGTCGGTCCTCAAAGGATTCATGAGCCATGACGTGGCACCAGTGACAGGTGGAGTAGCCGATGGACAGGAACACCGGCTTGTCTTCGGCCCGGGCCCGGGCGAAAGCCGCATCGCTCCAGACATGCCAATCGATGGGGTTTTCGGCGTGCTGGAGCAGGTAGGGACTCTTGGAGAAGATCAGCCGGTTATAGTTCTCGCCGCCATCGGCGGGCAGGGATGAGGTATCGACACGGGAGAGACGGAGGACCGGATCCTCCTCATGATTGAGCTTGGACATAATACCTCCGGGGTGGACCTGGATCGTACCCCGGCTGCGGTCGTCGCAGGGCACAACGAAGTCGGAGATTCGGAGGTTCCCCTCGCAGGAAGCTTCTTGCCGGCTGGACTGAGCCGCGTCAGGGTCGACGAAAGCGTTTCACCGCTACTGGTGTCCATTATAGCAGAAAGGACCGAAACGATGTCACCCGCAGCCCGGTTGGTTTCATTCCTGGTTATTGCCATTCTTCCCCCGCGGGGGGATCGCTTTACCGTGAGGATCGAGTCGAGGCTGGCCCAGCTTCTCGTCCAGGTAGTCGACCGTCCCGCCGGCCCGCAGATGCTCGAGCTGGTGGGCGGTGGCGTGCAGTTCTTCCTGCGGGGTGCCGATGGACTCCAGGTAGGTTTCCCACAGACGGTGGGCGCGCAGCACTTTAGCGGCCTCCGTTTGCCCCGTTTCGGTAAGCCGGTAGCCGCCCTCGCCCTCCTGGATCAGGCCGTCCTGGGTCATCTGCCGCAGCGCCCTGGGCAGGGCGGAGGGCTGCGGCACATGCTGACGAAGGACCGTCACGGGGGTACCGTTCGCGTGACGCAGGATGGTGGTCAGTACGTCCTCCACCACCTGCTGCGGCACCAGCCGCCGCAACCGCAGCCAGCGGGCCAGCAGCCCGTAGCGCGGGGCGACAGTCAACACCACCAGGAACTGCAGGGTGCAGAACAGCATGATGGCCCCGCCGCCGGCCGAATCGAGCCAGACACACAGGTACAGTCCGCCGACCACGCTGGTCACGCCGAACAGGGCCGCCAGGAGCATCATTCGATCCAGCCGGTCGCACAGCAGATAGGCGGTGGCAGCCGGGGTGATCAGCAGACCGACCACCAGGATCACCCCGACCATACTCACCGCGCTGACCACCACCAGCGACACGCAGGTGGTCAGCACGTAATCGAGCAGCAGCACCGGCAGGCCGATGGAGGCGGCCATCACCGGATCGAAGGTCGACAGCTGGAAATGCCGGTAGAAGAGGATCAGAAGACTCAGCACCAGCGGAGCGACGAAGGCGCTCACCCACAGGTCGCTGTCGGCCACCCCCAGGATATCGCCCATGATGAAATGCATCAGGTCGATATGGATGAAGTGCCTGAACACCGACACCACCACCACCCCCAGAGCGAAGATGCCGGTGTACATGATACCGATGGCGGTATCTTCCTTGACCCGCGAGATGCGCGACACGAAGCCGATGAGGGCGACGGTGAGCACCGCGGCCAGCAGCGATCCCAGCAACATGCCCGGAGCATGGGCCTCCAGCCCGAACAGCAGCTTCATCACCAGGTAGCCGCCGGCCACCCCGGCGATCATGGCATGGGACAAGGCATCGCCGAGAAACGCCATGCGCCGCAGCACCACAAGGCAACCGACCACCGCCGCCACCACCGCGACGATACAGCCGCCGATCAGAGCTTTCTGGAAATAAGTCTCGGTGAGGGGCGCCCAAAATATCTGCAGCAGGAAATCCATCAGGCCCCCTTCCCGGTCGTCAGATCGGCGAACACCCGCAAGCGTCCTTCGTACACCTGACTCAGCAGCTCTTCCTGCAGCACGGCCCGCGGCGGACCGTAGGCGTACAGGCGCTGCTTGAGCAGAATCAGCTTGTCGAAATACTCCGCCGCAGTGGTCAGGTCGTGATGCACCACCACCAGGGTCTTGCCGGCCGACTTGGCCCGTTCCAGCACTTCGAGGATGGCCCGTTCGGTGGCCGCATCGACGCCGGCGAAAGGCTCGTCCAACAGCAGGATGTCCGCCCCCTGGGCCAGGGCGCGGGCCAGAAACACCCTCTGCTGCTGACCGCCGGAGAGCTGGCCGATCTGACGCTCGGCAAAATCGCTCATGCGCACCATGTCCAGGGCTTCCAGCGCCGCCTCCCGATCGATTTTGCGCAGGCTGCGATACCAGGGGACCTGCTGATAGCGCCCCATGAGCGCCACCTCCCTGACGGTGATGGGAAAGTCCCAGTCCACCGCCCCGCGCTGGGGTACATAAGCCACCAGTCCCTTGGCCCGATCGACATTCTGACCGGCGATGAGCACCTCGCCGACATCCGGCCGGACAAAGCCAAGAATGGCCTTGATCAGGGTCGACTTGCCCGAGCCGTTGGGACCGATCACCCCCACCAGCTGGTCAGGCTCGATAGTCACCGAAACATCCAGCAGCGCCGGGCGCTCGCCGTAGCTGACCGTCAGGTGGCGGACCTCGATGGCCGGAATCTGCTCAGTGGTCATGCGCGTCCTCCGCTGTTGTCGTAAGCGTAAAGGGGATGGTTCCGGCTACGCTGGCCCCACTGAATCCCCAGATTGTCTCGTCGACCACCACCCGATCACCCTGCAGCAGCCGCACCCGCACCGCATGGTCCCGATGGGCTTCGCCAAAAGGCGGCTGGGCCTGCAGATAGAGCTCGTTGCGCCCCTCCACCAACCCGCGTACCGGTTGCACCCGTACCGGTACGCCCCGTTCCAACCCTCCCTCGGCGCGAAACAGTTCCCGATGCGCGGTGCGCACCACCAATGAAGTGGTATCGCCGGTATCCCCCTGCAGGGCGAAAGGATCGGCCTCAGGAGAAAAGGTCGGGGTGATTTCCAGAATAAAGTCCAGGCTGGAGACCTCGTGAGTAACCGGCGCCTGGACCGGAACCGGTGCATGCCGGTCCCGCTGATAGATATAGAGACTCAGACCACCGAGCATGAGCACCCAGATGAGAGCCGTCAGAATAAAACGCATGAAATAGGTCCTTTCGCGGGTGGTCGCTGGTTGCAGGCAACTTCGATCCGATTTCGATTTCGATTTCGATTTCGATTTCGCCAGCCGCCNNTGAACGATCAGCAGCACATTCTCCCGCATCATGCCGATATAGGTTTCCCCGGCGCTGCCGGGCGGCCCCATGGAGTCGGAATAGAGTTCTCCGCCGATTTTGACGCCGGTTTCCCGGGCGATCTCGCGGATCTGCTTGGGATTGATGGTGGTTTCGACGAAGATCGCCGGCGCCCCGGCCTGCCGGATCGACGCCACCACCTGACGGCGCCGCTCCGGCGTCATGCCGGCACCCACCTCGCTGCCGGTGGACCACCCCACCGGGGCGATGCTCAGATAGTCGTTGTCGGCGTTGAACCGGTATTCACGGCAGAAGTAGTTGAAGGCATCATGGGTGGTGACCAGGATACGGCGCTGCGGCTCGATGCGGTTGACCTGCGCCCGGATCCAGGCATCCAGCACCCGTAGCTGCTGCAGGTAAAGGGTGGCCCGGGCCCGATATTCTTCGGCATTCGCAGCATCGAATTTTACCAGGGCCTGGACGATATTGTTGACATACAGAGCGGCATTGGCCAGCGAAAACCAGGCGTGCGGATCGGCGATACTTTGACCGTTAGCGCGAATCTCCAGGGGCGCCAGGCCGCGCGCGGCGGTCACCAGCGGCTTGCCGGCATCCCCAGCCAGGGTGGCCATCCAGTTCTTGCCCTCCAGATGCAGTCCGTTCTCCAGGCACAGATCGGCCGCCAGCACGATCTGCACATCGGCAGGCGTAGGCTGATAGGTGTGGGGATCGGCGCCGGGGGCCAGGATGCTTTTCACGACCAACCGGTCACCGGCGATCTGCCGGGCGAAATCGGCGATTTGGGTGGTGGAGGCCACCAGCAGCGGCTTACGCGTGGCGGATGGCGCGGCATGGCTGGCCGGGGTCAACAACCAGAGCAGGGCAATAAGCAGAGTGAACAGACGCGACATGGCTACCTCCTGAAGATCACATTAAAATCAAGCGGCATATCTTAAATGTAGCATAGGCAGGCCACGGAGCAATCGGCAGGTCGTCGTTTTCTCGATGGAGAACAACGTCGGCACCTTGCAAAGTCTTGGAAAACGCCCTGTGGACAAATCTGGCTATTTGTGGCATGGCAACGCGGCGGAAAGAATCGTGAAAGGTTGACACCGCCGCATCGCGTGCAGTAATAAAGTACAGATCAATCCGTTACGGAGGAAAACACGCATGCCGGCTGCCGAATCTCATACTGCTCCTGCCACATCCGAACGCGCCACGGCAAGCGAGCTGCAGCGACAGATCGCCTGTTTTGCCTCCGATTCCCTTAACCGCCAACTGCTCGACGCCATCCCCACTCCGCTGATGATCCTCAATCGTTCCCTCCAGATCGTCTACGCCAACCGGGGAGTGCTGGAAATGATTGAGGCTTCCGGGGAACAGCAGATCCATGGTCTGCGGCCGGGGGAGATTCTTGACTGCCTTGTCGCCGGCAAAGCCGAGGGTGGCTGCGGCACCAGCGAAGCCTGCAGAACCTGCGGCGCGGCACTGGCGACGATCTCCGGCCTGGCGGGGCATAAAGACCAGCACGAATGCCGCATTGCCCGCACCAGGGAAGACCAGTACGAAGCCCTCGATCTCCGGGTACAGACGACCCCGCTACGCTGCGCCGGGGAGCCGTTTACCGTTTTTACCATCAGCGACATCAGTCATGAGAAGCGCCGCCAGGTACTGGAACATATTTTCTTCCACGATATCCTCAACGTGGCCGGCAGCATTCGCGGATTCGCCGAAATCCTTCTGCACCAGCCGCCTGCCGAGCGGGAAGAAATCTATGCCTTGATTCTTGCCGCCGCCGACCAGACCATCGAGGAAATCCAAACCCAGCGGCTGTTGATCGCGGCGGAAAACCAGGAGTTGCAGAGCCGACCGGAGCCTTTGCACCTCATTGACTTTCTGCAGACCACGGTAGGCATCTACCGGCGCCACGAGGTTGCCAAAGGCCGGAGCCTGGTGCTTGACTCGACCGTTCCGGAGATCCTTTTCAACAGCGACCGGGCACTGCTCGGCAGGGTGATGGGCAACATGATCAAAAACGCTCTGGAGGCCTGCGCTCCGGGCGAAACCGTGACCGTGGGCTGCAGCATCATCGGGGAACGGCTTCGCTTCAGTGTGCACAACCCCGGCGTCATCCCGCGGCAGATACAGTTGCAGATCTTCCAGCGATCCTTCTCCACCAAAGGGGCAGGCAGGGGGCTGGGCACCTACAGCCTGCGGTTGCTCAGCAGCTACCTGCAGAGCGAAGTTGACTTCACCAGCAACGCCCGGCAGGGGACCATCTTCCATCTCCTTCACCCCTTGACCCTGCACAACACGCCTCCGGCGCCGGTCGTCTGATTACCCCCCTCACACCCATCCCTGCGCTCCATCCAATGACCCCTGGCATCAGGCTGTCCGGTCGGGATAGAGTCCGATTGACAGTACATGTGCGATTAGGGTAATTATAAAAAAACCTGACCTAGGAGCCTGTCGACCGACTCCTGGCATCACCGGAGGCCACCCTGCCATGTCCACCCCCCTCGAACTGCCGACTGCATTCGCCAGCGCCGAACGTGCCTCTCAACAGGCACTGCATCGGCAGATAGATTATTTTTCCGCCGCTTCCTTGACTCGCCAACTACTGGACTCAGTGCCCAGCCTGTTGATGATCCTGAACGGTTATCGACAAATCGTCTATGCCAACCAGGCTCTGGTCGACCTGATCGCGCCCGGCGAGGAACAACGGGTGCACGGCCAGCGCCCAGGGGAGATACTTGGCTGCATTCATGCCGACACGACTCCGGGAGGCTGCGGCACCACCGAACCCTGCAGTACCTGCGGCGCGGTGTTGGCGATTCTGGCCGGCCTGAATGGCCAAAAAGACGCCCGCGAATGTCGCGTCACCCGCTGTGTCGACGGTCGCCAGGAATCCCTCGATCTGCTGGTGTGGGCCGCGCCGATTAATCACGGCGAGGAAGCTTTCACCGTGCTGGCGGTCAGCGACATCAGCCATGAGAAGCGACGTCAGGCTCTGGAGCGCATCTTTTTCCACGACATTCTCAACGTGGCCGGCAGTATCCGGGGATTCGCCGAATTACTGCAAAGCTATGATCCTGCTGACCGGGAGGAGATTTTTGCATTGATCCAGGTCGCTGCCGAACGCACCATTGACGAAATACAGGCTCAGAAGATGCTTACCGCAGCGGAAAGCCGAGACCTGCAGGTACGATTCGAGCCCCTTGAAGCACGTGATTTCCTGCAGGAGATGGTTTTCCTCTACCAGCGTCACGAGGTTGCCGAAGGCCGGAACCTGGTGCTTGACCCGACCGTTCCGGAGATCCTCTTCCACAGCGACCGGGCACTGCTTGGCCGGATAATGGGTAACATGATTAAAAACGCCCTGGAGGCCTGCGCGCCGGGTCAAACCGTAACCGTCGGCTGCAGCGCCATGGGGGAGCGGATCCACATGCGCGTCCATAACCCCGGCGTCATCCCGCGGCAGGAACAATGGCAGATTTTCCAGCGGTCCTTCTCCACCAAGGGGGCAGGCAGGGGACTGGGCACTTACAGCTTGCGCTTGCTCAGCGATTACCTGCAGGGAGAAGTCTCTTTTACCAGCACCGAGGATGGAGGAACCACCTTCCTGGCGGTCTATCCGCTCCACCTTGCCAGCCCTCCGGCAGCTGCCGTACCCCGGAGTCATTAAGTTTAAACAACCGGACGTTCGTCCGGTTGCCTGCCATCGATCTCTTTCCCGTTCCCATGCAGAACATTTTTGTTATGATTTAACCTCTGGATGCAAGCCGGCGGACACGGGTAACGGCCGGCAGGAAGGTCGGTCGCATGAAAATCCTTGATTCTGCTCTGCTGACACGATTATCCCAACTGGCCGCGGCCTCATCGCGTCTGCGGCAAAACTACAATCTCCACGACAGCCTGGAAGAATCCTGTCAGCGCCTGCTGATCGCCATGGAGCCCGGCTCTTACATCCGGCCGCATCGGCATCTGCTCGAACCCAAGCCCGAGTGCCTGATCGGCCTGCGCGGGCGGATGGCGCTGGTGACCTTCGAGGATGAGGGGGCGGTAGAGCAGTTGCGAATCTTCGGTCATGGGGAGCCCATTTTCGGCCTCGATATCCCGGTCGGGGTCTGGCATACGGTGGTGTGCCTGGAAACTGGCTCGGTGTTTTTCGAAACCAAACCGGGACCTTACCGGTCGGATGCTCCCAGGGAATTCGCCCCGTGGACCCCGGAGGAGGGAAGTCCGGAGGTCGGACCCTACCTGCAAAGACTGTTCGACAGAGTTTCGGCTCCCTGATCAAGGTCGCAAGCGGGGTAGCCATTATCCTTCCGAGAGGTCAAAATGGATAGCAAGGATCGTTTTGCAGTGAGTTGCCTGCTGGAAAGCGCTGGACGGGAAGATTTCGCCATCCAGCTGTACGCCCGCCAGCTTCATCGGGATCCTTTTGCCGCCATGCCGCTGATCCCGCAATATTACGTTCTGGACGAGGTCTATCACATCCGACCCGTACCGGTAATCCTGCATGACCTGCTGGGCGTGACGGAAGTCGAAATCGTACATCGGGAATGGTTTCTCGAAGCAGCGCAAGCCCTCAACCCAACCAATGAACCGGTACCCCGGATTGTATTTCCCGAGGATCTGTTCGATGCGGTGCAGATCCCGGAGGTCGCGCCGCTACCGGGCATGCGAAGCGTTCTGCGGGCCCTGGTGACCGATATCGTCCAGGAGCAGCGAGCCGACCTGATTTACCGTCATTTCGCCCGGGAAACCAGCGGTCCGGTCAGTGAAATGTTTGACGATGTGGCCGCTCAGGAACAGGCCCACCGCAGGATTTTCGAGAAAGCCCTGGCGGATATCCTCCAGGGATCGGCTATCGACATGCGGTGCCCGGTTTGCGGCAAGATTTTGACGCTGACGCCCAAGGTCCTGGAATCGGTTGGATGCGGCTACTGCGGATCCCGCTTCATCCTCGACATGGAGGCAGACGATTTCGTCCTGCAGCTCCAGCACATTCGGGGAGACCGGCGTATCCGAATCCCCCGCCTTTGACCGGCCCCGCCCGCCGCCGCTATCAACCCCCTCGAGGCTCTGCCAGAATGGATGAAATTCCTCGGTTACCCTTGTCGAGTAACCTTGACGACTGTGATATGATTAGGGAAGTAAGTCCGGTACTTTCGCTTAAGCACATGCTTGAAAATCAACACAGGATCCAGTCGTTTCCGACACCCTGCCGAAGGAGAATCAGTCATGGCCGACTTAAAAGCCAAAATCGATGAACTGATCGCCAAGGCTCAAACAGCTGCCGAGGCCTTCAAAAAATTCAACCAGGAACAGGTCGATCGAATCATTGCAGCCATGGACAAAGCCGGCACGGCCAACGAACGCAAACTAGCGGAAATGGCCGTGGAAGAAACCGGTATGGGCAATGTCGAAGACAAGGTCGTCAAAAACCATATCGGCTGCAATCTTGTCTATGAATACCTGAAAGACAAACCGTCGGTCGGCATCATCAGTGAAAAAGACGGCATTATGGAAATCGCCGAGCCTTTTGGCGTGGTAGCGGCCGTTACCCCGACCACCAACCCGACCTCCACCACCGAGTTCAAATCCCTCATCGCCCTCAAAGGCCGCAACGTCATCATCTTCGCCTTTCATCCCCGCGCCCAGCGCTGCAGCGCCGCCGCCGCCACCATCATGCGCGATGCCGCAGTGGCCGCGGGCGCACCGGCAAACTGCATCCAATGGGTCGAGGAACCCTCCATCGAGGCGACCAACCTGCTGCTCACCCATCCCGGCATCAATCTGGTGATCGCCACCGGCGGCGGCGCCATGGTCAAGGCCGCATACAGTTCGGGCCACCCGGCCTTGGGGGTCGGCCCCGGTAACGTGCCGGTTTATGTAGAAAAAACCGCCAATCTGAGCATGGCGGTCAACAACATCATCGCCTCCAAGACCTTCGATTACGGTACGGTCTGCTCCGCCGACCAGAACGTGATCTTCGACGACCGGAAAATTGCCGACCAGGCTCTCAAGATGTTCGCCGATCGCGGTACCTACATCTGCAACGAGGAGGAAAAAACCAAGCTGGCCAAGATCATGTTCGATCCCGAAAAAGGTGTGCCTTCCATGAAGATCGTCGGTCAGTCGCCCCAGGTTATCGCCAGGCTGGCCGGGTTTGAAGTCCCCGACGAAGTCAAGATGCTTATGGTACCGCTGAACGTGGACACGATCGGACCTGAGGACATGCTGACCCATGAAAAACTCTCGCCGGTCATCGGCTTCATGGTCGCCAAGGATAAAGACCAGGCCATCGATGCCTGCGTGAGACAGCTGAAATTCGGCGGCGCCGGTCACACCGCCACCTGCTACTCCAGTGATGAGAAGGTGCTGAAGGAGTTCTCACTGGCCGTTCCGGCCAACCGGGTGATCCTGAACGCCCCATCCGCCCATGGCTCCATCGGGCAGCTTTACAACACCCTGGTCCCCTCCATGACCCTGGGGTGCGGTGCCGCCGGCGGCAACGTAACCACCGACAACATCAACTACCGGAACCTGCTCAACATCAAGCGGGCCGCCCTGCGCAATAAACCCGAAGCGCAGGATGAATAGGACCTGGCTCCCCGGCGAGGCCACGTGCTCGCCGGGGCTTATTGTCTGACCGATGCCTGCCGGGTATGAATCTTTTGGAATATTTTGCTCTGCAATGAAGGGAGGTTGGACCATCCATGACCGAAAAGCTGGATATTGCCAAGAACTGGCTGCCCCGCTACACCGGAATGGCCCTGGACCAAATCGGGGATTACGTTCTGCTCACCAATTTTCGCCCCTATCTCAATAACTTCGCCGCACGCTTCAATTGCGAGATACGCGGGGTGGACAGGCCGATGCCTTCCGCCACGAATTCCCATGGCCTGACCATGATTCACTTCGGCATGGGTTCGGCCAACGCCGCCACCATCATGGATTTACTCAGCGCCCGCAGCCCCAAGGGGGTTCTGCTGCTCGGCAAATGCGGGGGTCTCAAGCAATCTTCCGAGATCGGGCACTTCATCCTGCCCATCGCGGCCATTCGCAGCGAGGGCACCAGCAACGATTATTTTCCCCCCGAAGTGCCCGCCCTGCCCTCCTTCAAACTGCATAAGTTCGTATCGGAGAAGATCGTTGCTCACGGGCTCGAGTACCGCACCGGCGTGGTCTATACCACCAACCGTCGTCTATGGGAACATGATCGAGCTTTTTTGAAGCGGCTGCAGGCGATGACCTGTATCGCCATCGATATGGAGACGGCCACCCTGTTCATAGTCGGCCACTACAATTCCATCGCGCGGGGCGCCCTGCTGCTGACCTCCGACCTGCCCCTGACGCCTGAAGGCATCAAGACCGAAGAAATGGACAAGGTGGTTTCCCGCAAATGGACCGACATCCATTTGCAGATCGGTATCGAAGCCATGACCGAGATAGAGGATAAAGGCGAAAGGATCAAACATTTTCGCTACTGAAAGGATAAGCATCCGCGCTCACCGGGCAACGATAAGCCTGCCCGACCTGCAACCGCTGGTTGCGCGATAGCTCCGGCAGCGCAACCAGCGATTATCAATGAACCCTGCCTGAATTAATCGGATTAATTCGAGAGGGAGGATTCGGATGTTTGTTCGGGGGCATCGATCATCACTATGGGAATCCTCAGTTCATTTAACAAAGGGACCAGTATGTTGAGCAGCAACTGTTCGCCAAAGAGCGCCCGTTCAGAAATGAGTCCGTTTTGAATTTTGAACAGCAGATTTGCGTAACCAACCGCCGCGGCGATATGGTCTGCCTTTTTCACGGCAACATCGCATGTCTGCATATGGTCCAGCGTCATGTTCGTCCACTGTAGCTTGCGCGCGTCTTTTAATTCGTTGTCGATAACCTGATGGTAGTTCTCGAGCCTTTTAAGGGTCAATGCGGTAATTTCGATAATTTTACCCATGGCCCCCTCCTTTGCATGTGTCGCTTGGTTTACCTCCTGTGTTCGAAGAACTGCCACCTCCGAACNNGGTTATCATTAGCCGGGATACCGGCTACGAAGCCAGGGTCGCAAAATCGGGCTGGGCTTCGATGAAGCGGCGGTGCCATTCGAGATAGATGTCGCGGTAGAGGCGGTCGATTTCGTCCGCCTCGGGAAAACCGGCGCAGAATCCAGGACAGGAGGGCTCGATGGTCAAATGCGCCGCCCGCAGCAGATGGGCGATGAGGACGCGGGGATCTTCCAGTCCCACCGAGATACGGATGGTGGTGGGCGCTATCCCGGACTCCTTGAGAGCTTGCGCGGAAAGCTCCGAGTGGCTGGTCAATGCCGGGCAGAGTGCCATGGTGTTAGTCTGGCCGAGACTCACCTGCAGGCCCACCGTCGGCTCGAGACAGTCAAAGAACCGCTTGAATGCCTCTTTGGGAATCGGAGGGCGGCCACCTTTACCTTCAAAGTCGATGGAGAAAAGAGGAGCGGGGAGCCCGAGAAACATCAGACTTTCCCGCAGCGGTGCGTTAGGGTGTCCTTCCACCGCCGGGCTGTTGACGATGATGTCGGGATGGCGATCCAGGGCCCGGGCAAGCAGCAGGGTGTTGATCCCCTTTTGCAGCATGCGGCTTTCGAAAGTACGCAGGCCGCTGAGAACCTCGAAGGCCTTGTCGGCGTCGAGGAAGGCCCCCTTCACGTAGTAGACGTTCCAGAACAGGGTCTGCTCCCAGGGGATGGTTTCGGCCTGGCCGTCCGGGCCGTCCAGGGTGGCGCTTTCCCCCTTGGGAAGGAACATCCGTTCGTTTCGCCCGATCACCACGCCGGCGATGGTGGTGCCGCTTCCCGACAGATCCTTGGTGTAGGAGTGGATAACGAAGTCGGGGCGTTCGGCCGGATCCGCGCGCTTCAGGACCGGAAATAGAAACGGTGTGCCAACGGTAGCGTCGCAAATCACCAGCGAGCCGTGACGGTGGGCGATGCGGCTGATCTCGGGAAGGTCCAGCACGTTGCCGTGGGGATTGCAGGGCGACTCAAGGTAGATGTAGATTCTGCGCCCCTCGTCCAAACGTCCGGCGTGTTTGTCGCGGCAGTGCTGCAACGCCTGTTCAAAAGCCGGGCCGTCGAACCCGTCGAACCATTCAAGGGCGATATCGAGGTTGCTTTTCTTGCCATACCAGTCGTGCAGCAACTGGTAGGTGCCGCCATAGATATTGCGGCTGGCCAGCACGATATCACGGGCGCCTATCAGATGGGCCAGCACGCCGTCGATGGCAGCCATGCCGGAATTGAAGTTCCAGGCCATATACTCCCCGGCCAAAGCTCCGGCTTCCAGGTCGACCATGTGGTTGGCAAGACTGATGGAAGTCGGGTTGAGCAACCGCGAGTAGATGTCCAGCAGCGGCTCGCGACCCTTGAAGGCGTCCTCGACCCATTCGGCACAGGCGAAGAGGTAGGTGGCGGTGCGGGCGATGACCGGGGTGGCGCTGAAGATTGCCGGCACGTTGTCGAACAGGGGATAGGCGCCCCGGCTGGCGAACCCGCGCGGACGCACGCTGAGCGACTGATAGGTACGGCGCAACGGGTTCTGCAGGGTGTCGAGGATCTTGGCCAGCTGAAAGGAAGCAAACCGCTTGGCGTTAAAATAAGCGATGCGGTCGCTACGATCGAGCCGGCCGAGACTCTCGGTGGTGATGCGCCACAGTTCGTGGACCGCGCCATGCGCCTGGTAGAGGTTGCAGGTCAGGGCAGCAAGAGCCTGGCCGTATTCCCCTTCGGGGTCGATGCCGAAATGGCGCAGTTGCTCGGCGGTCAACGCCGCCGCATCCTCGGCGTGGGTGGTATTGCGTAGCGGACTGAGTTGCTGCATCGTCGTCGTCATGGGTCTCCCTCCGGATCGTGGCCTGTACAGCGCTGGCCACGACAGTACCGTTCATTCCATTAAAGTTGCCGCACGCCGGAGTAGCGTCACCTGTGACATAGGATCAGGCGATGGTCACGTCCGGACACAGGTACACGTCCTGGATGGCATGCAGCAGCTCCACGCCGTCCTTCATCGGTTTTTGAAAGGCCTTGCGGCCACTGATGAGCCCCGTGCCGCCGGCGCGTTTGTTGATGACCGCCGTGCGAACCGCCTGGGCCAGGTCGTCCTCGCCCTTGGAAGAACCGCCCGAATTGATGAGGCCGGCCCGCCCCATGTAACAGTTGGCGACTTGGTAGCGGGTCCACTCGATGGGATGATCCGGAACCAGTTCACCATAGATATGCTTGTGGGTCTTGCCGAATTCGACGGCGGGATAGCCGCCGTTGCATTCAGGCTGTTTCTGCTTGATGATATCCGCCTGCAGGGTCACACCCAGATGGTTGGCCTGCCCCGTCAGGTCCGCGGCCGCATGGTAGTCCTTATCCCGTTTGAACGCGGGATTGCGCAGATAGCACCACAAAACCGTGAACATCCCCAGTTCATGGGCCCGCTGGAATAGGGCCCCGATTTCCACGATCTGGCGATGGGATTCCTGTGAACCGAAATAGATGGTGGCACCGACCCCCACCGCGCCCATATCGAAGGCCCGATCCGCACTGGAAAAAAGTACCTGATCATAGATATTGGGATAAGTGAGGAGTTCGTTGTGATTAACCTTGAGAATAAACGGAATACGGTGCGCATAGCGGCGCGCCACCGCCCCCAGTACGCCGGCCGTGGAGGCCACGGCGTTGCATCCCCCCTCGATAGCCAGCTCGACGATCTTTTCCGGATCGAAATAATCGGGATTCGGAGCAAAAGAGGCCCCGCCGGCATGCTCCACGCCCTGATCCACCGGCAGGATCGACAGGTACCCCGTGCCGGCCAGCCGTCCCGTATTGAATAACAGCCCCAGATTGCGCAAAGTGGTCACAGAGCGATCCGAAGGCAGCAACACGCGTTCGATAAAATCGGCCCCCGGCAGATACAGACGCTGCTGGTCGATACCCGTGCAGGAATATTCCAGAAGGCCGCTTTCCTCCCCCAACAATTCAGAAATACGCTCGATCATGGCAATGTTCTCCCGGGTTGTTCACTTTTGGAGGGCTTCCCGCATGGCGGGACATTCGCCGGATCCTCAATTGAAGTCCGCACAAGGCACAAAGAGGTTACGCCGACCGGCGCCGCGGAAGCCGGAATGAAACATTTTCAACCCTACCACGTCCGGACGCGCCGTCAAGGCGCTCACAGCCTCGCATGCCTGGTCAGAAACGTATCCAGTTGGTTCGCGAAAAATTTCCGATCACTTTGGCTTAACGCCGCCGGACCACCGGTATCTATGCCGCTGGCACGCAGCGTATCCATGAAATCCCGCATGATCAGGCGTTCCCTGATCGTGTCGACGGTATACAGTTCACCGCGAGGATTAAGCGCATGACCGCCTTTTTCAATCACTTCGGCCGCCAATGGAATATCCGCCGTGATGACCAGATCCCCCGCGCCAAGCCGCTTGACTATCGCATTGTCCGCAACATCAAACCCGGCTTCCACTTGAAGAAAGTGAATGTAGCGCGACGGTGGAATGCGCATGGCATGATTCGCTACCAGGGTCATTTGCAACCTGGTACGCTCAGCCGCCCGGAACAGAATCTCTTTGATCACCGCAGGACATGCATCGGCATCTACCCATATTTTCATTTCATCTCATTCCTATTGAATGCTTTACTGTATTAAGGGCGGGACACGCCCGGTTAGCCTGTGAAGTGAATGGTGCAACAAGGCCGTCAGCAGCAGGATCCCACCGAAGCGACTCAAGCAAGGCTCAATGCCCTGCTTGCGCGCCGCAGGAATCTCCGTCCTTCAGGGTGGGGAGGATGTCAACTTTGGTTTTCATGCTATCATCGAACAAACGAAAGTAGCATCTTTTTGATCCTGGAATCGAAAAACCGGATAAACATGGAGCTATGCCAGCCATGACCTATCAGGAGTTGCAGCAGGCTTTGAAGATGTTCGATCTGGGCGAGCAAGCCACCCTGCGGGAGATCAAGACCCGGCACAGGGAATTGGCGAAACGTTACCACCCCGACGCCGGGAATCGCAGCGACGGTGAGGCTATCCGGCAACTGAACGAAGCCTACCGATTGCTGCTGGAATACATTCACCAGTACCGTTTCGGTTTTGACGAGGACACTTTTTATGAACAGTGCCCGGAAGAGCGGATTCGTCGGCAGTTCGAAGAGGATCCGGTCTGGGGCGGTCATTCATAGCCCCTCCCCACAGGACACTTTCCATGGAATTTCAACAATTGCTGCTGAGTCGCCAGAGTGTTCGCAAATACCTCGACCAGCCCGTCGAAGCGCAAAAGCTTGAACAACTCATCGACGCCGTGCGTCTGGCGCCATCCGCCTGCAATGCCCAACCCTGGACATTGATTCTGGTCGACGAACCTGAACTTAAAAACAAGGTGGCCCGGGCGACCTGCAGCAAAGCCTTCGGCCTTAACAGCTTTGCCATACAGGCCCCGGTGATCGCGGTACTGGTCCTGGAACAACCGCCATGGACCGTGCGCATGGGAGCGCTTATTCAACGCAGGGAGTTCCCCCTTATCGACATCGGCATCGCCGCCGCCCAATTTTGCCTGCGAGCCACCGACCTCGGCTTGGCTACCTGCATGATGGGCTGGTTCGACGAAAAGGCGGTCAAAAAGCTGCTGTGCATCCCCGGTCAGCGCCGCATCGGGCTGATCATCAGCCTCGGCTACGCCCCACAGGACTACCCCCTGCGGCCCAAATCCCGCAAGGAACGTCACGTCATGAGTCGCTTCAACAGGTATTGAGTCCCCTGTTCTTGGGTGGAACCGGCCTGCCCTTCATTGATGGTGTCGCAAAAAGTCATTCCCGAAGTGATTTTTGTCGGGAATCCAGCCTGTGAGTCACTGAAATCATGGATTCCAGATAGGAACACTCGGGCATGACAAACCGAATTTGCGAATGCATCCTTCATTAATTTTACAGTTGCCCTTCTGCGACCCAAGCGCTAATCTTTCGCTCATATTTATTGCCTATATTTGATGCCTTCGTAAAAACTCATAGGATATTCCAACCCACAATGCACAGCAGGAGAAGCACATGGCTCTGATTCAATGGAACGCCGCTCTGTCCGTCAATATTGCCGAAATCGACGCCCAACACCAGCGCCTGGTCGCCATGATCAACGAACTCAATGATGCCATGGTGCAGGGCCGCGGCAAGGATGTCATCGGTAAAATCATCAGCGGGCTGGCTACCTACACCGCGACCCATTTTGCCACCGAGGAGCGGCATCTCGATCGTCACGGCTACCCGGACAGCGCCGCCCACAAACAGGAACACCGCATCTTTACCACCAAGGTCGGCGAATTCAAGCAGGGTTTTGATGAAGGCAGGCTCGGCCTGTCCGTCTCGGTAATGAACTTTCTCGGCGACTGGCTGCGCAGCCATATCAAGGGCAGCGACATGAACTACAGTCCCTTTCTGAATAACAAGGGGTTAAAATAAATGTATCGACATTCCCCGCCCCTGCCCTGAGGCAGGAGCGGGGCGAATCCATGTTCGCCCATTGTCAACGTCCGGGCAATCACCTATCACTGGCCATCAGCCACAGCCTCTTCATAGATAAGGTGAAAACAGCTTGGCCGCTGCATCGCGCATCTTGGCGGGCAGCGACCGGCCATCGACTTCCTCCAGGGTTACTGGGCGTGACGCATTGCGGCAAGCATCGAAATGAGCGGCAAGCCTTGCGTTAAGGGCGGAATCGTAGACTTCGAGGTTAAACTCGAAATTCAGGCGCAGGCTGCGAGGGTCGAGATTAGCGGAACCGACCAGGCAGTATATGTTATCGACCAGCAGCAATTTACTGTGGTCGAAGGGTGGCGGTTGCCAATAGATGCGCACCCCGTACTGCAGAAACTCCCAAAGATAGGCGCGGCTCGCCCACTGTACCAGAGGCAGATTGTTTCGCTCCGGTAACAGCAGGTGGACCTCGACGCCTCGCAGGGCGGCAGTGTTCAAAGCAGTGATAAGGCCGCGGTCGGGGATGAAGTAAGGCGTCATGATGCACACCCGCTGCCGCGCAACGGCCAACACCCCGGTAAGCAACCAATGCAGTTTTTCAAAGTCTTCGTTGGGACCGGCGCTGATTCCGCGGCACATGGCCGATCCAAAATGTTCAACAGGCGGTCTGCTCCCCGTCAGGTGTTCCCCCGTGGTAAATCCCCAGTCCTCCAAAAACGCATCCTGCATCTGCCCGACCACCGGCCCCTCGATGCGAAAATGCAGATCCTTCACGCCACTGTCGGATGCTGGCCCGAGCAGATGTCTGCCACCAATATTCATCCCACCGCTAAACCCCATCCTGCCATCCACCACCAGCAACTTTCGATGGTTACGCAGATTAAAGTGTAAACCGCGGCCACCAAGGGAAAAGGGTAAAAACCGCGCTGCGGGTACTTTACCGCGAGCCAGCAGACGACTGATGGGTGGCCAGGAATAGCACTCGCCGAGGGCATCGATCAACACCCGCACCTCCACCCCCCGCTGCACGGCCCGGGTCAGGGCCTCGACAAACTGGCGGCCGGTGGCATTGCTCTCAAAGATATAGCTGGACAGATATACATTGTTTCGGGCCTCGTGAATGGCTTTAAGCATGGCGGGAAAGGCGGCATTCCCGTTGATCAGGATTTCGACAGCGTTGCCACCGAGCAGCGGACGACGGGTTACCGTGTCAGCCAGAGACAGGTAGGGCGCATACCAATCGTCCTGAAACGGCAGTCCGGAACCTGCCAGTTCCTCCGACCACACGCAAAATGCCGCGCTGCGCAATGGCAGTCCGTTGCCCCCCTCCTGCCAACCGCGTCCCAAGGCACGAATGCGATTAACCCCGAGCAGCCAGTAAAGCAACGGCCCGACCCCTGGTACCGCCAGTGCGGTCACGATCCAACCGAGCGCTGCCCGCGGGTCGCGTTTATAGAGCAAGGCGTGCAGAGCCGTCAACAGACCGCAACCGATCAGTGCAAACCAGAACAGGTACTCAAGCCACTTATACGACATGTGGTCTCCTTGCTGGTTTTGCCACCCGGGCTACTGCATGACAGCCTCAGTCGATCTGGCTGGCGAATTCCTTGCCAAAATCGGCGCATTGTTTTAGCGCCTCGGCATCTGGTTTCCATAGCTGAAGCAACCCCTCGTTGAGGACTTCAAAACCGGCCTCGCGCAGTTTTTCGCTGATCATCCTGGTACTCTCGCCACTCCAGCCATAAGTGCCGAAAGCCGCCGCCTTTTTGCCCCTAAACCGCAATCCGCGTATTTCTTCCAACATCCCCGCTACTGCGGAAAGGATTCCCTGATTGATGGTCGGGGACCCGACCAGGATCGCCTTGGATTTAAACACCTCGGAGATCACATCGTTTTTATCCGAACGGGCACAATTGAAAAGCTTTACCATCACATCCGGGGAGAATTGTCGAATGCCCTCGGCGATAGCCTCGGCCATGGTGCGGGTCCCGTTCCACATGGTGTCGTAGAGCAGGGTGATCTGATTCTCCTGGTAATTGTCGGCCCATTGCAGATATTTTTCGACAATCTGCATGGGATTATCCCGCCAGATCACCCCATGACTGGAGCAGATCTTCTTCAGAGGCAAACCGAGGCCAACGAATTCTTGAAGCTTTTTCACTACCATGGGACTGAAAGGTGCAAGGATATTGGCGTAGTATTTGAGGCTTTCGAACCAGAGCTCACAAGGATCGACCCGGTCATTATAAAGTTCCTCGGCTGCCAGATGCTGGCCGAAGGCGTCACTGGAAAACAGAATATTCTCGCCGGTCAGATAACAAAACATGGTGTCGGGCCAATGCAGCATCGGGGCCTCGATAAAAATCAGTTCCCGCTCCCCGAGTTTGAGCCTGTCGCCGGTTTTGACCACCTGGAAGTTCCAGTCGGCATGGTAATGGCCTTGCAGGGATTTGATACCCTTGGCCGTGCAGTAGACCGGCTTGCCGGGCAAGTGACGCATCAATTCCGACAAGCAGCCGCTGTGGTCGATTTCAGCGTGGGTGGCCACCACAAAATCGATATCTTCAGGGGCGACCTCCTGGAACAGCTTTTCGACATATTCTCCGGAAAAAGGTGCCCAGACCGTATCGATGAGTGCAGTCTTTTGATCCCGTACCAGATAGGAATTATAGGTGGTTCCGCGATGCGTGGAATATTCTTCACCATGGAACTTGCGCAGTTCCCAGTCTGTTTTGCCTACCCAGGTGACGATGTCGGTAATTGGAAAGGGCATGGTACCTCCTGCAAGCTGAAAGGGTGGAAGTATCTGGAACGAAGACAGGTTTAATTCAAAACATGATAAACTTTCCTGTAATCTGAATTTTATATTATAGGAATGAGATCGCACATATGCCCAGGATTATTTATGAAAGTGCCGCTATTGCCGCGTGGATTTGAGCGAGGCAGCCTCCTGATCTTCTTTCACCTTCAGGCCTCTACAACCAGCAAAGGAGTTAATCGAGGATGAAATACGAGATGATTCACACCTGCATCCGGGTCATGAACCTGAAAAAGTCCGAATTGTTTTACCAGCAAGCATTCGGCTTCGAGATTGTGCGGCGACTCGACTTCCCCGACCAAAAATTCACGCTGTCCTACCTGCGCAACCCTGGCGGCACCTTCGAACTGGAGCTGACCTGGAACCACGACCGGACTGAGCCTTACGAAATGGGCAGCGGATATTCGCACCTGGCAGTGGGGGTCAAGGATCTGGTGCAATCCCACAAGCAGCACGAGGCGATGGGCCTCAGACCCAAACCCCTCAAGGGCCTGGCGGGGGGCGAGCCGAAATTTTATTTTATCTCGGATCCCGACGGCTACCTGGTGGAAGTGGTCAAAGCCTAAACCTGCTGCAACCTCAAGTGCCTGCTTTTATTGTTTATTTCATGAATGCCAGAATATCGACTGTTCATATGCACAGTGGCCAGTGACTGATCTGCTCGGCATTATTACGGAAAGCCACGTGGCCAACGATCCGGCAAGAGGCTACAGTTCATCCAACGAACACACCGCTCGACAGAGCGATAAACAAAAAACACAGTTTAAAAAAAACACGGTTTAAACCTCCATCTTTTGGCGCGTTGTTCCCCCTCCAGGGCTTCGCGCCCTTTTTTTGTTCCTCCTCTCACGCATGCTTGTTGCGCAGATCGATTACATTTAATTCAAGGGGAAACAAGGGGACACGCCACAGCGTTGAACAGCTCGAATGATTTCATGGCTCTGATGCATTCGCAAAAACTTCATAAGATGGCTAAGCAAAAATTTCGTCCTACAAGGCTTGGTGTTTTTTCAGGGGCGAAGGCATACATATAGTATGTCGAGGTCCTGAAAAAACACCGTAACGCCTTAGGGCGGACTTTTTGCAACGCCATCATGGTTGACTCCTTGCGGGCATTGATCTCATTGTAGCATCTGTGCGTGCACAGAAAGCCGTTTTGCATGACAATGCATGTCTTGCCGACAGCCTCCGAGGGCATACAATATGCAAAAGCGAACGCGTTGGAATTCTTCCCAACCTCGCAACCATATCGTAACCAACTGAAATCATTAGGCAATAAACATTCTCACAAGTCGCCCGAAGGGTGTTGAGGATCTCACCATGGCAAAAATTGACGCGCTGTTCAAAATTTTGAAGGACAAGGGTGGCTCCGACCTGCATCTGGCGCCGGGCAATCCGCCGCTGATTCGCCGATCCGGCGATCTGGAACCGATCATGGACCAGGTTCTCACCCATGAGCAGAACAAAACTCTGCTGTATGAAATCATGACCGAAGTCCAGCGCAAAACCTATGAGACCACTCGCGATCTCGATTATGCCTACGAGGTGCCGGAGCTGAAATCCCGCTTTCGCGCCAACATCTTCATGGGACGTCTTGGCATGAGTGCGGTTTTTCGTCTCATCCCCGCCGAAATCCTCAGCGCCGAGCAACTGGGCCTGTCCCCGGCGGTGCTGAATTTCACCCAGTTCAAAAAAGGCCTGGTGCTGGTCACCGGACCAACCGGCAGCGGTAAATCCACCACCCTGGCGGCCATGATCGATCATGTCAACCGGACCCGCAAGGAACACATCCTCACCGTCGAGGATCCCATCGAGTTCGTCCATGTCAGCCAGCAGAGCCTGGTCAATCAGCGGGAGGTGGGTCGGCATACCCGCTCCTTCGCCTCGGCCCTCAAGGCGGCGCTACGGGAGGATCCGGATTTGATTCTGGTCGGCGAAATGCGCGACCTGGAAACCATCGAACTGGCCATTACTGCAGCGGAAACCGGCCACCTGGTGTTCGGCACCTTGCATACCAGCAGCGCCGCCAAAACTGTGGATCGCATCATCAACGTTTTTCCCACCAACCAGCAGGAGCAGGTCCGTACCATGCTCGGCGAGTCCCTCAAAGGGGTTATCGCCCAGCAGTTGCTGCGCACCGTCGACGGCAAGCGCTGCGCCGCCCTGGAAATCCTGGCCGTCACGCCGGCGGTCTCCAATCTGATCCGCGAGGGCAAGACATTCCAGATTCCATCTGTGATCCAGACCGGCAAATCCCAGGGGATGATGCTCATGGATCAGGCCATTCAGGATCTGCTGACGGCGGGCAGGGTCACCCGCGAGGAGGCCCACAAGTTCGCGGCCAACAAGGCGCTGTTTCAATGACACAAGGAGGGGCCATGCAAGAACAGAAGATTGCCAAGAACCGACAGCAGGTAATTTTTACCCTGGCGGATGGCAGCGAACTTGAGGGGGAGGTATTTCTCAGCCTTTATGAAGTCCGCCGCCAAGGCCCGCAGCGGGTCGGCGAACTACTGAATGGAGAGGATGTCTTCTTGCCGGTGAAAACCACCGCTGGCACCGTTCACCTGAATGTCGCCAATATCATCCAGGCCAGCACCCCGGCGGCAACGGAACGCCACGAACTGATGATGCTGGGCAAGAGATACAACGTGCGGGTCACTACCCTGCACGGCAAAACGATCGAGGGCGAGATATTTGTCGACCTGCCCCAGGATCGCAGTCGGGTAAGCGACTATCTCAACCGCCCGGATCGTTTTTTCAGGATCTTTGTGCCAGGCCACATCGTCTACATCGCTGCGCGCTTTGTTTTGGAGGTCCGTGACTGATGCCAGGGGGGTGCTGTTTTTCTGCGGTCACCTCAGGATTTTCTTGCCACGGAGTCCGTTTCACCCTAGATTGATGGCGTCGCAAAAAGTCCATCCTATGAGTTTTTGCGAAGGCATCTAGATTGAGGCCCGATCCGCACGTCACCAAGTGTCCACCCTTTGAGAACATACCTGTCTGAAAAAGTTCAAGCGCATCTTTGTGGAGATCACCAACCGCTGTAACCTCGCGTGCAGCTTCTGCCACCAGGGCAAGCGGCCCAAGGCGTTCATCACCCCGGCGGAATTTGACCATATGCTGTGCCAGATCGGAGACTTCACGGACCATCTGGCCCTGCATCTGCTCGGGGAACCGCTGCTGCACCCGGATCTTGCACTGCTGCTGGCAAGTTGTCATGCACACCACAAGCTGGTCAACCTGACCACCAACGCCACCCTGTTGCCTCATACGCGTGGCACGCTGCTGGCCAGCCCTGCCCTGCGTCAACTCAATATCTCCCTGCACAGTTTCGAAAACGCGAAAGACTCCGCTGCCCTGCACGCCTACCTGGACGAGGTTTTTGATTTTATCCGCGAAGCCCGTGAAAAAAGCGTTGTCTATATCAGCCTGCGGCTGTGGAATCTGCAGGATACCGGGGACATACCGGAGGGGGAACATAATCTCCAGCTGTTGCGACGGCTCGAATCTTTTTTCGCCTTGCCAGTAAACATTGCGGCCGGCCTGACACCCGGACAGGGTATCCGCCTGGCACCCAAGGTGTTTCTCAGTCAGGAGATGGAATTCGACTGGCCGCATGGCTTGACGACCGAGCACGGCAGTCGGGGATACTGCCGGGGTCTGCGCGACCATATCGGCATTCTGGTGAATGGCACCGTGGTACCCTGCTGCCTCGATGCCGAAGGCGACATCCCCCTGGGCAACATTCACCGGCAGCCGCTGAGGGAGATCCTGGACGGCGACCGCGCCCGCAACATGCGCGAGGGGTTTTCACGGCATCGGATAATCGAAGACCTTTGCCGCCGCTGCACCTATCGCAAGCGATTTTCACCGCCCGCCGGCCTTGAGGACAATCCTCGTCCAATTCCGCGAGACTCCTGACACAGTGTGGTGTCGTGGTTTACAGGGGTAGCAGGAATGCTTCACCTACCCGGTCGCGTTGGCGGAGTTGAGGCGGCCCTGGCGCGTCATCTGCTTCCACCGGGGCCCCATCTGGCGGTTCTTTTTGGGTGCCATGAACTCGTCCTTGGTGTCATCAATGGCATCGAACGTTTAAGGTGAGGTGCTCGGAGCGGGCGGGCGAAGCGTCCCTCTCAACCGCGATGTTAGACAGGCTTGACAACCAGCATTTTATTGCCGCCTCGCTGAAACTCATAAGGTACGCGCATGGTATCTACGCTGAAACCCTTTGCTGAGAAATATTCATTCGCCGCCTTGAGATATGGTGATGCAGCGCCGTCGAGAGCAAGCAGCGGGAATATTCTAACTTCGTGTGCTACACGCAACATTTCCTGGAGCGCTCGAATATGGAACTCTGCCGATAAGTGCGCACTGTAAAGGAACAAGAAGTGAGACGACAAGGCAATGTCGAATTTCCCGCTCTCGAAAGGCAATGACGGCAATTCGCCTGCAATGTACCGGCCTTGTTGTTTTCCTGCATCGAAGTCAGCGAGAAAGTCTTCCATCGCGGACATTCGAACTTTGCCGAGTTGTTCGACCGATGAAATGTCTTCCCAAACATAATCGCCTTGGTTGTTGTGCATCTGGGCTATCACGGTTTCATATGTTTCGGCGATGCGGCCTCTGATTTGCGCGGCATCAAAAACATAGACCGGATCGACCGAGACGACACTTCCCCCGCGTTTGGTTAGCGCGGTATTGAATGCAGCAGGACCGTCCCCACAACCAAGGATGCGGAGACTCAAATCCTTCTCGGTGAGGTTGAACATGCTGACGTATTCGTCATACGAACGCCCCCACGGCATGACTTTGTCAAGCGTAAATCCCATAGCTGGCCTGCCTGTCCAACGCCAGAGCTCAACCGCGCGAGGCACGAGCGTCAGTTGGAGCGTCTTGTTGGGCATGATTTGGGATATGCACCGCTTCTGCATGCAACTTCAAACCCAGCGCTGCCATAACTTTCAGGATTGTGTCGAACCCGGGAGTTCGCTCTCCCGAAAGCGCCTTGTATAGGCTTTCATGCGACACGCCTGCATCGCGTGCTACTTGCGACATACCTTTTGCACGGGCAATGTCACCAAGAGCTTTTGCTATGAACGCGGCGTCACCATTTGCCTCCTCTAGGCAGGCTTCCAGGTATGCAGCCATTTCTTCAGGGGTACGAAGATGTTCAGCAACATCGTAGCGGGAGGTAACTGTCTTTTTCATGGGATATCCTATAGATTACGGGCAAGGCGTAGAGCAGTCTTGATGTCTCTTGACTGGCTGCTTTTGTCACCGCCAGCCAACAGGACAAGAGGGGTCAAGCTTGACAATCGGAGATTCTTAAGCACCTCGACACCTCCTCCAACTTCCTGGCCAGCAAGCCATCCGTTCCAATTCTCCGTTCAATTCGGCGCGCCCCCTGACTGAGCCCCGAAAGGTCCCGCTTTAAAAACTCGGCCAATTTACCCAGAGACAGTGCTTCGCAATTCCTTACCAGGAGTGCCGCCAGCGCCCTGGCTTCGGCAGCCGGCTGGGCTTTTCCCGCCTTGCACAGTTCCGCGGCGGTTAGTTGGTAAACCGAGCAGAC
>DIWZ01000012.1 GCA_002435955.1 Pelobacter sp. UBA6093
CGCGCCGAAGATATCCCCTATCTGGTCGAGTATTTTTTGAATGTTTTCGCGCGCAAGTACGGCCGTCGAATTTATCGTCTGACACCAGAGGCGGTCAGTTTGCTGCAATCGTATCTGTGGCCCGGTAATATTCGCGAACTGCGGAATGTCCTGGAGCGGGTATTTATCGAAACACAGGCTGATATCATCGGTGCGCGTGCATTTGGTGAGTGGGTACGGGAACGCCAGGATTTTCTGGCGGAGTCACGTGATAGCCGGGTGCAGAGTCCTTCCTCCTTGCCGGCGGTGATGCTTCCCCAGCACGCGGCGCGCCGGGTGGAAGTTGCCACTGGCCCTGAGTCCAACGTGCTTGAGGCTGAATTCTATTCCGGAACCGAGCGCGGTCGCTCGACGCGCCCGGTGAATCTGACCGAGAAAGCGATTCGTCGTGCCTATGGCGATGCTCGCGGCAACCTGGCCGATGCCGCACGCCGGCTGGGGGTGCACCGCGCCACCCTTTATCGGTATTTGCAAAAACTGGGGTTGTCGCGTGCGAACCTGGGAAAAAAACAAGGCACCTGAATGTCGCAAGCTGTTTATCATCCAGGATGCGACGTCGCAGCTGCTGCTTGCAACAGAAGGATGCGACGTCGCAAGTCGGGGAAGTTTTTAGAGATTTTCTTTAAGTGTCCGAAACGACAGGTCTTTTTGTGGTTTTAAGAGGTTGGCACGATGGTTGTAACAATGGATGACCGTAGAACGCGTGCTAACTGAACCCGAAACAAGTCACAAGGAGGACACTATGGCTAACTGGAATATTTACAGGGAAATGGAAAATCTCCGACACGAAATCGATGAAGCCTTCCGGGGCTTTGGCGGACGAGGTCTGTTCGGCCCGGCGTTTCATGCCGGCAGGGGATTTCGTCGTCAGCCGCCGATCAATCTGTACGGAGATGCCGAAAATCTTTATGTCGAAGTCCTGGTTCCCGGCATGGAAGCAGACCAGCTCGAGCTTATGGTGCAGGAAAACGTTCTCACCGTCTCCGGTCAACGGAAAAAGGTCGACGATAAGGACCACACCTGGCATCGTCGCGAGCGTGAAAACGGCAAGTTTGTTCGCACTCTGGAATTGCCGGTGGACGTTGAAGCCGATCAGGTCAAAGCGCGTTGCCGCAATGGGATGTTGACTGTCACCTTGCCCAAAGCGGCTGCGGCGCGGCCTAAAAAAATCAGCATTGATGTAGCTTGAGGTGTTTGGGAAAACGATCATTTTCATGCCGAAATGAGGGAGCGAAGTCATGACGGACAAAAATTACGCAGTGAATAATACCGAAGATAAAAAAGTCGATCTCGGCCGTGAAGAAACCCGTGCCCCGGAACGTTATGCGGTGCCGGCCGTCGATATTCTCGAAAGTGCCGAAGGCCTGACCATGTTCATTGACCTGCCGGCCGTGGCGCGTGAAGATCTTACCATCGACCTGCATCAGGGGATTCTGACTATCGAAGGCCGTGTCAAGTCCGATGCCCCGGCGGAGGATATTTACCGGGAATTTACCTTGGCGGATTTCTATCGGCAGTTCAGGATTCCGGAAGGCATCGCTCAGGAAAAGGTCAGTGCAAGCTTTGCCAACGGTGTTCTTAATCTGCTGCTGCCGCGCGCAGAAGCAGCCAAGCCGCGGCGCATAGAAATCACGACGGGTGAATAGTCACTCCCCACCCGGCCAGGCAGGGTAAATCGACGGCAAATAGCAAACCCGGACCGGAAGGTCCGGGTTGGAGGAAGGAGTTAGGTTTTTATGGATCTCAACAAAATGACTCAAAAAACCCAGGAGGCACTGCAGGCGGCGCAGGACATTGCCCTGAAACGCGGCCATGTGGAAGTCGACGGGGAGCATTTGCTGGCGGCCCTGCTGGAACAGGACGGCGGTCTGGTGCCTCGCCTGCTGCAAAAGGTGGATGTGCAGGTCGGCAACCTGGCAAACGCTGTCAAAAAGGAGTTGGACCGACGTCCCAGTGTCTCGGGGCCGGGGGTTGAGGGGGGTAAGATTTATGTTACCCAGCGTCTGAACCGTCTTTTGCTCAAAGCCGAGGAAGAAGCCAAGCATCTGCGGGACGATTATGTCAGTGTCGAGCATCTGCTGCTGGCACTGGTTGAAGAGGGGGACATTACCGCTGCCGGCAGGTTGTTCAAGCAGTTCAATATCACTCGCGACCGTTTGCTGGAAGCTCTGACCGCGATTCGTGGCCACCAGCGGGTGACCAGCTCCGAACCGGAAAGCACCTACGAGGCGTTGGAAAAGTACGGCCGCGATCTGGTGCAGGAGGTGCAAAAGGGCAAGCTCGACCCGGTCATCGGTCGCGATGCGGAAATCCGCCGGGTGATCCGCATCCTGTCGCGCAAGACCAAGAACAACCCGGTGCTTATCGGCGAGCCGGGGGTCGGCAAGACCGCCATCGTCGAAGGGTTGGCCCACCGCATCGTACGGGGTGATGTGCCGGAAGGACTCAAGAACAAAACCGTTTTTGCCCTGGATATGGGCGCCCTGGTGGCCGGGGCCAAATATCGCGGCGAATTCGAAGAGCGTCTGAAGGCGGTGCTCAACGAGATTCGCTCCAGCGAAGGACGTATCCTGCTGTTCATCGACGAACTGCATACCATCGTCGGCACCGGCAAGGCCGAAGGCTCCATGGATGCCGGAAACATGCTCAAGCCGATGCTGGCCCGCGGCGAGCTGCACTGCATCGGTGCCACCACCCTCGATGAATATCGCAAATACATCGAAAAGGACGCGGCCCTCGAGCGCCGTTTCCAGCCGGTGCTGGTCGACCAGCCGACGGTGGAGGATACCATCAGCATCCTGCGGGGGCTCAAGGAACGATTTGAAGTTTTTCACGGAGTGCGCATTCAGGATAATGCTCTGGTGGCGGCGGCCACCCTCAGCAACCGCTACATCTCCGACCGGTTCCTGCCTGACAAAGCCATCGACCTGGTGGATGAGGCTTGCGCCACGATCCGCACCGAGATCGATTCGCTGCCCGCCGAACTGGATGAAGTGACGCGGCGGGTCATGCAGCTGGAGATCGAGGAAGCGGCCCTGAAAAAGGAAAAAGACCCGGCCAGCAAGGCGCGACTGGAAACCCTGCGCAAGGAACTGGCGGAGCTCAAGCATCAGGCCGATGTGTTGACGGCCCAGTGGGACAAGGAAAAAGGGGCGATCAAGGGGGTGCAGGGGCTGCGTGAGCAGATCGAGCAGGTGCGTCAGCAGATCGAAGTCGCCGAACGCAATTATGACCTCAACCGGGCCGCCGAGCTCAAGCACGGCCAACTGCCCGAACTGGAGCGGCGTCTGCGCGAGCAGGAACAAGGCTCGGCCGAAGAGGGCGGCGGGGCGCGGTTATTGCGCGAGGAAGTCACGGAGGAGGAAATTGCCGAGATCATCTCGCGCTGGACCGGTATCCCGGTTACCCGATTGGTCGAAGGCGAACGGGAAAAACTGCTGAAACTCGACGAAATCCTGCATCGGCGGGTGGTGGGGCAGGACGAAGCGGTACAGTTGGTGGCCGACGCCGTAATTCGCGCCCGCGCCGGCATCAAGGACCCGCGCCGCCCTATCGGTTCGTTCATCTTTCTCGGCCCGACCGGGGTCGGCAAGACCGAGCTGGCCCGGACCCTGGCCGAGGCCCTGTTCGACAGCGAAGACAACATGGTACGCATCGACATGTCNNTATGTCGGCTATGAAGAGGGCGGGCAGCTCACCGAAGCGGTGCGCCGCAAACCCTACTCGGTCATCCTGTTCGACGAAATCGAAAAGGCGCACCACGATGTGTTCAATGTGCTGCTGCAGATTCTCGACGACGGGCGCGTCACCGATGCGCAGGGCCGCACCGTCGATTTCAAGAATACGGTTATCATCCTGACCTCCAATATCGGCTCCCACCACCTGCTGGAAGGGGTCAGCGCCGAGGGGGTGATCCGCGAAGAAGCCGGCAAAGCGGTCATGGCGGAGCTGCGGCACCATTTCCGGCCGGAGTTTCTCAACCGGGTGGACGACATCGTCATGTTCAAGCCCCTCTCGCGCGAGGAGATCAAGCGCATTATCCATCTGCTGGCGGCCGATCTGCGCAAACGCCTGGCTGACCGGCGCATCGCCCTGGAACTCACCGAGGCCGCCTGCGACCTGATTGCCCGCGAAGCCTATGATCCGGTTTATGGCGCCAGACCCCTGAAACGCTTCCTGCAGCACCATCTGGAGACCCGCATCGGGCGCGCCCTGATCGGTGGGGATATCCACGAAGGTGCCACCATCACCGTTGATGAGCAGGGTGGCGAACTGGTGGTTACGCCGAAGAATCCTGAAGCATAAAATGGAAATACCGAAGCCTCGCCACATTGGCGAGGCTTCGGTATCAGGGGAAAACAGCCCTCAGCCCTCAGCCCTCAGCCCTCAGCCCTCAGCCCTCAGCCCTCAGCCCTCAGCACTCAGCACTCAGCACTCAGCACTCTCTACCCCTCCCCAGGTTCAAACTTATACCCGACACTGTAGACAGAGCGGATAAGCTCTTCCCCCGGTGCGACCGTCTCGATTTTCTTGCGCAGTTTCTTAATATGGCTGTCGATGGTGCGGTCGGAAACGACCCGTCGGTCGGCATAAATACGATCCATGAGTTGTTCGCGGGAAAAGATGCGACCCGGGTGAGCCGCCAGATGTTGCAGCAACTTGAACTCAACCGCTGTCAGGTCGAGTTGTTTGCCATGGAGGGTTGCCTGCAGGCTGGCTTCCTCAAGCAACAGTCCCTGGGCATGCAGGGTCGACTGACTGCCGCTGCGACGCAATACCGCTTTAACGCGGGCCACCACCTCGCGGGTGCTGAAGGGTTTGCAGATGTAGTCGTCGGCCCCCAAGCCCAGTCCCAGCAGCCGATCGATTTCCTCGATGCGGGCGGTCACCATGATGATCGGCACCTCGGAAAATCCACGGATTTCCTGGCATATTTCCATGCCGTCCCGGCCGGGCAGCATCAGGTCGAGCAGGATTAGGGCCGGATGATTTTCCCTCACCCATGGTACTGCGGCGAGACCGTCGCCCAGGATGTGCGGCTCAAAGTGAGACTGTCGCAGGTAGTCCGCCATCAAGGCGGCCAGGCGGGCTTCGTCTTCGACAATCAAGATCCGGTTATTCATGGTTCGATCCGTTCCGTGGCAGGTTTATGGCAATCCACAGTCCGCCCAGCGGGGAGGGGCGGGCGTCGATGGTGCCATCATGAGCCTCGACAATATTTTTGCACAGGGCCAACCCGAGTCCGGCCCCGCCATGTTCGCGGCTGCGCGAGCTTTCCACTCGGTACAGGCGATCAAACAGCCTGGGCAGTGCTATCTCTGGGACCCCGGGCGCAGAATCCTGAAAGTTCAGCTGAACCCAACCGTCCCGGACCTCGATAGAAATCCGCAACTGTCCCCCGCAATCCGTATAACGCAGGGTGTTCTTCAGCAGATTGGTGAAAAGCTGGCTCAAGCGTTCAGGATCGCCAAGCATGGGGAGCTTGGCGGGCCTGTGCGGCGCTGGCAGCAGGGTCAATCCCTTTTCTGCGAATTGGGCACGATGGGCTTCCAGGGACTGCTGTAGCACCTCCAGTAGGTCGATTTGCGTTTTCCGGTATTGCATGGCACCGATGTCGCTGAGGGACAATTCATAGAGGTCGCCGACCAGGCGTTCCAGGCGCATGACTTCGCCATGCAGGGTATCCAGGGTTTGTGAAGATAGTTGGCGTACGCCATCTTGCACCGCTTCGATTTCCCCTCGCAATACTGCCAGGGGCGTGCGCAGTTCATGGGAGATATCAGCCACCCAGCGGCGACGCAGTTGTTCGTTGCTTTCCAGGGTCTGCGCCAGGGAATTGAAATCACGCGCCAGTTGTCCCAGTTCATCGCCGGCAGTCGCATTGACCCGGATATCGTAGCGCCCCGTGGTCAGGCGGTGGGTGGCTGCGGCCAAAGTGGTGATGCGCTGCACCATGCGTCGGGACAAAGGGAACGAAAGCAGTGCCGCTGCTCCGGCCACCACGAGGGAAATGAGGATCATGGAACGGCGTTGCTCATGGGCAAAGCGCTGCTGGTGGGTATCGATAATGATTCTGGGCGGGATCAAGCCCAGATAGCCGACCGTCCGGTCGCGTATGACCAAGGGACGGTAGCTGGTTGGGACGGTGGGATTGCGGGGAACAAAAATCGGCCGTCGGTCGGCGTCCAGCAGGCTGATGCGCCATTCGAACATCTGGTGCATGGGGGGCGGTCCTTTGCGTGGCGGTCGCATTCTGCGGGGCGCATCGGCCTGGCGCTGGTCCCATTCTTTGGGGGATATGGTGGGCGATGACTTTTCGTGGCGACTGGAAGCTATCAGGCGCATCCAGGCCCGCCGGTTGTTGCGCAAAAAATCCCAACTGCCATGCTGGTCGTAGGAATCCTTGAGTGATTCTTCCAGGCGCGCGAGCTGTTCCTGCTCAATGGTATTGACATAGCGCAGCAGGCTGCGTTCGAAGCTGAACTTGGTAATAACGAACATGCTTGCGACCACCAGCACGGTGGCAGCAAAAAATGCCAGAAATAATCGGTGTTTGATGCGTAATGTCATGGATAGTCCTCATGGCTTTTCATCGCGGCTTTCCTTCCTAATAACATATTCCTGCACGGGTGAGCCAGTCGAACACGGGCGGCTGAACGGATTTCCCCATTTCTTCCATATTTCCTGCAAATTATCGGCATATAGTCGCAGTCGTAAGGGGATGCGTTGATGCAAGGGCCGTTGCGGAAACCAACGGCAGACATCCCTTGGCAAAAATCGACAAAGCGAAATGGTGACCTGAAAGGAGCCGGAAATGAAAAAACAAATGATTATGGCGGCAGTGTGCGGAACGCTTTTAATGGGCGGCGGGCTGGCGGCAGAGGCGCAACAACGCGGAGTACGGGGCGGTGAGCTTGATGGACCTCATCAGGGGCGATTCATGTGCGCACGCGGGGGCTCCATGCAGGCTCCGAGGCTTCAAATGTATGAGCGTCTCGACTTGAGCGAAACGCAGCAAAAAGAGGTCCAAAAACTGCTGGCTGACAGTCGCGAGCAAACCACCAAGCTGCATGCGAAGGTGCGGGAAATAAGGCGTCAGTTGCGTCAGGCCATGGATCCGAACAAGTTCGATGAGAAGGCCGTGCGTAAACTGGCCGCCGAAAAATCCGCCATCCAGACCGACCTTATGGTCGACAGGGCCAAAACCCATAGCCGGATCTATGCTTTGCTGACCCCTGAACAAAAAGAGCTTGCCGATCTGGCGGGCAAGCTGCGTCGACTGCAGGGCCATGGCCGCATGAACGCAGAGCGACCGATGAAACGGGCCATGCCCACGGAATCCATGAACAAGGGGGGATCCAACTGACCGTGAAACGGTTGCGCTTGTGACAGCCGGTTCTGCGCCATGCGACAGAGCCGGCTGTCGTTTATCGGGATAACCAGGCGTCGTTACTGACGTGCTGTCAAAATCCCTGTTAGCGGTGATGGCCAATCGAGGCGATGCAGAGCATGAACATTCGTGGGAAATTTGTCCGATGGGTTTTGTTGTTGACGATAACGGTATCCGCATTTCTGGCAATGCCCCTGCAATCCAGGGCAACAGAGCAAGGAATCACACTGACGCTGGCGCAGGCCATGACCGTGGCCCTGAAGTATAACCAGCAATTGCGGCTGACGGATGATCTGGTGCGTTCGGCAGAAGTATCGTTCTGGCAGAAAAAGGATAACTTTCTCCCCGAAGTCAGTGTCGATGGATCCGCCGGAATTAATCATAAGCAGGGCGCAACCGGTGCCGGTCGCGACTACCGTGACTTATCGGCGGAGGTTGCGGCCAGGGTTAACCTGTTTAACGGATTCGGGGATAAAGCCGCCCTGGATCAGGCCAGTGAAACCCTGGCCGCACAACAGAAAACCTATACCAGGCAGCAGCAGACGCTAGTATTCGATACCGTCAGTGCCTATCTGCAAGCGGTGAAAAATCTGGAGCAAATACAGGTGGCACAGCAGACCCTGGAGGATAATCAGCGCCAACTGGCGGATATCGAAGCGTATTATCGGGTCGGTCGCCGCCCCGTTACCGATGTTTACAGGCAGCAGGCTGAAACGGCTCGAGCGCGTTCCGAGTTGCTGGACGCCAAACGTGATTACCAGGTAAGTAAATTGACCCTGCTGCAGACACTGGGGGTGGTGACCACCACGCAGTTCGAGGTTACCATGCCGGAACATGCCGCTCTTGACGACAGCCCGGCCACCGACATCGCTGACCTGATCCGGCAAGCCATGGAACACCGACCGGATTTGTTGGCCAAGGCGAAAGCGCAGCGCGCTGCCGAAGCGCAGGAGCGCGTGGCTCGGGCGGGCGCCTTGCCCACTCTGGATCTTACCGCCGGAGTCGGAACGGGGTTCGACAGTCGCGACGACAACGGTTTCGGCAGCCAGATGGATAAAGACAATTTGTACGGCAAAGCAGGCCTCACTTTGTCCATCCCGCTGTTTGATCGCCATCTCACCCGCAACGAGGTGAGTCTGGCGCGCATCAATCGTCACAGCGTCGATCTGGAATCGGAGCAGTTGCAGCGTCAGGTCGAGGTCGAAATCGGACAGGCGGTGCAGGAGTATCTGACGGCGGCCGATCAGGTCGAGGTCGCCATGGCGCAACTGACCTATGCACAGCAAGCCCTGGATTCCACCGAGCAGCGCTACCGTGTCGGCGCGGCAACCCTGACGGAGTTGACGGATGCCCGTTCCACCTTTGTCGAGGCCCGCTATGCCTTGGTTGAAGCGCAGATCGATCGCATGTTGCGTACTGTTGCCATTGCCTATTACCGGGGTGACCTGGAGGGTGCGATGTTTGCCGGGGAAGGGGATGTATGAAACGTTTATTACCCAAAGGGCTCCTGATGGCCCTCAAAATCCTTATTGCTGTCTGCGGGGTCTCGTACCTGGTTGTGCTTGGTTATGGACTGGCAGCGCACTCCGGCGGGGAGCCGTCGGCGATGTTGCAGGTCGCGAATGTCAAGCAGGGAGCCATGGAGATTACGGTTGCCTGTACCGGCAGCCTGCGGGCGGTAGGTACCGTCGAGGTCGGTACCGAAGTGTCGGGCACCATCGGGAAAGTGCTGGTGGATTACAACGATCGGGTGCTCAAGGGCCAGGTTATGGCCGAACTCGATCTGGAGCTGTTTGAAAGCGCCGAGGCCGAGGCCAGGGCTGCCACGATGAGGGCCGAAGCGCTGTATCGGCAGGCTTTGTCGGAACTGCAGCGCAACCAGCCACTCAATGAGCAGGGGCACCTCTCCGACCAGGAATTTCTCGAGCACCGGACCACGTTGGCAACCACTCTGGCCGATCTGCAATCCAGCAAGGCAGCTCTGGCCAAGGCGCGGATAAACTTGCGCAAGGCGAGCATCCTGTCACCCATCGATGGTACCGTCATCGAGCGCCAAATCGAAGTGGGGCAAACCGTTGCGGCCAGCTACAGTACCCCGACGCTGTTCGTGCTGGCCGAGGATCTGGCGCGCATGGAGATTGAAGCGGATGTGGATGAAAGTGATATCGGGCAGATTCACCAGGGGCAGACGGTGCGTTTTACCGTACAGGCCTATCCCGAGCAGGAGTTTGATGGTAGGGTCGCGCAGATTCGTCTCAATCCTGCCGAGGTATCGAATGTCGTCACCTATACGGTGGTGGTGGAGGCCCCGAACCAGCAAGGGCTGCTGCTGCCGGGTATGACTGCCACTGCTGATTTCGTTGTCGAGCAGGTCGAGAACGCACTGTTGGTCCCCAATGCGGCGCTGCAATATGCCGCACGCAAGGCACCCGGCGCCGATGGTGCGGCCGTGGTGATCCTTGGAGCCGATGGCCAGACCAAGCGTATTTCCGTTTTGGCCGGGCTGTCCGATGGCGTTCACACGACTGTGGCCGCGTCAGGGCTTGCGGAAGGGATGGCGGTGGTGACGGGTGAGCCAACCCGCGAACGGGATTCAGGCGGCAGCCTGTTTTCCAGGCTGATGCCGAAACCGCGTGGCGGCAGAAGGCCGTGAGGATGATTGACTATGAAACCGATTGAGCTTGAGAGTATTTGCAAAACGTTTCATCTGGGTGACACCCTGGTCAAGGCTCTGGACAAGGTCGATTTGTGTATCGACAGGGGGGAGTTCGTCGCCATCATCGGCGCTTCCGGGTCGGGAAAATCGACCTTGATGAATGTCGTCGGTTGCCTCGATCGCGCCGACAGCGGCCAATATCGGCTGGAGGGCCAATCGGTGCGTGACATGGATCGCCGTCAGCTGGCCGATATCCGCAACCAGCGCATCGGTTTTGTTTTTCAGGGGTTCAACCTGCTGGCGCGCACCACGGCCCTGGAAAACGTCATGTTACCGCTGCTCTATTATCGCGGCAGCCTGCCTGCCGGAAAGGCGCGGCAGCGGGCGGTCGAGGCCCTGCAACGGGTGGGGCTGGCTGATCGCATGCATCATGAACCGAACCAGTTGTCCGGTGGGCAACAGCAACGCGTGGCCATCGCGCGGGCGCTGGTCAACGATCCGGCCATTATTCTGGCCGACGAGCCGACCGGCAATCTGGACAGCCGCACGACTCTGGATGTGCTGGCGCTGTTCCAGGAACTTAACGACAGCGGCATTACCATTGTGCTGGTGACCCATGAAGCCGATGTGGCCGAACACGCCAGGCGCGTAATCGAGATGCAGGACGGTTGCATACGCAGGGACCTTCTGATAGCGAACCGGCGGCGTGCGGAAGTTACGGCCCTGGCCGGAAGGCGGTCATCATGAAGTGGCAAAAGCTGATCGTCGTGGCTTTGCGCAGCATTGCCAGGAATCGGCTGCGCAGTCTGCTGACCATGCTCGGCATTATCATCGGGGTGGCCTCGGTAATCGCTCTGGTGGCTCTGGGCGAGGGATCGCAGGCAGATATTACCGCTGAAATCGACTCCATGGGGACCAATCTTATCATCGTGGTACCGGCAAGCGCGGACAGGGGCGGTGTGCGGGGCAGCGCCGGTTCCTCGACCAGCTTGTCTCTCGATGACGCGGAAACCATCAAAAAGGAAGTGCCGACGGTGGCCAACGTGTCCGCAGAAATTCGGCTGTCCGAACAGGTGGTGGCCGGCAACAGCAACTGGAACACCTCGGTTCGAGGGGTCAGCGAAACCTTCCCGGCGATCCGCAACTATCAAATGGTGCAGGGTGCATTTTTTTCCGAGCGTGATGTCAAGGCAAAGGCCAAGGTTGCGGTGCTGGGGCAGACGGTGGTGGATGAACTGTTTGGCGGCCAAAATCCGGTAGGCAGGCGCATCCGTATTCGCAACGTCCCGTTTCAGGTGATCGGGGTGCTGGGAGAGAAGGGGCAGAATGGCATGGGTGACGATCAGGACGACGTGATCATGGTCCCGGCACCGACCGCTCTGTACCGCCTGTCCGACGGCAAAACAGTGCGTGGTATCCTGGTCAGTGCCGCTACGCCCGGTCAAATTGCCGAAGCCAAGGCGCAGGTGACCACCGTGTTGCGCAAAGCACATCGCTTGCGGGATGGTCAGGAAAATGATTTTTCCTTGCGTGACCAGTCCGAGATTTCCAACATGGCATCCCAGGTTACCGGTACCCTGACTCTGCTGCTCAGTGCCATCGCAGGTGTGTCGTTGATGGTGGGTGGCATTGGCGTAATGAATATCATGCTGGTGTCGGTTACTGAGCGTACACGAGAAATCGGCATTCGTCTGGCTATCGGGGCACGCAGTGGCGACATTCTGCTGCAGTTTCTCATCGAGGCGGTGATTCTGTGTCTGTGTGGCGGGTTGATCGGCATTGTGACCGGGCTCGGCACGGCATTCACGTTGGGGCAGGTAATGGGATCCGGGGTGGTGGTCAATCCTTCGGTTATATTGCTGAGTGTTGGATTTACTCTGGCGGTGGGGGTGTTTTTCGGCTTTTATCCGGCGCGCAAAGCCGCCAATCTGAACCCTATCGAGGCTCTTCGCTATGAATAAATCAATTTCAGGTGTCATTGAAATAAGTCTTGCAAATACAATCGAAACCTTGTATCTTCACGAGTTCGCGCAAATGCCCTTGGTGGAATTTCCCCACCAGCCCTGTTTAAGACAGGTGGCCTTACCCCGTTTTATCGTTCACTAACCCTCCCTGCCTTCAGTCCCTTGAAGAAGCGTGCAGCATACCAGGTTGGCGACGATGCGTTAATGCCCGACCTGCGCACTACACAGGCACTTTATGTGTCAGGGACAGTTGTTTGTTCCTGCGGCCTGCATGCTTTTAACTTCAGATTGCTTACGTGTACCCCCGGCTTGCCCGCGTCAGGAGAAAAAACGCTTTCCTGGCGAATGGCTGGTTGCGGTTGGAATACGGGCAGTGGAAACCATCATGAATTTTTCTCAGTTCGATCTCGATCCCCAGATTCTTAAAGCTATTACTGAGTGCGGCTACGATGTCCCGACGCCCATTCAGGTCAAGGCTGTGCCGGAGGCCCTGGCCGGTCGTGACCTTCTTGCCAGTGCTGGCACCGGCACCGGCAAAACCGCAGCTTTCATGCTCCCCGCTCTGCAACGGCTGGCCACAAAGGGCTCCATGCGTAAAGGCGCTCCCAGGGTCCTGGTGCTGGCACCGACTCGCGAATTGGCCGGCCAGGTTATGGATGCGGCACGTACTTACGGAAAATACCTGTCTCTGAAAACGGCAGTGCTGCTTGGCGGCGTCCCGTATCGCGAACAGTTCCGTGCCCTTGCCAAACCCATCGACCTTGTGGTGGCCACCCCAGGGCGTCTGCTCGATCATCTGGAACGGCGCAGTATCGATCTGTCCTGTCTGGAATTGCTGATTCTGGACGAGGCCGATCGTATGCTGGATATGGGGTTCAAGGAGGACGTCGATAAAGTCTGCGCCATGGCTCCTCGCCAACGCCAGACCATGATGTTCACTGCAACCCTGGGGGCCGCGATGCAGAAGCTTTCTCTGCAGTTGCTCCACCAGCCGGTGCGGATCGATATCGCCGCCCCCCAAAATGTCGCAAACCACATTGAACAATGCCTGCATGTGGCCGATAACAGACAACACAAAGATCGGCTTTTGCAGCATTTGTTGAAGGACCCGAATATTTCCCAGGCGATTATTTTTTCCGCCACCAAGCGTGATGCGGATAGCCTGGCCAAAGACCTGACCGAGCTGGGGTATCGCGCGGCCGCTTTGCATGGCGACATGAATCAGAGCGCGCGTACCCGTACCATTCGCGATTTGCGCCGCGGCCAGATCCGCCTGCTCGTGGCAACCGACGTGGCGGCTCGCGGACTCGATGTGGCCGGCATCAGTCATGTATTCAACTATGATTTGCCCAAGTTCGCCGAAGACTATGTGCATCGCATTGGTCGTACCGGCCGGGCCGGTGCTACCGGGGTGGCGATTTCCCTTGCTTCCGGCGCGGAGTTGGATGCCTTGCGCCGCATCCAGCGTTTTATCGGTCGGGATCTGCCTCGTCAGGAAATCCCCGGGCTTGAACCTGTTCGTACTCTGGAAGCTTCTGCCGGTGGGGCGCGTCAGCGTCCCAAGGGTGGTGGGCCGGGCCGTACGGGAAAAAGGCCCGGCAAGTTTGTTGCGGCACGCAAGGAGCGATATGAAGGCTCGTCTGACCGTTCCCGCACCCGTCCGGCTGCCAGTGCCCGCCAGGGCCGGGCATAAAACATCTTTTTCGGGTGAGCCGTTGAGGCTGAGCCACCGCCTGCCTTCAAGGTGACACGACCTGATTTTCGACCGCACTTCCTGCTGGAGGTGCGGTCTTTTTTTTGTCGTTTTGTTCAAAGATTCGGGTGGTTGCAAAATGTCTGAACGCTGCTAACCTTTCACCTGTGGACGACTCATGCGCCGGATGGTCCGGCGGCTCAACGATTTGGTCACTGTGCGGAGGTAGCCGTGGCAAAAAAAGACAAGAAGAATGAAGACAAGGAGATTCTGGTTCCTGAAAAGGCGGAATTGGTTTCTCCGTTTGAGGAGATGGAGCGCTGGCTCGGGGATTTCATGAATCGCCCGTTTTTCTCACCCATGTGGATGCCGCGTTTCCATCTGTCGCAAATGCAGCCGGTTTCCCCGTCCGTAGATATTTATGAAGAGGCGGATGCTGTGGTGGTCAAGGCGGAATTGCCTGGCATTGGCAAGGAGGATGTGGAAGTTGATATTTCGGATAATGTCTTGACCATTTCAGGCGAGAAGCGGTCGGAAGGCAAAGTCGAGCGGAAAGACTATCATCGTATCGAGCGTTCCTACGGGAGTTTTTCGCGTACGCTGCGCTTGCCCGGAGAGGTTGTGTCCGACCAGGCCAAGGCGTCCTTTGAAAACGGCGTGCTGAAAATACGCATTCCCAAGACCGAGGCCGCCAAGCAGAAAAAACGCAAAATCGAGATCGAATAACGATTTTCCGCAGAGATGCGGCCATGAGTAGCCGGATATGATGTAAACGAATCTCCATTATGATGTGTGGAAAAAATTCTTTAAGAAGTCGTGAAAAAATTCTTGATTTTTTCGTCAGGGATGTGATAGAAGGAGACAACTTAAGTAAGTTTGTGTAGATTTGCAAGTCGAGCAGATTGGTCGTCAGTCGATTTTGAGCCGCACGGACCTTTTTGGGATGTGGGGCTTTTTACTTAAGGACAACGCAAATCCTGCACAACCAAAAACGCCCCCGCGGGGGAAAGAGGAAGAAAAATGGCAGAAGGTACTGTTAAGTGGTTTAATGACGCAAAAGGTTTCGGTTTTATTGAGCAGGACAATGGCCCCGACGTGTTCGTGCACTTCTCGGCCATCCAGGGTGACGGTTTCAAATCCCTGGCTGAAGGCGACCGGGTCAGCTTTGATGTTGTCCAGGGTCAGAAGGGTCCCCAGTCGGCCAACGTGCGGAAGATCTAATTCCGTATTTGGCATGTAAGACAAAATTGCTGTTGCCTGCCGGCGAGTGAGTCAACCTCGCGGGCAGTGATTAGAAAAGGGTTCGCGGTTTTTGACCGCGAACCCTTTTTTCGTAGGAAGACGCTTTTGCGGGGGGTAGGGGGGTGGGTTGTTTGTCCTGTCCCCGAAGGTTATTCTGTAGTCTGTCGATCCATGTTGTAGGAATTGATTTCCTGCCATTTATGCACATACCCAACGGGCAGTTCACATCCTTCCTGGTGATCGAGCTCCTTGATGGCAGCGTCCAGTTGTTGTAACAGCATGATGCCTTCCTCCTGATGTCCGGGGAAGTGCGGTCCCAGCATGTGCCGGGTATAGGTCCGTGCAATGCGCTCCATGTTTTCCAGCGCTTCCATCCTGTTCTGACTGCTCCTTGATGTGGCCATAACGCTCTCCTTTCTTTTTGATACCATTATAGTATACATCTGAATGTAGGGCGATCAACGTCAGGCGGGACGCAGGAATGACCCGTAAATGGGGATAACCACAACGTGGATGGATTTTTTTATTTGGATAATTGGGGTGCTGCGTCGGTTTTTCTTGCGGGATTTCTTCTGGCCGGTTTGCTGTTTCGGGTCAGGTTGCGTCGCAGGCTCCTCTGGCATGAACGGAATCGGAGGGTGGATTGTTTTCGCCTCATGGTCGATTCCGCGGGGGAAGGCATTTGGCTTTTGGGGGCATCCGCCCATATTCTGTATGCGAATCACCGTATTGCCGAGATGTTGGATGTGCCGTCGGAGGCAATGATGGGGAAACCCCTCTTTCATTTCGTCGATTCGCAGGAACGTCCCCTGGTCGAAAACCATTTCAAGCGCTCCCGGCTGCAACGCGATGAGCATTTTGAAGTGCGTTTGCGGAAGTCCGGTGGCGGATCGATATGGACGCTCGTTGCCAGTCGGTTGTTGGCAGGGTCAAATGGTGTTGCGATTGGAACTTTATGGATTGTTACGGATATTTCCGATCGCAAGGAGCGTGAAAAGATTGCCTGCCACCTGACGCAACGTGACTCCCTGACGGGATTGCCGAATCGCACCTTGCTCTTTGACCGGATCATGCAGGACATTGGCAGGGCGAGTCGGTACGATCGACACGTTGCTATTCTTTTTCTCGACCTGGACCGTTTTAAGCCGGTAAACGACAAGTTTGGACATGCCGCAGGGGATCAGGTGCTGCAAGAGGTGGCGCGGCGGATTGCTTCCAGGGTGAGGCGGATAGACACCGTCGCGCGGTTCGGCGGTGATGAATTTGTAGTGGTGCTGCCAGACCTTGCCAGTCCGGATGAGGTTGAGCCGGTTGCCGAGGTGTTGGTTGCCTTGCTGAATGAGCCTGTTTCCACCGGGGATTGGGAGTGTGCTGTCGGGGTCAGTATCGGAGTCTCGTTGTTTCCCGAGGATGGACGATCCGGCGCGGATTTGATTGATAAAGCCGATATGGCAATGTATGCTGTCAAACAGGCAGGCGGGGGCGGGTATGGCCGGTATGCCGCAAAGGTTGAAGCGGAGTGAGGTTGTCTTACGCGGTTGAATTCAGGGTTGTTTTCCCGGAGTTGTTTGGGGGAGAACAAAATGCTTTACATGGCCACAGCAGTTGTTGTATTCTTCCCAGCCTGCGGAGAGGTGACCGAGAGGCCGAAGGTGCACGATTGGAAATCGTGTGTACCGCAAGGTACCGAGGGTTCGAATCCCTCCTTCTCCGCCATTAATTTTACCCTTCAATCGGGTCTTTGCCGATAGAAGTGACAGCCGGGTCCTGCGCAACGGACGGCCGCCAACCCCGTCAGGCCCGGGAGGGAGCAGCGGTAACGGCCTCAGCCGTGTGCCGCGGGTCAGCCTGGCTGTCACTTGTGTCGGCAATCTTTTTTGCCCCACCGAGCGCATTCCTATAAATACGGAGATCCTTGCACTTCATGTCTTACCTGGTACTGGCTCGCAAGTATCGGCCCCAGAGTTTTGAAGACCTGGTCGGACAGGAACATGTCAGCCAAACCCTGGGCAACGCCATAAAAACCGGGCGGGTTCATCATGCCTTCCTTTTTACGGGAGCGCGCGGGGTGGGCAAAACCTCAGCTGCGCGTATTTTCGCCAAAGCCCTTAACTGTGAGCAAGGGTTGTCCTCGCAGCCATGTAACGTTTGCCAATCTTGTCTGGAAATTTCTTCCGGGCAGGGGCTCGATGTCTTCGAAATAGATGGTGCATCCAATACCGGGGTCGACGATGTCCGCGAATTGCGCGAAAATATTCGTTACCTTCCTTCCCGTTCCCGCTACAAGATTTTTATTATCGATGAAGTCCATATGCTCTCCATCAACGCCTTCAATGCCTTGCTGAAGACGTTGGAAGAGCCACCCTCACACGCCAAGTTTATATTTGCCACTACCGAACCTCACAAAATACCTATAACTATTTTGTCGCGTTGCCAGCGATTTGATTTTCGTAAAATCCCTCTTCCGTTAATAATCACCAGACTGAAAGAGATTGCCTCGGCAGAAAATATCCAGGTATCCGAGCGTTCTCTCGGGCTAGTCGCTCGGCGCGGCGAAGGCAGTATGCGTGATGCCCTGTCAACTTTCGATCAGGTTATTGCTTTTTGTGGCGAAACAGTCGGTGATGAGGATGTGCAGGGACTGCTGGGGATGGTTGATCGCAGGCTGTTGCTCGATACCCTGGAAGGGATTCTCGGGCACGACAGTCGAAGGGTCTTGCAGAGTGTACGGCGGGTCGACGATTTGGGGCATTCTTTCCGACAATTTTGTCGGGAGCTGGTAGAAGCGTTTCGCTCCCTGGTCGTTCTGAAAGTCGTTCCGGATCCTGAAGGTCTGCTGGATGGTGCCCCGGATGAACTGGAGGAATTGCGACGTTTGGCCGGTGCGGTGGAACTTGAAGACCTGGAACGGGCCGTGACGGTGCTGATTCGAACCGAAGGGGATCTGGCCGGATCATCGTTTCCGCGCCTGGCCCTGGAGATGGCTTTGGTCAGGCTGGCGCATCTGCCTGCCGGTCGCGAGGTTGCAACGCTGGTGCGACAGATGGAAGATCTGCAGCGCCGTCTTGATTCGAAGGCGCCGGTTGTGGAGCGCCCGGCCACGACGAGTTTTGAGCGCCCGGTCGCGTCGAGCGCTGAACGCTCACCCACGGCCAACCCTGAAAAGCCGGTGCCTGGAAACGTTGAACAAGTTGCCGCCACCGCACCGCCCGTAGGGGTTCGTACCCCTCCTGTTGGGGAGGTCAGTCCCGATGGCGATGGGCGACACGGTTGGCAAGACCTGGTTCAGCTGGTAAGAAAAGAGCGTCCGCGCCTGGGCGGCGTCCTTGAACATGGCCGGCTTTTGGTGCTTGAACTGCCGGTCGTGGAACTCGGGTTTGTTGAGGGATCTTTTCATCTGTTGCAGATGCAGGGCGCCGAATTGCAAACCGCATTCTCGAAAATCGCCGAGGATTTTTTTGGACAATCCATATCATTGAAGGTTGTGGCGTTACGAGAACAGGATCAGGCGGATGTGCCGCCCTCCCTGGCCGAAGAGCGTCAGGCTCGCGAGAGCACTCAGCGCAATCGGGTCAGGGACGAAGCATTGGCACATCCCGGCATTCAGGCGGTGCAGAAGATCCTTGGTGGGGATGTCGTGCAGGTCAAGCCTCTTCGTGAGGGTACGGATCTGGAACACAAGGATCGTAAATGAGACAGGTGGGCGGGCAGAAACGAATTTACGAACGCACCAATCTTGATGCTTTCGCAAAATCCTTTTAGGCTGGGTAGGCAAAAATACATCAGGAAAAATAGATCGCCGCGATCCGGGCGGCCCGGGAGGTTGCTGTTATGGCAAAAGGTTTGGGTAATATCATGAAGCAGGCGCAGCTCATGCAGCAGAAGATGGAGCGCATGCAGCAGGAGTTGGAAACCCGTCAAGTGGAAGCTTCGGCTGGTGGCGGCATGGTCACAGCCGTGGTCAACGGGCGGCAGCAGTTGGTTGATTTGAAGATTGAAGCCAGTGTGGTTGATCCCGAAGATGTCGACATGCTTCAGGACCTGGTGTTGGCAGCTGTCAACGAAGCGCTCAAAAAGAGCCAGGACATGGCTCAGGAGGAGATGAGCAAGTTGACGGGCGGATTGAATATCCCCGGGCTGATGTAGTTTTCTCGAGGCAAGTTTGCCTGGGGTGAAAAAAAATTTTTTATCCCGAAAATACAATAGAACGTTATTTCAAAATACGTTGTCATAGTAATTAACAACATGGTAAAATTTACTCCATCGTTTAATCGGCTCGTCGGTGAGCTCGCCAAACTGCCAGGTATCGGCAGAAAAACGGCCGCCAGGCTGGCCCTTTTTATTCTTCGGCAGACTCCTGAGGAGTCTCTTGCGCTCGCGGATGCCATTAAGGAACTGAAAGAACGAACCCGGTTTTGCTCACGCTGTTTTCATTTTACGGAAGACGATCCCTGTCCATTGTGTACCGATGTGGGCCGAGATGATCAATTGATCTGCGTTGTTGAAGAACCCCAGGATGTCATAGCCATCGAGCGCAGCCGTTCTTACCGGGGGAGATACCATGTTTTGCATGGGGCACTTTCTCCGTTGGACGGCATAGGTCCGGATGATTTGAAAATTGATGCTCTGCTCAAGAGGTTGCAGCAGAACGATGTTAAAGAAGTCCTCCTGGCAACCAATTTTGACGTAGAAGGCGAGGCTACCGCTCTGTATCTGGCAAAACTTATCAGGCCGATGGGGGTCAGGGTGACCCGCTTGGCGCACGGTATTCCCACTGGCAGTGATCTGGAATATGTGGATGAGGCGACTGTCAATCACGCGGTCGAGGGTCGACGAGAATTGTGAGTTTTAACAAATAGGCAAACGTTTTGCATTACGCTTGGCCGGCGAGGGCCTTTGCCGGCCTCGTTTTGTTGAGTAAAAAACTTTCTTGTTGCGCCGGAATGGCCGAGCAGGAAAGACGCGATATGTGTACCCGGAACGTAGTTTTAAACTATTGAAACAGTTAATTCAGGTCTTAGATCGAAATGATCCACAAGGAGGAAACAATGTCCCGAAAAATGGTGACGATCGATGGCAATACAGCGGCTGCGCATGTTGCCCATGCCACCAATGAGGTTATTGCTATTTACCCGATCACGCCCTCGTCCAATATGGGGGAGATCTCAGACGCCAAGAGCGCATTGAATGAAGTCAACATCTGGGGGACCGTCCCTGATGTTGTAGAACTTCAATCCGAGGGGGGCGCCGCAGGTGCCGTGCATGGCGCCCTTCAGGCGGGCGCTCTGACCACGACCTTTACCGCATCTCAGGGCCTGTTGCTGATGATCCCCAACATGTTCAAGATTGCAGGGGAGCTCACACCGACAGTTTTTCACGTTTCAGCCCGTGCCATTGCCTGTCAGGCTCTGTCGATCTTTGGTGATCATTCCGATGTCATGGCCTCCCGTTCCACCGGGTGGGCTCTGCTGGCCTCGAACAATGTTCAAGAGGTCATGGATCTGGCCCTGATTTGTCAGGCCGCGACCCTGGAGGCACGCGTACCGTTTCTGCATTTCTTCGATGGCTTCCGGACCTCCCATGAGGTTCAGAAGGTTGAGGAGCTGACCAAGGAAGACATGCGTTGCATGCTCGACGACGATCTGGTGCGCGCCCACCGTGAACGTGCCTTGTCGCCGGAGCGGCCCAAGATTCGCGGTACTTCGCAGAATCCGGACGTCTATTTCCAGGGGCGCGAAACGGTAAATACTTATTACGATAAGGTTCCCGGTATCCTTCAGGCCCAGATGGACAAATTCGCCAAGCTCGTCGGTCGCCAGTATTCGCTGGTCGAGTATGTCGGTGCGCCCGATGCCGAGCGCGTGATTGTGGTCATGGGCTCCGGTGCCGATACCGTGCACGAACTGGTCGAATATCTGAATGCCAAGGGTGAAAAGCTCGGCGTACTCAAGGTGCGATTGTTCCTGCCTTTCCCCATTGAAGCTTTTGCGCGAGCCCTGCCCGCTACCGTCAAGAAGATCGCTGTGCTCGATCGCACCAAGGAGCCCGGTTCCCTCGGGGAGCCGCTTTATCAGGCTGTACGTACGGCGATCGGCGAGGCCATGAGTGATGGGCTGGTAACCCTGGAGGCTTACCCGGCCATCGTTGGCGGACGCTACGGTCTCGGTTCCAAGGAGTTCACCCCTGCACTGGTCAAGGCCGTTTTCGATAATCTGTCCCAGGACAAGCCCAAAAATCACTTCACTGTCGGCATCGTCGACGATGTTACCGGAAGCAACCTCGTTGCCGACCCCAAGTTCAAATTGTCTCACGACGGTCTTTACTCCGCCGTATTCTACGGGCTTGGTTCCGACGGGACCGTTGGCGCCAACAAGAACTCCATCAAGATAATCGGCGAGACCACCGACAATAATGTTCAGGCCTATTTCGTTTATGATTCCAAAAAGGCCGGCAGTATCACCACCAGCCATTTGCGTTTCGGCAAGCAGACCATTCGTGCACCGTATCTCATCGACAGCGCCGACTTCGTAGCCTGTCATAACTTCTCTTTTCTGGAGAAGTACAACATGCTTGGCAAGGCCAAACCGGGGGCAACCTTTTTGCTCAACAGTCCTTACGGCAAAGATGAGGTTTGGGGGCAGCTGCCTCTCGAAGTGCAGCAGTCGATCATCGACAAGCAGTTGAAGTTCTATGTCATCGACGGTGTACGCCTGGGTAACGAAATCGGTCTTGGACCGCGTATCAACGTTATCATGCAGACCGCCTTTTTTGCCATCTCCAACATCATTCCCCTCGAAAAGGCGATTGAGCAAATCAAGGATGCCATTGTTAAAAGTTATGGCAAGCGTGGCGAAAAAGTCGTTAACATGAACAACCAGGCCATTGACGTCGCTTTGGCCAACCTGTACCAGGTAACCGTACCGGCTACCTCCGACAGCAGCCTCATGATGAAGCCGCCGGTAGGGCCGCATGCGCCGGCTTTCGTCAAAGAAGTTACCGCCCAGATCATCGCCAACAAAGGCGATGACTTGCCGGTTTCCGCCATGCCGGCGGACGGGACTTTCCCCGTGGCAACTTCGCAATACGAAAAACGCAACATCGCCATCAACATCCCCGTATGGGATACCGAGCTGTGCATTCAATGCGGCATCTGCTCGTTTGTCTGCCCCCATGCAACGATTCGCATGAAAGTCTTCGCCGGCGACCTGCTTGCTGGTGCGCCCAAGACGTTTAAATCTTGCGATGCCAAAGGCAAAGCTCTGGAAGGCTTGAAGTTCTCCCTTCAGGTTGCTCCCGAGGATTGCACGGGTTGCGGCGCATGTGTCCATAACTGCCCGGCCAAGAGCAAGACAGATCCTGGGCACAAGGCCATTAACATGGCTTTCCAGCCGCCGCTGCGTGATCAGGAAGCCCAAAACTGGGATTTCTTCCTCGATCTTCCCGATCCTGATCCCAGCCTGTTCAATCGCGCAACGGTCAAGGGCAGTCAGCTGTTGCCGCCCATGTTCGAGTTTTCCGGTGCTTGCGCCGGTTGTGGTGAAACACCGTTTGTCAAGTTGCTTTCACAATTGTTTGGAGATCGACTTTTTGCCGCCAACGCTACCGGTTGTACTTCCATCTACGGCGGCAACCTGCCGACCACACCCTGGACGGTGCGTAAAGACGGCCTCGGTCCCACCTGGAATAACTCTCTGTTCGAAGACTGCGCAGAGTTCGGCTACGGCATGCGACTTGCCGTGGATAAGTTCAAGGTTTACGCTCTCGAGCTGCTCGACCAGATCATGGATTGCGCCAGCGAAAGCTGCGGTTCCGCTAAAGAACTGATGGCAGAGATCAAGGCTGCGGATCAGTCGACCCAGGAAGGAATCGAAGCCCAGCGTCAACGGGTAGCCAAGCTCAAGGATATTCTCAAAGGCTGTGACAAGGATGCGGCGGTCCAGTTGATATCCGTTGCTGATTACCTGGTTGAAAAGTCGGTGTGGTTGATCGGTGGGGACGGTTGGGCTTATGACATCGGTTACGGCGGCCTGGATCATGTCCTTGCCTCCGGTCGTAACGTCAATGCTCTGGTACTCGATACCGAGGTCTATTCCAATACCGGTGGCCAGGCCAGTAAGGCTACCCCTCTGGGTGCAGTGGCTCAGTTTGCCGCCGGCGGCAAGCGCATGCCGAAGAAGGATCTTGGCATGATCTCCATGAGCTACGGCAATATCTATGTCGCTCAGGTGTCTTTGTCCAATCCCGCCCAGGTGGTTAAGGCTTTCATCGAAGCCGAAGCTTATGACGGCCCTTCCTTGATCCTGGCATACAGCCATTGCATTGCGCATGGTATCAAGATGGCCGAGGCGGTCGATGGTTGTAGAATGGCCGTCGATTCCGGGCACTGGCCGTTGTACCGTTTCGATCCGACTCTCGTGGAGCAAGGCAAAAATCCCTTGCAGCTCGACAGTAAGGAGCCGACTATCTCCTTTGAGGAGTATGCCTATACCGAAAATCGCTATCGGGTCCTGAAAAAAATTCAGCCCGAAGCGGCGGCCAAGCTCATGGAACAGGCTAATCGCGATACGGCCCGACGCTTCGATCTCTATCGCAAGTTGTCTGAAATGCCGGCGAACTGCGGCAAAAAGTAATTCGTGGCGAACTAAAAAACTCCCGGCTGCATTCAGCCGGGAGTTTTTTATTCCCGCAAATTGGATTTAATTCCGGAGGTATGGGGTTGGATTCAATGTCCTGCGGGTTGGGCATGTTTTTGCATTGAACCCTGAGATTCTGATTGTGCACAAAATGCGGTAACTCCACCGACTCGTTAAATTCTCTTGAAAAAGCAAAAATCTTGATCGCTGCCTGTAGAGATGTTATAAAAACAGTTGGTTTTGACACTTATCCCGGGAGCAAGGCATGTTAGGTTACCAGTCCTCGCTAGTCATGTACGATGAAGAGTATCAGCGGATCGTTGAAATTGCGGATAAGTTACTGCGCGAATCCAACGCAAAAGCGGTTTTCCTGGTCGATCGTAATGGACAACTGATTGCCGCTACCGGCGAGACGGAGCACTTGGATACCACAAGCCTTGCTTCTCTGACTGCCGGTAATATTGCGGCTACCGGGGGTTTGGCCAAACTTATCGGTGAAAAAGAGTTTTCCATTTTGTTTCACGAGGGGGAAAAGGACAATATCCATATCTCCATCGTCGGCGGGCGGGTCATTCTGGTGGTTATCTTCGACCAGCGAAGTTCCCTTGGTCTGGTGCGCTTGCGTGTTAAAAAGGGAAGTGAGGAATTTGACCGCACTATGGAAGAGCTTACTCGCAAGTCGGCGGAGGAAGCAGGTAGCGGCGGTCCGCAGAATCCCTTTGCGGAAATTACCGATGACGATATCGACAATCTCTTTCGGTAACAGGGTGGCAACGAATGGCTTTCATCAACTATGCTGCACGTGAAATAAATTGCAAGATTGTTTATTACGGACCTGGTCTGTGCGGTAAAACCACGAATTTGCAAACGATATATCAGCGGACTTCCCCCGATGCCCGAGGCAAGATGATTTCGCTTGCTACCGAAACCGAGCGGACCCTGTTTTTTGACTTTCTGCCGTTGGCGCTGGGAGATATCCGGGGATTCAAGACCCGTTTTCACCTGTACACGGTTCCCGGTCAAGTGTTTTACGATGCGTCTCGCAAGCTTATCCTCAAAGGGGTGGACGGCGTGGTCTTCGTTGCCGATTCGCAGGGGGAGCGGCTCGACGCAAATATCGAGAGCATGGAGAATCTTAAGGATAACCTTGAAGAACAAGGCTATGACCTGGAAAAGATTCCCTTTGTAATACAGTACAACAAACGCGATCTCCCGAATCAGAGTCCGCTTGAAGAGTTACAGGAACTTCTCAATCCGGATCAAGTACCGGAATTCGAAGCCTGTGCCCTCACTGGGGAAGGGGTTTTCGAGACTCTCAAGGCGGTTGCCAAGCAGATTCTTATCGAGCTCAAAAAGGGGCGTCGGTAGCCCCTGTTCCCTTTTAAATAAAAATGTGTTGTCACGATGAAGAACGCCGGCCTGTCTAATAATTAGGCAGGCCATTCGTGTATCCGGGCATACAGGCAAGCAGGAAAAAGGACGGGGAAAGAAGGCGGGTATCCGCAAAGGCATTCATTTATGTCGCGGATCTTGGGTGCATGTGCGGCCGCTATCTGTGGGGAGGGGACATTACCAGTACCGCACCCTGCCGGTATCGACGTGGACGAAATTGGACTGGGGGTAGTAGCCGACCCCGCCTTTTTTAATGGATGCGGCGGTTTTGCGAAGTTTGGCCAGTGGGACGCCGGGCAGTCGGATGTCCATGGCCTGTCCCACCATGTGCAGGCTTTGTTTGGCGACACCGTTGGAGCGGCCCTGGAGTGCACGATTGGTGGCAGGGGACCGATATCCGGAGATGATCTCAAAGGGCGCATCAACGGGCATTTTGTTGCGCATGGTATGGAGAATGTCCAGCAGGTTGGGGTCGATGATTTTAACTTCGTTGGTCCGGTGGTCTCTCAGCAGGTAATTGATCTGCTGCAGCGTTTCGCGCTGGTAAGACCCCTTATACCAGTAAACGGCCTGGTGAAGATGTTCGCCGGTATGGGTATTGTAAAGAGACAGGGTGCGTTCCGTCGGGGCGGGTATTTTTGCCAGGGCTGGCCATGGAACAAGCATGGTGCCGGCGGCCGCCAGGCCCAATTTTAAAAAATGTCGTCGATTCATGGTCAATGCTTTATTGTAATGCAATCAGATTCGAGGGAGTAAGGAATGTAGGGCTGATGGTTACTTTGCAGGATGCATGCCGCGGTACTGTGGCGCATCTGACTGAAAAGCGCAGCCAGAATAGCAGCCCTGGTGATGTTTTTCCAGAGGTTTTTTACTTAAAAATCAATTAGGTATGGAAGTTAACGGACTGTTGATCTGAGAAAGCCCTTATTGATGTTCCCTTGATTGTGACAATCATTGGCATGTGCATGCAGTTAAATAACGAAAAGCTACTATTTTCCTTGATGGGAACAATAAAAGTGAATAGTATACGCAAGATTGTACCGGTTAATGAATTATTTATTGTCAGATGCCAACCGTTGCATGGCTCAAGTGGTTCATTGTGATGTTTTACTGTCAGGGGGGGCTGTGAAGATTTTCGGTGGAAAATCGTCGTCGACCGACGGTACGACGGGGGTTTCCCAAGAGAACGGCGGGCTTGGCCTGGCCCATGTGGCAGGCTCGCAGGATAAGCCTGTTCTGACTGGTTGCGAGTTTTGGGAAGGGGACACGATTACCTGCGCGCAACGTCTGCAGGATGAAATCAAACGCAGGGGGCTGGTACGCAGTCGTGGCGTCGGTGTCATCGGTTTCGGAGCTTATGGCCTTTTTCAGGTGGCGCCACCGGCGGTCCCGGATGCCGAGTTGCGAGATGCAGTTCGCTGGCAGGTCAAGGATTTAATCGATTATCCCCTTGAGGAAGCGGTTGTGGATGTCTTCCGCGTGGGGGTGGACAGCCGTCGTGAAGGGGCTAAAAACGCATATGTGGTGGTCGCCAGGCAGGCGATTGTAGAGCAATGTGTTGGCCTGCTGCGCCATTCCCGCCTTAAAATCGATGCCATCGATATACCCGAACTGTCCCTGAGAAATCTCGCCGCGCTTTTGCCTGAAGATGCTCGCGGGGTCTCCCTGCTCTATCTGGGCACGGACCGGGGAGTTGTCATTGTCTGCCGGGGGGGGCGGTTGCAACTGGCCCGCGATATCCCTTTCGGCACCTCCGCTTTATCTGCTGAAACTACAGGGTTCGAGTCGGGTGGTTTTGACGATTCTCATGAACGCCTGAGCTTGCTGGCTCTGGATATCCAGCGTTCCCTCGATTTCTATGAAAGCAGTTTTCGCCAGACCCCTGTGGCCGCGCTGTACCTGCTCCCCACCGTCACCCCTCTTCCCGAGCTTTTACCCGAACTGCAAGCGCGTCTCGGCACGCCGGTCAAATCCTTTGTGCTGGGAGAGGTCATCGCCGGTGACAGTGAGGCTTTGCAAAAGGCCGAGGGCTGTTTGCTGGCCGTCGGTGCCGCCTTGCGCAATGAACGGGAGGAGGCATGAGGCAGCGGATCAATCTTTACCAGCCGGCTTTATTCGAAAAAAAGGTGCCGTTTTCCGCCGGACTGATGGCCGCGATGCTGGGTGTGGCGGTTTTGCTGGGGCTGCTGATCGGAGTTCTGTGTTTGTGGAGAGCCTCGGCTCTTGAGTCCGAGCTTGCACGCTTACAGGCGCGACAGACTGCTGCATTGCAACGTATTGATGTCTACCAACGTCAGTATCCGCCCCCAACGCCCGATCCTGCTCTGGCCCGCAAGGTTAAAAAAATGTTGGGAGATCGACAGGCGCATCTTGCTCTGTTGCAGTTGCTGACCAACGGCGAACCGGGTAACCGCCTGGGTTTTTCCGGGCATCTGGAAGGATTGGCCCGGGAAGCTCTGGCCACCGTATGGTTGCGCCGCATTCGGTTCAGTGCCGGCGGGCACAATCTTTTGCTGGAGGGCAGTACCACGCGGGCTTCCGATGTACCGCTTTACCTTCAAGGCTTGAACCGACAGCAGGATTACGCCGGGCGTGAATTTGATCACCTGCAATTGAGTCGTTCCGAGGAGCACCCGCAGATCATCAACTTTTTGTTGCAAACCACCCACGAGGAAAAGCCATGAGGGCGTTCGCGATCCGGATTCGTCAATGGGCCGCCCTGCTCGATCAACGCAGTCCGCGGGAGAGAATTATGCTGCTGGCGGTGGTGCTGGTGGTCGGGATTTTTGCTGCGGATGCATTGTTTTTTCATCCCCAGGGGATCAAACGCCGCCAGCTTAGAGACCAGATAGTTGCGATGAACAGCGCTGTAGCGGAGTTGGACCGTCAGGCGGAGGCGATCAAGGTGCGTGCCGGGCAGGACCCCGACAAGGAAGCGCGCGCCCGGCAGCAGCAATTGCAGAGCGAGTTGGATCAGCTTGACGGACGGCTGAAGGCCTTGACCGTCGATCTTGTCTCGCCGCGCGATATGGCCGAAGTCCTGCGGGAATTGTTGTCACGTCAGGCCGGCATGAAGCTTGTGCGCCTTGAAAATCGGCCGCCGGTCGAATTGTTGCCGGCTGCGGATGGCGATGCCGAGACTGCCGATGAGGAGCGTCCCAACCTTTTTCGCCATCCCGTGCACATCGTGGTATCCGGAACCTACCTGCAAGCGGTGGCTTACCTGCGGGATCTGGAAAAACTGCCGCGTAAGGTGTTTTGGGATGAACTGGAGATCGTGGTGGGCGATTACCCGCAAGCCGAAATATCCCTGACGGTGTATACCCTCAGTCACAGAAAGGGGTGGATCGGTGTATAGCCGAGGAACACGCTGGATGGCCAGAAACGCGGCACTCCTGCTCCTTTGCATGGGGTTCTGTTCGCAAGCCCTGGCTCAGCAACCGTTACCCGACCCAACGCGTCCGGCCGTTTTATCCGGCGTGAGAACCGGGGCTCCGGCAGAAAAACAAATAGCCAGGCAGTGGAAATTAACCTCGACCCTGATCGCCCCGCAGCGCCGGATCGCTGTCATCAACGGCCGGGCGGTAAAGGTCGGGGAGAAAATCGATGGCGCCGAACTGGTAGGGGTACAGCCAGGCAGCGCTCTGTTGCACCGCGCCGGGCGAACGATTCAACTGAAGCTGATTTCCGGCACCGTGAAACAAGCGGCAGCGCCGGTGCCTTGAAGCGAGGATACGTGCAAAATCTGACGACGACCAGAAACAGGCAATTTGACAGCTGGATCCTGGCTGTACTGGCGCCGGCATTGTTGCTTGCCGCCAGTTGTGCCCCCCGACCACGGGGGGACCTGCCCCTTGTTAACTTTGAGCAGCAGCTTGACGCCCGGCAACAAGCCCCGCAAGCCCTGCCGGAAGAGGTATCGGAAGCCTTGCTGCCGTCGGGTATCGATGCGCAAGCCGGGACAGTTTTTCCTGCCGAGGAGCCGCGCTTTGATGTGTCCGCCAGCAATGCTCCGGCCCAGGAGTTTTTCATGGGGCTGGTGGATGGCACCCCTTACAACATGGTGGTACATCCTGCTGTTGCCGGCAATGTTTCTCTCAATCTCAAGAGTGTAACCATCCCCGAGGTCATGGAAATTTTGCGGGATGTGTACGGTTTTCAATACCAGCCTACCCGCAGTGGCTTTCAGGTCATGCCTGACGCATTGCAGACTCAGGTGTTTCACGTCAATTATCTTAACCTGGTACGCAAGGGACTGTCCCAGACCCGAGTAAGCTCAGGTCAGGTCAGCGAAGCGAGCAGCGATGGCGATAATCAGGCTCGCAGCTCAAGCAGCAGTAACCGCGATGAGGGTAGCGCCATGGTGTCGGGCAGTCGTATCGATACCGAATCGAGTGCCGATTTCTGGAGCGAATTGGGCGGTGCTTTGCGCACCCTGGTCGGTCTGGAAGAAGGTCGCCGGGTGGTGATTCAGCCTCAGGCCGGCGTGGTGGTGGTCCGCGCCCTGCCCGAAGAGTTGCGCCGCATCGAGAGCTATCTGGCCGCCATCCAGGGGAATCTGCAGCGACAAGTGATCCTGGAGGCCAAAATTCTCGAGGTCGAGCTGGGCGATGGCTATCAGGCCGGTATCAACTGGGCGCTGGTGAGCGGCGACGTTGCCATTGCGCAGTCGCGCGGAGATATCTTCGCCGATAACGGGATGACCGATATTGTAGGGAGCGCCGGCGCCGCCGTCTCTTCGGGGCTGGCTTCGGGAGCTTTTGGCGGAGTATTCAGCGCCGCCATGAATTTCAGCAACTTTCAGGCTTTTATCGAGTTGCTCGAAACCCAGGGCGATGTCCAGGTGCTGTCCAGTCCGCGCATCTCCACGGTAAATAATCAAAAAGCGGTCATAAAGGTCGGCTCCGACGAGTTTTTCGTGACCGATATTTCCAGCGATACGGTCACCGGGGTCACCACCACCACCTCGCCGGATATTACCCTGACCCCGTTCTTCTCCGGGATTGCGCTGGATGTGACGCCGCAGATCGATGCGAACGGCAGGGTAACGCTGCATGTGCATCCCACGGTCAGCGAGGTCACGGACCAGACCAAGAATATCACGGTTGCCGGGCAGACTCAGAGTCTGCCGCTGGCGTTCAGTACGGTGCGTGAGTCCGACAGCATCGTTTCCGCCGAGAGCGGCCAGGTGGTGGTAATCGGCGGCCTGATGAAGGATCAACTGCAGAAACGGGATGCGGGTATTCCGCTGCTCGGCCGCCTCCCGGGGGTCGGCAGCCTGTTCCGTCAGACCCAGTCCATATCGCGCAAGAGTGAACTGGTAATCCTGCTGCGGCCGATGGTCGTTGAGGCCGGTACCTGGGATCAGGCCCTCGATACATCGCTCCAGAATTTCAAGGCTCTGGGCAGGGAATTGAATGACGAGTGGCGCGGCGGCAAATTCGCGCGTCCCTCCCGTTGACGGAGCCGCTGCATGTATCGGGAGCATTTCGGCCTGACGGCGAAACCCTTTGGTTTGACGCCGGATGCCGATTTCCTGTTTGGTCACTGTGGCTACCGAGAGGCGCTTAACGTTCTGCTGGTCGCCCTGGATAGCGGCGAGGGGTTCATCAAGATTACCGGCGAGGTGGGAACCGGCAAGACCCTGCTCTGTCGCCGGTTACTCGATGTGCTGGCTGAAACCCACACCACCGGCTATGTACCGAACCCCCTTTTGGAGCCGATGGAGCTCTACCTGGCCGTGGCCGAGGAACTTGGCGCCGGTCTGGATGTCGCCACCGATTCCCACCATGCTCACAAGCGTATCGCGAGCCGCCTGATCGCGCTGGCCGCTTCCGGCCGACCGGCCGTGTTGTGTATCGACGAAGCGCAGGCCATGCCGGATAGCACCCTGGAAGCGTTGCGGCTGTTGAGCAACCTTGAAACGCAGAAACGTAAACTGCTGCATATCGTGCTGTTCGGTCAGCCGGAACTCGACCTCCGGCTCGACGCTTACGCCATGCGCCAATTGCGCCAGCGCATCGTGTTCAGCTATCGGTTGCCGGCGTTGGGTCGCCAGGAGGTCGCGGACTACGTAAGTCACCGTCTGCGGACGGCGGGGTACGAGGGTGGTAGCTTGTTCACGTCAAGAGCCTTGCACAAACTCTGGTTTGCCAGTCGCGGTATCCCCCGTTTGGTCAATATTCTGGCAAACAAAGCCCTACTGGCGGCTTTTGGTCAGGGCAATGGCACTGTTCGGGTTCGCCATGTACGGTCCGCCATCGTCGATACTGCCGATGCCCGGCGCGGTTGGCTGGGCTGGATGCGTCAGGGACTCTGAGGAGTAAATAGTTTGAGTCTCATCAACCAAATGCTCAAGGACCTCGAAAAGCGTTCCTCTGCAGGAGCGCCTTCGACCACAGGTTTGCCTCCGCAGGTGACATCGGTGTCCGGTGCCCGGCGCTATCGCAAGGCGCTGTGGGGAGGAATGTCGCTGTTGCTGGCCGGCGTCGGGGTGGCCTGGTTTGTGTGGGTGCAAAGCCCGGATACGGCAGTCCGTAGCAGCGACGAGACGAAGACGGCGCAGCCGGACGGGTCCGGTGCGGCCACCGCGCTGTCTGCCATGGTCCGGCTCGCCGAGGAAATCCAGCCCCCTGTTGCTGATGACAAGATCCCCGCCACCCTGGAAATGCTGCGGCTCGAGCAGCAAGCCGAACGACTGCAGGTGGAGATCGATTTTTCCACTGCACCAGCTTATGGCTTGGTACGGCAGGAACAGGGGCGGCAGCTGGTACTGAATCTGCCGGGCGGAGTGATGACTGCGGTGCTGCCCAATACCGCGGAATTGCCCCTGTTGCGCAGTGTGGCAAGTCAGGAGCGTGACACGGGCGTGCAGCTGGTCTTCAGTTTTCACCAGGGCTGCCGGTATGAAGAGTTGGCGTTGATCGAAAATCCTGCGGGGCGCGGACAGACCCTGCGGTTCGTGGTGGAGCCCGAACCGGCCGTATCCCAGCCGGTTGCGATGCCATCTTCGCCGGATATCGACACGCTTCAGAGCCGGGTCGCTGACACGCCGCGGACGGTCAACGCGCCACAGCCGGCGCCAGTGGCAGCCAGTGCCAAACCAGAGCAAAGCCTTGTCCGGCAAGAGGTACAAACCGCCCCCCGCGTACGCGCCGCCAATTATTTCCGGGACGGCAATACCGCCTTGCACCAAGGCCGACTGCCGGCGGCTGAGAACGCCTGGCGGGCAGCCCTTGCCCTGGATCCGGAGCTCGTTGAAGCACGCGATGTGCTGCTGCGGTTGCTGTCGCGACAGAATCGTGGTGCCGATATCAGGATCCTGCTGGCTGAAGGGGTCCGGGCCACGCCGCAGCATCTGCCGTATCGGCTGCAGTACGCGCGTCTGCTGATCGAAGCGGGGGCGTTGTCCGAGGCCCGTGAGCAACTGACCCGTGAGCCCCGCCCGCCGGTGGCGCAGGCCCCGGATCTGTATGCCATGCTGGCGACGGTGTATCAGCGCCAGGCGCACTATGCAGAGGCTGCGCACACCTATCGCGCCTTACTGGCGGTAAAGCCGGATCAGGCGCTATGGTGGATGGGGCTTGGCATTGCTCTTGAAGGGGACTCATTGCAGGATCAGGCTCAACATGCTTATCGACAGGCTATTTCCCGTGGCGGGTTATCCAGCGGGCTGCAGACTTATATCCGGCAGCGTCTGGCGGTTCTCGGGACTCGTGACGTGCAGGGACCTGCGGCAGCCATGAGCGCAGGCAAGGACCAATCATGACGGTACGTAAAAAAATACGCATCGGCGAGCTGCTGGTGCAGCACCGGATCATCAGCGAAGAACAGCTGCACACGGCCCTGGCCGAGCAGAAGCGCACTGGCAGCAAACTGGGGCACACCCTGGTGGAACTCGGTTATCTCACCCAGACCGGATTTCTCAAGTTCCTCGGCCAGCAGTTGCAGATCCCCTATATCGATCTGCGCCACTACCAGTACAAGGCCGAGACGCTACGCCTGCTGCCGGAAATTCATGCCCGGCGGTTCCGCACCCTGGTGCTGGCGGAAGAACGCGACGGCTTGCTGGTCGGTATGGCCGATCCCACCGATATCTTTGCCTTTGACGAGTTGCGCCGCATCCTCAAGCGGCCCGTCAAACTGGCGGTGGTGGGGGAGGATGAACTGCTCGATATCGTCGACCGCATCTACCGCCGCACCGACGAAATTATCCACATCGCCGGTGAACTCAGTGAGGAACTCGGCGACGGCGGCATCGACCTGGAGACCTTGCTGTCCGGCAGCGATGTCGAGGACGCCCCGGTGGTGCGGCTGCTGCACAGCCTGTTCGAGGATGCTGTGCAGATCGGCGCATCGGACATCCATATCGAACCGGATGAATCGGTGTTGCGCATCCGCCAGCGTATCGACGGTGTACTGCACGAGCAGGTCATGAAGGAAAAACGAATCGGCGCGGCGCTGGTGTCGCGTCTGAAGCTGATGAGCGGCCTGGATATTTCCGAGCGCCGCCTGCCGCAGGACGGGCGCTTCAATATCCGGGTGCGCGGGCGCAGCATCGATATCCGCCTGTCGACCATGCCGCTGCAATACGGCGAATCGGTGGTCATGCGTCTGCTCGACCAATCCGGCGGTCTGTTGCGCCTGGAGCAGATCGGCATGCCGGAGGCCATATTGTCGCGGTTTCGTAACCTGATCCAGCGACCCCACGGCCTGGTGCTGGTCACCGGGCCCACCGGCAGCGGCAAGACCACCACCCTCTACGGAGCCCTCAACGCTCTTAACGACGCCAGCAAGAAGATCATCACCGTCGAGGATCCGGTCGAATACCGGCTGCCGCGCATCAACCAGGTGCAGGTGCAACATCGCATCGACCTGTCCTTTGCCAAGGTGCTGCGCGCCGCTCTGCGGCAGGATCCCGATGTGGTGATGGTCGGCGAAATGCGCGACCAGGAGACCGCCCAGATCGGACTGCGCGCCGCCATGACCGGTCACCTGGTTCTTTCCACTCTGCACACCAACGACGCCGTGGGCACCGCCCTGCGGTTGCTCGATATGGGCGCCGAAGGCTTCGTGGTCGGCAGTTCCCTGTTGGCCATCCTGGCCCAGCGCCTGGTGCGCCGCATCTGTGAAAGATGTATGGAGGACGATCCCCTCGATCCCCACAAACGCAGCTGGCTGGCCGCCATGGTCGCGCCGCAGGCGCGGCAGCAGGTGTTCAAGCGCGGCGCAGGCTGCCCGCGTTGCCATAACACCGGTTACCACGGCCGTATCGGCATCTTCGAATTGTTGCACATCGATACCGCCCTGGCCGATGCCCTGCGGCGTAGCGACAGTGCCGGGTTCACCCAACTGGCGCGCAACCAGGCAGGGTTCAAGCCGTTGGCACTGGCGGCTTTCGACTATGCCTGCCAGGGACTCACCAGTATGGACGAGGTGCTGCGCGTGTCCGGGCAGATCGAGGAATGCGATGTCATGGCCGAGGAACTGTCCTGCTATGACCTGGAAGAGGTAGAGGCGAATGCCGCAATTCAAGTACCAGGCGCGTAGCGCCGCCGGCGCTCTGCTGGAGGGCTGCATGGAGGCGCCCAATGCCGCCATGGTGGCCGATCAGCTGCTGGCAGGCGGTGCTGCTCCGGTGCGCATCACCGAGGAGGCGCCAAAAACGCCCCACGTTTCGATGATGCAGTGGCAGTTGGGCGGACAGCGCATCGATCCCGAGGATCTGATTTTGTTCTGCCGCCAGATGTACAGCCTCACCAAGGCCGGCGTGCCACTGCTGCGCGCTTTGCGCGGCATGACCGAATCCGCCTGCAAGCCGATCATGGCCCAGACCCTGCTGGGGGTGCTGGAAGATCTGGAGGGTGGACACGACTTGTCCAGCGCCTTGCGGCGGCATCCCAAAATCTTCCCGCCGCTGCTGGTCAACATGATCCAGGTGGGCGAGAGCAGCGGCCGGCTCGATGATTCGTTCAACGAAGTAGCTATCTATCTGACCCGCGAAAAGCAGACCGCCGATCAGATCAAGGCCGCCCTGCGCTATCCGAGTTTTGTGCTGATCGCGATTTCGGTGGCCATTGCCATCATCACGCTGTTTGTTATCCCAGCGTTTGAAAAACTGTTCAAAAGCCAGGGCGCCCAGTTGCCGTTGCCGACCCGCATCATCCTCGGCACTTCCAACTTCGCCGTGTCCTGGTGGTGGGCCATTCTCATCGCCCTGGTGGCAGGTTTTTTCGGCTGGCGCGCCTGGGTGCGCACCGAAGCGGGGCAACTGGTCTGGGATCGCTTCAAGCTGCGCCTGCCGGTGGTCGGCAGCATCATCCACCGCGCCATCCTGGTGCGCTTCGCGCGCGGCTTCGCCATGGGCTACGGCGCCGGCGTGCCTCTGATCCAGTCCCTCAACCTGACCGCCCAGGCGGTGGGCAACCGTTACGTGCAGCAGCGTCTCGGCAAGTTGCGGCGCGGCGTGGAGCACGGCGACACCCTGACCCGCAGCGCCGCCGCCTGCGAAATGTTCACCCCGCTGGTGCTGCAGATGCTGGCCGTCGGCGAGGAGACCGGTTCCGTCGACACCATGCTGCTGGAGGTCGGCGATTTCTACGAACGCGAGATTGAATACGACATCAGCCGCCTGTCCAGCGCCATCGAACCGATTATGATCGTTATTATTGGCGGCATGGTGCTGGTGCTGGCCCTTGGCGTGTTCCTGCCCATGTGGAACATGGCCAGCGTCATGCGCGGGGGTTGAGTGGGGTGGATGAAACCCAAAACCCCGCGGCATCACAAGCGCTGGACCCTGCGGCTGTTCGAGTGGGGGGTGCTGAGCTGCGTCGTGCTGATTCTGATGGGCGTGTTCCTGCGCAAGGTGCAACATCTGCAGGCCGAAGCCGAGCGGCTCAACGTGCAGGCCATGGTGGAAAACCTGCGCGCCGCGGTGCTGCTGGCCGCCATCCTGCACCAGGACCGGGATACGGTACGTGCGGCTTTACGCCCCGGCGGCAATCCCGTGGCGCTGCTAAAAGAAGAAACGGGCCTGATACCTGCCGGGTATCTGGGAGAACTGGACGAGACCGACCCCGCCCAGGTCGCGCCGGGCAGTTGGTATTTCGACCTTGATGAACAGACGCTGGTCTACCGCCTGCGTAGCACGGAAGGTTTTACAAGCCCGCTGGCCGGTCCGGCGCGCATCCGCCTGAGTATCCGCGCGGCGGACGACGGTCAAAGCGGCGTCCCGCCATTGCAGCTCGAAGCATGCGAGCCTTATCGGTGGCGGCCGACAAAATAGACGAACGTTAATTTAATATTGTATTCCTAACGAAAAAATGACATATTTTTGGCACTTCTAATCGGGTACCTTGTGCTAATGTGCAAAAAGTGTCAATGATGTGGCATTTGGATAAGCAAGTCCTGTGTTGAAGGTTGAAGAATCCCGGGGCGCTGGAAGGGATCATCCTTCATTTTGTAAACCTTATTTTAATGCAAAACAAAGGAGAGAACGTATGAAGAGTCAAAGTGGTTTTACTCTGATTGAACTGGTGGTTGTGATCGTTGTTCTTGGTATTTTGGCGGCAGTGGCGGTGCCTAAATTCGTAGACTTGAAAGCTGACTCTCAAGCCGCTGCGCTGCAGGGAGTCGCTGGTAGCATTACTTCCGCCAGTGCAATAAACTATGCAGCCCGTTCGGCAGTCCCCACGAAGGGGGTCCAAACTTTAGGAGGCACTCCTGCTCTTAATTGTCAGACCGCAGCAGCAGTCCTTTTAGAAGGTGGGCTTCCTGCTGGATATTCACTAAGTACTACTCAGGACATAGCTTCAGGGACAAATTCCTGCGTCCTTACCCTTGCTGGATATACTCCTGCTACACCTGTAAATGTAGTAATTTTGGGGATTAATTAATTATTTTGTTGGTTTTGGGCGGTAATTGCGACAGGGCGGAATCTTGTAAGATCCCGCCCTGTTGTATTTTGACCAGAAAAGCGCAGAACCTGAGGTCGGCCCCACGACATCGTACACCTTTGCCGGTATTAATACTTTTCGAACTTTCTTCGTCAATGGATCGAGCAGCAATGCAAAATCAAGCTGGTTTTACCCTGATCGAAGTGGTGACGGTGATCGTGGTCTTGGGGGTTATGGCCGCAGTGGCCGTGCCTAAGTTTGTCGACATGCGGGAGGATGCCCTGGTAGCTTCGAAGGCAAGTATGAGTGGTGTGGTCAAGTCGGCGCATGCTTTGCTCGTCGCCAGGAACGCGGTCAATGGCGAGTCTTCGGTTTGGCCATCGGTGGAGGAATTGGCGGATGGGATTATTGGGGAAGATATTTCCGCCAGAGATGATGGAGTTGAAGTCCTTATCAATGGAGTTGTCTATGTTGTGCCCACCTATTCGGATAGTGATTGCACCCAGAGAACGACAGACAAGGTAAAAAAGGTCAAGGATAAGGAAAAAAAGAAAGAAAAAGACGATAAAGGCGGTGACGAGGTTCAGTGTGTAGGCTCCATCCCCTGAGACAATTTGAAAATCCAGTTCGCCATCTCTGATTTTGTACCCCATCAAGCAACTATCCTTGGCGTCCTCATATTTTTTCCTTCCAGTTTTAAAAATAATCATGATCAAAATATTATTGCACTGTAACGAAAAATGTCATATGTATGACGTTCTCATGCGTTTACTGTGTTGGACAGTGCGGTTGCCCCTATGCCTGGTCCCGGGGCAGGAACATAACGCAAAAACTAATCGTGCGATGGCGATTGAAGGCACGCAATGGCTAGCAATTCTCATTCGATCTCCCGACAGACAGGTTTTACCCTGATCGAGTTGATTGTCGTTCTGGTCGTGCTTGGCGTGTTGGCGGCCGTGGCCGTTCCGCGATATGTCAACCTGCGCAGGGAGGCTCTCATCAGCACCATGCACGGTCTCAAGGGCGCCCTGCAAAGTACGGCGACGCTGGTTTACGCCAAAGCCGCCATTGCCGGTGTGACAGATCAGGCCAGCGCATCTATCGATATTGACGGTGAGACTATTGATCTTGTCTATGGTTATCCCGCTGGGACTGCTAAGGGTGTTGTCTTGTTGCTTGATCCCCCTTCCAATGGCTGGAAGGGTCGAAAAAGCAGTTATTCCGGGGCTTGGGTCTATTGGCATGGGGAGATCGATGAAGATGCCTGGGACGCCAGATGTTTTATTCGCTATCGTCAGGCCACCGATGCCGACAGTCGACCGGTTATCGACTGGGATGACAGCGGTTGTTAGGCTTTATTCCCACCACCCGTTCGCTTCGCTCTCTAGAGTCACAGAGCACGCGGAGACAACCAAACAATTTCAAGAATTCCTCAGTGTGCTTTCTGACTCTGTGGTGAACAGTAATTCTTTAATCGTTCATTCGCTCCCATCCCTTCCACATTCCGATCATTATCCCTCTTGCTGGGATGCTTTTTAATAAACAGTTGCAACTTCACAGGGAAATATCCCATACTGTGACCCGGTTATAACGGTGTAACAGGACTGAATTTTCAGGATGTTTTTCATCTGGTTTGCCTCCCGGTCGGAAACCGATTGCCCATGACCCATCCCTTTGCCCACAAACGCGGTTTCACCCTGGTCGAGCTGGTCGTCACCATGGTGCTGATCGGCATCTTGGCGGCTGTGGCGCTGCCACGGTTTTTCGATGCCACGGCTTTCCACAGTCGCGGATTTTTCGACGGGGTGGCCAATGCGGCGAGGTATGCGCAAAAGCTTGCGGTGGCCAGCGGTTGCGACGTGGAGTTGAGCTTCTCCGGTGACAGTTTTGCCTTGCATCAGCGAGCCGACAGTTGCACCAGCGGTGCTTTTACCCTGCCTGTTTCCAGGCCTGCGGGCAGCGATGGGTTTTCCGCTACGGCACCCTCCGGGGTGTCTTTGTCGGCAGTTCCATCGTCTAAAGTGGTTTTCGACTCCCTGGGTCGGGCCGCCCCCGGTGGTGTCACGGTGTCGGTAGATGGGCGCAGTTTTACCATTGTCGGCGAGAGCGGCTACGTGGATGATTTATGAGCGGGATAAACGGCAGCAGGCATGATCGGGGTTTTACTCTGATCGAACTGGTGATCTCCATGGTGGTGGTTTCCATCGCCCTGGGCGGAGTGTTGATGGTGATGAATTATACCGTGCAGCACAGCGCCGATCCCATGCTGCAACACCAGGCTGTGGCCATAGCCGAAGCGTATCTGGAAGAGGCGATGCTGCGCTCGTTTACCGATCCGGATGGGGTGGACGGCGAAACGGCGCGTGATCTGCTGGACGATGTGGATGACTACAACGGCCTGAATGATGTCGGCGCCCGCGACCAGGAAGGCACGGCGATCGCCGGGCTGGAGGCTTATACGATCTCGGTGGCAGTGGCAGGCACGGCTTTGAACGGGATTTCGGCGGCGAACTGCAAAAAGATGACGGTAACGGTGAGCCATCCTGGCGGCATCAACCTGACTTTGAGCGGTCACCGCACCAATTATTGATGGCGTCGCAAAAAATCCGCCCTATAGCGTTACGGCATTTTTTCAGGACCTCGACATACTCTATGTATGCCTTCGTCCCTGAAAAAACACCAAGCCTTGTAGGACGAAATTTTTGCTTAGCCATCTTATGCGTTTTGCGAAGGCATCAATTATTGATGGTAATGAAAAATAAAATCTGGTTATGCACTTGGCTCCAGTGATTTGTTTTGCCCTTCGATCTTTTTGCACTTTTGTGGTTTTTTGGGTCCCTGAGGCAAAAAATGCAGAATCTAAAAGCTTTAACCACGAAGGTCACGAAGGACACGAAGGGAATAATTAAGGTAAGGAAAAACCATAAGGTATTGTTTTGCAAGTATTTCTTCGTGCTCTTCGTGTCCTTCGTGGTAAAAATTAAATTTGTTTGTCCACTACACGCCTGCGACGTATCGGTTTTAGAGGATTTGGGACAATTTTAGAATAGTGCTTAACCAGAAAATCAAATTAACCGCTGAGAATACTGAGTTCGCAGAGAAAAACATTAAGAGTAGCTGCCTTTCTCCGCGCCCTCTGCGATCTCAGCGGTAAAAAAAACAACTTGTATTGATTTCATTTTATACCGAGGTCCCGATGCTGCAGCCTTCTTTCCGCCATCATCCCGAACGCGGCTTCACCCTGGTGGAGATGATCGTGGTGATGGTGATCATCGGTATCCTGGCGGCGCTTGGAGGGATGTTCATTGCGCGCCCCATCGAAGGATATCTCGATCTGTCGCGACGCGCGACTCTGGTGGACGCCGCGGAAAGTTCCCTGCGTCGGATGCAGCGCGATATACGCCAGGCGTTGCCCAACAGTGTGCGCATCGGCTGCGGCGATCAGTGCCTCGAAGTTTTGCATACCGTGGATGGCGGTCGCTATCGTGTCGATGGTCCGGGCAATGTACTCGATTTCATTCAGGATGACACCGACGGATTCGACGTGCTCGGTACCCTGTCTGCCGCGCCGAGCGTCGGGGATGACCTGGTGATTTACAACCTGGCTTCCGGCGGCCCCAGCGGCAATGCCTACAACTCGAATGACAACCGGCGCACAGTCGCGGCAGGCAGCAGCGCAACACACATCAATTTCACTCCTCAGGACCGTTTCCCTCGTTCCTCCCCCTATCAACGGTTTTTCCTGGTGGATGAACCGGTCAGCTACGTGTGCGACACGGTTTCCGGCACCCTGACCCGTTATTCCGGCTATGCCATTTCCACTGCGCAATCGGCCACTCCCGGCGGCAGTGCCGCGATCATGACCCGGCATCTGAATGCCTGTTCCTTCGTGTATCATCCGGGCACGCCCGAACGGGCCGGACTTGTCGCCATGCGTTTGCAGCTGGCCGAACAGGGCGAAGCCATCACTTTGCTGCAGCAGGTACACGTGGAGAACGCGCCATGACCGAGCGAGGAATGGTCGGTTCGCAAAAGGGATTTTCCATCGTCACCGCGCTGTTTATCCTGCTGGTGCTGGCGGTGTTGGGCGGCTTCATGGTGACCATGAGCGGCGTGCAGAGCCGCACCTCGCTGTGGGCGCTGCAGGGGGCGCGGGCTTATCATGCGGCCCGCAGCGGGCTGGAGTGGGGCGTTTATCAGAGTCTTGCAAACGGTGCCTGCGCAGCGGATTCATTTACCGTCGATGGTTTTACCGTGAACGTGACCTGCAGCGAGGAGTCCTTTACGGAGGGGGGGCAAACCTTCAAGGTCTATAGCTTGACCTCCTTGGCACAATCGGGAACTTACGGCAGCACTGATTATGTTTCGCGACAGGTGCGCGGGCGGGTGACGGGGGCTACACCATGAAGTCTGGATCAAACATATGATGTCCAGGTTCAGTGCTTATGTGTATTTATGGTGGGCGATGATACTCATCCTGATTCCATCATGGGCCAATGCGGCATGTTCGGATTTTGTGGGAGATGTGGTCATCAACGAGGTTTATGATGGTCAAGGGACCGGTGCTGCCTTTGTGGAGACCAAGCTGCTTTCTAATAGCCTTGCGCTGTGGTTGTCTGGCGGATGGTCGATTCGTATATGTCATCAGCAAGGCAACCGCGACGAGTGCCGGGACTATAATTTGGATGGTGGAGAATGGATTGAGTATGTTTTTGGGAACCCCTACTTCATGTTCTATCCATCGAACCAGTCGATGGATATCAAAGGCATGGATATTACCGTTCGCGATTATCTGGATAATGTCATCGACTATCTCTCCGTCAATGGCTACGTGCATCAGAACAACGCCTGCAGTGCCGTAGCGGATAACAACGTGGATCTCGGGCCGGGGATCAAGGGGGCGCAGAGGCTCCCGGATGGCACGGGGAATTGGTCCCCCTTTAAAAAATCCGGGGCAGCCGACGAAACATCTCCCAATGGGTCCAATCAGGGAGCTTTGGCCCAGATCGATCACTACCGCATCTACCATCCCACTGATGCCCTGACATGCCAGGCCGCTTCGGTGTCGGTACAGGCCTGTACGGATGCCAGTTGTTCCAACAATTCCGATGTCGAAACAACCGTCACTCTCTCATCTTCCGGTACATGGGGCGGTGGCACAAACTCCACGACCTTTACGGGGGTCTCGCCGCCGTTGTATTTGCGAAAAAATACAGAAGGCAATGCAACAATTGGAATTGCTTCGGCTACGGTGGCGGCCACCCAGCCTTTACGCTGCTACGCCAATGGCATGGCCAGCGATTGTTCGATAGCTTTCCATGACTCCGGATTTATTTTTGATGTGTCCAACCTGACTGCCTGTCAGGATTCAACGGCAGTCAACATTCAGGCGGTACGCAAGGACGACGCCACCCAGGCTTGTGTAGGTGATCGCAGTTTCGCCAACCAGAAAAACCGACCGGTTAATTTATCTACCGCCTATCTGGATCCCGGCTCCCCCGTTACACGCCTGCTGGTAAACGGCACGATGCTGCCCCTTGTTGGAAGCGCAGCTGTGCCCCTCGATTTTGACGGACAGGCTCGAAGTACCTTGGTCGTCAACTATGCCGATGCCGGCAAGCTGCGTCTTGATGCCGCCTATGTGGGCACCGGCGATGAAACGGGATTGAAGATGCTCGGCAGCAGCCCCGAATTCGTTGTGTCTCCCCATCATCTGCGCGTACGTGCCACTACCGATGGAACCATCCTGCTGAACAATGCGACATCCAACGGCAACCCGCATTGGCCGGCCGGGGAGGATTTTAAAGTTGAGATCGCCGGGGTTTGTTCAGGTGGCAGTGTGACGCCAAGTTTCGCCGCGCTCACGGACCTTGAGGCCACGGCCGCCAATCCCGCTGCCGGGGAGTTTACCGGCGGTCCCTTTGCAGCTGGGGCTTACAACGCGGGAGTTGTAAGCGGTCCGGCTGCTTACAGCGAGGTCGGTACCGTGACCCTGCAGGCACAGGTGGCCAACTATCTGGGCAGCGGCATCGATGTGACCGGTAGCGCCACTATCGGCCGTTTTACGCCGCACCATTTTGTCGCATCGCCTAACAGCCCGTTGTTCGCCACTGCCTGCAGCGTCGGCGGTTTTACCTATGTCGGACAGGCGTTCGACTACGCCATGGCTCCGGTCATTACTGTCACCGCCAAGAACAGTCAGGGAGACACCACCGCCAACTATACCGGTGAGTGGTGGAAAATCACCAACGCGACCCTATCAGGCAAGACCTACAGCGCGGCCCAGGGGACCCTCGATCTCACCGGCATCCCGGCCACCGATCCGGTGATTTCGGATTTGGGCGGCGGTATGGGATTGCTGACTTTCGATTCCGGCAGCGGCATGCGTTTTGTGCGCGGCGCTCCGGTCGCTCCCTTCGATGCCGATATCAGCCTGTCGATCAATGTGCTGGATGCGGATGGTATTGCCGCCACTGACAATCCCGTGACGTTTGGCGCGGCGACAGCTGGTAACGGCATCGCCTTCGATCACGGCAAGACCATGCGTTGGGGGCGGATCTCCCTGAAAAATGCTTACGGTTCGGAATTGCTGGCCTTGCCCATGCCCATGCGCACCGAGTACTTTGACGGCACCGCTTTCAGGCAGAATTGGCAGGACGGATGCACTCCTTTTGCGCTCACCCAGCTACTGTTGAATGACGCCCCCGGCGATCAACCGGTTGCTGTCGGAAGCGGCAGCAGCAGCGCCACCTTGCGCAGCCCCATGCTGGCTGGCGATGCCGGACTGAGCTTCAGTGCCCCGGGCTCCAACGGCTATATCCAGGTGCGGACCGATCTGTCGCTGCTACCCTGGCTGCGTTACGACTGGGATGGGGACGGCAGCCACGACAACGCCCCGACTGCCCGCGCCAGTTTCGGGTTGTACAAGGGAAGGCCGGGGATGATTTATATGCGGGAAAGTTTCCGCTGATCGATGAGCGAACGTTGGATGGTTTGCCTTGATCTGAAAAAGATGGGTGAAATACCGAAAATCAAAAACAGACTATACTCACGCCCGCTTCCTTCAGTCGCTAAAGCCGCAAAGGCGCCAAGAAAACCGGGTTTGTCCTCCTTAGCGACATTGCGGCTTTAGTGAGAAAAGCGAACGAGCGTGAGATGTCTTTGATCGGGTACACCCTCTGGAATAATGTCCCTGTAGATATCCCTGTGGTGGTTTCCTATTCAAAAAAACAGCTGCCCATACATCGAACGCAGCCTTGACCAAGAGACAGGGTTCGTCTTTACTTGATAACGACTATTCAGTATTTTAACGGATGAAAAACCAACGGGAAAGGATCCCCATATCATGGCAGAATTGGGCAATATCGGTTTTATCGGCGGCGGCAATATGGGCGAGGCCCTCATCAAGGGGTTGATCAACTCCAAGGTTCCGGCCGGCAACATCCGGGTGGCCGAGCCCAACGAGTCGCGCGCCCGGCAGTTGACGGAGCGTTACGGTGTTACCTGCAGCAGCGAAGCCGGGGAGGTCGTGCAGCACAGTGATCTGATCGTACTGGCCATCAAACCACAAATCGTGCCCGCTGCCATGCCGGGTATCGCCGCGGCATTCGGCAAAGGCAAACTGCTGGTGTCGATTGCCGCCGGGGTAACCAGTCGCTCTCTGGAAGAATATTTCACCGGAGCGCCGCATGTGGTGCGGGTCATGCCCAATACTCCGGCCCTGGTCGGCGCCGGCGCTACTGCACTGTGCCCCGGCACGCATGCGACCAGGGAGGACCTGGCCACTGCTGTACACCTGTTCGAAGGGGTCGGCACGGTGCATGTGGTCAGCGAAGCGCAGATGGACGCCGTCACCGGCTTGTCCGGCAGCGGTCCGGCCTATGTTTATATGGTGATCGAGGCGCTGGCCGCCGGTGGCGTACTGGAGGGCCTGCCCATGGATACGGCCCTGGCTCTGGCGACCCAGACGGTCTTCGGTACAGCGCAGTTGGTGAAGGAAAGCGGCGAACATCCGGCGGTGCTGCGCGACAAGGTCTGTTCACCCGGCGGCACCACCATTGCGGCGGTCAAGGCGTTGGAAGAGAAGGGCTTGCGTGCGGCGCTCATCCAGGCGGTAGCCAATGCGGCGAACCGCTCACGGGAGTTGGGGAAAAGCTAGGAGGCTGTCGGACTATCCATGGGCCGGCTACAATTTTCTCAGCACTCAGCACTACTTTTCGCTCACAGATGCATGGCCAGGTCCACGGCGATGGCGACCACCGACAAAACAAAAATGATCAGGTAGTTCAAGCCTTCCTTGCTGACGGTCAGGGACGACAGGATATAGCGAATCGCTTCGCGGTCATCGTCGCCAAGCGTGCCGGCCTTGAGCTTGGCCAGAAGGTCCATACCGATGATGGTGCGGCGGCGTTTACGAGTAATGCTGTAACGGTAGAGGAAAAACATGCAGTAGCCGATGACCCCGACATACCAGATGGGGCGAAACAACTCCGGCCACAAGGTGTTGGTCATGGGCAGAACCCGGAAACACAGGGAAGACAGCAGGCCGGTCAGAAAAAAACCGTAAATTACGTAGGATGGGACTTCCTTGGGTGGTGTCATGGTGGTCAACTCATGTTGGGTCAGGTGAGGGGGAAATGAAAAAAATCGGGAGCTGAAGGTTTCCGAATACGATATGTCGAAGGCCGTTTCCCCTGGAAACGGCCTTATTTTTTACACCGACACGGGGGGCTGGTCAAAGCTTCCCGGGCTTTTTTCTCGGCAAACTCGCGGTTGACCTTTTCATAGAGTTCGATCTGTTCCGCGATGGAGAGTTTTTTTCGGCACGATCTGCCGTGTCCAAGACAGACGCCACAGCGTGTATCGGAACACCATTGGCAGAATTGGCAGTCGGGACAGGGGTGTTTTTTCTCTTGCATGCCGTTCTCCTCGTTGCCTCATTGTAGGGCCGCTCGTTTGGGGTGGCAAGGTCTTTTTTCGCAGGCACCTTCAGACGCTGAGAGTATATGGGCGGCAACAACCGGTACGATCGCTTCCGGCTCAGGCCGGAAACAGGCGCAGCAGATCCTGCGGGGTTTTGGCCAGATAGTCATAGGGATATCCGTCCGTGCGCCCCATGCCCCAGGCACAAAAGCAGGTTTTGACCCCGGCAGCCTGGCCGGCACGCAGGTCGGTATGGTGATCACCGATCATGACGGCACTGTCGACATCGGCTTGCATGTCACGCAAAGCCATGAACAAGGGAGCGGGGTCGGGCTTTTTGGGCAGGCTGCCGTTGGCGCCGACGATACTGGTAAAAAAGGCCGTGAGGCCCAGCTCGAACAGCAGACGCATGGTCAGGTCGATGGGCTTGTTGGTGATGACGGCCATATTTTTGCCCTGGTGGGCTATGAGAAACTCGTCGATGCCCGGATAGAGGACCGTCTGATCGAGGAGGTGTTCATCGTAAAGCTGCAAAAAGCGCCGCAGGTGCTGCTCGGAAAAAACCGGTTCCGGCAGCGCGCGGCGAACCAGCATGGTGGCACCGTCGCCGACATACTCTCGGACCTGATCGAGGGGCAGTGGCCCCAGGTCGAGTTCGGCGCGCAGCAGATTCACCGCGGTACCAAGGTCGGGCGCCGAGTCGATAAGGGTGCCGTCCAGGTCGAACAACAGGGTATCAAAAGCCATGACACGCACCTCCGGGTTCGGGGCAGGTCAGAACAGGCGCCCCACAAAAGCGAACAGACCCGTTTCCTGAATCTTGTAATAAAGAATAACGGCCACGGCCACCGGCGCCACGAAACGGATCAAAAAATGCCAGGTGGGGTAGATCCAGCCGGCATTGCCGGCCAGCAGCTCTTCCTTCTCGGCATGGCCGCTCCAGAACCAGCCGACATACAGGGCCGTGAGCAGGCCGCTGATAGGCAGCAGGTAATTGGAAGCGATCAGATCGATGGAATCGAACACGCCCAGTTCGCCGATGGGAGTGAGGTGGGTGAGGAGGTTGCTCGACAGCGCCGAGGGGATGCCGACCATAAAGGCCAGAACAGCCAGGCCGGCAGTGGCCTGTTTGCGGCCCCAGCCGCGCTCATCGATAAGGTAAGCGACCTGGGATTCGAGCAGCGAGATGGCACTGGTCAAGGCGGCGAAAGCCAGCAGTAAAAAGAACAGCAGGGCCAGGATGTTGCCGCCCGGCAGGCTCGAGAACACCATCGGAATGGTCTTGAAAACCAGCCCCGGACCGGCACCGGGGTGCAAGCCGGCGGAAAACACGACAGGGAAAATAGCCAGGCCGGCAATCAGGGCGATACCGGTGTCGAGCAACGCGATACGCAGGCTGGCGTCGAACAGATTTTCCTGGCGGCTAAGGTAGGAGCCGTAGGTAATCATGGCCGCCATGCCGAGGGACAGGGTAAAAAAGGCATGCCCCAGCGCTTCGAGTACGGCGCCGGGGGTCAGTTTATGAAAATCGGGACGGAACATGAATTCCAGCCCCTGTCGCGCACCGTCGCTGAGCATGCCGTTGATAAACAGCAATACCAGCAATCCCAGCAGAATCGGCATGAGGATCCTGCTCCAGCGTTCGATGCCTTTTTGCACCCCGCCGATAACGATGCCCAGACACAGCATGATAAAGGTGAAGTGCCACAGTAACTGCCGCATACCGCTTTTTTCCAGGCCGTCGAACAGCGCATGGATGTGCGTCGCGATCTGGCCAGGCCCGGCTCCGGGTGGGGTGGCAAAGGCGCCCTGCAGGGCACGAAACAGATAGTCCAGGGTCCAGCCGGCGACCACCGAATAGTAGGACAGGATGATAAACGCGGCCAGAATGCTGACCCAGCCCGCCAGTTGCCAGGGTGAACGGCGTCCCGCCAGGCTCATGAAGGCACCGACCGCGTTGCGCCGGGTATGGCGGCCGATCATCAGCTCCGCCATCATGATCGGCAGGCCGACCAGGGCAATGCAGATCAGGTAGGCCAGTACGAAAGCACCGCCGCCGTTGTTGCCGGTGATGTAGGGGAACTTCCAGATGTTACCGAGACCGACGGCGCTGCCGGCCGCCGCCAGGATAAAACCGAGACGTGATCCCCACAGGGCGCGGGGCTGGGAAGAATCAGGCATGCTACGACCTCAATAGCGTGAACCGAAGATGGCTGAACCGACCCGCACCAGGCTGGCACCTTCCTCGATGGCGGCTTCAAAGTCGTGGCTCATACCCATGGACAGCTCCCGCATCTCGACTCCCGGAAGCTTCAGCGCGGCAATGCCATCGGCCAGTTGGCGCAGGCGGCGGAAAAAAGGCCGCACCTGTTCGGGGTCGTCCAGATAGGGCGGCAGGGCCATCAGGCCGCGGATGCGTAGGTACGGCAGTGCCGCCACCTGGCGCACCAGATCCTGCAGGGCCGCCTCGTCGGTTCCCGACTTGGTTTCCTCTTCGCCGAGATTGACCTGAATAAGGATGTCCACGGGGCTGTCGAGTTTGCTCCACTGGCGGTCGATCTCCTTTGCCAGGGACAGTCGGTCCACGGAATGGATCATGGCCACCTTGCCGGCCAGGTATTTGACCTTGTTGGTCTGCAGGCTGCCGATGAAATGCCACGTAACCGGTGCAGTGACTTCTTCGGTCTTGGCCACAAACTCCTGCACGTAATTTTCGCCAAACAGGGTCTGACCGGCGGCAGCCGCCTGATCGATCATGGCGGCAGGCTTGGTCTTGGAGACCGCCACCAACCGGACGGTGTCCGGGTTACGGCCGGCACGCTTACAGGCGGCGGCCATGCGATCACGGATGTCTTGCAGGTTAGCCTGGATACTCATGTCGGATCCTTCCGGTGGCCGGCATACGGGTCAGGAGGGGGATTCCAAATGGGCGGATCGGGGCAGCTCGGCCTCGAACAGACGCACGGCGCCCAGTCGCTCCAGGGTCTCGACCACCTCGCACAGGGGCAAGCCGACCACGTTGGTATAGCTGCCTTCAATGGCAGGAATCATGAAAGCGCCGATGCCCTGGATGGCATACGCGCCTGCCTTGCCGAATGGCTCACCGGTGGCAATGTACCCCTGAATCTCCCGCTCTGTCAACTCCCGGAACCGTACCACGGTCGTGACTGCGGCAGCCACCTCCTGCCCGGAGACCCGGTCGATGACGGCGTAGCCGGAGATGACACTGTGGCTGCGCCCCGAGAGGGAACGCAGCATGGCGGCGGCGTCGCCGGCATCGGCCGGTTTGCCAAGGATGGTGGTGTCGCGCACCACCACCGTGTCGCTGCCGATGAACCAGCGTCCCGCTACTTCGTCCCGGTCTGCCACTTCGCGGGCCTTGAGCAGGCTCAGGCGCGTGACGTGCTGCTGCGGCGTCTCCTGCGGCAACATATCTTCCGGTGCCTCGCTGGGGACAACAGTAAAGACGATGCCCACTCCGGCCAACAACTGGCTCCGGCGCGGCGAGGCCGAAGCCAGCACGATGCCGTGTTTCAATCCATCGGGAGAAAAAATCGGGTCAGGCTTCATGAGTATCTTCCTGCGTCAAAGGAGGCGCCTCGGGGGTATGCGGCAGTACCTGCCGTCGCCATGGTTCCAGTTCGCACAGGGCGCGTTCGGCCATGGCCAGTCGCCGGTCGGCGCGCTTGCGCTTGCGATCCTCCAGGGGCGGAAATAACCCGTAGTTGACGTTCATCGGCTGAAAATCGTCGGGGCTGGATAAGGCCAGGTGGCCGAGCAGGGCACCCAGGGCGGTGCTTGCCGGCGGCAGCGGAACAGGGGTGTTTAGCAGTTGCCCCGCTGCGAACAGGCCGGCCAGGAAACCGCAGGCGGCCGATTCGACATAACCTTCCACCCCGGTGATCTGACCGGCAAAAAACAGTCGGCCATCGGTTTTCAGGCGCAGGTGTTGGTCCAGGCAGGTCGGAGCGTTGATGAAGGTGTTGCGATGCATGCTGCCAAGACGTTCAAAGCGGGCATTTTGCAGGCCGGGGATGGTGCGGAAGATGCGGCGCTGCTCCGGCCAGGTCAGCTTGGTCTGAAAGCCGACCATGTTAAACAGGGTGGCGTGCCGGTTGTCCTGGCGCAGTTGCACCACGGCAAAGGTATCGCGGCCGGTGCGGGGATCGGGCAGGCCCACCGGTTTCATGGGACCGAAGGCCAACGTCAGGTCGCCACGTTCCGCCATTTCTTCCACCGGCATGCAACCCTCGAAGTGCACCACCTTTTCAAACGCTTTGCCCGGCACCTTTTCCGCGGCTTTCAGGGCCTCGACAAAGGCAAAGTATTCTTCCCGCGACAACGGGCAGTTGATGTAGTCAGCACCGCCGCGGCCGTAACGCGAAGCTTTCCAGGCGATGCTGAAATCGATGCTGTCGGCTTCGATGATCGGCGCAATGGCATCGTAAAAGTAGAGGTGCTGACTGCCGGTCAGGCGGGCGATCTCCGCAGCGAGGGCGTCCGAGGTCAGCGGTCCGGTGGCGATGATGACCGTACCTTCGGTGGGGATGCCGGTTTGCTCGCCATGTTGCAGGGTGATGAGAGGGTGCTGGCTGATGCGCTCGGTGATATAGCGTGCAAACGCATCCCGATCGACGGCCAGCGCGCCGCCTGCAGGGACTGCGGTGGCATCGGCGGCCTGCATAAAAAGCGTCCCGCAACGCCGCAATTCTTCCTTCAGGCAGCCGACCGCATTGTTCATCCCCGCCCCGCGCAGACTGTTGGAACAGACCAGTTCGGCCAGGTCCGGATTGTGGTGGGCGGGGGAAAACGTGTGCGGCTTCATCTCGTGCAGAGTCACCTGCAGACCTTGCCCGGCGGCCTGCCAGGCCGCCTCGCAACCGGCCAGGCCGGCACCGATGATGGTTAATCCGGGGGATGATTGATTGGTATGGGTCATAGTCGTCTCGCGGCGCCTGTCATGTGGGCGCTTAAAATGCAGAAGCGACCGGGCCCAAAAGCCCGGTCGCCCGTAAGAATCGATGTAAAAGGCAACGGCGCTATTCCTTGTCGTCAGTCTTTGCCGTCTTTTTAGCCGCCGCCTTTTTCGGTGCGGCCTTTTTGCTTGCAGCCGTTTTGGCGGTCGGCTTTTCAACTGATGCCTTTTTGGCTGGGCTCTTTTTGGCTGCAACCGGCTTTTCAGCCGGTGCTTTTTCCTTAGTGCTTTTCTTTTCCGCCGTTTTGGGTTGGGCGGTTTTTGCCGCAGCCTTTTTAGGGGCAGCCTTGGCTTTAGGTTCCGGCGCAATCAGCACTTCGGTCCAATCGCACGTCTCCTGGGGACATTTGCGGAAGGTGCCCTGGCGCTTGGTGACTTTTTCCACCACCAGCGGAAATTTGCACTTGGGGCAGGGTTCCTCGATGGGCAGATCCCACAGGGCATATTTGCATTGCGGATAGCGGTTGCATGAATAGAAGATTTTGCCGTAGCGGCTTTTCTTCTCCATCAACTCGCCTTCGCCGCATTGCGGGCAAGTGATACCGAGGGATTTGGGCTTGACCAGGGGCTGAATATTCTTGCAGGCCGGATAGGCCGAACAGGCCAGGAACTTGCCGTAGCGCCCCTCCTTGATGAGCATGGGGGCGCCGCATTTGTCGCAGGTCTGATCCGAAATGGTCGGCTCTTCACGTTCGGCACCATTCAACGGTTCAGTGTAGCGGCATTCGGGGAACCCGGAACAGGCCAGAAACCGCCCTGCTCTGCCGAGCTTGATCACCAGCGGCTTGCTGCACTCGGGGCAGGTGCGGTCGGTTTTTTCGGTGGTGACATCCTGCTTGGAAATCTGGGTTTCCTTTTCCTTGAGCAGGGTGATGAACGGCCCCCAGAAATCGTGCAGAACCGGTTGCCATTCCCGTTCGCCGCGCGAGATGGCGTCCAGGTCCTCTTCCATCTGGGCCGTGAAATCGTAATCGACGTATTTGTTGAAATGGTTGACCAGCAGATCGTTCACCACCATTCCCACATCCTCGGTATAAAATGCGCGTTTTTCGAGGCGCACGTACTTGCGGGTGACCAGGGTGTTAAGGGTGGAGGCGTAGGTCGATGGGCGGCCGATGCCATGCTCCTCGAGGGTCTTGACCAGACTGGCCTCGGTATAGCGCGGTGGCGGTTGGGTAAAGTGCTGCGCCGGCAGCAACTCGCGGCAATCGAGGGGTTGCTCCTGCTCCAGGGGTGGCAGAGTGCTCTCTCCCGCATTGTCCTGGTCCTCGGGATTGTCGATGTCTTCGATATACAGTTTCATGAAGCCGGCGAAGCGAATCACCTGGCCGGAGGCGCGGAACATAAAGCGTTCGCCGGCACCGATGTCGACGGTGGTGGCGTCCAGAATGGCGGGGGCCATCTGTGAGGCCACGGTGCGCTGCCAGATCAGCCGGTACATCTTGAACTGGTCGGAACTCAAATAAGGCTTGATCTTGTCCGGCAGGTTGGCCAGGGAGGTGGGGCGCACCGCTTCGTGAGCCTCCTGGGCATTTTTGGCCTTGTTTTTGAAGACCCGTGGTTCGTCGAGCGCGTAATCGGCACCGTACATGCGGGTGATGACTTCACGGGCTTCGCTGGTTGCGACCTGCGACAGCGCCACCGAGTCGGTACGCATGTAGGTGATAAGACCTTCGAGACCGTTGCCGATGTCGATCCCCTCGTAGAGTTTCTGCGCCACCGTCATGGTCTTGCGGGCGGAGAATCCCAGTTTGCGGCTGGCTTCCTGCTGCAAGGTACTGGTGGTGAAAGGCGCGGCGGGGTTGCGCTTTTTGGACGTCTGCTTGAGATTCCGGACCTGGAACGACTCGCTTGCAATGGCAGTGACCAGGTCCTGCGCCTGCTCTTGCCGGGCAATGTCGAATTTATCGAGGGTCTGGCCGTCTACGGCGTGCAGCCGGGCCTGGAAAACCGCACCCTGTTCGGTGCCCATTTGGGCTTCGATGGTCCAGTACTCGCGCGGTTCGAAGGCCTGAATCGCTTTTTCCCGCTCGCAGACCAGACGCAGTGCAACGGACTGCACCCGGCCGGCAGATAATCCGTAACGGATCTTCTTCCATAAAAAAGGCGACAGGTTGAACCCGACCAGGTAGTCGAGCACCGAGCGGGCCTGTTGAGCATCGACCAACTCGCGGGAAATATGCCCGGGGTGGGCGATCGCTTCCTGGATGGCGTTTTTGGTTATTTCATGAAAAGTAACCCGCTTGATCGTCGGGGTCTTGGCATTTTGGGGGATTTCCAGCGCTTCCAGCAGATGCCAGGCGATCGCTTCTCCCTCGCGGTCGGGGTCAGTAGCCAGGATCAGTTCGTGGCTTTTTTTGACCTCTTTCTTGAGGAGCTCGATGTGCTTCTGGCTTTCGGGAAGAATGTGGTACAGGGGGGCAAAATTATGTTCCACGTCGACGGAACCCTGTTTGCTGGGCAGGGCTCGCACGTGACCGTAGGAAGCCAGGACCTTATAGCCCGGGCCGAGAAATTTTTCGATGGTTTTCGCCTTGGCGGGCGATTCGACAATTACCAGGGATTGTGCCATGAATGCCTCGATTTGAAGGTCTGTCTATTGAGGAGGTCATGTCTCTGGTCCCCGGGCTAACCATGAAACGAAAAGGCTGCAGATCATCCGCAGCCTTAAAGGTTTCAGTGGTAAAGCCGAGTCCAGTCATCATCCATGAAGCAATCGACTTCGCGCATCCATTCGTGGTGTGAATGGGAGAAGAGGGTCAGTGCTGTCAGGGTTTTGATATCCTTGAGGCTGACTTCATCTTCATCGGTGTGCAAAGCTTTCTGGATGATTTCCTCCAGAACATTTTCGTCAATGATGCCCATCTCGCGCACGCGCATCAGAAAGCCGCGCGCATCCCTCGCAATAGCCTGACATTCTTCGGATGTAAAGATGCGTTGACTTGGTATAGACAGGCTTTGAGTGAGCTGTTCGGCATTCTGATGCAAGGACAGGTTTTCCATCCAGTGAAAGGCCGCATCGATCTCTTCAGACTCAAACCCGATAGCCAGCAATTCCTCGATAAGGTCGCCGTTTGTTGGCAGCTGCCCATCTTCCATAATGTAATGGGCGATGATGCTAACGATGGCCAAGACCCGTTCTTTGAGAGGGTTTCCGGTCATAAACCTCCATCTGCTCAGGAGCTCCGTTTGCGCACGAAGCGCATGCCGGGAAGCTGAATTGCTCCGTTGGCAAGTTCCAAGTGGAGTAAAATAGCGGAAACCTCCATGGGTGTCAAGCCGCATTTCCCGGCCAGTTCGTCGATATGCAGGGGGCAGTCCTGCAGCTCACGATAAACCTTAAGGGGCTGGCCGGAAAGTTGTTTTTCCAGGGGATCGTCCTCGGGCACGGCCAGGTTTCCGGCCAGGCCGGGGAGAAGAACGTCCAGAATATCGGCGCTTTCGGTGACCAGGCGGGCACCATCCTTGAGAAGCTGGTTGGTGCCCCAACTGGCAGGGCTGTAGGCTGGTCCCGGGATGGCGAATACTTCACGTCCCTGGTCCAGGGCAAACTCGGCAGTAATCAGGGATCCGCTGCGTGCTGCCGCTTCCACAACCAGAACCCCCTGGCACATCCCGCTGATGATACGGTTGCGACCCGGGAAATGCCCGGCCAGGGGCGGTGTATCCGGCGGGTATTCCGACAAGATGGCCCCGCCTTGTTCCGGAATAGCCTGGAACAGATGTTCATTGTCCCGGGGATAGATACGATCGATACCGCAGCCAAGCACCGCCGCCGTGATGCCGTTTGCGGCCAGCGCTCCTTCGTGGGCGGCGCGGTCGATGCCACGAGCCAGACCGCTGACGATGGCAATGCCTTTGGCGGCGATTTGCCGGCAGATGGTGTGGGTGAGACGTTGGCTGGCTGGGGAAGCTTGTCGCGCGCCCACCACGGCCAGTCCCGGCTGGCGAGGAAGGCACCCTCTGACGTAAAGAAGCGCAGGTGGGTCGTAGATGGAGCGCAGCAGGGCGGGATAGCGGTCTTCATCCCACATGGAGACGATATTCACGGCAAGCAGCGAGAGATGCTCGAGGGTATGCAAAAAAAGGGGCGATTTCTCACCCGGCAGTGCTTCGGCCACTGCTCCCCTCACGTTCGCCCGTCTTTTCCATTCCCGGGGGCTGGCCTCGAGAGCGGCCTCGGGTGAGCCGAAAGCTTCCATCAGACGGATGATGCCGACTCGGCCAAGCCCTGGGGTGAGGTGCAGTCGAAGCCAGGATTGTTCTCTGGGGGTCATGATCAGTTTATCCTGCATCCTGGAGCCTGTCGTCGGGCTCCACAAAAAAAGGATTGAAGTCATTCAATCCTTTTTTTCCATGAGGTGGGGAGTTCTACTCTACCGATCCACCGTATAAACCCGATCACCAGTATAAATGGAGTTGACCGATTTCAGTATCAATGCCGCCGAGGTTTGCGGCTGGGTGCTCAAAACCACTGCCGCTCCCAGCAGTTCATCGGGCAATTCCATGCGATGGCCCGGCAGAGTCCGGTGGGTGGTTTGGCGCGGACGCGACAGGTAAACCATGTTGCCGGGTTCAAGACCGTCTTCGAAGCCGAGGTCAAGATAGATGACGTCGTACTGACTCAAGGCGATTTTTTCCCGGTTGTTGGCGATAATGTAACCCGTCAGGGGGAGGGCGGCTTTTTTGAGAATAACTTCGCGGTTTGTCGGCTCTGTCGGGATCAACAGGGCGCCTCGGGTGATCTCTTTGGCTACGCGGCGAATGACGGCGGTTGCCACGGGTGGGGTAGTGGCGGTGATCTGGGCTTCTCCAAGATAACTCACCCGATGACCGAGCACCTCCTTGGTGACGGGATGTTTAATCTTTTCACCCACCTCGACCAGGGTATAGAGGTCTCCAGGTTGCAGGTCAGGGTCTTGGATTTTTACGAATATCTGGTCCTGGTAGCTTAACAGAATCCGATCATCGGTGGCATCGACCAGGGTTCCGGCGCTCTGAATCGCGTCCAGGGTGACAAACCCTTCGGTTCCAGCCATGCCTTTGACGGATATTTCTTCAACCGGCTCGATGGGCACGCTATCCATTTCGACAGGCTGTGTTGCCGATGCTTCGACCTGGCCCGGCAGAAGGACCAGCCGTCCATCGCGAATGGCGACCTTTTGTCCGGGGTAAATGAAGTGGGGGTTGGTGATAAAGGGGTTATTGGCCCATAGATTAGGCCAGTAGTAGGGGTCCTTGATGAATTTTTCCGAGACGCCCCACAGCGTATCTCCCTTTTTGATGGTGTATATCTGCTCCGGCGATTGCGCTATGGCTGCAAGCGGGAACAGCAGACACAGGACCAGCAGGGCTTTGCAGATGCTTTTCATGGAATATCCCCCGTGAGATGGCAGTCAGGTGGAGAACCGCGCAAGTTTCCACCTGCATAAATTGATGACAGATCTTCCGTGTCAGGGCTCCACCAGGGCTTTACGGGCGGCGACACTGTTCGGGTAGCGTTGCTGCAGAGTCTGCAGGGCCTGCCTGGCCTTCTCGTACTGATTGAGCTGACGCAGTGCCGGCGCCATGCGCAGCAAGGCGTCCGGTGCTTTATCGCTGAGCGGGTAATTGTCGACAACTTTTTGGAATTCCTGGACGGATCGAGCGAATTGTCCAAGTTTGTAATAGCATTCTCCGAGCCAAAATTGGGCGTTGCCAGCATAATTGTTGGTGGGAAAGTGATTCAAAAAGGTTTCAAAGCCTTCAATGGACTGGTTGTAGCGGCCTGAAGCGTAATCACCGAAGGCCTTGAGGTAGGTTTCGGTCGGGGAAGCGGCGGTCGACCGCGCCTCGGTTTCAGGCGCTTGGCTTGCCAGGGTGGTGTTTTCCCCGACAGGGGTGACCTTTTGTGCCGCCAAGGCTGTCTGCAGGGTGCCAATTTGTCGCTGTTGCTCTGCCACCTGCTGTTCCAGTCTGTCCAGACGCAAATTCTGTTGCTCTATGAGACTGTTCTGGGTGTTCAGGCTTGCCCGAAGGAAAGACAAGCCGTTGTCGGCCTGTGGTGCCATGCCGGGAGAGGTCATGGCGCACCCGGAGAAAAGGACGCTGGCAAGGGCAAAAAAGACAAATAGACGGGTCATGAAGACATCCCCGGCTTGCGGCAAATCCGGAAGCCATAAAAAGTAACGCTGTAATGTGAAGATTTGCTAAAAAAGTATAGGCTTTTTAACACCTTGTCAAGGGAAAGGTTTTTTGTCGAGGTGTGAAGCTGTTTCGCGAAAAGGGTATTTCGTGTTAATGTCGAGAGGTTCGGTTCCCGGGGGCGGATGGATATACACGCTGGTTTTAACGGGAATCCCCTGAAACCGATTGCTGCCCTGGAGATGTCATGAAATTGCAGCCTGAATTGCTGGCGCCTGCCGGTAGTCTGGAAAAACTTGAAACCGCCCTGTTATATGGGGCCGATGCGGTCTATGTAGGTGGGGAGCGCTTCGGTCTGCGGGCCCAGGCGGATAACTTTACCCTGGAACAGTTGGCGCGGGCGCGGGAGCTGACCCTGCGCCTGAACCGGCGGCTGTATCTGACTTTAAATGCCTATCTCATGCCCGGTGAAACGGAAGCCTGCGCCGTCTATGTGGACCAGTTGCGGGCCTTGGACCTCGATGCTTATATCGTGGCCGACCCGGGGGTGCTTGCGTTGGTGCAGGCTGGCGACCCTGGCCGAGAAATACACCTTTCCACCCAGGCCAATACCACCAATGCCGAGGCTGCCCGTTTCTGGGCCCGTGCCGGGGTACGGCGTATCAACCTGGCCCGCGAGCTCGGGCTGGAAGAGATTCGCGCTGTGCGCGCCGCCACCGATGTGGAACTGGAAGTCTTTGTGCACGGCGCCATGTGCGTGGCCATGTCCGGACGTTGTCTACTGTCAGCGGCCATGACTGATCGCGGTGCCAACCGGGGTTTATGCACCCAGCCCTGCCGCTGGAGTTACGCCCTGGTGGAAAAGACCCGTCCCGGCCAGTATTTTCCCATCGAGGAGGATGCGCGTGGCAGTTATGTGTTGAACAGCCGGGATCTGTGCCTGCTCGAGCAGCTGCCGCAGCTGGTCGAGGCCGGGATCGACAGTCTCAAGATCGAGGGGCGCATGAAAAGTCGTTACTATGTGGCGGCGGTGACCCGGGTTTACCGGCAGGCGTTGGACCGTTACCTGGAGCACCCTGGCGCCTGGCACTGCCGGCCAAGCTGGCGGAAGGAATTGGAAAGTGTCAGCCATAGGCCTTACAGCACCGGTTTTTTTTTCGGCAAGGAGGACCCGCAGTTACAACCCGACCATGGTGGTTACATACGTCGGTGTGATTTTGTCGGGGAGGTGACCCGGGTGGAAACCGACGGCCGGGGGGTGGTGATCGGGCGCAATCGCTTCTTTCCCGGCGAGACGCTGGAATTGATCGGGCCGGGCATGCGCCAGGCCTGCTTCGAGGTGCGGGAACCAACGGCCGAGGATGGAACGCCCTTGCCGGTGGTGCAGCCCAACGCCCGAGCGCTGCTACCGCTGCCCGCGGGCGCCCAAGCGGGGGATCTGCTACGCCGCGACCGGGTGGAAGGTTAGTGTAAATTATTTAAGCATTCGCGTGGCCGGACAGGCTCCCGGGTCAAAGGTTCGGCTCGCGTGCCTGCCAGATGCGGCGGGTGCCCAGGTCGCAGGCGGTGAGGGTTCCGCCGTAGACCGCGCCGGTGTCCAGGCCGATGCGGCGGGATCCGAAGTACGGCTTGCGCATGGGAGTGTGGCCAAATACCACGGTTTTGCCCCAGTCGGCGATCGATTCCAGAAACGCTTCGCGGATCCACAACAGGTCGTTTTCGGTCTGCTGTCTGAGGGAATAACCGGGCCGCAAGCCGGCATGCACGAAAATATGCTTGCCCGTTTCGTAGAAGAGTTGCAAGCTGTTGAAAAAATCGCGATGGGCAGCAGGCAGCTGCAGGTGGCCTTTGTCCAGATAGGCGAGCAGGGTGACCAGCCCGCCGTTGGCCAGATATACCGGCAGGTTGCGCCCGGCCAGCACATCAAGCAGCATGCGTTCATGATTGCCCATCAAAAAGATGCAGCGGGGCACCCGGCTGCGAAGGGCCAGCAACGTTTCCACCACCCCGCGTGGATCGGGGCCGCGGTCGATGTAGTCGCCGAGAAACACGATGCGATCATCCCGGGCGGGGACTATTCGGGCCATCAGGGTCTGCAGGGCGTATCGACATCCGTGGATATCGCCGACAGCCAGCAATCTTCCGCGCCGTTTCATGGATTGCCTCCTCTTGTATTACCATAGCGCCGCCCCAGGTTTGCGGCAAGGCAGCAGAAGGACGTTTTATGGTCTCCAATCCGCGTTCTCGATCGGTATTTCTGGCCCAGAACGGCAGCCTGATGTTTTTGCTGGTGTTGCTGTTTCTGTTTGCCCATGGGCCGGATCTGCTGTACGGAGCGATTAGTTTAGGGTTGCTGGCGGCCTATCACGCTCTGGTGAACTATTATTTCACCCCTCGCCAGATCCAGCAGGCCCGATTGATGACGGCACATCTGGGCGTCTACCTGCTACTGTGTACGCTTGTCATTAGCGCAACCACCGATGGTGACGAAGAGAGTCTCTATTGGATCGGTTACCTGCTGCCCATTACGACAGCCGCCGCCAACCTGAGTCTTTCTCGTACCCTGGCCGTCTGCGGATTGTCTTCGTTGCTGTATGCCGCGTTGTTTCCCAGGGTGCTCTATCTGGATCCGGGGTTGCGCGCCGAAGAAGTGCCGGAACTGCTGATCGTGGTGACCACCTTTTTCATTATCGGCGTGCTGGTGCAATCCTTTTCCGCAAGCCAACAGCGCAGCCTGGAACAGCAGGAAAACCTCAACCGGCGCCTGATTGCCAACCGAAAAATCCTTCAGGATTCCCTGCGCAAATTGCGCCGTGCGGAAGAAAGTCTGCGACGTAAGGACAGGTTGTCCGCCTTGGGGCGCATGTCCGCCGGCATGGCCCACGAAATTCGCAACCCGTTGGGCATCATTTCTTCCTCGGTGCAACTGTTGGCCAAAAAACTGGGCACTCGCAGCGACGATATCGAGCAATTGGTGTCCGTGGTGCAGGAGGAGGTGCAGCGCCTCAACGGCTTGATCAACGATTTTATCAAATTCGGCAGGCCTGCTGCTCCGGACCGCCATGCTATCGATGCCCGACAACTGGTGAACCGCACCGTGCTGGAGTGCCAGCCCCTTGCGCAACAACGCGGCGTGAATTTGTTGGCGGAGTGCCCGCCTGATCCGTTGGAGGCCTGGCTGGACGGCGGGTTGCTGCGGCAGGCTCTGCTGAATCTGGTCATCAATGCCCTGGAAGCCACCCCGGCCCTGGGACGAGTGAGGGTAAAGGTAGGTCCGGCAGGACAGGGGGTAAGCTTTACGGTGCACAATACCGGTTCAATTATTCCCCAGGAGTTGCAATCCCGCATTTTCGATCCCTTTGTCACCACCAAGGATCGGGGCTCCGGTCTGGGTCTGGCCAATGCCCACCAGATCGTCATTGGTCATGGCGGCGAAATGCGCGTGAGGAGCACTCCGGAAGAAGGCACGATGTTCAGCATATGGATACCTTTGCGGGAGGGGACGGATGCAGCACATTCTCGTGGTTGATGATGAAAAAAATTACCTGGTGGTGCTGTCGGCATTGTTGAGAGACGCAGGCTACAAGGTATCCGCCGTTGATAACCCTTTTGCGGCCCTGGAATTGCTGGCGCGTGAGTCGATAGCGCTGGTGTTGTCCGATTTGAAAATGCCGCGCATGGAGGGCCTGGAATTCTATTGTCGCGCGCAACAGGAATACGGTCCCCTGCCGTTTATCATCCTGACCGCTTTCGCCACTGTGGAGACCGCCCTCGACGCAATGAAGGCCGGGGTGTTCGACTACCTGATAAAGCCCTTCAATAACGAGGAGATCCTTCTGACGGTAGCCAAGGCCCTGGATTTGTCCCGTTTACAAAGCGAGAACGCTTCCCTCAAGCGTCAATTGGAGCTTACCCGCAAGGGAGACCTGATCGGGGAGAGTTTGCCGATCCGCCAGTTGCTGGCGGATATTGCCCGGGTGGCATCGGCGCGTACCTCCATAATGATCATGGGCGAAAGCGGCTCGGGCAAGGAACTTGTGGCTCGCATGTTGCACCACGCAAGCCCTCGGACGGACGCACCTCTGGTGACGGTCAATTGCGCCACTTTCACGGAAACCTTGCTCGAAAGCGAACTGTTCGGTCATGAACGCGGTGCTTTTACCGGCGCGGTGGACCGTAAACAGGGGTTGCTTGAGGTTGCCAACGGCGGCACCCTGTTTTTGGACGAAATCGGCGAATTTTCCCTGAACCTGCAACCCAAGTTGCTGCGCGTGCTGCAGGAACGGCGTTTTCGGAGGGTCGGAGGTACTGTCGAACTTGAAACCGATGTGCGTCTGGTGGCGGCTACCAACCGCGATTTGCGGATCATGGTGGAGGACGGTACTTTTCGCGAGGATCTTTACTATAGGCTGAATGTTGTATCTTTGCAGGTGCCGCCGCTGCGTGAGCGCGGTGACGATATATCGTTGCTGGCCATGTCCTTTTTGCGACGTTTTGCCAAGGAACTCGGGCGGGAGGTGTCCGGCATCGCGCCTGACGCCCTGGCGGCCATGCAGCACTATGCATGGCCGGGCAACGTACGCGAATTGCAAAATGCCATGGAACGCGGGGTGCTGTTCTGCAAAGGCAGCGTGCTGCAAGTTGACGATCTGCCGGAGCCGATCCGCCCCCAGGACTCCTCCGAATTGCTGTCGGTCTCTAGTTTCCCGGGGACCGACAAGTCCCTGCCCGAGCTGCTGGATGACGTCGAGCGCCAGCTCATCCATCAGGCGCTGGTACGTGCCCGCGGAGTACAGGCCCAGGCAGCCCAGCTGCTTGGCATCAGCCGCAGCAATCTGCAGTACAAGCTGAAGAAATACCAGTTGCTCTGATCAAGGAGGGGCGTCTCAAGGACAAACCAATCCCGGTCTGCATCATTATGATCTCGGTCATCCGCCGGCCTCCGGCGAAAACCTCTATGCGCAGCAGCAAGAATTGGGCGATGCCATGGAAAAGCGCTTGCAGGCGTACGTTCAAACCGGCATATTGACGTTGCGGGCCCGACATCTTGGTTTGCCGACCGGGCCGTGACAGCCGTTTGTCGGAATTGACAGGGAGCAAGAATGAAGATCAAGCTGATTGCAAACCCGGTGGCCGGCGGCGACGCCCGACGTAAAATCGAACAGACCGTCGCCTGGATGCAGGCGCGGGACGTGGCGGTTGATCTGACGTTAACCGAAGCGCGTGGCGATGCCCAAAGGGCTGCGGCCGCCGCGCGGGCTGGTGGCTTCGACCGCATTGTGGCCGCCGGCGGTGACGGTACCCTCAACGAAGTGATCAACGGCCTGGCGCCGAGCGATATCCCCCTGGGCTTTATTCCGCTGGGCACGACCAACGTTTTTGCCTTGGAAACGGACATCCCGTTTGACCTGGAGCGGGCTTGTGCTCTGGTGCTGGAGGGAACGCCGAGCCCAATCTGTTTGGGGCAGGCCGATGGACACCGTTTTCTGCTCATGGCAGGCATCGGTTTCGATGCCGCCGTGGTCCGCGGGGTCAGCCTGCGCCTCAAGCGGCGTGTCGGCAAGTTGGCCTATGTCGTCAGCGGTCTGATCGGACTGTGCTGCTACCGACCCCGTCCTTTGGAGGTGCTGACCGAGGCGGGGGTGCGACGGCAGGCCTACGGGGTAATCATCAGCAACGGTCGCCTTTACGGCGGCCGTTTTGTCGTGTCCCCAGGGGCTTCCCTTTATACCAGATCACTTAACGTATGCCTGCTGCTGCGCAAAACCCGCCTGGGCCTGTTGCGCACGGTGGTTAAAATCGTCGCGGGGCGTCCATTGCTGGCGGACGAGGTGGTGCAGTTGCGGGCGCGCCAAGTCGTCGTTGCGGGCGCAGGTGTGCCAGTACAGGTGGATGGGGATTATCTTGGAGAATTGCCGCGCGTATTTCATTCGACTTTTGGAGAACTTAAAATGGTGCTGCCGCTATGGTCTGCCGACCCTGGTTTCGCCGAAGGAAAAGGTGCAAGCAGATGAATCTGATGCGAAAGTCGTTGTTTGATGGTCGAATCATCTCCGTTGCCCTGGAAGAGCATCGCCTTCCCGACGGCAGGACCTCCACCTTTGAAATGGTTCGGCATCCCGGCGGTGCGGCTGCATTGCCGGTGCTGGAAGATGGACGCGTGATTCTGATTCGCCAGTTCCGGCCGGCGGCCGGCGGTCTGGTCTGGGAAATTCCGGCCGGTAGACTGGAGCCGGAGGAGGATCCGGCCGATTGCATCCGTCGAGAACTGGAAGAGGAGATCGGTTATCGCCCCGGTACGGTGGAGCCACTTTGCACCATGCTCTCCGCCATCGGGTTTTGCGATGAACGTGTCCATCTGTTTATCGCCAGCCAATTGGAGGCGGTGCCAAGTGCGCTGGAAGCCGATGAATTTATCGAGCCGATCACCATGGATCTGGATGCGGCGCTGAAGCTGTTGGAATCCGGCGAAATCGTCGATGCCAAGACCCAGCTGGCCTTGTTGCTGGCGGATCGGCGCCGGTGATCCGGTGGCCGAAAAATTATTTGGTTCTCATATCGAAGCGGCACTGTTCCCATCCACAGGCTCATGGATAGTCCGACAGCCTCCTAGTTGCTGCAGAGGTCATTTGTGAGTAGCATCGATACGTATTTTTCATCCCCTTTGCACCTGCCTTTCAACAGCAGTAGCCTGCAAAAATACTTCCAGCCCGGCGTGCCCGATCAAGACCCCGGCGGGCCGGGTTACTGGGTGTTGCTGCGCGGTTCCGAGTTGTTGCTTCAGGGACAGCCCGGGGGCGTGCAACTGTCTTATGGCGGGCGTCAGACGGACTGGCCGGTATCGGTTGGGGCTTTGTATGTCGGTGATTGGCGTGGCGCACCTTGCCGCCTGCTGAATTGGCCGGAGGAAACACCCCTGGTGGATGGTCTGATTCCCTGCCAGTTGCGCGATTGGGGCGCTTGCCTTCCAGTCGAGCTGTTGTCCCTCGGTGGCCTGGCCAACCAGATCCGGCACTGGGAAACCAACAGCGGTTTCTGCGGTCGCTGCGGTGGTCTGATGGTTCGTTTGCCGCGCGAATGGGGCAAGCGCTGTGAAGTCTGCTCCGCATTGTACTTTCCGCATATTCACCCCTGTGCCATTATCCTTGTGCGCCGCCCCGGCGAAGTGCTTCTGACCCGCAAGGCCGAATGGCCCGACGGGCATTACAGCCTTGTGGCCGGCTTTGTCAATAGTGGTGAATGTCTGGAAGAGGCAGCGGTACGCGAGATCGCCGAGGAGACCGGGGTGCGGGTCAAAAACCTGCGCTACGTCGGCAGCCAGTGCTGGCCTTTTCCCAGTCAGTTGATGGCGGGTTTTACCGCCGATTACGATGACGGCGAGCTGGTGGTCGATTATGGCGAACTGGCCGATGCTCGCTGGTTTTCCGTCGACGCCCTGCCGCTGATGCCTCCACCACGCAGTATCTCCCGATATATCCTCGATAATTTTCTGCACTTGTAGCGCCAGGCGATATCACTGAGGCTACCTGGTGGCTGCACGAGCCGTGAAATTTCTTGGCGGATGCCGGTTTTCCACTCGCATCGGGTTGCCGGTTGCCGAATCTAAGGCAAACTGTACACATAAAGGTCCCGGTAGTTTGTTGGAAGGGGCACCTGCTTGATAGGGGGATAGACAAATGTTTATGGATTCCATACGTGCGTTGCTGGGTGAAAGTATGTATGAATCGACCTTGCAGATGGGGCAGTTGATGGAAGGGCTGTGGAGTTCACTGCTGGCCTGGCGGGTACTGGCGTTGGTGTTGTTTATCGGGCTGGTGAGCAAGATCTGTCGTCGACGGGCATAGCCGCCGGGTTTTGCCCCGTTTGGAATGCCAGGAAAAATATAAAGGCCACTGCGAGCTGTCATGTACAGGCTTGCAGTGGCCTTTGATGTATGTGCCAGGGGCTGTGCGGGTGGCTCTTGACAGTCAGGATACCGTCCCGGCATTATCGCAACAAGACGGTTATTCACAAACCAAAGGAATGCGTGGTGGCAACTTCACAGGTAGTCGGTCGTTTTGCGCCAAGTCCCACCGGGGCGCTGCATTTCGGTTCGTTGGTGACTGCGGTGGGCAGTTATTGCCTGGCTAAAAGTGTCGGCGGACTGTGGCTGGTGCGCATGGAAGATCTGGACGGACCGCGGGTGGTGCCGGAAGCGGCGGGGGAGATTTTGCGCACCCTGGAGGCGCTGGCCCTGCACTGGGATGGCGAGGTGCTCTATCAGAGCCTCCGCACCGCGCGATACGAAGCGGCCCTGGAGCGGTTGCGCGCAGCAGGGCATGTCTTCCCCTGTGCCTGTTCGCGCAAGGAGGTCCTGGCCAGCGCGCCCCACCGTGGCGAAGAGGGGCCGATCTATGCAGGGAATTGCCGCAACGGCCTGCCGGTCGACCGGGAAGCGCGCGCCTGGCGCATGCGCGTGCCGCGCCAAACGGTGGCCGTTCCTGACTGTCTGGGAGGAAGTTATCAGCAGTGCCTGGCCACCGAGGTCGGCGATTTTGTGCTGCGTCGGGCCGACGGCCTGTTCGCTTATCAACTGGCAGTGGTGGTGGACGATGCCGAAAGCGGCGTCAACCAGGTGGTGCGCGGCGCCGATCTGCTCAGCAGTACCCCCCGGCAGATCTATCTGCATCACTGCCTCGATTATGCGGTGCCCTGTTACGCGCACCTGCCCCTGGTGCTGGCCGCCAACGGAGAAAAAGTCAGCAAGCGCCACGGCACCGTAACCCTGGATCATGGTGACGCTGGCAGGCTGATATGGCAGGCCCTGCGGTTTTTGGGGCAGACGGTGCCGGAAGAATTGCAGGCGGCATCGGCCGCCGAGGTACTGACCTGGGGAGTGGCGAATTTCGACGGGAAACGGGTGCCGAAGACCGGGGGGTGAGTGCTGACAACTGACAACTGACCGAAGGTCGAACCTCGCACAGGCTTCGACCTTCGGTCAGACCTGGAACCTTACCATCCCGCCGGCAGTTCGAAGGGGGTGGTCAGACCGGTACGCAGGCTCCAGTCCTCGCTTTTGCTGACGTAGCCGGCGGAGCCGCCCAGGTCCCAGGTGAATCGTCCCAGTTGCGCCTGCACCCCGGCACGTAGCGCACCGCGGTTGTTGACCGAATCGCCCCCTTCCACGCCCTCGATGGAAACCAGCGCGTCCAGGGTGTCCGGCAGGATCGGGATACGCACGCCGGCACCGTAACGCCATACGTCGTCCTGACCGCTATTACCCGGACGCGGGTCGCCAAGAATCGCCAGTCCGGCGTTCACGTATAGCGAGTAGTGGGGGTAATTGCGGGTAAACAGCGCATCGATGAAAATATCGGCTTCGTCAGTACCTAAATCTTTTTTATCGTCGGCGTTGGGCAACTTGGTGGCAAGACGCAGGGCGATGGCCGGCACCCGCAGCGATTCCTTCCACAGACGGACTTTCAGGCCAAGGGTTACGTCACCGCTGCCCCACTTGTCGCCCTGGCCGCTTTCGCGCAGGTGCAGGTAGCTGTATTGCAGTTGTGCTTCCACCCGTTCGGCAAGGCCGAGGTTGAAAGTCAGGGCCGGCACCTCCATGATGCGTCGATTGCGATCTTCACCCTGGAACAGGTTTCGCACGTCGTCCGCATAGGAGAATCCGATGCGGAACTCGGCCTGGTTTTCGGGCAGCAATTGCCCATCCTGCATGCCCGTCGGTTCGAGGTTGGCGGCCAGGCCGGGACTGGCGGTCAGTAGCAGGGCAACGACGGCCGGGAAAATTTGGCGAAGTACTACCGATGGTACATTCATGGGACGGTGCCTCCTGGGGTAAATTTAATAAATTAAGCATAAAATCCAATGGGAAGAAATTTAAACCCATCCATGCGAGACTGTCAACAATCCCATGGCCAAGTGCTGAGGGTAAAGATCTCGACTGGAAATTTGTGGGGAATGTGTTAGTGTACGGCTGAATATTCGTCAATAATCCTTCAAGGAGAACAGGTCTATGCATCGAGTGCTGTGGGCAGTGATGGTGATTTTTCTGGCGGCGGTATCGAGCGGGTGCGCCGGCGGAGTTTACAACGTTCCCAAAGATCAGTATCAGTCAATAGTCAAGACCCTCGGAGTCTTGCCGCTTATGCTGGACAGCGGATCGAGCATTCGCCATCCCGAAAGCGGGCAGGTGATCGATTTGTTGCGCCGCAACAACGTCGGTAAAGAGATGGCCCTGGTTGAGCTCTTGCGGGAAAAAAAGGCTTATTTTGACGTGCGCACGGTGGACGGGGAACCTTCGGAGTTGTTGCGCCGGATTGCCGTTTCGCGTAAGGCCGCGGGGGATGAGGTCGCTGGCTATAATTACCGGTTTCGTCCGGAAGCGGTGGCGGAGTTGACCCGGGCTTCGGCAACCGATGCGCTGCTTGTCGTCATTTTCAACGGCACGCCGCGACAGGAGCGGCGTTGGGATCGTACCAAGATGAATTATCTGGATGCCGTCTACGACAGTATCCTGGTTTCAGCCGCGGTGGTTCTGCCTTCGGGAGAAGTGGTGTGGGAGTATCGTAGTCCGGTTGGCAGTCCTTTCCTGAATCTGCAATATCCCGATTTCGATGAAGCTTACTACAATAAAACCGACCAGGTTGCCGCCAAATATATAACAGTGCCGGGTCTCGATCGTACATTGAATGAACCGGACAAAAGCTGGTTCGGAAAGAGTCAGGTTCCGATTCCTTATCATGCGTTGTTCAAAGAGTTGGGAGCCGCGCTTAAACCGGGTTTCCTGAATCCCTTTGGCAAGCAGCCCGCAGAGTAATGCCGCCCATTGGCCTGCTTTCGGAGAATTTGATGCAGGGGGCTGCCGAAGGGCGGCTCCCTGCATTCGTTATATAAAAAAGGGGAATTAAGCCATTGACAGACTGCCTTAAACAAGGTAGATAGTAGGAATATTCATCGTTCGATTCTTCAGAACTGAAATCCCATACCAAGATACCTTTCGGAACATCATCTCGTAATCAAATAGAGCTTTCGCATAATTGCATAAGATCCCAATCATCCGCCGCGGCAGTACCTCTCCGCGTGCTGCATCCATGATAAGGAAAACCGTCCTACCCTTTCTGTAACCATTCCAATATCTGTAACATCACGACGGTCCCAGTTGACCTTAACGACATGCGAGGGTGACAGGTGGCGTACCCCCGCGAAAGCCGGCAGGTATGACAACCGAGGTAGGCTTGTCATGATCGGCGTGCGGTTGAGGAGAAAAAATGAATTTAAAAGATCTTAAGGAAAAGAAGATTACCGAGCTGGCGGCCATCGCCAAGGAACTTCGAATCGATGGTGCCGCGGGCATGCGCAAGCAGGACCTGATTTTCTCCATTCTCAATGGCACCGCCGAGAAAAATGGCGCCATCTTCGGTGAAGGGGTGCTGGAAATCCTGCCGGATGGATTCGGGTTCTTGCGGGCGCCGGATGCCAACTATCTGCCCGGTCCTGACGATATCTACGTTTCGCCATCGCAAATTCGTCGTTTCAATCTGCGCACCGGCGATACCGTTTCCGGGCAGATCCGTCCCCCCAAGGAAGGGGAACGTTATTTCGCCCTGCTTAAGGTTGCCGAGGTCAATTTCGAGAATCCCGCGGTGGCCCGCGACAAGACCCTGTTCGATAACCTGACGCCGCTCTATCCCGAAGAACGCCTTGTTCTCGAAACCGCTCCGGACAACCTGTCCATGCGTGTTATGGATCTGGTGGCACCTATCGGCAAAGGCCAACGCGGTCTGATCGTCGCACCGCCGCGTACCGGCAAGACCATCCTTTTGCAGCAAATCGCCAATTCCATTGCCGTCAACCATCCGGAAGTGTACCTCATCGTTCTGCTCATCGATGAACGCCCCGAGGAGGTCACGGACATGCAGCGATCCGTCAAGGGCGAGGTTATTTCTTCGACCTTCGATGAGCCGGCTACCCGCCACGTGCAGGTCGCCGAAATGGTTATCGAAAAAGCGCGACGGTTGGTGGAGCACAAGCGCGACGTGGTGATCCTGCTCGACTCCATCACTCGCCTGGCCCGCGCTTATAACACCGTGGTGCCGCCAAGCGGCAAGATCCTGTCCGGCGGCGTCGATTCCAACGCCCTGCATAAGCCCAAGCGCTTTTTCGGCGCGGCCCGTAACATCGAAGAGGGTGGCAGCCTGACCATTATCGCTACCGCGCTGGTCGATACCGGCAGTAAAATGGACGAGGTTATTTTCGAGGAATTCAAAGGCACCGGCAATATGGAGGCGATTCTTGACCGGCGGCTGGTCGATAAGCGCACCTTCCCGGCTATAGACGTCAGTAAATCCGGCACGCGGCGCGAAGAACTGCTCGTCACGCAGACCCAGCTGCAGCGACTATGGCTGTTACGCAAAGTGCTGTCCTCCATGAATGTGGTCGACAGTATGGAGTTTCTGCTGGAGAAATTGTCCGCCACCAAGACCAACGACGAGTTTTTCGATACCATGAACCGCTAATTAAGCTGCTTTCGCTAAAAATTTGTTCTGCGAGGTTTGGTGGTTTTTCAGGGGCGAAGACATTATATAATGGCATGTCGAGATCCTGAAAAACGCCGTAATGCCGCAGGGCGGGCTTTTTGTGACGCTATCAAAAAAGGCTTGCGATCCGCTGCCTGAAATGGTAAAAGGTACGCTTTGCCTTGCGGTGTTCCCGCTTTATGTTTCGGCCCTGTACCAAGCCAGGGCAACAAGGAGAAGAAGTTATGAAAGAAGGAATTCATCCTAAATACGAGGCGGTGGAGATCAAGTGCCATTGCGGTCATGTCCTGGAAACCAGCTCGACCAAGTGTAGCGATATGCAAATCGATGTATGCTCATCTTGCCACCCGTTCTTCACCGGCAAGCAGAAGCTTCTCGATACAGCCGGTCGTATCGATCGTTTCCGCAAAAAATACGCTAAAAACGACAAGTAATTGCCGGAGACGGCCCTCCGGGGCCGTTTCTTTTTTCTTTACAGGCAGAAGCGACACAGTGCGTTTCTGCCCTGTTGCATTTGGACCTTCCGCTACCCGGGGCGCTTTCCGGGCCCGGTGTGCGAGCGGCGGGTCGGGGCGGGAAAAGGTGCGGGGAAGCCATGCTTGTACAACTGTTGACACATACTCCCGAGCCCGAGCGGTTGGTGGCTGCCGCTGCCCGGTTATGTTATTCGGCTTCTTCCGTCGATCAATTGCTGCAGCAGGACAGTGATCGCAGGGAGGCGCTGCTCGCCAAGATTCTGTCTGTAGGCCATCTGTCCACTCTGGAACACGTTTCTTTCACCTTCGGTATCGAAGGGATCAGTCGTGCGTGTTCCCACCAGTTGGTGCGTCACCGCCTGGCTTCCTATTCGCAGCAGAGTCAGCGCTACGTCTCTCACAAAGAGCGTTTTGCCGCCGTGACACCGCCTTCCATTGCGAAGCGGCCCGAGCTTGCAGCTCTTTTTGACGCGGCCCTGGAACAGATGCAGCGGGTTTACGGCGAGCTTATGGAGGCTGGAATCCCGGCGGAAGATGCACGTTTTGTGCTCCCCAACGCGGCCGAGACCAAATTGGTCATGACCATGAATGCCCGCGAACTGCTGCATTTTTTCGCTTTGCGCTGTTGCCGACGCGCACAGTGGGAGATCCGTGACCTGGCGGTGGAGATTCTGCGGCAGGTGCGTCTTGTTGCGCCACGTCTGTTTGCCGTGGGAGGGCCAGGATGTCTGCACGGTGTCTGTCCCGAGGGCGCCATGACTTGCGGCCGGGCCGAGGACGTTCGCAAAGAATTTGCCGATCTGTGATGGCTGGCCGATAACCGCCTGGCGAGAGTGACTGAAAGTTGATGATGTTCAACAAGCTTGAAGAGGTTGAAGACCGGTTCCGTGAGGTCGAGGGGTTGTTGTCAGATCCCAAGATTGTCTCGCAACAGAAGCGTTTTCTGGAGTTGAGCCGCGAGCATGCCGAGCTGGCCTCGGTGGTCGAGGTGTATCGCGAATACAAGCGGATCAGCGAAGATCTCGACGGCAATCGCGAATTGCTGCAGGATGGCGATCCTGAAATGCGGGAATTGGCGCGTCTGGAGCTGCCTGAGCTTGAGGCCCGCCGCGATGAACTGGCGAAGAATCTTAAGTTTCTGCTGCTGCCCAAAGATCCCAACGACGACAAGAACGTTATCCTTGAAGTACGTGCCGGTACCGGCGGCGACGAAGCGGCCCTGTTTGCGGCCGACCTGTTTCGTATGTACAGCCGTTTCGCCGAGGGACAGAGGTGGGTAGTCGAGACCATGAGCGTCTCGGAGTCCGAAGCCGGCGGGTTCAAGGAAGTAATTGCCATGATCAGCGGCAAGCGGGTGTATTCGCAGCTCAAATACGAAAGCGGCACCCATCGGGTGCAGCGGGTACCGGCGACGGAAACCCAGGGGAGAATCCATACCTCGGCCTGCACCGTGGCGGTGTTGCCCGAAGCTGAGGATGTCGACCTAGAAGTCGATCCGGGTGACTTGCGCATCGACGTTTACCGGGCTTCGGGGGCCGGCGGACAGCACGTCAACAAGACCGAGTCGGCGGTACGTATCACCCATATTCCGAGCGGAGTGGTGGTTGCCTGCCAGGATGAAAAATCCCAGCATAAAAACAAGGCTAAGGCCATGAAAGTGCTAAAGTCCCGCATTCTTGATCAGATGATTGCCGACCAGCACGCCCTGATGGCTGCTGATCGTAAAAGTCAGGTCGGCAGTGGCGACCGCAGTCAACGTATCCGGACCTATAATTTCCCCCAGGGGCGCTGCACCGATCATCGCATCGGCCTGACCCTCTATCGGCTGGAAAGCATCATGCAGGGTAATCTCTCAGAGCTTATCGAGCCCCTCACCTTGCATTTTCAGAGCGAGTCGCTGGCGGCCCAGGAGGCTTGAGTTTGGCACAGACCTGGACGGTGCTGAAAATCCTGCAGTGGACAACTGATTATTTCCGCGACAAGGGGATCGAAAGCCCTCGGCGCGATGCCGAACTGCTCCTCGGATCCAGTCTTGGTCTGGACCGGGTCGGGCTTTATCTCCACTTTGATCGTCCCCTCGAAGAGTCCGAGCTTACCGCTTACCGAGCCCTGATCGTGAGACGGGCCAAGCGCGAGCCGCTGCAGTATATTCTGGGCGAGACCGAGTTCTGGTCTTTGTCCTTTTCCGTTTCGCCGGCCGTGCTGATACCGCGACCGGATACGGAAGTTCTGGTAGAAGAGGCGCTACGGCTGGTTGACGGCGGCCGGATCCTCGATGTCGGTACCGGTAGCGGCGTCATTGCCGTTGCCCTCGCCCGCGAACTCGCCGAGGCGGACGTGGTGGCCCTGGATATATCCCCTGCAGCCCTGGCGGTGGCAGGGGGCAACGCCCGGCGTAACGGCGTCGATGCGCGGATCACCTTCCTTGAGGGGGATCTGGCCCATTTGCCCGAGGGACCTTTCGACCTGATTGTATCCAATCCGCCCTATATTCCGGCCGCCGATGTGGATGGTCTGATGCCGGAAGTTCGCGATTTTGAACCACGGCAAGCCCTGGACGGCGGCGATGATGGGCTCAATCCCTACCGGATGCTGGCGACGCAGGCTGACCTTTGCCTGGTTCCGGGGGGGTGGCTGCTGGTAGAAGTCGGCATCGGTCAAGCGCAGGACGTGCAGCAACTGTTTGCTGCAGCAGGACTGAAAGAAGTTTTTTGTCGTGATGACTATGGCGGCGTTCCGCGAGTCGTCGGGGCGCGACGTGAGCTGGCTGCCTGATCCGTATTTTGGTGGTGCTCTGAGCGTGTCGCCCGCTGGTAGCCCGGCTCGCCAGATACCGTTTCGGGCCAGGTATATACTTGGATAATCACTCTTTCCTATAAACTCAGGTGGTAGCAGGTTGGAAAAGATAGTCATTCATGGAGGGAAGCGGCTCAAGGGAGAGGTCAAGATCAGCGGTGCCAAGAACTCGGCTTTGCCGCTGTTGTTTGCTACCCTGCTGGCCTCCGGGACACATCAGCTGGAAAACGTCCCGGCGCTACGCGATATTACGACCGCTGAAAAACTTTTGACCATCCTGGGGGCTGATGTCAGCCGCCTGGACGATACTTTTACCGTCGATGCCAGCCGGATTCGCAGTGTCGAGGCTCCTTACGATCTGGTGCGCACCATGCGTGCCTCGGTGCTGGTGCTGGGTCCGCTGCTGGCGCGTCTCGGGCATGCCCGAGTCAGTCTGCCCGGCGGCTGCGCCATCGGCGCCCGCCCCATCAACCTGCATCTCAAGGGGTTGGAGGCCATGGGCGCCAGGATCGATCTCGACCACGGCTATGTCGAGGCCCGCGCCAAGCGCCTGCACGGCGCCAATATCTATCTCGATGTTCCCACCGTCGGTGGAACGGAAAATCTGCTCATGGCGGCTTCGTTGGCACGCGGCACCACAGTGCTGGAAAACGCTGCCTGCGAGCCGGAAATCGTTGATCTGGCGGCGGCGTTGACCAGCATGGGAGCCCGCATCGAAGGTGCCGGGACGGATCGTATCATCATCGAAGGGGTCGACGAACTGCAGCCGTTGCATTACACGGTGATGCCGGATCGTATCGAAGCCGGCACGTTCATGGTGGCGGCGGCCATGACCCGTGGGGATGTACGGTTGCTCGGTGCCCGTCAGACCGATCTCGAGGCTTTGATCAGCAAATTGCAGGAAGCCGGCGCCGAGATCAGCGTCGAGGCCCAGGCCTTGCGTGTTCAGGGGCCGCGTCACATCGCGCCGGTGAATATCAAAACTCAGCCGCATCCCGGATTCCCAACGGATATGCAGGCCCAGTTCATGGCGTTGATGAGCATTGCAGATGGCACCAGCGTGATTACCGAAAGCGTGTTCGAAAACCGCTTCATGCACGTCTGCGAATTGCAGCGCCTCGGCGCGGATATTACCATTGAAGGCAAGTCGGCCACGGTGCGGGGCATTAAAGAGTTGGTCGGCGCCCCGGTCATGGCTACCGACCTGCGCGCCAGCGCCTGTTTGGTGCTGGCCGGTCTGGCAGCGGAAAATACCACCGAGGTGTCGCGTATTTATCATCTCGATCGGGGTTACGAGCGTATCGAAGAAAAGTTCCGCTTGCTCGGCGCACACATTGAACGGGTCAAGGCCTGATTTGTCCTTGGTCCCTGATCATTGGTCATGCGTAAACGGCTAAACCTTCAAGCTGAATGACCGATGACAATTGACAATTGACAATTGACAAAGGACAGTCCTTATGAGCGACTACATAACTTTTGCCCTGCCCAAGGGGCGTATCATGCAGGACTCCATGGAGCTGTTTGCCAGAATCGGCATTACCTGTCCGGAGATGAACGGAGACAGCCGCAAGCTGGTGTTCGAAAATCCGGACACGAAATTCCGTTTCATGGCGGTGCGTGCCACCGACGTGCCGACCTATGTCGAATACGGCTGCGCGGACCTGGGGGTGGTGGGCAAGGACACCCTGCTGGAACAGGGCAAAGATCTCTATGAGCCGCTTGATCTGAAATTCGGTTTTTGCCGTATGGTGGTGGCTGAGCCGGGTGTGTTGCTGCGCGACGAGGATCCGGCCAGTTGGTCCAACATCCGTGTGGCCACCAAGTATCCCAACATCACCGAACGATATTTCGCTGAACGCGGCGTACAGGTGGAACTGATCAAGCTTTACGGCTCCATCGAACTGGCGCCCCTGGTCGGTCTTGCCGAGCGCATCGTCGATCTGGTATCTACAGGCGCTACCATGCGTGAAAACGGTCTGGTGGAAGTCGAGACCATCGCCGAGATCACCAGTCGGCTGATTATCAATCGCGCCAGTCTCAAGACAAAGCATCAGCGCATTACCCGTATTATTCAGGATCTGGAACGGGTGTTGGCCGAGGATGTTGCAAACGACTGAGGAGCAAGCCGATGATGCGATTGCTGGAATTCGACGACCCCCGCTTTGAGGCGGCTTTAAGCGCAATAGTCTCGCGTGGCGAATCGCCCCCCGAAGGCGTCGAAGAAACTGTTGAAGCGATTATCGAAGCGGTACGCCGACAGGGCGATCAGGCGTTGCTTGAATACACAGCCCGGTTTGACGGTCTGGACCTGACGGCTGCAGAGCTGCAGGTGACGCAGGCCGAGATTCAGGCGGCACTGGCGGCAGTGGATGCGGAATCGATGGCTGCTCTGCAACTGGCGGCCGATCGCATCGCCGCTTTCCACCGTCGTCAGAAAACTGAAACCTGGCTGACCACCGACGAACAGGACGTCATGCTGGGGCAGATGGTGCAGCCGCTGGAGCGGGTCGGTATTTATGTCCCCGGCGGCAAGGCCAGTTACCCCTCGTCGGTGTTGATGAATGCCATCCCCGCCAAGGTTGCCGGCGTGGAAGAAGTGGTGATGGTGGTGCCAATGCCGCGCGGGGAGGTCAATCCCCATGTGCTGGCCGCGGCCCATCTGGCCGGCGTGGATCGCATATTTAAAGTCGGTGGCGCCCAGGCGATTGCCGCACTGGCTTACGGCACCGCTACCATACCGCGTGTCGACAAGATCACCGGCCCGGGTAACATCTATGTTGCCATCGCCAAAAAAATGGTTTTCGGCCAGGTCGATATCGACATGATCGCCGGTCCCAGTGAAATTCTGGTGGTCAATGATGGCAGCGGTACGCCGGATCACATTGCCGTCGACCTGCTGTCCCAAGCCGAGCACGACGAACTGGCAGCCGCCATTCTGGTGACCACCGATGCCGATTTCGGTCGTCGCGTGCAGCAGGCGGTGGAAGAACAGCTGGCCACCCTGCAGCGGGCTGCCATCGCGCGCCGGTCCATTGATGCGTTCGGTGCCATCCTGGTGGTCAGGGATCTCGATCAGGCGGTGGCGTTCAGTAACCGCATCGCTCCGGAGCACCTGGAACTGGCGGTGAACGACCCGTTCGCCTTATTACCGAAGATTCGCCATGCCGGCGCTATTTTTATGGGGCATCATTGTCCGGAAGCGGTTGGCGATTACCTGGCCGGACCCAACCATACCCTGCCCACCGGCGGCACGGCACGTTTTTTCTCGCCATTGGGGGTGGACGATTTCGTCAAGAAATCAAGCATCATTTCCTTTTCCCGGGCGGGTCTTGAGCGACTGGGCAAATCCATTGTGCATCTGGCCGGACTCGAGGGGCTGGAGGCCCATGGCCGCTCGGTTGCCATCCGCCTGCAAGACATCTGACCGTAACGGCTTGGCTACCGCAGGGCGGTCGGCCATATTGCTATGTCAACCATCTGCTGGCAAGGGGGTTTGCCATGTCCCGTAGCGCCATCATCGATCGCCAGACCCAGGAAACCCACATTCACTTGAGCTTGAGCCTTGACGGGGGTGGCCAAGGCAGCATCGAAACACCAGTGCCTTTTATGAGTCATATGCTCACCTTGCTCAGCCGGCACGGTTTTTTTGATCTCACGGTCAACGCCAAAGGCGATATTGAGGTGGATGACCACCACACGGTTGAGGATCTCGGTATCTGTCTGGGGCAGGCCTTTGCCAAGGCGCTTGGCGACAAACAGGGCATCCGCCGTTACGGCGCCGCCACGGTCCCCATGGACGAGACCCTGGCTTCGGTGCATCTGGATTTTTCCGGTCGTTCATGCCTGGTCTTCAACATGGATCTGCCCAAGGCCAAGGTCGGCAGCTTCGATGTGGAGCTGGTCGAAGAGTTTTTCACTGCATTCTGCAACCACGCCGCAGCCAACGTGCATGTCAATCTGGTCTACGGCAGTAACCTGCACCACATGATCGAGGGCGTTTTCAAGGCTTTTGCCCGGGCGCTGGACGAGGCGACCGGCCTCGATTCGCGCATCGAAGGGGTGCTGTCCACCAAAGGAAAGCTGTAACCGATGATTGTTATTGTTGATTACGGGATGGGCAATCTGCGCAGCGTGCAGAAGGGCTTTGAAAAGATCGGGTTCGATGCGCGGGTGACAGACGATCCGGCAATCGTGGCTCGGGCCGATAAGCTCGTATTGCCCGGGGTCGGGGCCTTTCGCGACTGCATGGACCAACTCCGGCGTGGCGGTTTTGTCGAGCCGATTCTGCGGCATGTCGAGGCCGGCCGGCCGTTTCTTGGCATCTGTCTCGGCCTGCAATTGCTGTTTACCGAGAGTGAAGAGTTCGGTCATCACCAGGGACTGAATATCATTCCCGGGCGGGTGGTCCGCTTTCAGGGTGATATGCATTGCCAGGGCGAGCAGCTCAAGGTCCCGCACATGGGTTGGAACCAGATCGATATCCGTAAGCCGGCACCGATTTTCCAGGGGCTGGAGGGCGGCGAGTCGGTCTATTTCGTGCACTCTTATTATGTCGTGCCCGAGGATGAATCGGTGGTGGCCGCGACGGCCGACTACGGCCGCCCATTCTGTGCTGCCGTCTGGCAGGACAATGTCATGGCCACCCAGTTCCACCCCGAAAAGAGTCAGCGGGTGGGGCTGCGTATCCTTAAGAATTTCGGAGAGTTAAAATGATTGTCATCCCCGCCATCGATTTGAAGGAAGGCCGCTGCGTACGTCTTGAACAGGGTCTGATGGAAAAGGACACGGTCTACAGCGACGACCCCGGCGCCCAAGCTCGCAGCTGGCAGGAGCAGGGTGGCGAATTGCTGCATATCGTCGATCTCGACGGTGCGTTTGCCGGTGTACCGCGCAATCGTGAAGCGATTCGCGCCATTGTCGAAGCCGTCAGCATTCCCACTGAGCTCGGCGGCGGGATTCGCGATCTGCCGACCATCGAGGCCTACCTGGAGCTTGGCATCGATCGCGTGATTCTCGGCACGGTGGCCAAGGAAAATCCGCAACTGGTGCGCGAAGCCTGCCAGCAGTTTCCCGGCCATATCGTGGTCGGCATCGATGCCCGCGACGGCAAGGTGGCCGTGCGCGGCTGGGCTGACGTGACGGAAAAACTGGCTACCGAACTGGCCAAGGAAATGGAAGGTTGCGGCGTCGAGGCGATCATCTATACCGACATCGCCCGCGACGGCATGATGGGCGGGCCAAATCTTGAAGCCACCCGCGCGCTGGCCGAGGCGATCACGGTGCCGGTCATCGCCTCCGGCGGGGTCTCCTGTCTGGATGATATTGCCCGCCTCATGACCATCGAACGGTATGGCGTGACCGGCGTGATTACCGGCAAGGCGCTGTATACCGGCAGCCTCGATCTGCGTACGGCAGTAGCTCTGACCAAGGGCAAGGCCTGAAAATTTACCGCAGAGCACGCCGAGTCCGCGGAGAATAGCCTCCGGTATGGACATGCTTTCCTCCGCGGTGAAAATCCCGGTTTTATTGTTTTTGGTTGCGATCGAATTAATTTGCCGACAGGCCTTGTAATCGGGTCGCGGCGTTCTTATCTTGTGAAAGACGAGCCATGCTGACGAAACGTATTATTCCCTGTCTCGATGTCAAAGACGGCCGTGTGGTCAAAGGGGTACAATTCCTGGAATTGCGCGATGCCGGCGATCCGGTGGAAGCGGCCGAGGCCTACGATGCCCAGGGTGCCGATGAACTGACTTTTCTCGACATCACCGCCTCCAGCGACAAGCGCAATATCATCCTGGATGTGGTGGCACGCACCGCTGAACGGGTGTTCATGCCCCTGACCGTGGGCGGCGGCATTCGCACCATCGAGGATATCCGCAACCTGCTCAATGCGGGTGCCGACAAAGTATCCATCAATACCGAAGCGGTCAACAATCCCGAATTCGTCAAGGAAGCGGCCGAACGTTTCGGGTCCCAGTGCATCGTGGTGGCCATCGATGCGCGCCGGGTGCCTGAGTCCGATCCGCAGCGCTGGGAGGTGTATATCCACGGCGGTCGTACCCCGACCGGCATCGACGCCATGGAGTGGGCCGTGCGCATGGAGGCCTACGGCGCCGGTGAAATTCTGCTGACGTCCATGGACAAGGACGGCACCAAGGACGGCTACGATATCCCCCTGACCCGCACCATCAGCGACCTCGTCGGTATCCCGGTGATCGCATCCGGTGGTGTCGGCAACCTGGAACACATTTATCAGGGGCTGACCGAGGGCGGGGCCAGTGCCGCACTGGCCGCCAGCATCTTTCACTTTCGCGAGTACACCATCCAGGAGTGCAAGGAATATCTGCAGCAGCGCGGCGTGGCGGCGCGGCTGTGACCGGACATAACAGGCAGGAGGCACGCAGCATGGCAGAATTGAATAACCTCACATACGATGCCGCTGGACTGATTCCCGCAGTGGTGCGCTGTGCCCGCAGCGGCGAGGTGCTGATGCTGTCGCATCTGAACGCCGAAGCCGTACGGCAGACCCTGGCAAGCGGACTCCTGTACCGGTATTCCCGTTCCAAAGATACCCTGGTGGCGCCGGATGCCGCGGCTCCCCAGCAGGTCAGGGAAATGCGTCTGAGCTGTTCCGGTGATTGCCTGCTGGTTTCCGTGGAGCAGGGCGGTGCCGTGCGTAACTGTTTTCCGACAGTACTTTTCCAGCAGCAAGACGCCATCCCCGCCAGTCAGGGCGATATCCTGGAGCAGGTGTATCAGGTAGTGCTGCAGCGTCGTGATAACCCCTCGCAGAAGTCCTACGTGGCCTCGCTGTTTGCCAAGGGGCTCGACAAGATCCTCGGCAAGATCGGCGAGGAAGCCACCGAAACCGCCGTGGCAGGCAAAGGCGGCAACCCCGAGGATGTGATCTACGAAACCGCTGACCTGTTTTTCCATGTGTTGGTGCTGCTCGGTTATTACGAACTTCCGCCGGAGCGTATTTACCAGGAATTGCGCCGCAGGTTCGGTTTGTCCGGTATCGAGGAAAAATCCAGCCGCCAGGCCTGATGGCCGGCGGTGAGAGCGAAGGGCGTGGATTGTCGGCACCCTTCGCCATGCGTGCAGGCCCCATCAATCACCCTTTTTGTAAAGGTGGATATACCCATGAGTCTTAAACAGCAGCTGACCGATGCCATGAAAGAAGCCATGAGAGCCAAGGACAGCCTGCGCCTGACCACCGTGCGCAGCGTGCTGGCCGCCATCAAGAACCGCGAGATCGACCAGCGTAGCGAACTTGGCGACGAGGATATCATCGGCGTATTGTCCTCCCTGGTCAAGCAGCGCAAGGAATCGGTGCAGCTTTACCGTGAAGGTGACCGGGTCGAACTGGCCGAAAAGGAAGAGGCCGAACTGGCGATCCTGCAGGAGTTTTTGCCATCACCGTTGACGCAGGAGGAAATTGCGGCCCTGATTGAACAGGCCGTCACCGAAACCGGTGCCTCCAGCCCCAAGGATATGGGCAAGGTCATGAAAATCGTTTCGGCCCAGGCGCGCGGACGGGCCGACGGCAAGCAGGTCAGCGACATGGTCAAGGATCGTTTGAGTCGCTGATCCTGACAAGGGCCCCTTATGAATGTTGTGGATATCGCCATCCTGGCAGTACTGGCTTTGTTTCTGATCAAAGGTCTGGTGCGCGGACTGCTCAAGGAACTCTGTTCCCTGTTCGGTCTGTTCGGCGGGTTGGCGGTAGCGCTGCGGTTCCACCCTTACCTGGCTGAAGGGCTGCTCAAAACCTTCTCTTTGCCGCCTCAGCTTTGCGTGGTGATCGCTTTTGCCGCGCTGTTTTTGCTGACGGTTCTGATTTTCGCGGTGCTCGGGTTTATCCTGTCGCGTTTCGTCCAGTTGCTGTTTCTTGGCGGCTTCAATCGGGTGGCCGGGGGATTGTTCGGCCTCATCCAGGGCGGTGTGCTGCTGGTCCTGGTATTGTTCGGCCTGAGCCGCAGCCCCTTGCCGAGTCCGGCCCAGGAAATGTTGCTGAAATCGCGCCTGGCGCCGCCTCTGGTGGAGATGGGGGAAGCCCTGTTCGAGCATGGTAAGGATTTGGGAGCCCGGCGCTAAGGGGAACGGTTGGTTGCAGTACCAGAGTACATTTGCAGGATTACGGAGTTCATGAGCGAAGAGACCCCCAGGGTTCTTGAGTACGATAAAATCATCAGGCTGCTTGCAGGCAACACCGTCACTGAACCGGGACATGAGCAGGCGCTTGCTTTGCAACCGCTGACCGATCCACGGCAGGTGGCCGAGGCTCTGGCCGAAGTTGCCGAAATGACCGCTTTGTTTGACAGCCAGGGACGCCCTCCGCTGGGGGGTTGCCGCGACCTGCGCCCCGCGTTGCGGCGGTTGCATGCAGACGGCAGCTGGTTGCCTGCCGAGGATCTGCTGAGCGTGCTTTCCAGCCTGGAAGCGGCAACCGCCTGTCGCAGCTATTTTGCCGCGCAGCAGAGCGCCCCGTTGCTGGGTGCACAGGCGGCCGGCCTTGCCGGCTGCAACAGCCTGCAACGCGAAATTCGCGCCAGTATCGGCAGCCACGGCGAGGTGCTGGACAGTGCCTCGTTCGAACTGGGCGACCTGCGCCAGTCGGCGCGCCACCTGCGGGGGCGCATTCGCCGGAAACTGGAGGATATGCTGCATGCCGAGGCCTTCAGCGGCGTGTTCCAGGATACCATCGTTACCGAGCGTAACGGTCGTTACGTGGTGCCGGTGCGTGCCGATCATCGCGGGCGCATCAAGGGGCTGATCCACGACGAGTCGTCCAGCGGCCAGACCCTGTTCATGGAACCGAACTCGGTACTGGAATGGAACAACGAACTACAGGCCCTGCGACGTGCCGAACAACGCGAAGAGGAACGAATCCTGCGGCGGCTGTCGGGCCTGGTTCGCGAGCAGCGCGCCGTTCTTCAGCACAACCAGTCGCTGCTGGCGCGCATCGATTTGCGGGCCGCGGCGGCACGTTTCGGGCAGGCATGCGGGGCGGTGGCTCCGCACCTGGTTGACAGTCCCATGATCGATCTGCGCGCGGCGCGGCATCCGCTGTTGATGTTCGAAGCCGACGGCAGTGTCGATGTGACCAGGGCGGTACCCGTCGATCTGAAGCTGGGTCAGGATCGACAGATCCTGGTCATCAGCGGGCCCAATACCGGCGGAAAAAGTGTGGCTCTCAAGACCCTCGGGCTGCTGGTACTGATGGTGCGTTCGGGGTTGCCGATCCCCTGCCATTCCGACAGCAGGATTTTCCTGTTTCCGTCGGTGCAGGCCGATATCGGCGACGAGCAGAGTATCGAGCAGCACCTTTCGACCTTTTCCGGCCATTTGACCCGCTTGCGGCGGATCATGCAGGACGCCGGTCCGCAGACCCTGGTGCTGCTGGACGAACTCGGTACCGGCACCGATCCGGCCGAAGGGGGCGCGCTGGCCATGGCCATGCTCGATCATCTGCGGGCTGCCGGCGCGCGCACCGTCGCCACCACCCATCTGAACCTGATCAAAGGCTATGCCGCCACCCAGTCAGGGGTGGAAAATGCCGCCGTTGAATTTGATCCGGAAACCCTGCAACCGACCTATCGGTTGCATTACGGGATTCCCGGCGCCAGTCAGGCTTTTGCCATCGCGCGGCGGCTCGGACTGCCGGCAGAGGTTATGGCGCGGGCCGAAAGTTATCTGGGTGACGGTGAAAAAGCCGGCCTGGAATTGATGGAAAAGATCAACGCCCAGCAGCACGATCTGGAGCTCGAACTGTCCGAAGCGCGCAAACTGCGGGAGCGGGCCAGCCTGGAGCGGGATCGACGCAAAAAGCTGCTGGAGGAGTTCGAGACGCAGAGGCAGGGCTTGCTGGACAAGGCACGGCGGCGTGGCGACCAGCTGGTGCGTGAAGCCGAACGCAAGATCAAGGCTTTGCTCAAGGAGGCCCGGGAAACCGGCCATCAGGTGCCCGAGCAGGCCAGGCTGGCCGCCGGAGTGCGGGAGGTTCGCGAGGAGTTGCGCCAGGCGCAGGAGCCGCTGCCGCAAGGGCCCGTGCCCAAGACGGTAACGGTGGGGGAACTGCTGCGTATTCCGGGGCTGCGCACCGAAGGTGAGGTGGTGCGGGTGCAGGGCTCTGATGTCGAAATGGCTGTGCAGGGCAAAAAACTGCGAATCCCCATGACCTCCCTGGAGGCCTTTCGGCCGCGGCGATTCGCTACCCGTGCAAAGGGTGGTGCGGTGCGTGGAAAAATTCAGCGTGACGGTTTCACGCCACGGCTGATGCTGGTCGGTAAGCGAGTGGATGAGGCCCTGCCGCTGCTGGAACGTTTTGTGGACGATGCCCTGTTGCATGACGTGCTCGAACTGGAAGTCGTGCACGGTTCCGGTGAGGGCATACTGCGCAAGGTGGTGCGGGAATATCTGGCCGGCCATCGCGAAGTGGCCGGGTATCACGCCGGTGGCCTCGGACAGGGCGGCGACAATGTGACTCTCGTCCAGTTGAGACGCTCATGAGCGGAAGGATCGGCGAAGAAAAAGTCGAGGAAATTCGCGCCCGGGCCGATATTGTCGAGGTGATCGCGAGTTATGTGACCCTCAAGCGCTCCGGCCGCAATCATGTCGGTCTGTGCCCGTTTCACGCCGAAAAGACGCCGTCTTTTAATGTCAACGCCGATCGGCAGATTTACCACTGCTTCGGTTGCGAGGTCGGCGGCGACGTGTTCGCCTTCCTGATGAACATGGAAGGGTTGTCGTTTCCCGAAGCGGTACGTCGCCTTGGCGAACGGTACGGCATCGAGGTCGAAGAAGAAACCGTCACCCCCGAGGAGGAACAGCGCCGCGAAGAGCGCGAACGCCTTTTGCGGGTGACGGAGGTGGCCTGTGAATTTTATCATCGGCTGCTGGTGGAGGATCCGGCCGGCAAGCAGGCGCGCTCCTATCTGCGGCAACGCGGGTTTGACGGCGAGCTGGCCCGTCAGTTCTTTCTGGGGTGGGCTCCCGCCGCCTGGGAGGCGCTTGCCGCGCATTTACAGGAAAAGGGCTTCGATCCCAAGTGGGCGAGGGACCGGCTGGGCCTGATACGTGCCAGCAATGAAGGGCGCGGAGATTACGACCTGTTCCGGCGCCGGCTGTTGTTCCCGATCCTGGACGAGCGCGGTCGGCCGGTGGCGTTCGGCGGTCGTATCCTGGAAGGCGACGGCCCCAAATACATCAACTCGCCCGAATCGCCCATTTACCATAAAGGCCGGGTGCTGTACGGCCTTTATCAGGCGCGTGACGCCATGCGCCACAAGGGTGAGGCCATCGTGGTGGAAGGCTATTTCGATCAGCTGGCGCTGTATCGGGCCGGTTTTCACAACACCGTGGCGACCTGCGGGACGGCACTGACCGCGGATCACGTGAGGCTGCTCAAGCGTTTCGCCGACCGCGTGTTGTTGTTGTTCGACCAGGATGAAGCCGGTCACAAGGCCACCTTCCGCGCCATGGATGCGCTGTTGCCCGAAGGTCTGCAGGTGTCGGTGGTCACCCTGGAGCCTGGCGAGGATCCCGATTCTTTTCTGCGCAGCCACGATGCTGCGCAGATGCAGCAACGCCTGGCGGCCGCCCGCTCGGCGGTCGAGGTGTTCATCGAACAGACCCTGGCGGAGCATGGCGGAGAAATCGAAAGCAGGGCCCGGGCGGTGGAAAAAATCCTCGCCAAGCTGCGCTTGCTGCCGGGGGAGATCGAGCGGGATCTGTACCTGAAAGATCTCGCGGTGCGTACCGGCCTGGACGAGCAGCTGCTGCGACGCAAGGTGTTGCCGCAGGCGGTCCAGCCGCCACCGGTCGCTGCCGCGTCGACCCGTCCCCAGCCATCGCGGCCCGCAGCGCCGGCAGGATCATCGCCTCAGGGGTTGGCTTTAAAGGCCAAGCGGATTTTATTACGGTTGATCCTGAGCTATGAGGATTCACGCAACGAAGCGCGAAGCATCGGTCTGGACGAACTGTTTGGCGAAGGGGATTTTCGGGTACTGGCCGAGCGCGCCCTGGCTCAACCTGCCGGAAGCGCCGGTCCGGAAGAAAATATACGAATTGATGACCTGAGTGAGCCCCAGAAGGGGCTACTTTCGGGTATTCTGATAGAAGATGAAGCATTGTTTGCAGAGAATTCCGATGAGTTGTTCCAGAAGTGCCGCGAAACGGTGAACAAGGAGCGCGTGAAGCAGCAGTTGCAACGACTGCAGGAGCTGATGCGAGAGGCCGAAAGAGCCCATGATTTCACCCATATGGTAACCTGGCAGCGTGAGTTTTATGAACTCACACGCAAGCTTAAGGGATAATTTAAGTAGGTCGGCATGTATAACCGATGACTTCCGGATGTTCCTGGAAGTCCAGAGGAGAGAATCGAGCATGGCCAAGAAACATGGCATGGAAGAAGTTCAGCAACTTATCGATATGGGCAAGGAAAAAGGTTACCTTACCTATGACGAGGTGAACGACTATCTCCCGGAAAGCGTTGTCTCTTCCGACCAGTTGGACGATGTCATGAGCCTGTTTGGCGAAATGGATATCGAAGTGGTCGATTCCGAGCAGAAAGTCTCCCTGCCCAAGTCGCAGGGAGATAGCGACGAGGACGGCGGCGATGGTGGAGACGACGACGAAACTGAATACGAGGCCGGCACCCTTGGACGGACCAGCGACCCCGTGCGCATGTATTTGCGTGAAATGGGGCAGGTCTCCCTGCTGACCCGCGAGGGGGAAGTGGAGATCGCCAAGCGCATTGAAGAAGGTGAGGCGCTGGTGGCCCGGGTTATCATGAAGACCCCCATCGCTTTTCGTGAAGTGATTCGTCTGGGGGAAAAACTCGTCAAAGAGCAGATTGGCGTAGCCGAGATCACCAAGGAATACGAAGAGGAGGAAGGCGCCGATGCCGAAGAAGTGCAGCGGGGCCGCATCCTGGGCCTGGTCGAAAAAATCCATGAAGAGAACGACAAGCTCATGGAGTTGTGCCAGCAACTGACGGACTGCACCGAACGGCAGCAGCGCAATGCCCTGCGCGAGCAGGTCGCCGAGAAAAAACTCTTGATCGGTGAGCTGATGCGTGAAATTCGCCTGAAGGATTTTCAGGTGGATAAAATCGTCGATCGTCTCAAGGAGATGGCGCAGCAGGTTAAAAAGGGGCTTTCCGAGGTGCAGGCCTGTGAACAGGAGTTGAAGCAGCCGCACAAGGAAATCAAACGCCTGTTACGTCGCATGCGCAAAAGTGACGAGGAGGCGCATCGCATTTCCCAGGAACTCGGCGTGCCCATCGACACCCTGCTGTCCGTCGAAAAACGCCTCAAGAGTGCCCAGCGCAAATTCAATCGCGTCGAGGAAGAGTCCGGCTTTGCACCGGAAGAACTGCTGGAGTCCCTCAAGGAAGTGATGAAGGGCGAGTGGCGCGCCAAGGCTGCCAAGAGCGAACTGGTGGAGGCCAACCTGCGTCTGGTCGTTTCCATTGCCAAAAAATACACCAATCGCGGCTTGCAGTTTCTGGATCTGATTCAGGAAGGCAACATCGGCTTGATGAAGGCCGTCGACAAGTTCGAATACCAGCGTGGCTACAAATTCTCGACCTACGCTACCTGGTGGATCCGGCAGGCCATTACCCGTGCTATTGCGGATCAGGCGCGTACCATCCGTATTCCGGTGCACATGATCGAAACCATCAACAAGCTGATTCGTACCAGTCGCCAGCTGGTGCAGGAGATGGGGCGCGAGCCGGTACCGGAGGAGATCGCCGAACGCATGGAGCTGCCGCTCGAAAAAGTGCGGCGGGTGCTCAAGATTGCCAAGGAGCCGATCAGCCTGGAAACTCCCATCGGCGAAGAGGAAGATTCTTCGCTGGGGGATTTCATCGAGGATAAGGGCGTGGTATCGCCTCTGGAAGCGGTCATCAAGGGCAATCTGTCCGACCAGACCGCCCGGGTGCTGGCTTCTTTGACACCCCGCGAGGAGAAAGTGCTGCGCATGCGTTTCGGCATCGGCGAAAAATCGGACCATACCCTCGAAGAGGTCGGTCAGGATTTTGCCGTCACCCGCGAGCGTATTCGCCAGATCGAAGCCAAGGCCTTGCGCAAGCTGCGGCATCCCAGTCGCGCCAAACGTTTGAAGAGCTTTGTGGAAACCACTTGACAGACAAACATTGAATACCTAAACTGATGGACTGTTCCGGGCCTATAGCTCAGTTGGTAGAGCCACCGGCTCATAACCGGTTGGTCCCAGGTTCGAATCCTGGTGGGCCCACCACTCGGACTGGTGATGAGGCAAAAACTCATATTCGCATATAGCAATACCCCCGTTACTGAAGAGTGCAACAATAGAGTTGCACTCTTCTTTTTTCAAAGCGATTATTCATGAAGGAACGTCCCATACGTCTGCAGGATCTGCTCGGTTTATTGCACCATCTCTATCCGCCGGTACTGGCGGAAAGCTGGGACAACGTCGGACTGCAGGTCGGCGACCCGGTTGCTCCCGTGAGCCGTGTGCTGGTTTGTCTCGATGCCTCGGAGCAAGCCCTGGACGAGGCTCTGCGTCTCGGCGTTCAGGTGATCCTGTGCCACCATCCGCTGATTTTTCAACCCCTCAAGCGCTTGAGTCCCGTGGACGAAACTGGTCGGTTGTTGTTTCGTGCGGTGCGTGAAGGCGTCGCCATTGTCAGCGCCCATACCAATCTCGATTGCGCCGCAAACGGCATCAACGACTGGCTGGCTGCAGCTCTGGGGCTGGAAAAAACGGCGCCGTTGCAGACCGGTGGCGGCGATCTGCTCAAACTGGTGGTATTCGTTCCTGGCGGCTACGAGGATCGGGTGGCGGCAGCCTTGTTTGAGGCGGGCGCCGGCGCCATCGGACATTACGACAGCTGTTCATTCCGCACCGACGGTGTCGGAACCTTCCGCCCGGGCGAAACGTGCAATCCGTTTATCGGCCAGGCCGGTTCCCTGGAACGTGTCCGGGAAACAAGGCTGGAGACCGTTCTGACCCGCGAGGTCCAGGGGCGTGCCATTCAGCGCATGCTCAAGGCCCATCCTTACGAGGAAGTTGCTTACGATTTGATTCCTTTGGCCAATCAGCGCAGCGATGTCGGCCTGGGACGGATCGGTTGCCTGGCTCAAGCCACTACTTTGGGATCGTTTGCCAACCTGGTAAAGCAGGCCCTGGGCGTCCCGCAGGTGCGCGTCGTCGGTGATTTGGACCAAAAGGTGAGCAAAATCGCCGTGTGCGGCGGAAGCGGCGCATCCCTGCTGGGCGAAGCCGACCGTCAGGGGGCCGATGTGTTGGTGACCGGCGATGTGAAATATCACGAGGCGTTCAGCGCGCGTTCGCGTAAAATGGGATTGATCGATGCCGGCCATTTCGGCACGGAACACATTATGGTCAAACATCTGGCCGAGGTGCTACGTCAGGCGGCGGCAGCGCGGCGGTTGGAACTTCAAATCGAAGAACTACAAGGGGAGAAAGATCCGTTTCTGACGGTCTGAAACCCCTTTTTTCATTTAAGACAGCAGCAAAAAAAAAAGTAATTCCGGAGAACCGATGGGAGGCAACAACGTGCACGAACATTTAGAACTTCTTAGGGCTTTGCAGGATCTTGACCATGAATTGAACAGCATCCGCCAGGAGCGCAGCAAGCTGGAACAGGAACAGGTGGAGCTGACTGACGCCATGGTGCGTATCCAGACCATGGTTGATGGTCTGGATGAGGAGATCGGCCAGTTGCAGAGTCAGAACGACGAGCTTGAACGGGGGCTTGCTCAGGAAGAGGCGAACATCTCGCGTTCCGAAGGGCGGTTGCCGGAGATCAAAACTCAGAAAGAGTACCTGGCTGTGCTTAAAGAGATCGATACGGCCAAGAAGGTCAACAAGGACCTGCAGGCCCAGTTCGAAGGGAAACAGTCGCAGATAGCTGAGCTCAATGCTGAAAAGGACGAAAAGCTGAAGCAGTTGGCTGAGCTTAAAGAGTGTTCCGTAGAGCGTGAAACCGAAATTTCGAAGTCACTCAAGGCGTTCGACGAAACGCTGGGAAAAATAGCCAGCCAGCGTAGTACCCACTTCGATCCGTTGCCCAAGCAAATGCAGAAACGCTATGCCCTGCTGATGGAACGGCGCGGCGGCGTCGCCGTGGTCGAGGCGCGTGACGGCACTTGTACCGGCTGCCACATGCACCTTCCGCCGCAGCTGTTCAACAGCTTGTTCCTCGATCCGCAGATCCAGTGCTGTCCGCATTGCAATCGGTTGCTGTTCGTGGTCGAGGCAGAGGCCTGAGCCTGTTGTTGCAGTGGCTGTAAGTTGGTTTTCATCCGGAAACGGCCCTTTTTCCCAATCTCGGCGTCAATCCGCACGCTTGCGTGTGGGGCGTAGACATCTACGCCTCCGTGCAAGCGCTTGATTTCCTTGACCTTGGGAAAAATTGCTCGTTCCCGATATGAAAACTTCGCCGTGTCCATCCATAGATTCCGGATGGACACAAGTTATAAAATATAAAAACAGGATGGTCGGAGAGCGCCAGGTGATCGCCGGCTCGCCTCGCTACGGCGGGAGCGAGCGGGAGGAAAGTCCGGGCTCCGCAGGGCAGGATGGTTCCTAACGGGAACCGGGGGCGACCCTAGGGAAAGTGCCACAGAAAGCAAACCGCCCGTCGAAGCCTTGGCGAAGGCGGGTAAGGGTGAAACGGTGAGGTAAGAGCTCACCAGTTCCGGCGGAGACGTCGGAAGCTCGGTAAACCCCATCCGGAGCAAGGCCAAATAGGGAAGTGTTTGAGGGCGGCCCGTCCGAGACTTCCGGGTTGGCTGCTTGAGGCCGTCGGCAACGGCGGTCCTAGAGGAATGATCACCGCCCCGCAACCGGGCAACCGGCGCGGGGAACAGGACCCGGCTTACGGTTCTCTCCGGCCATCCTTTTTTGAGCGGCACGGGCCATCGGCGCCGTGCCGTTCATCGTTGGAGTGGAATGATTCAGCATCGACAACAGCTTTGGCAACGCACTGTGGCCGCAGTTACCGCGGAATTCGCGCAACTTGAGCCGGAGCGGCGCGCCTGGATCACGACAGCGGTGGCACGCATCGGGCAGCACCAGGGGCAGCTGCATGCGTTGTTTCTGGCCGCCGACGGCCCCGCCTTGTGCCGTCAGTGCCTGGGGGCATGCTGCGCATGCGGAACGCATCATTTCACCCTTGTCAATCTGCTTGCGTATCTGGTTTACGCCGAGCCACCGCCGGAACCCGATTTTTTGCAAACCTGTCCGTTTCTCGATCAGTCAGGTTGCCGTTTGCCCGTGTCAAGACGCCCTTTCAATTGCGTCATTTTCCTCTGCGAGGAGGTTTGGGCAAACCTGACGCTGCAGCAGCAGCAGCTTGCGCGCCAGCTTGAAGATGAGCTGCGCCGGCAATATCTGGCATTCGATGGTTATTTTTCAGGTGCAAGCCTGCGCGGCTTGTTAATCCGTGCCGAGCGGTTGGAGGGGCTGAAGTTTTTGGCACCGCCCTCAGCTTATGTGCGAACAGCCAGGTGATGCCCATGCTTTTGGACGACGGAGAACAGTTACACATGGATATCCATTTTACGCAACCGAACGGTCGAACCGATGAGCTGGTCGAAGAACTGGTGAAAATAGTCGGGGTGCATCATCCGAGCATCATCCGCGAAATGATTCTCAGCGCCCTGGCCGCGGGTCAGGAGATCGATTATCTTGCCGATCTGAAATTGATGCGCACCACTCTCAAGGAAATGAGCTTTACAAGTCGCCTGTTCGGAGCACACCGGGAGCGCAAGAAAGTCACCATTTTCGGCTCCGCCCGCACCTCCAGTGATGCGCCGATTTATCAGAAATGCGTGCAATTTGCCCGTTTGCTGGCCGACCGGGGGTACATGGTCATTACCGGCGGCGGCGGCGGTATCATGCAGGCCGGCAACGAGGGAGCCGGTGCCGAGAATTCCTTTGCGGTGAATATTCGCCTGCCCCATGAGCAGGAAACCAATCCGGTGATGAGCCAGAGCCCCAACGTCATCACGTATAAATATTTTTTCAATCGCAAGGTCGCGTTCCTCAAGGAAGCCTCGGCTGTCGCCCTGTTTCCCGGCGGTTTCGGCACCCTCGACGAGGCCATGGAAACCCTGACGCTGATACAGACCGGCAAGAACCCGCCCATTCCGCTGGTACTGATCGACGAAGACGATGGCGATTACTGGGAACACCTGCTGCGATTCATGAAAGATCCGCTGCTCAAGCGAGGCCTGATTTCCGGCGAGGATTTCAGCCTGTTTTCCATTACGCGTGATCCGGTGGAGGCTGTTGCCATCATCGATTCCTTTTACCGGGTGTATCACTCCATGCGGTTCGTCGGCAAGACCCTGGTCATCCGCCTGAATAAACCGATTACCCGGGAACAGATCGAGATTCTCGAAGCCGAGTTTTCAGAAATCAAGGAGCCGGAAAGTCGTCTGCAGTTGACCGGACCGCTACCTAACGAAAAGGATCAGCCCGACCTGCTGCCATTACCGCGACTGACGTTTGAATTCAACCGCCGCAGTCACGGTTTGTTGCTGGCATTCATTCGACGGCTCAATACCTTTTGAGATGCCCATGACGAAGAATTCCCATTGCTCGTTTTGCGGTCACCGTTTTGTCGACAACCAACCCTGGCCCCGCACCTGCCGCCACTGCGGGCAGACCAGCTTTGTCAACCCGCTGCCGGTGGTGGTGATGCTGCTGCCGGTTGAGGACGGCCTGCTACAGATCCGTCGTGGTAACGAACCGGGCCTCGGCCAATGGGCGTTTCCCGGAGGCTATATCAATCTCGGTGAAACCTGGCAACAGGCCGGTGCCCGCGAGGTGCTGGAAGAAACGCATGTGCGGATCGCATCAGATGAAATCCGGGAATTTCGCGTGCGCAGCGCGCCGGACGGCACCTTGTTGATCTTCGGCCTGGCGGCACCGCGCCGCGCGGAACAGCTGCCGGATTTTTTCCCGACGGACGAAACTACCGAGAGAGCGGTACGCACCGCGCTAACCGGCATGGCGTTTGAGTTGCATGCCGAGGCCGGCCGAGCTTTTTTTAACGACGACCGGGGGCATGGTTTCTGCCACCGTCGATAACGACCATCCATCATTCCATTTGAGGTTTCCATGGACGAGGACAAGCGCGATTTCGAAGACAGCAATGAAGACGAGAATTTTGCCGATCTCCTGGAGCAGAGCCTGGCAGGTATCAAGCCTCTGACCCCGGGCCAGCAGATAGAGGCGACGGTATTGCAGATCGGAGAGCAGTGGATATTTCTTGATGTCGGACAGAAAGGCGAGGGGGTACTCGACGCCCGCGAATTCCTCGACGAAGAAGGCAAACCCACAGTCGCCGCCGGCGATCGCGTCAAGGTGTTTTTCCTCTCCCGAGCCGGTGGCGAATTGCAGTTCACCACCCGCATCGGTGGCGGCGGAGCGGGGCAAGCCCAGCTGGAAGAAGCCTGGCGCAACGGCATTCCGGTGGAAGGTCGCCTCGAAAAGGAAGTCAAGGGCGGCTACGAAATCCGTCTGCCGGGCAACGTGCGGGCTTTCTGCCCGTTTTCGCAGCTTGGTTTGCGCCGTGAGGAAAACGCCGCGGAGCTTGTCGGCCAGAGTTTTTCGTTCCAGATCGCCCAGTACGGTGAGCAGGGGCGCAATATTGTGGTATCCCATCGCGCCATCCTGGAGGAAGAACGCCGTGCGCAACGTGACGCCCTCAAGCAGACCCTCAAGGAGGGGATGGTGGTCACCGGTACGGTGACGGCTATTCGCGAGTTTGGCGCGTTTGTGGATATCGGCGGCCTCGAAGGGTTGCTGCCTATCTCCGAGATCAGCTACGGGCGGGTCGATAATATCGAGGAAGTGCTGCAGGTCGGGCAGCAACTGCAGGTGGCGGTTAAAAGCTGCGACTGGGAGGCCGATCGCTTCTCTTTCAGTCTTCGCGACACCCAGGCCGATCCCTGGAGCAAGGTCGGGACCCTGTACGCGGAAGGCGCCACCCTTACCGGTACGGTGGCGCGGTTGACCACTTTCGGCGCGTTCGTGACGCTGGAAGAGGGCATCGACGGCCTGATCCATATCTCCAAACTCGGTGCCGGTCGCCGTATCAGCCACCCCCGCGAGGTACTGGAAGTCGGTCAACAACTGCTTGTGACTATTGAGCAGATCGACCGCGAGCAGCGCCGCATCTCCCTGGCCCCAGCCGGTGCCGGCGCCGAAAGCGCCGCCCCGAAAAGCTATGTCGAAAAACCCACCGGCGGCTCCATGGGAACGCTGGGGGATATGCTCAAGGGCAAGTTCGAAAAAAAAGGGAAAAAGCGTTGAGGCCAGTGCTGGGTGCTGGGTGCTGAGGGCTGAGTGCTGAGGGCTGAGTGCTGAGTGCTGAGTGCTGAGTGCTGAGTGCTGAGTGCTGAGTGCTGAGTGCTGAGTGCTGAGTGCTGAGTGCTGATAACTGACAAACGGCCCCCGGAACAGTGTATTCCGGGGGCCGTTTTTTTAAACAATTTCAACCAGTTCAATATCGAAAGTCAGGTCTTCGCCGGCCAGCGGGTGGTTGGCGTCGAAGGTGATGGTCGTGTCGGTGACTTCGACCACAGTGACAACCACGCTCTGGTCGTCTTCATCGGTCATTTCCACTTCCTGGCCGATTTCCGGCTGCATGTCGTCGGGCAGCTCGCTGCGTTCGATGGTGAACACGCATTCTTCGTCGTAGTCGCCAAACGCGTCATCAGAGGCGATGTTTATGGTTTTTTTATCCCCGGGGGCCATGCCGATGAGGGCTTCTTCAACCTGAACGAAAAATTCCTCTTCGCCGACCACCATTTCAAAAGGGGTCTCTTCGCAGGTTTCTTCGCAACCGCAATCGTCGCAACCGCACTGATGTTCGTCGGCGTGATGGTCACCGGAAGTAGAGTCGAAGATCGTACCGTCTTCGAGTTTGCCGGTGAATTTGATTTTTACGCGATCGCCTTTTTTTACCTGTGCCATGAATTGAATCCTTCCCTGTAGAGGGGTATTGATTTTATAGCCCGTCTTTGCAGGCTGGTGACCGTTGGGTCATGTTCTGGCGGTCGGCAACCAGAGCCGCCGCAGAACTGGGGTTGATACAACTATTGTAAGTGCCTCGTCAAGTCGAAAGCGTGTTAGTGCCCTGTGCGGTTAATCGTGTCTTCTAATTCTGGTCCTTTTGGCCGCTGTCTGCGTTACGCCTCCTCGGTTTAGAGCTGGCTAGACCTGCGTCGGCGCGCCTTGACAGCGACCAAAATGCCGCAAAATTAATTGACGCGATTAACCGCACAGGGCACTAGGGTCGTCGACGCATGCAAAACGTGGCGAACTCACGCCGTCACGCTCCACGGATTCGCAAAAGTTCGCCAGCGGACGGATCCACACGCCCCGATCACCGTAAAGCGCCCGATAGACCACGAACCACTCTTCCGTTTCGCTGTGGCGGGCGGTTTCCAGCACTTCATAGAGATTGCCCTTGAAGTGGCGGTAGATGCCTTTTTTGAGTTTCATCAGCTTGACGCTCTTTCTTCACGCTTCGGGATGAATCGTACCGAACGATTCTACCAAAGTCTGTATGAGCTTTGGATAAATTCCCGGTTAAATATTTATCCGTAAACGCACGGGACAAATCCCCAGTCAGGACTTTTTCAGTCGGATGCCATCGCCGGTGAGCTCGATGGTGCCGGCTTTGTAGAGTCCGCCGACGGCCTTTTTGAAGGCTTTTTTGCTCATGCCGAGTTTCCGCTGGATGGCGTCGGCGGGGCTCTGGTCATGCAAGGACAGAAATCCGGTTTTCGCCAGGGCCGCCAGCAGCGTCGCCTGGGCCTGTTCGGTGCCGGCCTTACCGACGTGATGCAGGGTGACGTCGATCTTGCCGTCCGGGCGCAGGGCTTTGACAAACCCCTTGAATGTATCGCCGGGCTGCATGTCGGGGCGGATTTCGTCGCGGTACAGCAGGGCGCCATAGCGATGATTGACGATCATCTTGGCGCCCAGGTCGGTGAACTGCCAGAGCAGCATGTCCACCGACTGGCCTTCCTGCAGCTCGATCTGCTCCTGCTCCAGCCAGCGGTCGATGCGGCCGCTGGCAAAACAGCGCCCCTGGTCGTCGAGACACACCCGGACAATATAGTTTTGACCTTCGCGCATGCGTTTGGGCTGCTCGCTGAAGGGTACCAGCAACTCCTTTTCCATGCCCCATTCGAGGAATGTGCCTTGCTGGCCGGCCTGGTTGACCCGCAGCAGGGCGAATTCGCCGACTTGGGCGAAGGGGTGGCGCAGCGTCGCCATCGGTTCGCCGGCATGCAGGTACAAAAACACCTCCACGGGGGTGCCGGGGCGCGCGCCTTCAGGTACTTGGCGGGACGGCAGCAGCACCTGGGTCTCGCCGGTCTGCAGCCAGGCGCCGCGCTGATCGATATGGTCGATGGTCAGGGTCTGAACCCGGCCGATTTCCAGCATGTTGAATCTCCTCAGGGGGATTGTGCCGCGATGCGGGCAAAACCTCATGCCCGCATTAATTTAAAGGATGCGCAAAAGAACGCAGAAAAGCAAGTCCGCTTCCGCAAAAACCAAGGGGCCGCATCAGCGGCCCCTTGGATTATTATGCGGAGGGATGGCGCGCTGGTTTCAGTCCAGCAGTTCGGCGATCCGGGCCGCCATGCCGGTGTAGCTGGCGGGAGTCATTTCCAGCAGGCGCTGTTTGTCCTCGTCCGCCAGGTCCAGCCCCTCGACGAAAGAGCGGATGGTGTCGCGGTCGATGGTCTGGCCGCGAGTCAGTTCCTTGAGCTTTTCGTAAGGTTTTTCGATGCCGGCCTTGCGCATCACCGTCTGGATCGGTTCGGCCAGAACTTCCCAGGCATGGTCAAGGTCGTCGGCCAGTTTGTGCTCGTTGAGCTTGAGCTTGCTCAGACCCTTGAGGGTGGACCGGTAAGCGATCATGCTGTATCCGAAGCCGACCCCCATGTTGCGCAGCACCGTCGAGTCGGTCAGGTCACGCTGCAACCGTGAGATCGGCAGTTTGGCCGACAGGTGATTGAAGATGGCGTTGGCCAGCCCGCAGTTGCCTTCCGAATTCTCGAAATCGATGGGATTAACCTTGTGCGGCATGGTCGAGGAACCGACTTCGCCGGCCACGGTCTTCTGGCCAAAGTAGGCCATGGAGATATAGGTCCAGATGTCGCGGTTGAGGTCGGTGAGGATGGTGTTCCAGCGCGCCAACGCATCGAACAGCTCGGCCATGTAGTCGTGCGGCTCGATCTGGGTTGTGAACATGTTCTGCATCAGCCCCAGTTCGTCCTCGATGACGCCCTTGGCCAGCGCCGGCCAGTCGACCTTGGGATAGGCCGACAGGTGGGCGTTGAAGTTGCCCACGGCGCCGTTGAGCTTGCCGAGAATCTCCACCTGCGCGATGGTGCGGCTCTGCCGTTGCAGGCGTGCCACGAACACCGCCAGTTCCTTGCCGATGGTGGTCGGCGAGGCGGTCTGCCCGTGGGTGCGCGCCAGCATAGGCATATTTTTGAACGCGTCGGCCAGCTTTTTCAGATGGTCGATGATCTCCGCCTGCAGGGGCGTCAGCGCCGCCAACCCGTCCTTGAGCATCAGGGCATGGGCAAGGTTGTTGATGTCCTCCGAGGTGCAGGCGAAATGCAGGAATTCGGACAGATCCTCCATCGAGGTGCCGATCAGTTTTTCCTTGAGGTAGTATTCCACCGCCTTGACGTCGTGGTTGGTCACCGCCTCGATCTTCTTGATGTGCTGCGCTTCCTCCGGAGAGAAGTTGACGACGATGGCCCGCAGGGCCTGCTCCTCATCGGCCGTCACCGCCCGGCATTCGGCAATGCCCGGCTCGGCGCACAGCGCCAGCAGCCACAGCACCTCCACCTTGACGCGGTTGCGCAACAGCGCATATTCCGAAAAGCACTCCGTCAACACGGAAACCTTGGATGCATAACGCCCGTCCAGCGGGCTGATAGCCGTAATCATGGCAATCTCCTTGTCATTTTGAATAATCCTGCACTATAGACGGACTGGCCGGATTCTGCAAGCTTCTTGGGGGATTCTCAATGGTCGAATCGATCCGTGTTTGCGGCATTAAAGAGCATTTTCCAAAAGGTGGTGAAGAGATATGAAAAACGTTCATGCGGTATTTTAAGTACTGAGTCCTTCAGCGTTTCGGCTCTCTTCCGGAAGATACTGAGGCGGCTTGCTATGCCTGGTCTTTGCTGGACAGACATTCCCCCTGTTTTTTCGCCCCCCAAACGCTAAACCTTGACGAGATAATGCGCCGGCTGTCGCCGGAGTACGCCGTTGTTTTCAATCTGCGTCATAATCGGGCTGGACATTTTTTTCAAAATCGTTATAAACCCATCGTATGTGATGAGGAACCTTGTCTGCAGGGGGTGGTGAGAGATCTTTCCCTGGGGTGGTCATGGGCAATTGGTTGATAGATTGCCCCGGGACTTCTTCATGGCTGAAATAATTTTGCACTGTTCGGGAGCAGGCGCCATGTAGCCAGAGAGCGTTAACGTGTCTTTATCGCCGATGGGTGCCCGTCAGGTTAGTTTTCACAAGAATGTCCCCCTTAGAACAAGGATGGTGTCGCCATTTTATACCGACTCTTCTTACTATTTTTATTCTTGTTGTGTAGCACTGTGTGCGCTGCCGCTGCCGTGCCACCATCCTCGATCAACCTTTGCGTTGAGGCTTCCGCGGCCGATCTCGCCGCTATTATTAACCAGTCTCTCCCTAAAGAACTCTACAAGGGGCAAGGAGGACTGGGAACATCCGTTACAGTTCTGAGGGCTGGCGTGGTAGCAGTTACGGCATCTAATAATTTTGTCTATCTTACGGTGCCTGTTCAACTGACATTCAGCAATGCAGTATATGAGAGCTACCCGCTTCGGGCAGGACTTAGATTTAAGGTTAAAGTGAATGTCACACCGGACTGGCACATCAAGACCGAACTTTACTATACCGGATTGTCGGATAATTTAACTGATACATTCAAACTGGGGCCGTTGTCCTTGAAACCGAAAAGTATGGTGGAGAATATCTCTCAGCCAGTCCAGAAACTTCTCGCGCCGATCATAGATGCCAAAGTTAACGACTCTATCCAGCTCCGCGCCAAGGTTGCTCCACTCTGGCGAAATGCGTTTTCCCCGACACTGGTCAGTAAAGAATTCAGCGCATGGCTGAAGCTGACACCAGAAAAAATAGTCATGAGTCCACTGTCGACGGTAAACAATCATATTCGGTTGTCCATGGGTGTCATTACCGGTGCCGAGATCATTGTCGGGCCAAAGCCGGCCGCAGCTCCGGTGAAGCCGTTACCTCCAGTAAAACATTGCCCGACTTTCGACAAAAGTTTTCATATTCAGCTTGCCACTGACATCTTCATGGCCGATCTCGTGACTGCGCTAAACCCGGTGTTGCTGAACAAGACCTTCGGCGATGATAAGAAAATTACCATCAATAATTTCAACCTGAAGGGGGAAGACGGCCGTCTGGTTGTTGTTCTGAACACTGCCGGAGATTTCAATGGTCAATTAACGCTGTTTGCGAAACCCGTGCACAACCCACAGGATAATTCGCTTACTTTTGAAAATGTCGATTTTGACACAAAGAACGCAGGGTGGTTGATAAGTGCCGGAAGTTGGCTATTCAGTAGTTCTATTCGAGGTGCGATCAAGAAGAAGCTCGACACTGCTGTCGCAGAGCAATTAGAGATGGCTCGCCTTAAAGCGTCCACGGTGATGTCCAGCGTGCAAGTAGCCGAACACGTTAAATTGGCCGGTGCCGTCAAGTCTTTGTCTATTGGCGAGGCAACGGTGTTAAACGATCGTTTGTCGGTGCAGGTCATCGCCCAGGGCGAGTCGAGTGTCAGGCTGAATTAAAGTCGGATCGTGACTCCAAAAGGAAATCATTAAGCGACAGATGAGGGGAGAGAGTGTCCTGATTGATTTCTCTGATCCTCAGAGGACGCCCCTATCCGGCATGTTGACAGCTATTCTGAATTGGGCGCCGGAGTCCGTGTTGTGGGCGGTCAATGAACCGTGCATATTTTTTTCGATGATGTTTTTCGACATGTGGAGACCGATACCGGTACCGCCACTTGCCTCCTTGGTCGTGACATACAGGTCGAAAATGTTGCTGACAATCGATTCCGGAATTCCCCCGGCATTGTCCGTTATGGTAACAACGGCCCTGTTTCCTTCTGCAATACCCTTTATCATTATCTTCGGCTTCTCGGTATTTCGTTCTTTCAGTGCATCCCTTGCATTGGACAATACATTGAGGAGTACCTGGATATATTCCCTCGGATAGCCCGTCGCCAGCAGACCAGAATCGACATCGAGCTCAACGGCAATGGACTGATTTTTCAACGCTGGTGAAATAAAAGTCAAAGCGTTGTCGACGGAGTCACTGATGCGGAATGCCGTTTTTTCCTTGTCGGGCCGGTAGAAGTCCCTGAAGACTTCAATGGTCTGCGCCATATGTTCCAGCAGATCCGTCGTTTTGTTGATGGTTTCCTGGATATTCTCGGCTGTCAGTTCATTGCAGGTATGTGAATCCCACAGATTCTGAACAAGGAGGGAAGCAACGGTTAGCGGCTGTTTCAATTGATGGGCTATATGCTCCAGAAGGTCACCCATCGCGGCCTGACGATTCTGCTGAATCAGCATTATGTCCTTTTCCCGGTTTTTTACCACTTCTTCCTGAACCCTGTGCTCCAGGGTGTGATTCAGTTCTTCCAGCTGCTGTTTCTGACGTTTGAGCTGCTCTTCGATCTGTTTGCGCTCGGTGATATCGATGACGATCCCTTCGAAGTTTTTGACGTCTCCCGCAGCGTTCCGTTCAACATTGGTGTGTTCGCTTACCCAGCGGATCTCCCCCCCCTTGGTTCGGATTCGGTACTCCAGTCGGAGTTGATCTGCTCCTTCATTGCAAAAATTGTAGACCTCCCGGGTTACCCGGTCCAGGTCATCAGGGAGTATTATGGAAGCATAGGTGATGGAGCCGGAAAGAAATTCATCTGGAGTATAACCGAACTGTATTATATTTCTGGAAACCAGCTCAACGGGCCACTCATCTTTACCCTTCCAACGGAACAGCACTACCGGACTGTTTTCCACCACCAGGTTGGCTTGCCGCAACGCCTCTTCCATCTGCTTTCGCTCGGTAAAGTCTTGAGTGAATTCGACCATTCCAATGAGCCGGCCTGTGTCGTTCCTCACCGGGTAGGCGCGGATAAACCACACTCTTCCGTCGGGTGTATAAATCTCCGCTTCCTGTGGCTGTCCCGTTTCCCTTGCCGCCAGCACCGGACAATCAGGACAAGGTTCGCTGCGCTGGTGCCACACTTCCCAGCAATGCCGCTTTTGCAGTTCTTCAGGGGCCAAGTTCACCGAGTCGCCGGCTGCCAAATTGGCCCACAGTATGTTCATGTCGGGATCGAAATATATGACATGGGCGTGCGTAATGTTCAAAATCAGGGACTTCTCCCGTTCGGAAGCCCTCAGCGCCTCTTCGATTCGCTTGCGTTCGGTGATGTCCTGATTTGCTCCGAGCGTCCTTACAATGCGTCCCTCCTGATCGCGCACAGCCGTGCAGCGAACGACAATGAACCGCACCTCTCCGTCGGCGCGGAGGATTCGATGCTCTACCTGATTGGTGAAATTGGCATCGGTACTTGCCATGGCCCGTTCGATTTCCCGGGCGACAAGTGAGGAGTCCTCCGCAGGAAGAAATTTCGCGGCATAGGCCGAGGAGGACATCTGTGGTCCCCCTTCCCGCTCCGCAGTGGTGCCGTAGAGCGCATAGAACCGATCGTCGAAGGTGAACATGTCGGTTTTGATGTCATAATCCCACTGCACCAGCTTGGCCAGGTCCATGTTAAGGTTGAGCCGCGCCTCGCTTTCCCGCAACGCCTCTGTCGCCCTGGCCAGTTCCGCGGTCCGCTCCTCGACCCGTTTTTCCAGCTCATCGCGCGCATGCCGGAGCTCTTCTTCCATTCGCTTGCGCTCGCTGATGTCCGTCGCGAAGGCGCAGTTGTATTCTTTGCCGTCAAAGGTCACGTAGTTGGAGCGTATCTCAACCGGGTAAACGCGGCCGTTTTTTGCGCGATGAAAGGATTCCATGATAATCGATCCATGCTGCTGCAGATTTCGCCAATGTTCGGCAAACACTTCCGGGGGGTGGATTGGGTCGATGTCAGGGATCGACAGCTGCAAAAGTTCCTCGCGCGAGTAGCCTAAAGCACGGCAGGCCGCATCATTGACATAGAAGAAATGTCCGCCCTTCGTCATCCAGAAGGCCTGATCCAGCGCCCTGTCGATGGCATACTGGGTGAAACGCAATGCTTCTTCGCTCCTGCGAAGTTCCTCGGTGCGCTGCTCTACCCGCCTTTTCAGCATCCCGGACCAGATGAGAAAGGCAACACAAAGCGCCGCCACAAGCGACAATGACAGGACGTAGAATTTAACGGTTTCCCACAAGTCCTTTCTCTCGTATACGCCAAACCATTTTTCATAGATATCCCGGTATTTACCGTTGACTTTCAGGATTTTCAATCCTTCATCGAGTTGGTAAAGCAGTTCCTGGTCGCCTTTGCGCACCGCGAAGCAGTATTGAAAATGAGGCAGCTCGGTTTTGAAAGTTTTGATATTGGTGAGAGCGAAACTTTTGACAAAATGCTCTCCCTGCAGCCAGGACGCCATGATGGCACAGTCATGTTTTCCGGAAGCCAGAAGCTTCAACGCCTGTCCGGTCTCCGTCACCGCCACGATGCGGGATGCCATGCCGCTTTGTCTCAGGGCATCATGGATGATATCCCCTTCCTGGACGATGATCTCCTTGCCCTGGATATCCGCAAAAGAACGAATCGGGGAATCCTTGCGCACGAACAGTCCTGAAGTGACCAAGGTATGCGGAACGGAAAAATCGACCAGGTTGTTCCGGTCCAGGGAGTAATACATCCCGGCCAGCGCATTGATACCGCCCTGCTCCAGTTCTTGTCTGACCTCCGGCCACGGACCGAGTCGGAATTCCGCTTCGAAGCCCATGACATCGGCCACCGCCCGCATCAACTCGATGTTGAATCCGGTCGGTTCCCCGTTTTCAAGAAACTCGTAGGGAGGGCAGTCATGGTCGCCGCCGATGATAAGTTTCGACTTCGTCGATACGGAGCCCGCTCCCATCGCGGCCGGGACGGACAGCGCCAGAATAATGCCGAGAATCATTAATGACCGGATCATCTTGGACCTCTTGAGGGCCGAAAACAAAAAAAGCCGCTCCATCAGCATCCTGCTGAATCGAGCGGCTTTAACGCGACGGCCGTGAACTCTTCTTTCAAATCCATCCCTCCCGGAGCTTAATGGCATGATGTCACAACAGGGGATCAGTTTTTTAAGTGCCTTGAATGTTAAATAAAGTTAAAGATTTTTCAATCAGGCATTTCCCTAGAATCAACTGCAAAATCCCCGAAAGTCGAAAAAAGAGGAGGATGTCTCGAATCAATCGAGATGAGTGATCCCCTCCCGAATGGCGTATCGCGTAAGTCCGGCGACATTGTGGAGATTGAGTTTTCGCATGATCTGCTGGCGATGGGTCTCCACGGTTTTCCCGCTGACGCCGAGGGCAAAGGCTATTTCCTTGGTGCTCTGTCCTTCAGCGATGAGCTGCAGCACCTCCCGCTCCCTGTTCGAGAGAAGCGAGCCGTCCGATGCTTGCGATTCGGGCAGGCGCTTCACGTAATCCCTAACAATGATTCCGGTAATTTTGGGGCTGAGATAGGTTTCATTGCCGGCGACGACACGTATGGCCCTGACCAGTTCTTCGCAGGCGCAGTCTTTCAGAATGTAACCTTTGGCTCCCGCGGCCAGGGCTTCCACCACGAAACGCCTGGCCGAGTGCATGGAGAGCGCGAGAGTCCTGATGCCAGGGTTCTCACCGGAAATCCTGCGAATCGCCTCGATGCCGTTCATTTCCGGCATGGCGATGTCGATGACGGCCACATCGGGTCGCAGCTCCCCGGCGAGTTGCAGAGCGGTTCTGCCATTGTCCCCCATGGCGATGACTGCCATGTCGGGCTCTTTTTCCAGGATTGACCGCAGACCTTCCCGTACAATTTTGTGGTCGTCAACCAGCAGAATCCTGATAGTCATGGCTGTCTCCTGCTTGTTGATAGTTTCTTCTTCCGGAGCGGGAGGATGAGGGTGACACGCGCGCCGTCTCCCATCCTGGATTCGACCTCAAGCTGTCCCCCCATGTATTCGATTCTTTGGCGGATATTGAATAGACCAAAGCCGCGTTTCCTGGGCCGCATGCCGTTCATGGCGTCGAATCCCATACCGTCGTCCACCACGTTGATTCTTATCCTGCCGGAAACCTTTTCAATCGAAATTCCGACCTTTTTTGCCTTGGCATGTTTCGCGACATTGACCAGCAGTTCCCGCACCATCTGGTAAAGAGCAACCTCGGTCTCCTCATCGAGCGGGTTCCTGTTTCCATCATCCTGGAATGCCACCTGGAAACCGTACTTCTCCTCGAACTCCTCCCCGAGCCATTCCACGGCGGCTTCAAGGCCCACCTCGTACAGTAGCGGCGGGCTGAGTTGAAAGGTCAATGATCGGATGTCTTCCAGGGAGTGGGTAATCAGTTGCCTTATTTCACCGAGTGATGCCTCGAAATCTCCGGCCGGCAAGTCAGGAGACAGCGAATCAAGTCGTATCTTGCTCATGACCAGGGTCTGCCCCACCTGATCGTGAAGTTCGGTGGCGATGCGTCGCCGCTCTCTCTCTTCGGCGAGTGATAGCTCGGCTGTAAGTGAGGTCAGTTGCTCGGTCCTTTCCCTGACGCGCGATTCCAGTTCGGCATGGGCTTTTTGCAGGGCATCCTCGGCCCGTTTTCGTTCGGTGATGTCCTGAACGAACGAGAAAGTGTATGTCTTGCCTTGGAAATTCACATTATTGGCGGTTATCTCCACCGGAAATGTCGATCCATCCCTCCGTCGGTGAACCGTCTCGTGGGTCGCCGAACCCGAGGCATCGAGCATTTGCTTTATTTTGGACATTTTTTCATAGGTAATGAACGGATCGATGTCATAGACACTAAGTGCGCACAGTTCTTCTTTCGAATAACCGAGATTGGAACATGCAAAGTCATTGGCGCTGAAGATAGTTCCATTCTCATCTGTATGATAGATGCCTATTGCCGCCTTATCGAGGCACAAGCGGAACAGGAGGAGGGCTTCCACGGTATCAGCCGGGTTCCATTCCGGAACGCGCATTCTCAGCAGTTGCAGTTTACTCTCGAGCCGTTTATGTTCATTCATGGATCAAAAATAACTTCACTTCTACCTAAGGGCAAGGTTTTTATTAAATTTTCCAGAGTTTGTCGGACTATCCGGGCCGAATTTGCAGCCGGCGCATGGATAGTCCGACAGTCTCCTGGGCTTGATAGAATGGCAAGGGGCAACAACGCTGGAGGGGGGGAGGGCTGGACCGGAGAAATGCTTCCCAAAAATGCAAAAGAGCCTGACGCTTTCGCTGAGTTTTTCCTCTTTTTTAAGGAGGCTCTCCGCGCTCATCAGGCTCTACCCCCCGTTCTCAAGGAAATTATTCTGCTTTTTCCTTAAGTTATTCACACCGACTTTATTTTGCTTTTTCGATGTGTCTGCGAGGGTGCATAAGTTCTTTCGGCTTGGAGAAATTTATGCTCGCCGCCTGTTTCGTTTCGACAAACCGCTTATTCCCGGTTTTGCCTTACGATCAGAACTTACAATTTCATTCTACTGCTATGGGACAGGAAAAGCAACCTCCCATCACCTGGCCAGATTCCAAAGCATACGGGTAGGTTTAAAGGTTCGCCTTCTCCTTCCGTGCATAACAGATCATGCTATCATCATTTTATGACACACCGTGTGCCTCACAGAAAAAGGGGGAGACGCATATGAAGAAGACTTATACAGGCAGCTGTCACTGCGGCAAGGTGCGTTATGAGGCAGATATCGATCTGAGCGAGGGCACTTTTAAATGCAACTGCTCGATCTGCAGCAAAACGCGATACTGGCTGACCATAGTCAAGCCGGATGCTTTTCGGTTGCTTGAAGGAGAAGAGGACCTCAGTGATTACCAGTTCGGCATTCGGAATATCCATCACCTTTTCTGCCGCCAATGCGGGATCCATGCATTCGGAAGGGGGAATATCCCGGATCTTGGCGGCAAGGTTTACGCTGTCAATCTCATGTGCCTCGACGATGTGGATGCCAATGAACTGGTTAATGCGCCCGTCACCTATAAAGATGGTCGCAACGATAATTGGCAAACGCCGCCGAGCGAAACTCGCCACCTGTAATGGCGGATAGACTTGAGACTTACCCCTCCGGGTTTTCGGACACAATCGGCCTGGAACAGGTCTTTGCCGGGTCGGATTCAGGAGCCGGGTTTATGGATATCAGGCTGAAGCGGGCATATTGCAAACCTGAACGCCTGGATGGTTTCCGGGTGCTGGTGGATGGCCTTTGGCCGCGTGGACTCAGCAAGGATGATTTGCAGCTGGATGCCTGGCTGAAGGAGTTGGCTCCCAGCGCCGCGTTGCGCCGGTGGTTCGGGCACGATGCGGATCGCTGGCAGGAATTCAAACAGCGCTACTTTGCCGAACTGGACGAAAACCCCGACTTGATCAAAGTTTTGCTGCGCGAGCTTCGCCGGGGTCGCGTGACCCTGGTGTACGGTGCCAGAGAGGAAAAATTCAACAACGCAGTGGCTCTCAAGGACTATTTAGGAAAAAAATTGCGGCAGCATGCTGAATAGAATGGGGGTAACTCTGGCGGAAAACAAACCTTTCGACGCTCTGTCAGGGGCCGCTCGGCTCGGCCCGGATAGTCCGACAGACTCCTGGAGAGGAGATTTGGCCCATGACCAAAAAACATGAAACGGCGACCCTGGCTGCTGGCTGCTTCTGGTGCGTGGAAGCGGTGTTCAGCCGTCTCCGGGGGGTGGCGCAGGTGAGCTCTGGCTATGCCGGTGGAACGCTGTCGCATCCCGACTATCTGGAGGTCTGCGGCGGCACGACCGGTCACGCCGAGGCGGTTCAGATCATGTTCGATCCCGATGAGATTTCTTTTGCCGAGCTGCTCGAGGTCTTCTGGCGCAGCCACGACCCCACCACCCCGGACCGCCAGGGCGCCGATGTCGGCAGCCAGTACCGCTCGGTCATCTTCTATCACGATGAGAACCAGCACCAGGTTGCCGAGCATTCAAAACGGGAAGCCGAAGCGGCGGGTCTCTGGCCCGACCCTATCGTGACCAGTATCGTCCCCTTCACCAATTTCTACCTGGCCGAGAGGCACCATCAGGACTTCTACCGACTCAATCCAGACGAATTCTACTGTCGGATGGTCATCGATCCGAAGATTAAAAAGCTGCAGAAAGAGTTCGCCGCTATGCTGAAGTCTCTCGCGCCATGAAAGGAGGATTCCCGCAGGCCGTGGTCACCCTGTTCCTCTGCGGGGACATCATGACTGGGCGGGGGATCGACCAGGTCCTGCCTCACTCGGCTCCACCCAAACTCTTCGAACCTTATATGCGGGACGCCCGGGATTACGTGGCACTGGCCGAGCGGGTCAACGGACCGATCCCCCGCCAGGTCGCGTTCGACTACATCTGGGGTGACGCTCTGGGGGAGTTGCGGCGACGAGCACCGGATGCGAAAATCATCAATCTGGAGACCAGCATTACTGCCGGCGGCAAACCCTGGCCCGGCAAGGGGATCCATTACCGGATGCACCCGAGCAATCTGCCCCTGATCACGACGGCGGGAATCGATGTCTGCGTGTTGGCCAACAACCACATTCTCGACTGGGGCTACAGAGGATTGACAGAAGCTTTGGATGCCCTCGCCAACGCAGGCCTGCGGACAGCCGGTGCGGGGCGCAATCGCAGTGAAGCCGAAGCGCCGGCGGTGGTGGCTCTGGCGGCGACAGGGCGGGTGCTGGTTTTTTCGTGCGGCGCCAGGTCGAGCGGCATCCCTGATGCCTGGGCCGCTACCGCCGACCACCCCGGCGTCAACCTGCTGCCGGATCTGTCCATGGAGGCAGCCGATCACATCGGCGCCAGCGTGCAGGGGAAGAAGAGGCCGGGGGACGTGGTGGTGGCTTCGATCCACTGGGGAGGCAACTGGGGGTATGCCATTCCCGCCGCTCATCGGCAGTTCGCACGGTTGCTGATCGACCGGGCCGGGGTCGACCTGGTCCATGGCCATTCCTCCCACCACTCGAAAGGGATGGAGGTCTACCGGGGCAAGCTGATCCTCTACGGATGCGGCGATCTGGTCACCGACTACGAGGGGATAACAGGTTATGAGGCGTTCCGGGGCGATCTCGGCCTGATGTATTTTGTTCGGCTCGACAGGGAGACAGGAAAGCTGGCCGAACTGGAGATGGTGCCGATGCGGATGCGGCGATTCCGGCTCAGCCAGGCGTCGCTCCAGGATGCGGGCTGGCTGAGCGATACCCTGAACCGGGAAGGGCAAAGGCTGGGCAGCCGAGTGGAAATGAAGCAGGACGGTACCCTGGTGCTGCGTTGGGCCCCCTCCCAAAAATAAAGGGACGGCGGGCCCGGGTCTACCATCGGTTTCGGCAGGCGGCGAACCGTGTATAGTTATTTATTATGTGCGGTCGATTCGTTCAATCCCTATCCAGTGAAGATCTTCGACGTCGCAAACTTTTCGCCCTTCGGTATCAGGGCGGTTTTTGAGGATCTCGAAATACCCTATTCCATAATATCGACAGAGGTGATGCCATCGTGAAAGCGCAGATTTTCAAGCACCTGGATCTCGTTCGTTCCAGTTTCTGGTTTATCCCGGTAGTCATGTCCTGTGGGGCGGTGTTGTTGGCCTACGGAACCGTCGCCATGAATAAGCCGGTGACGGATTGGTTCCGGATTGTCTGGGGTTGGACTTTTACCGGTGGCGCGGAGGGGGCGAGTTCCGTGCTGGGGACCATCGCGGGATCGATGATCACCATCGCCGGGGTGGTTTTCTCGATGACCCTGGTCGCCCTGTCGCTTGTCTCATCACAGCTGGGTCCGCGTGTGCTTCGTAATTTCATGCGTGACACCACGACTCAAGTTGTACTCGGTACGTTCATTGCCACTTTTCTGTACTGTCTGCTTGTTCTACGCACCATCCGCCGCGCCGAGGAGGTTGCCTTCGTCCCTCACTTGGCGGTCGCTCTCGGCGTACTGCTCGCAGTCGCGAGCGTGGGGGTATTGATCTACTTCATCCATCACGTATCCGTTTCCATCCAGGCCAATGAGATCGTGGCGCGGGTCACCACGGAGTTGATCGAGGGGATCGACCGTCTGTATCCGGAACACATCGAACGGGGAGCACCACGGATTCCGATGGGCTCCCCCGACGCCGCCTTCCTTGACGTGTTCGAGCGGGAGGCTTGTCCGGTGAACGCGACCGGGGACGGGTACATTCAGTTCATCGACAGGGATGCCTTGATCGCTTTGGGCATGCATGAGGATGCAATTATGCGACTGGAGCGACGGCCCGGGCACTTTGTGGTCGCCGATGGCCCGCTGTTGCTGGTCTGGCCAGGGAACCGGGTTACGGACCAGTTCACGGACCGGGTCAATTTGGCGTTCGCCCTGGGTAACATGCGGACCCCCGGTCAGGATATCGAGTTCGCGGTCAATCAGCTTGTCGAGATTGCGGTGCGGGCTCTGTCTCCCGGTTTGAATGATCCGTTTACCGCCATTGTATGTATAGATAACCTGGGTGCGGCGTTGTGCCGCCTGATTCAACGTGATACACCGTCGCCTTATTGCCATGATGAGCAGAATCAGCTGCGGGTGATCGCACCCGCCGTTACGTTTCCGGCGGTCACGGATGCGGCGTTCGACCAGATTCGGCAATATGGCCGCTCCAGCGCTGCAGTGACGATTCGCCTGCTGGAAACGATTGCCGTGGTTGCGAGATTTGCACATCGGCCAGCAGATCGCGCCGCGCTCTTACGGCAGGCCGAGATGATTGCTCGTGGGGCTCGCGACGGGTTGCCGGAAGAGGAGGATCGTCGGGACGTGGAGGTGCGCTTCCGTGCGGCGAGGCGGTTGTGTACCGGTCCGGCCGGCGAAGTTCGCTCACTTAACCCCGAATAATCAAAAAACCCTTCAATAATCGGCAATTACATGCCATTATACGTCGTATACATTTTTTGAGTTTTAAAGTGTGCAGAAATATGCACCTACCCTGTGGTTTTCTCTTGCCTGAGAGCATCTGTTGCTAGGATTCGCATTTGACAGGAAAAGAAGGGGTAGTGTAAAAAGGCAAATACCGTTTTAAGGATTCCGAATTCAGCGTTGACTTCCCTCATGGAACTTCCGGTCAGGAGGTTTGACCTGAGGTGCAAGTGCGCCCCCTGCATACCATTAGTTCTGTTGCCCAGCGGAGCTTTGAAAGGTTCCATCCGATTTGAACAGGTTACTCCAGCTCCGTTATTCTGTGCCCCTCGCCATCGGGGATGTTGCCGCGACGGTATTCTCTCCTGTGGCCTGGAGTCGATTGTGTGATCAGCCAAAGGCGTCGCTGCGTATTCCCGATGATTTTTTTGGCATCAATATCGCTTCTTCGGAGGACGAATGTTGTGACGAATATGTCATGGCTCGTCTGCGGGAGTTAAGCATTCATAATGTGCGTCTGGCATTAAGCTACGGCAGTCTTGACGGCCCTGCGGCGAGGTTTCTGGACAAGCTGCTCGATAACCGGTTCGTGGTTTCCCTGGTCGTGTTGCCGCCTCTGGACGATGCAAGAAAGATGCTGTCGGATCGCAAAGTGCAGGAGCAATGGCGAAGTTTTCTTGCCGAGGTGTTCAATCGCTATGCGGGGCGGGTGGCGGTTTTTGAAATCGGCAGTACCCCCAACCGCAAGAAATGGTCCGGTTTCAGGCCGCGTGGTTATCTGCAGGCCTGGAAAATAGCCTGCGAGGCGGCAAGGAATCATTCCGTTTCCCTGGCCGGGCCGAATATCCAGGACTTCGAACCGTTCTATAACGCCGGCCTTTTGTTCGCCATGCGGCGGATGTCACGCGTCCCCGACATCCACACCAACAATCTGTTTGTCGAACGGGTGGTCGAGCCGGAGGCCTATGATGGTCGGGTGCTGGGGAAATGGGCGACAAATCTGCTCAAGCTCAATCTGGTCAAAAAAGCACGTTTATTGCAGACCCTGGGGGATAAAGCCGGGTGCAAAAAAACCATCTCGACGTGCAAGTTCTGGTCGACCAAGCGCCTGGGTCGCTGGTCTCGTTATCCGCAGGACAAGAAGGTTGACTACCTGGTGCGCTACCTGGTATTGGCTGCAACCAGCGGCGCTCTGGGGGGCGTATACTGGGGGCCGTTGATCTGCTGGCGCGATGGCCTGATCGATAACCAGGCCCCCGGTTATCCCGACATCGACCATTCGTCGTTTTACAGTCGGGTTCGGGGCGACGTCGCCAATTTTTTGGTAACCCCCGCTTTCTTTGCCCTCGGCCATGTCGCCCGGCGCCTGCGTAACGCTCGCTGTGACCACGCAGTGAGCGGGGTCAGCGGAGTCAGTCTTTTTGCCTTCATCGGGTCCGAAAACGAGGTGATGCATGTTTGTTGGTGCCGGGACGGACAGGCTCTCAGGTTGACGGACCTTTATAGCGAGGAACAACTGGCAACAGCCGTCTTTACCGATGCCTGCGGTACGATAGTCCAATCTCCCCTCACGATCAATGAACGTCCCCTGTTCATCGATTTCCCGGGGCAGACAAACCAACAATTGCCGGAGTACCTACCTGAAATGAGTGACTACGATTCAGACATTGTCTATGCATGTTTGCCCGAGTTGCAGGGCGTACCCTGGGAAAATCAGCATTGGCGGGGAGCATTTGCAACCACCGCCGCATTGCCGTTATCATCCCTGGGGGATGATCTGATGCCGGAAAAGCTCGCCGGCCAGGCCGAACTGGAAGTGCTGAGAGACCGCCGCAACCGTTTGTGGAATATTGCCCACCCCCTCGACCAGCAACGACAGTTGACGGTAAAATTGAGTCGCCCGCGGGGCATCAGGTGCCTGACCCATCGCTTTAAACCGAGCAAGGGGCGTCGGCACTGGAATATCGCCTCGATCATGCTGCAACGGGGCATCAGCACGCCAACTCCTGTCGCTTTCTATGAACGTCACCGCAACAGCGGAGTCAGGGACAGCTACTATATCTGTGAGTTCATTCCCGATACTTTTTCGTCACGTCATGTGTGTAGCGCTTTTCGACTGGGGCAGAAGGAGTTCAGGGGGCTGGATAAGTATCAGTGGTTCGAGTTGCTGACCGGGTTCATATGTAAAATGCATGATGCCGGGATACTGCACCTGGACCTCTCCGTGGGGAATCTGATGCTCAGACAGGAAAAGGATGGGAGGATTACGCCCTATCTCATCGACATCGGCCGGGCCAAGGTGGTGAAGGGTGCCCTGGGCGGTCGCCTGCGAATCCTGGATCTGATGCGGATCTGCTACAAGCTGGATTGGCCGGATCGGGAACTCTTCATTCAGCATTACAACAAATGCTGGGGGAAGAAGTTTTCACCCTTCTGGCGGCTGGCGGTGGGATATTACGATTTCAAACAGAAGTCGAAAAAGTATCTCAAGGGCAAGGGATAGCACCAGATGCGGGTTCCCTCGCGGAAGCTTGTGACCGGGTCCCGGAAATCCATACATCCCGCCGGGGATGTATCCGCTGAGAGAAATTGCCTGTTTGTGGGGAACTTAAGGTAAGGGGATTGGTAGTGCCGAGAGGCCTGTCCCTGATAGATGCCGGTGGTGGCGCGATGGCAGAGTCACTGCAGGTCCTTGTCCCGTCTGATGCGCAGAAATGAAGGGAACCTGGGGATACCGGACAGGAAATGACCGAAATATTTGAAGGTGATGACCTCACCGACGGGCGGGGGATTCTTTCGTTGTTCAGCGCTGAAGCCGGTGCCGATTTTGAAACGGGTGCCGTCTGGCAATTCAACCAGCAACGCCCCGAGCATGCCGTGATTTCTGCCCCGGCCGGGCAGGTGCCCCACCACCACCGCCTCAGCATCCTGAAAATCCTTGACCTTGAGGATCTCCATACTGCGTCCCCCGATGTAGGGAGCGTCGGGATTTCTGACGATCAATCCCTCGCCGCCGAGTTTTTCCACCCGTTGCAGTTCCTGCTGCAGATGTTTCCCATGCCGAGCAGGGGTCTGGGCGATCACGAAGGCATAGGGGGAAGGATGGGCGGCAAACCAGTCCTGGGCCATTTGCAGGCGCCGGGTGAAACCCCCACCTGCCCCGGGCACATCGAAAATGGCGAATTTGAGCTGCAGCCAGCCATCGTGCGCCTCTTCCTTCAGAACGATCGACGCCGTAGATTCAAAGGTATTGCGGCCGCCCCAGAGTTCTCCCTCCAGGGCAAAATCGGGTAAATCCCTGACAAACGCGGCCGGGGGATGAAAGTTCTTGCCGTTTTTCGACCACAGTTGCTCGCCATCCCAGTAGCCACGCACCCCGTCGAGCTTTTCACTGATCAGCCAGCCGCTGATGTCGCGCCCTTCGGCATAGACGCCGGGAAGCATCATCTCCACGGGCGCGCAATGGGCAGCGGGGATCATCAGCCCCCAGCAAAAAAGCAGGCAACCGAGAGCTTTAATCAGGGGAGAGATAGTCATCGCTGGTAGCTACCGGTCTGCGGTTATGCCCATGATGAACCATAGTGCGGGGCAGTGAGGATTCTGATAGGTCAGTCTACTGGGATCCGGCTCCCAGTTCTGGCGCAAGTTGCCTGGTAACGGCCGACTCCAGTATTTCCACCCAGAAGGTAGCCCCGCCGCCGTCCGTTTCTTCAACCCAGAAACTCCCTCCATAGTAACGCGCGATTTTCTGCACGATGGCCAGCCCGATGCCGCTGCCCGAATGGTTTTGGGCGCTTTCCCCCCGGAAAAATACTTCTCCCAGTTTATCTCTCTCCTGGACGGGGATGCCGGGGCCATGGTCGCGGACAAAAAACCGTACCCGATGGCCCTCGCGGCCACCGCCGACCGTGATGGGACGGTGCGGACCGCCCGCGTAACGGACGGCATTGCCGATCAGGTTGGCAAACAGTTGATAGATGAGGGTCGGATGGGCCTGCAATGGCGGGAGGGGTTCGATTTCCACCCTGGTCCTGGTCTCCATGATCTGCGCCTGCAGGTCGCGGATGACCCGGCTGGCGATTTGCGTGGGGATGACCCTTTCGGCTGCCTGATCGATGCGGCCGATACGAGCCAGTTGCAGCAGATCTTCGAGCAGATGGGCCATTTCCCAGCCCTTTTGTTCAATGCCCAGCAGCACCTCGTCAAGGGACTCCGGGATCTGATCCCGGAGCTGGCGGCGAAGCAGCTCGGTGCCGGAGATGAACACGGTCAGAGGCGTGCGCAGATCGTGAGCGACGGTGCGGACGAAGGCGTCCAGTTCGCGGTTGGCGGTGCGCAGTTGCTCTTCGGTCTGCCGGCGCTGCGAAAGTTCCTGGTCGAGAGCCCGGTGGGACAGGCTGAGATCCCGGAACAGGAACTGGTAAGGGGCTTGCAGTACGCCCAGAACCAGGACCCGATAGGCGAGGAATATGGATGCCACCTTGAACAGATGGCCGAGACAATTGGCCAGTCCGTAGACATCCTGATAGAGAGTGAAAGCCAGTTCGGAGAGGATGGCCAGGCCGATGGACGCCAGCATCAGGCCAATGAGCCCCGCGTCGAGATGGCAACGCCGCCGCCAGTAAAGCCAGGCACTGCCGGCCAGCATGGCGCTGATAATGTATTCGGTGCTGATCTTGAACGGTGTGAGCCCTGTTTCGTTGAGGCAGGAAGGGAAGATACCCAGCGGCCAGATGGTCAGGCCCAGCAGCAGGCCTGCGGCCAGAAAACCGGTGGTCCAGGTCAGGGCTGCTCCTTGACGGGAACGTCCCAACAGCCATCCGGAAGCCAGATAGGCTGCGGCCTGCAGGCTGCGGGCGGCGATCCAGAACTGGGTGGGGACATCGACCCCGGCTGTGGGGAAAACCCCCATGCCTTTGTAGGACAGGGTATGGAACAGGTCGAGCAGGCCGATGGTCAGGTAGGCCCCGGCCAGCAGGGTGAAGGAATCATTGCGGCTGAAATGCCGGGCGTGCCAGCCGATGCTGAAGATGGTAATGGCCACCGTCACGCTGGACAGCTCCACCAGGCCATGAAACAGCAGGTAATTGAAACGGCTCAGCAGGTAAAGCGTGCCTATACCCGGCAGCAGTATCGCCAATACCAGCAGCGAGCGGCAACCCAAAGAGTGACCAACGTCGCGATTCGCGGTTACGTGCGTGGGGGAGGTCGTATACATGACGGGCGGCCTTCAGTAAGGAAAAATGAGGGAGCAAGGCACGATTTTGATGGATTACCTTAGTTAATCACTAGGGGAACTGTCAAGGAATGGTTGCCGAGGTCAACATTCCCAGTATCTTTTGGAACGGCAGTGATCCCAGTGCACCGAAATCCGGGTGCCGACCCAGTTGGGCGCGGAGAGCGGCGGGGCTGGTGATGCCGCAAAGAAAGCGGGCCAACTGGCGAGGATGGGTGAGGCAAGGGTGCTTTTCAGCGTCAACCCGCCGGGCGATTTCAACTTCGGCGGCACCGGGCTCGAGGGGAGCGGTGCGCGGCAATGGTTGCCTCTCTCCCTGTATGCATCTGCTGCAGTCGTTGCAGTCGGAAGCGCCCGTTTCCCCGAAATAATTCAGTAGATGGCGGGTCAGGCAGCTGTTCTGCTCCGCGTAGGCGAGGACTCCGCGCAGGCGGGAGATATTCCGCTGTTCCCGCTCGGCAAAGGTTTGTTGCAGTTCGGCGATGAGTTTTTTTCGATCGGGGCACGCTTGCTGGCGCCGGTATCCGTGGCGCAGGTCGGTGGCCTGGAGCTCCAGATCCCCTTTTTCCTCCAGGTAGCCGATGGCGGCAGTGACCCGCCCTCGGGGCTGGTTCAGGGCGGCGGCGCTTTCCTCGGGGTTGAGGTGAATCCAGACCCGTCCCGGGCGGGCGGTGGCAAAGAGGTCCCGCAAAAAGATGGCGCGCTGCGTATCGAAGCTGGCACAGATCTCCTCAAGGGAGCGGTTGAAGCGAACCTTGTAGCTGTCGTAGAAAGGGCCCGTGGCGCGCAGCACGCCCTTCAACTCCAGATAGGTGAAGACGGTGGCCACCACCAGCGGGCGGATATCGAAAAGTCCGGCCAGCTCGAAGTGTGAGACGTCGAAGGTTTCGTGCTGATCGAGCAGGTGCTCCAGCAGGGCCGCGAGGGATTCGGGGACGGGGGTGTCGCCGTAACTGAAGTTGGCCAGCACCGTCAGGTCGTCGGCGCAAGCGAGGATTTCGCAATGGGCATCTTGCCCGTCGCGGCCGGCGCGTCCGATCTCCTGCATGTAATTCTCCAGGGTCTTGGGCAGGTTGTAATGATAGATGGCGCGGATGTCGGCTTTGTCGATCCCCATGCCGAAGGCGATGGTGGCGACCACCACTTGCAGCTCGCCAGTCATGAAAGCGTCCTGCACGGCCGTGCGATCCTCGTTTTTCATCCCTGCATGATAAGCCCGGGCGGGCACCCCTTCGGCGCAAAGAAAGGCGGTGATTTCCTCGGCGGTCTTTTGCAGGGTGACGTAGACGATGGTCGGTGCGGGCGGTCGTTGGCGAAGGCGCTGCAGCAGCAGTTGCCGACGCTCCGGGGCGGGACAGGGGGAAACGGTGAGATGCAGATTGGGACGATGAAAACTGGTGCGGATCTGGTCGCCCTCAGCAATGTCGAAGGCCCGGCGGATATCGGTGGCGACATCCGGGGTCGCCGTAGCGGTCAGGGCCAGGACCCGGCCGACTTTCAGTTCCGCGGCCAATCGGGCGATCTTCAGATATTCGGGGCGGAAGTTGTGGCCCCACTCGGAGATGCAATGGGCTTCATCGATGGCCAGCAGGGCGATGGTTCGCCCCTGCAGGCGATTCAGAAACCGCTCGTTGGCCAGCCGTTCGGGGGCGATATAGAGAAGTTTGAGGCTGCCGTCGGCCAGTTGACCATAAATAGCCTGCGACTCGGCGGGACCGATACTGGAGTCGAGGCGCGCGGCCGTGATGCCGCGCTGTCGCAGCGCGTCGACCTGGTCCTTCATCAGAGCGATCAGGGGGGAGATGACCAGGGTCAAGCCGTCCAGCAGCAAGGCGGGCAACTGATAGCAGAGGCTCTTGCCGCCCCCAGTGGGAAAGATCGCCAGGGCCGAACGTCCCGCCAGCAGGCAGTCGATGGCCGCCTCCTGCCCGGGACGAAAAGCGGAAAAGGCGAAATGATCCTGCAAGCAGCGGTGAATCGGCTTTTCTGACATGGTTTTTCCTTCCGGATCGGATCTCAGAGTTTGGCCTGGCAAGACAACCATTCCTTTATAGCATCTAATCTTCCTGCGCCAAAGCACAAAAACAAACGGCCATCTCTGTCGCGACAGGCTCCTGCGAGGCCATGATTCATAAGGTCCCTTTCTGCTATAATGGGAAAGAGGAGACGATCATGAAAACCGTTATCACTATCTCTTTGGCTTCCATCCTGCTTTTGGGCGTTGGCGGGTGTGTCGGTACCGTCGGCAGCGGATATCATGGTGGTTATTCTTATGGTAACTATCCTTACTACTATTCCTCTCCCTATGCTCTGTCTTTTTCTTACCGTTACCTGCAAGGGGGAGACCATCGCAGGTACGATCATCGAAGGTATGACCATCTCTCCCATTCTTCCTTCCGGGCAGATCGGAACAAGCCGTTTCGTGATCAGCCTGCGATTCGCAGCCATGGCGATCGCCGCCATCCGCACCAGTCCGAAAGGGCCATACGGCGCCCTGATCCTGATCGCCGTTCTTCCTTCTCGAACATTCGCCGCCATGAGAATCGTTTTGACCGGTCAGGTGATCGGGCCCGACCGGCATTTTCTACCCGGCAGGAGCACCGATCGCAACGAGCAGGGCAAGGACTGACGGTCGATCGCGGCCGCGAACGGGGCGAATCCCGCGATGCCCGGCAACTGCGCGGACGCTCGGGTATGTCCTGCAGCGGTGGCAGATGTTGACCAGCCAGGGATAGTCCGACAGGAGTCCTGGACTCCGTATTGGCGGCTACCAGGGATGCTCCCGACCCTGGAAGTCGAAAAACCGACCGCTGTCCTCCAGGCGCAAACCGGTCAGTACCCGGCGCAGACCGGTAGCACTCTCGGCCGGGGAGACGGGGGCGTCGGCCCCTCCCATGTCGGTATGGACCCAACCCGGGTGCAGCAAAACGGAGATGATGCCCCGCGAGTGCAGGTCCAGGGCCAGGCTGCGGCCTATCATGTGGACAGCGGCTTTGCTGCTGCGGTAGATGTACTGGCCACCCGAGGTATTTTCGGCCATACTGCCCATGACGCTGCCCATGGTGGCAATGATTCGATACCGGCTGCGGGCAACGTGTTCAAGGAATGCCTCGGCCATTTTCAGCGGTGCGATGGTGTTGACCTGCAGGGTATGCAGCCAGGTATTTACATCCACGCCCCCTAAGGTTTGCTGGTCACCGCCCCGGACGCCGGCATTGTTGAATAGAATGTCGAGCGTTTCCCCGTCCAGTTCCCGGGCCAGGGCCTGGATGCGATTGGTATCTGTGACGTCGAGGGTATGGATACGGATGCGGTTACCCGTCATCGCCGCCTGTTTTCGCAACGCTTCCGCGCGTTCCGGTGTTCGGCAACAGGCCAGCACCCGCCAGCCGGCAGAGGCGTACTGGGAGGCCAGTTCCAGGCCGATGCCACGATTGGCGCCGGTTATCAGGATAGTTCCAGTCATGTGATTTCCCCCTTTAGTTTCAGGTTCGTAAGGGCTTTGCGGCAGACTCTTTTATTGTTATCCTGTTTTTCGAGAAGTCAAAAGGAGTATGCGCCCGGAGCCTGTCGGACTCAGGCATGCATGGCGGACGGTGCGGATCCTGCTTTTTCCGATTCAGCAGATGTTACGCAGGGACCTGCAACAGGATTTTAACAGCCCCGGGGAGACTATTTCGTGCCCATATCAGCGATCGAAATCGACAACCTGTCCGTTGCCCTGGGGGGGCATAAGATCCTCTCCGGACTCGATTTGCGCCTTTTCCCAGGGCAGAAAACAACCCTGGTGGGCCGCTCGGGCTGCGGCAAGTCAACCCTGCTGCGCTGTTTGCTGGGCTTTGTCGCGCCGAAAGCGGGGACCATCCATATTTTCGGTCGGGAACTCACCAGCGGGTCCGTCTGGCAATTACGCACCCGCATGGCTTATGTGCCGCAGGAGCCTGAGTTGGCGCCGGGGCAGGTTCGCGAACTTCTGGAGCGGCCCTTTACCTTCCACAACAACCGGCATTTACGGGACAACCTGTCCCGCGTGCCGGCGCTCATGGAACGCCTGCATCTGCACGAAAAACTCCTGGAACAACAGGTCGCGGCGCTGTCGGGGGGAGAAAAGCAGCGCATCACTTTGCTCTCGGCTTTGCTGCTGGATCGCGAGATCCTGCTGCTGGATGAGGCCTCTTCGGCGCTGGATCGGACTGCGAAGCTTGCCGTCATCGATCTGCTGAAAGAGCGCGCGGCGCTCACTGTCCTTTCCGTCTCTCACGATCAGGAGTGGATAGGCTTTTCCGATGACCTGGTCGACCTGACCAGACCGCAAGAGAAAGGTTCGGCATGACCATTATCGATATCAGTTCCTGGCGCCTGGCGGCCAGCTACCTGCTGCTCGCCGTGCCGCTGGGAATCATGCTCTGGCTGCGGCTGCCGATGCTGAGCCAGGCCTTGATTGCCGTGGTCCGTATGACCCTGCAGTTGCTATTTATCGGTTTCTACCTGCAATTCGTTTTTGATCTCAACAGTCTCTGGGTCACGGGTGCCTGGGGGCTGGTCATGATCGTTGTGGCCGATGTCTCTATCGCTCGCGGGTGCGGCCTGCGCATGAGGCGACTCGGTGGCGGGCTGTTCCTCGCCCTGTTGGCAGGAACCGTCGTCCCCCTGCTGTTTTTCGTGTTGCTGGTGGTGCAGGGACCCGCTGCCCTGGATGCGCAGTATGTCATTCCGATCTGTGGGATGATCCTCGGCAATTGCCTGCGGGCCGATATTGTCGGCATCCGGACTTTTTACCAGTCGCTGTGGAACAACGAAAAGGCCTACCTGCTTACTCTGGCCCAGGGTGCCAGCCTGAAAGAAGCGCTTTTGCCTTTCATCCGCGAAGCTTGGCAGACGGCTCTGGCACCGACCGTGGCCAGTATTGCGACCATCGGTCTGGTGTCCCTGCCGGGGATGATGACCGGAGTGATTCTGGGCGGCGGCAACCCCATGACGGCCATCAAATACCAGATAGCCATCATGATTGCCATCTTCGCCGGCACAGCGATGACGGTGATTCTCGCCATCTGGCTGACGGCCTTTAATAATTTCACGCCACGGGGGACGCTGGATCGGGATCTGTTTGCGGCGGGCAGGCCGTGAACTTTTTGTGAAGAAAGGAAGATGCTGTATCGTGAACGACTTCGCTGAAATCACCCGGGAGATCCTCACACAATCGCTGCACATGGCTCTCAACCTGCAGGCCCGTGCCGTCATGGTCTATGCGGACATCTTCTCCGGGGTCGATGAGATTACGGCATATCTGCAGCGCGATCGTAACCAGCCGGTGTTGCTGATTACCCGCAGTCGGGAAACCTGCGAACTCCTGAAAGAGCAGGGGTTCGAGGTGATACTGGTTCCCATGCTGAACCTTTCCCGCATCGGTCAGATCAAGATCGCGGTCTTGCTGGGGTTTTCGAAAAATCTCCTGCAGCGCGGCGACCGGTTGCTGTGTCTTACAGGCGTGGCGGAAAAGAGTAATCTGGACACCATCGTTTTTTTGGAGGTCGGTGAGGAATACGAGATGTTCAGCGGTGACAAGCTGGAGGAAATCGGTCCCGCCATCAATCCGGAAATTTTCGAACGGGTGCTGGATATCGCCGTGGCCCTCGGCTCCGAAGGGAGGGAGGGACGTCCGGTAGGTACGACCTTCGTCATCGGAGACGCGGAAGAGGTTTTGAAACGCTGTGTGCCGCTGGTACTCAACCCTTTCAAGGGCCATCCCGAAGAGGAGCGCAATATCCTGGATCATGGCCTGACCGAGACAATCAAGGAATTCAGCACCATCGACGGCGCCTTCGTGATCCGGGGGGATGGTCTCATCGAGGCGGCCGGCGTCTACCTGAAGCCCAATGTCCCGGATATCAAGCTGCCGGGCGGGTTGGGAACCAGGCACGCATCGGCGGCCGGCATTACCGCCGCTACCAAGGCCGTCGCCATAACGGTCAGTGCCTCGTCCGGCAACGTGACGGTTTTTCGCGACGGTCGAATCTTCACCGAGGTGGAACGCTTACGCAGCCTGGTATCGAATTCCCCCGAATCCAGCCGAGAGCATGAACCTTGACCCCCTGTCCGGCAGGATCATCGCCACCTTCAACAGGACCTCCCTCAACGCAAAAGAGCCTGATGTTTTCGCTGAGATTTTCCTCTTTTTCACGGAGGCTCTCTGCGTTCATCAGGCCCTTTCCCCCGGTACTCAAGAAAAACCTGCTTCTTTTTTCTTGAGGTATACACATCGACTGTATGTTTCTTTTGCGATGTGGGAGCGGGGGTGCATAGGCACTTCCGACATGGAGGATTTTACCCTCGCTGCCTCTCTCGTATTGACAACCCGCTTTTTCCCGGCATTGCCATACTGAAGTGACCTACGATTAAATTGTACTGCTGCGGACTATGAAAAGCAAGGCCTCCAGTTGTTTTTTCAGGAAGTAAGTCGTGGGCAGATTATTTGTAGGCGGTAATACCCATGAGCTCGGCAACCTTTGCAACCTTGGCGAAACCGGAGGCCCTGAGCCGTTGCGCGGCATGATCCATGAAGCTGGAGCCACGATTGAGCAGCTGCGGATTGCCCGTATAGTGAAACAACCGCCCGCGCTTCTTCAGCACGCGGTGGATTTCCCGGTAGAATCCTTCCCCGTACAGTTCACCGGCGAGGGAAAACCTGGGGGGATCGTGGATGACCGAGTCAAAAGATTCGGTGGTGAGTTCCCGGATATAGTCATAGATGTCGGCATGAACCAACTGGATGTCTGCGCCGAAAATCCTTTGCGACCACGGATTTTTGGTGCGTAGCGCCATGACGGTGGCACTCTTCTCGACAGAAATGACTTCCCGTGCTCCGAGTTTCAGTGCTGCGGAGGCTGCATAGCCGAGCCCGCTGCAGGTATCCAGTACCCGGTCCCCTTTCTTCACGACTTGCGCGGCCATCTGTCCGGCACTCTCAAAGGGGTTGATCCCCTTGGATATGTGCATTTTTACCCCGCTGATTTCCAGCAGCGGTGCCTGGTCCGTGGGGACGAGTTTGTAATAACCCTCACCCCTGACCTCAAGCACCTGCAGCAGGCCGTGCTGCAGATGGAAGATTCTGTTCGCCTTGCCTGCAATCTGCTGCAGTTCTTCCATGCTCAGCCGATTGTCCGCGTCCAGGATCAGCTCATCGTGGCAAAGGGCAAAAGTGCCGCAGGAGAGGTTCAGGTCGACCGAAATATCGATGCTGTCTTCGTCTCTGGCCATTGCGTCGAGCACCTGCCTGGCAATCGCCGCATGGAAACAATATCCAGTTTTGTGCATGACAACCTGTTCCTGGGAAGCCCCCTTCCGCAACGGTTGGGGCGGTGAATGAGAAATAGCCTTGATCGAGGAGGTTCATTATGTCACATCCGGCGGCAATGTGCGCGGGCATTTTCGTTTACGATGTCGGGCGCATTCGGTGATCATCGGATACTATGCCATGCTGCGGCCGTAAGAACTTTAATCTCCGCGCAATTGACAGTCTGGGGTTAAACCGCTACTGTGCCGGATTCGTCTTTGTCCGTGCGTTTTTTTGGGAAATATGACGGGTTTCCATCCAGGTCGGTGCGGTACAACCGGATCGCTTTACATAAGGATTTTGATCGATGTCTTTTGAATCTCTTGGTCTGTGTACCGAACTGCTGAGCGCCATTGCCGCTCAAGGCTATGCCACGCCGACCCCCATCCAGACGGAGGCGATACCGGTGATTTTCGAGGGCTGCGACCTGCTTGCCGGTGCCCAGACCGGCACCGGCAAAACCGCTGCGTTTGCCCTGCCGATCGTACAGCTGCTGAGTGAAACGATCCCCCCTGAAAAGCGCAGACGGCCGCGGGCGCTGGTTTTGGTGCCGACCCGTGAACTGGCGGCTCAGGTTAGCGAACAGATGCAGAATTACGGTCGGCGCCTGTCGCTGCGCTCCACCACGATCTACGGCGGGGTGAACATCCGGGCGCAGATCGAGCGACTGCACCGCGGCGTTGATATTGTGGTGGCGACGCCGGGGCGACTGCTCGATCACGCGGAGCGAGCCACGATCAACCTTACCAGAATAGAGTTTCTGGTGTTGGACGAGGCCGATCGGATGCTTGATCTGGGGTTCATCGACGATATTCTCAAGGTGGCGGAGTATCTGCCTGCCCAACGCCAGACCATGCTGTTTTCGGCAACCTATTCGCAGAGCATCAAACAGCTTGCCGACGAGTTGCTCGATCAGCCGCGGCAGATCGAAGTGGCGCGCCGCAATATCGCCGCCGATGCGGTAGCCCAGGCGGTGTATGCGGTGGAACGCAGTCGCAAACGGGAAATGCTTTCGCACCTGATCCGCAAAGGGGAGTGGAATCAGGTGCTGGTTTTCGTTCGCACCCGATATGGCGCGGACAAGCTGACCGAGGAATTGCTGTTTGACGGGATCAAGGCCGCAGCCATTCACAGCAACAAGAGTCAGTCGGTCCGGACACGCACCCTCGCGGAGTTCAAGCGGGGGGAATTGCGTGTGCTGGTGGCCACCGACGTGGCGGCGCGCGGGCTCGACATTCAGCGTCTGCCGCATGTGGTGAATTATGATTTGCCCCAGGTGCCCGAAGATTATGTGCATCGCATCGGCCGCACCGGTCGGGCCGGCGAGGACGGAGTGGCCTTGTCGCTGGTGTGCCAGGCAGAACAGCCGTTGCTGCTCGCGATTGAACAGCTGCTCAAGTATGCCATCCCGCGGCAGACGATTGCCGAATTTCCGCAGGTTGCAATCAAGCGGGGGGTGAAGGCGAAGCCCAGCAGGAAATCCGCAGGACCGTCCAAGTCACGCAAAACGTCGGCAAGTCCGGCCAAGGCTGACCCTGCGCCGCCGGCTGCAACGCCGCGGCGCAAAAAAGCCGTGGCCGAGCGCTTCGTTCCCAAGACCGGCCGACGAGGGCGCAGGTCGTAACCCCTGAGGTTTTTCGGGTTTCGAATCCGCTTCTTCCGAGCCTGGCAAGCGGGGCATTTGATGGTGTGACAGGGAGGGATGACATTGGAGCATCTGCAAAAGAACAAACGCCCGGGCAAGAAACATCAACCGCGCGGGCTGCCCGTTCTGTATGAGGACAAGGACATCCTCGTGGTGGAGAAACCGGCCGGGCTGTTGACCATCGGCACCGAGCGGGACAAGTCGCGAACGGCCCACTACCTGCTCAATGATTATGTCCGCAAGGGCAATCCAAAATCGCGAAACAGGGTGTACGTGGTCCATCGCCTGGATCAGGATACATCCGGGATTCTGCTGTTTGCCAAAAGCGAACAGGCCAAGAAGTTTTTACAGGAGCATTGGGAGCAGACCGACAAGCACTACCTGGCCATCGTTCACGGACAGTTAATGCCCAAAGAAGGCATGATCTCCACCTGTCTGGTGGAGAATGCCGCACAGCGGGTGTACTCGACCCCGGACGCCGCCAAGGGGAAACTCTCTCATACGGCTTACAAGGTGTTAAAACAGACCAAGGGGTTCAGCCTGGTGGATATCCATCTCCTTACCGGCCGAAAACACCAGATCCGGGTGCATTTTTCGGAAAATGGTCATCCCATCGTGGGGGACAGGAAATACGGGCAGGGCGACCATGTGTCAAAGCGGCTCGCCCTGCATGCTCGCTCGATATCCTTTATTCATCCCTACAGCGGCAAACAAATGCATTTCGACACCGGCCTGCCGGAGGATTTTGCCAGACTGATCGGTAAGATGTAGCCCGTTTCCTGCTCTGTCACCCCGGCCCGTGGTTGAAGTTATCTCTTCCGATATACAGCTGGTTATTGGCCAGGTTCCATCGCCTCGTCGAACTTTTCCCCGGCTTCCTCAGCAGGACCTTGGGGGTCGAGTGCATCCTTGGTGTCTTCTACCGTCTGATCGAATTGTTCCCCGGCTTTCTCAGCAGGACCTTGGGGGTTGAGTGCATCCTTGGTGTCTTCTACCGTTTGATCGAGTTGTTCGCCGGCTTTTTCAGCCGGCCCTTTTTTTTCGCAGGCGACCAGGGGAACCGTCATAAGTCCTATCAACAGGCCTGCTAACAGCAATTTAAACTTTTTCATGGTGTGCCTCCCGGATATTTAGTTGCGCGTCAGTATCTGATATGCGCCTCCACTGAGGGAACAGGGGCGGCGCCGAGTAAAAAAGCATTATTCTTTATTTATAATTGGTCTGAACCATATTGCAAGTCCCGGCGGATTTTTCGGCCACCCAGACGGCATGGCGATAGCCCCCTCGGCCCGGTCTTTCGCAGCGTACCGTGAATCCGGCGGCGGCGAGGCGACCTTCGAACCCGGCATCGGGGTTTTCGCCCCAGACGGCAAAGGTGCCGCCGGGTTTGAGGGCGGTGCGGGTGCGATCGATGGCGCGGCTGCCGTAGATCGGGTCGCCGCGTCGGTCGGTCCTGGGGTGGGGACCACGGTAAAGGTCGAGGATCACCGCGTCAAAGGTCTCGGCGGGTGCCTGGCGGATCAGTTCGGCCACATCGGCAATTTTGACTGTTACGCGCGGATCGCTGGCGGCTGCGCCGGTCAGCTCTGCCAGCGGGCCAAGGCACCATTCAAGGATCTTGGCATTGAGCTCGGCAACGACAACCTGGGCGGTTGCGGGCAGGGCATCAAGCACCGCCCGCAGGGTGATGGCCATGCCCAGCCCGCCGACCAATACATGGGGGCTGGGGTGATTCCGCAAGCCGCCGCAGCCGAGCTGGCCGAGAGCGATTTCCGAGCGCTGAGCCTTGCTGTTCATCAGCACCTGCGGGCCGACGGTGATGAGATAATCCCCCTTGCCGCGCTGGCGCAGTTCAAGGATCCCTTCGTCTTCGGTGGTGAAGCGGTCGAGCGTTTTCCAGGGCAGGGCCATGGCAGTATCCTTACATAAACAGGGCCCGCTGCCTTCAATTTGACAGGCACCGTCGGCCGTTCCCCGTTACAGGGTCAGGCTGGCCTCCCCTTGAAAGTGTTCTTCCCTGATTTTGGCGACTTCGGCGCTTTCCAGGTATTCGTCAAAGTTCATGGTCCGCTCGATGAAGCCGGCCGGGGTGAATTCGACGATACGGTTGGCCACCGTCGACAGAAACTTGTGGTCATGGCTGGCGAACAGGATCACTTCCGAGTAGGCGATCAACCCTTCGTTGAGGGCGGTAATCGACTCCAGGTCGAGGTGGTTGGTCGGTTCGTCGAATACCAGCACATTGGCTGCGGTGAGCATCATTTTGGCGAGCATGCAACGGACCTTTTCGCCGCCGGACAGAACGCTGGACTGCTTGGTCGCCTCTTCGCCGGAGAACAACATGCGGCCGAGGAACCCACGGGCGAAGCTCTCCCCTTCGGTGGGGGCGAACTGGCGCAGCCACTCGATGAGGTTCAGGTCGTTTTCGAAGTAGCGGCGGTTCTCCTTGGGGAAGTAGGCCGGGGTGATGGTAACCCCGAAGCGGAAACTGCCGCTGTCAGGCTCAAGTTCGCCGGCCAGGATCTGGAACAGGGTGGTCTTGGTCTGGCTGTCGCCGCCGACAAAGGCGATTTTGTCCCCTTTGTTGACAGTCAGGCTGAAATTGTCCAGCACCTTGACCCCGTCAAGGGTTTTGCTCAGATCCTTGATCTCAAGGATGATGTCGCCGCAGGGGCGTTCCGGCTTGAATACCACAAACGGGTATTTGCGCGAGGAGACGGGCAGGTCTTCGACGGTGAGCTTTTCGAGCAGTTTCTTGCGCGAGGTAGCCTGCTTGGCCTTGGAAGCATTAGAGCTGAAGCGCTGAATGAACTCCTTGAGGTCGTTGGCCTTTTCGGTGACCTTGCGGTTCTCTTCCTGCTTCTGTTTCAGCACCAGTTGGCTGGCCTCGTACCAGAAGTCGTAATTGCCGACATACACGGAGATCTTGCCGAAGTCGATATCGGCCACATGGGTGCAGACCTGGTTGAGAAAGTGGCGGTCATGGGATACGACGATGACCGTGTTCTGGAAGCGGGAGAGAAAATCCTCCAGCCAGCCGATCGATTTGAGATCGAGATGGTTGGTCGGTTCGTCGAGCAGCAGGATGTCGGGGTTGCCGAACAGGGCCTGGGCCAGCAGTACCCGGACCTTTTCACCCCCTTCGAGTTCCTTCATTTTCTTGTGGCGCAGATCCTCGGGGATGCCGAGGCCATTAAGCAGCACCGCCGCTTCCGACTCGGCCTCGTAGCCGTTCATTTCGGAGAACTCGGCTTCCAATTCCCCGGAACGGATGCCATCCTCTTCGGTGAACTCCCCTTTGGAATAGATCGCCTCGCGCTCGGCCATTACCTGATAGAGACGCTGGTGCCCCATCATCACGGTGTTGAAGACCGTCTCTTCGTCGAAAGCGAAGTGATCCTGGCGCAGCATGGCGATGCGTTGGCCGGAACCGGCCGAGACCTCGCCCTTATCCGGGTCGATCTCGCCCGCGAGAATTTTCAGGAAGGTTGATTTACCGGCGCCGTTGGCCCCGATGAGGCCATAGCAGTTTCCGGGGATGAACTTGATATTGACGTCTTTGAAAATGACCCTCTTGCCGTAAGCGAGGGTTACATTGTTGGCGCTGATCATGGGTGCACTGTTTCCTTTTTCTGAAAACCTGGATCCGCAGGTTCGGGGTGCATGCAAGTACTGTTGCACCGTCGAATTTCACGGAAGCATGTATAAATAAAAAACCACAGGGGCAATCCTGTGGTCCACGTATCTGTTCCTTATACCATTTTTGGCCTGCCAGCGGCAATCAGTTTTGGTTTTGCGGAGGTCCCTGTTCCCGGGAAGCCTGATTCGGGATCAAATTCTTGCTCCGAAAGGCAGCTGCCGGTGACGATTTCGATGTGTAAACGGTGGTCTTGTTCCGGCCGGAATTTTTTGAAGCATACATGGCCCGGTCGGCGGTGGTGACAAACTCCGACAGAATCCTGTCACCATGGTTTTCATCAATCTTTCCAAAATCGTCGCTGACGCCAAAGCTGGCGGTTATCTTTATCGGGCCTATTTCGGAATCGACCATAGTAGTTGCTTCCAGCTGTCGTCTGAGCCTTTCGGCGACTTCTGCAGCTTCTGTCGCCGGGGTTTCGTAAAGCAGGACGATAAACTCTTCCCCGCCATATCGTGCAGGTATGTCGGTGGATCTGAGCACTTCCCTGGTGACTTTGGCAACCTCTTTAAGGACCAGATCCCCATAATTATGCCCAAACGTATCATTGACTTGTTTGAAGTAGTCAATGTCGAACACCATGATCGACAGAGGCCGTGAATATCGGAGCGCCCTGATGATCGCCTCCTTGGCGAGTCTGTTGAAATATCGTCGATTGTAGAGGCCGGTAAGGGAATCTGTCAGCGCCAGCTTTCTCATCTTCTCTTTGCTTTTGCGCAGCGTTGCCTCGGTCTGTTTGCGGATCGCAATTTCGTTAAGCAGATCGGCGTTAACCTTGTTGAGTTCGTTTTCCTTCCTCACAAGCTCCTTTAGTGTCTGGTCGAATTGTATCAGCATGGCATTGAATGACTCGGAAAACGCCCCCATAAAGTCGACCCGTTGGGTGAGATCCCCGGCAGCGACCATCTTGGTCTGCCATGTCATGTGCCTGAGATTCGCCTGCAGTGTTTTGAGGGCGCCTCCGATATATCCTGCCAAGGGGACCTGTCTGGACAGATCGCCGTTGGCCGCGGCATAAATAAAATCCCTGAGTACGATAAGGTCGGCATGCAGGCGTTGAAGGGAATCGACCGACGCATAGCGGGCCGGGACCTCCGGAGGCGTAGCCGCCATCATGGTGTCCAGCAAAAGCAGAGCAAGCTCGTCCGCTATATGGCGCTCTTGATCACATGACATATTTTCGACCCGGCCAGGTACATAAAGCTGCCTTATTGAATGACTTCAGCTTTGAAGCGGCACGTTCTGTCTCCGGTGCACCAGCAGTCGATTTCTTCGACCTTGAAGGGGCTGCCGGTAAAACTTTCGAGAATTCCGGCCAGGAACCCCTCGTCATAGGTGCAGACTTGATCGACGAGTTCCGGCAAGCCGGAACAATCCAGGTCTTCCGAAATAGTCAAGGTCAGGGTTCCCCGTTCCATATCCGCTTCTTCGACGCGCAATATGCCGATCCCAAAGTCACGAAGTGTTTCCTGCAGGCGCTTTAAGAAGTCATTGAAGATCTTGATGTCCGAAAGGATATTTTTGAAAAACTCGGTACCTGCCAGTTTTCCCGCTTCATAAAGAATCTGATCGGTCTTGTCCGTCCCCAGATGCTGTTCCAGGATATCTCTGAAAGTAAAATGCATGAGGCGGTACACTTCCAGGCGCGTTGATAACCCAAGGTTAGGGCGCCCTTTTTCGATATTTCCCAATAGCTCCCATGCAAACTTGTACTTTCTATCGGTCATGCAAACACTCCCACGAATTATGTAAAGAAGGTACCAATAATCGAGGCAATATAAAAATAAATAATTTCTTATTTGTCTTCGTTTACAAGTTGAGAGGTATAGCGTGCATGGTCAGTGCAGGGTGATAAGTAATGATAGGATAACAGGCATTTGTTGAACCTGAATTATTTTCCTGGGGAAAAATCATTGGTCTCTCTTCCTCCGGTTGCGATCAGAAAGATAATAGATATTCTTTAAGAAAATGTCTTGAAGGGGAAGGTCCTTTACTCGGACAAATCGCTCCCGCCAGGGATTTCGAGGAGGAAAGATGAAATTTATTTACGTAACGCTGGTACTGATACTTGTCGGTCTGCCGCTTCAGGCCGCTGCCGACGATCCGCAGGTCTTCTACGGAATCGGCAACTGGCAACTCCTTGGCGCCGAATCCCATTACCTTGATCTGGGCATCGGAGTTTTCGATTTCACTGAAAACAACCGGGGGGATGCTTCGGGGGCCGCGCGTCTCGAATTGCGTGGCGGCAAAAAACTCGGCTTCATCGGTCCTGCCATCGGCCTGCTCGCCAATACCGACGGTGGCTGGTTCGGCTATGCGGGGCTTTATGCCGACATTGCCTACAAAAACCTGAGGATCACCCCCCTGCTGTCCGCCGGAGGGTACGAAGAAGGCGACGGCAAAGATCTCGGCGGCACTTTTCAGTTTCGCTCTGTCCTCAACCTGTCCTGGCAGTTCGCCAATCGTTCCCGCCTCGGTCTGCAAGTGGCGCACATCTCAAACGCCGATCTGCACCGTCACAATCCCGGTGCGGAAGACGTTCTGATAACATTCGCCTGGCCCTTTTAAGGCCGTTCACCATGGGCGGTATCGTCGAAGCGGAGCAGCGTGAACCGGGGAAGGGGGACATTCATGGCTTACGCCGGAGCGATGATATGTCCCCCTTGGGGTGCCGGTTCACTTTGCCTCAGCGCATCAAACGCCTGCGAGCAGGCCGGTGAAGGTGTAGTGGTGATCCTCCTCGTCGGCCAGTATCTTGTGGAACAGGTCGGCGGTGACAGTGTCCCCCTCATCTTCGGCCTTGGCGATGATCTTTTTGTAGAGCTCGATGGCGCCTTTTTCCTGTTCGGCGTCGATCCGCAGCATCTCTTCGAGGGCCTCTCCGACGCGAATCGGGGTCGGCTTGGTAGTGGGTTTGCCGTCCAGGTACACCAGCCGCTCGGCGATGTCCTCGGCATGTTTCATCTCGGCGATGGAAACCTTCTTGATCACGTCCCTGACGGCAAACCCCTGAACCCCGGTCATGAGTACATGCTGCCACATGTAGGAGATGGAGACGGAAAGTTCGCGGGATATCGCGTCGTTGAGCATGTCCTTGAGTTCCTGGGATACGGTGTGTGTGGTGGGCATAACGGCATCCTCCATGTTAGGGTTTTCTGAGCACTCTACCATAGCGCGCCATTTCCACAAGGCACGCGGCGGTCTCATTATGACGGGGAGTTTCAGGGTGGCGGAGCTGTCTGATTGCCGCATACGCCCGTGGTTCAGGAGAATTGGAGCAAGCTCGATGATTGTCAGGCACGATGATATTTGCTGTCCCTTGTGCAGTTGTAAAGATTCAACCTTGTTTTTCAAGGATAAAAAACGAACCTATCATAGGTGTGTAAGTTGCAGGTTGGTTTTTGTCCCCAAACGTTTTTGGATTGCTATCGAAGAGGAACGGGCAACTTATGATTTGCATGAAAACGATGCAAATGATCGAGGTTATCGCCAATTTCTATCCCGTTTGAGTATTCCATTATTGGAACGGCTTGATAAGCAACAAAGCGGACTTGACTTTGGTTGTGGTCCTGGTCCGACGCTGTCGATTCTGTTAGAGGAAGAAGGACATTCGGTAGATCTTTATGATCCATTTTATTTCAATAACTCTTCAGTGTTTAATAAGAAATATGATTTCATATGTGCCACCGAAGTGGTTGAACATCTGCATGATCCGAACAGGGAATTCACCTGCTTGTTTAATATGTTGAAACGAGGCGGTTGGCTCGGAATTACGACCAAGCTGGTGATCGATGAAGCATGTTTCCGTCGCTGGCACTATATTCGTGACATGACACATATTTGTTTTTATTGTCATGATACGTTTGAATACCTGTCGCGGCGTTTCAATGCCGCCATCGATTTCGTTGCCAGTGATGTGATTTTATTCAACAAGCAGTAGGAGCCTGTCGGGGCAAGGAATCTGTCGGACTATCCGGGCCGAATTTACAGCCGGCTCATGGATAGTCCGGCAGGCTCCAAAAGGAGGATGGATGGATAAATTCATGCAAGTCGCGATAGAAGAAGCTAAAAAGGGATTAACTGAAAATGGCATACCGGTCGGATCGGTGCTGGTGCTTGACGGTAAAATCATCGGCCGGGGTCACAATCAGCGGGTTCAGAAGGGAAGTGTCGTATTGCATGCGGAAATGGACTGTCTGGAAAATGCGGGCCGCTTGAAAGCGGCTGATTATAAAAGAGCGATTCTCTACACTACCCTGTCGCCGTGCGATATGTGCAGCGGCGCAATTCTGCTTTACGGCATTCCCAAGGTGGTGATAGGCGAGAATACAACCTTTCTGGGGCCCGAAGAATATTTGAAGTCCAAAGGGGTAGAGCTGGAGGTCATGGATAGCCGGGAGTGCAAAGATCTCATGGCAGGATTCATATCGGAAAATCCTGCACTCTGGAATGAGGATATCGGGGATTGACGGGGCAGGAGTGCGCGCTTTCCACCTGATTCTATCCTCCCTGGTCCTCGTCGGAGATCTTTGTCAGTACTTTTGGATCGATGGAACGCAGATGCAGATCGTGTTGAGCAAAGGGGATTTCCACGCCCTGCAGGCGAAACTTTATATCGATGGCCATCAGCAGCTCACTTCTGACCTGCAGTCTGTGGGATGCCTTTTCCACCCAGGCCCGCAATTCAAAATTCATGGCACTCGGGCCAAACTCCACGAGCAGAGGCGAGGGGGGCGGGTCGCCGAGCACCTTCGGATGCTGGCTCGCGCATTCGGTCAAAATTTCCAAAACCTGTTGTACGTCAGTGCCATAGGCGACTCCGACCTGGACGACCACCCGGCTCTGTTCGCTGCTCAACGTCCAGTTGGTGACTTTCTGCGAGATCAGGTCCGAGTTGGGAACGATGATTTCAGACTGGTCGAAAGTCTCGACGGTGGTGGCCCGCAGGCCGATCTTTCTGACCGTGCACCATTCCGCTTCGATCATGATCATGTCACCGACCTTGACGGGGCGTTCGAACAACAGAACCAGCCCGCTGACGAAATTGTTGACAATATGCTGCAGACCGAAGCCGATACCGATGCCGAGGGCGCCGGCCAGCACCACGAAATTTTTCAATTCGAACCCCAGCAGACTCAGGGCCAGCAAAAAGCCTAAGGTGATCACCCCATAGTGCAGCAGCTTCAGGATCGAATCGCGCACGCCACGGTCAGCGCTGCGCAGTGGGAAGAATTCCGTTTCGAGTAGCGCCCCAAGAATCCAGGCTCCCTGGATGGCGACATAAAGGGTCAGGCACGCCAGCAGCACCAGGTACATGGAAATCGTTTTTTCTCCCAGCGTGAAGCTCATCTGCAAAAATGCCTGCCAGGCCTGTCCGGTGTCTGGGAAGACGCCCCAGATCTCCAGCAGGTAAAAAGCCGCATAACCGAGGATAACGGCCCGCAACAGCTTTCTCAGATGCGCCTCAAGTTCGGCACCGAACATGACGATAAACTGACGGTTTCGCAGTAGTGGATGGTTCAACAGATATTGGAAACAGCCGTGAGCCAGGTGCAGGGTCATCCAGGTAAACAGACCCAAAAAAACCGTTTTGAGGGAGGATTCGACGAGGCGTGAGGAAAGGGTGCTATAGCCGGCCCACTGGGCAACGAATGAACAGAACAGCACCACCGCGCCCAGACGCAACCCCAGGATGAAAAGGTCATTTCTGCGGCCGGGAAATTTACGGTGGCGGGCGGCGAGCGTCAGCAAAAAGGGGATGCCCAACAGGGACAGCAGTGTCAGGTAGAGGCGATACAACGGCAGCGGCAGGGCGATGATCTGCAGGCCCAGAGTCAGCACGAATACGCCGGCCAGGATATGGATCAGCAGCTTTTTACGGGGATCCTCCATCAGGCCGGAAATCAGGACGGCGGAGGACAAGGCCGCCAACAAAGTAATGAACCAGCGCCACAGCGCCGGAGGTGTCGCATAGAGAGGGCCGCAAGTGATGGCCGCAACAAAGATGGCGGTGGCCAGGGGGTGCAGCAGGATAAACCGCCATTCCGCTGCCACCGTTACCCGGCGGCGTTTGTGGAGCAGAAATCCGGCCAGGAGGGTGGTCAGCGCCAGCTGCACCCCTGCCAGCCACCCCTGCCGCTGGAAAAAATCGCTGCCAATACCGGACACACCTTCAATACCCTTTTTGGCCGAAACTAGCAAGGACCGGTTGAATTGGCGATAAAAGCGCGGACTGGTAAAGGATCGGGAGGTTTTTTGAAAGGTTTTACCCCGCATGGTCCCCAGCATGGTGTCCACCGTGGTCAGCATGCTCAGGCTCTGCTCCTGCAGTTCGGTCACTTCCTCCTGCAGGGCCACCAGGGGTTTACTGGCCGCGACGATGTGCTGCTTGGCCTTTTCACTTTCCTGAATGGCTTCCGTGAAGGCATCCTGCTGGGTTTTGAGAAGTTCTTTCGGCAGGGATTTAGGCCATTTCTGCCATAAGGTCTGCTGTTCCTGCCAATGTTGTCGCAGGGAGTCGAGTTCCTGCAGCTGCTGGGAGATGCCGCTCAGGAGGGTGGCCAGATTGTTCTGGTATCCCACCAACTGGCTGCGGATATTCAACATCCGATCGAAATTCCAGCCGGCGGGATCGGTAAGATTTTCAATCTCGCGGGACAGGGTTTCCGCGCTTTGCCGTGCGTCCTGCAACTGGTCGACGAACAAGGCAGATTCCTGCAAAAGCTCCAGATGGGCTTGCAGGTCGATGTTTTCCTGCTTAAGTTCCGCCAGGCGGGGGATCACCTCGGCGATACCTGGCAGGGGCTTAGTCGGCGGAACAACCGCGGGTTCAGCGGCGGTCGCGAGGCGGCCCCCTGTCCACACGGACAGCAGCAGGCTGCATAGAAGAAGGCAACGGGTGAACGCATTCATAACCGGCTACCCCCATGAAAACGGTGCCCCCCGGCAACAGGGGGCGGCTCGCGGCGAAAGAGAAAGCGATCCGGGATGCAAGATGTATGTTTAATTCTAGCTGATTACGGCGGTCCTGTGCCCGGAGTTTCCGAATTGATACAAGTTAGGATTTTTTTACAAACTCTGATTTCAATTTCATGGCACCAATGCCATCGATTTTACAGTCAATATCATGATCGCCATCTACCAACCGAATATTCTTGACCTTGGTGCCAACCTTTACAACGAGCGATGAACCTTTGACTTTAAGATCCTTGATAACCGTCACGGAATCACCGTCTTTAAGTTCATTGCCGTTCGCGTCGCAAATCACTTTTGCATTTTCTTCTACGGCTGCGGCTCCATCCTTTGCCCATTCATTTCCACATTCCGGGCAAACATACATATTTCTATCTTCATAAGTATATTCAGAACCGCATTTTATGCACTTTGGATATTCACTCATTATTCCTCCTATTTTGGTGCTTACTGACAGAGATTTTGCAAACCGGAGCTTACAGATGACATGGTTGGAGAACTTTTTCAAAGTCCGTCCAGCTAAATGGTGTGCCTTAATTTTTGATTTAATCGATGAATATAATCTGGCTGTCGTGGTTTGTCATCATAAATATCCTACTGAACCAGCCACTTGGCAAAACCGCCAAGGAAGGATCAATTCTACTCATATGTGCATCACCTGAAAGGATGCCTGAGTATTTTTTCGGGTGGAAGGGCTTCGCCCCATTTATTTAATCTTCAGCAATCGCAGGCTGTTGAAAACCACCAGCAGGGTCACGCCGGTGTCGGCGGCAATGGCCATCCAGAGAGTCGCCAGTCCGAACATGGTCAGGATGATGAACACCAGTTTGAGACCCAGGGCAAAGCTTATGTTCTGCTGAATGTTGCGCAATGTCCTGTGGGAATGGCGAATCAGCCACGGCAGCTTGCCCAGATCATCGGACATGAGCGCCACGTCGGCCGTTTCCAGGGCGACATCGGTGCCCATGGCTCCCATGGCGATGCCGAAAGTTGCCGCCGCCATGGCCGGGGCATCGTTGACACCGTCGCCGACCATGGCCACGTACCGGTGTTCGCGAACCAGGCGACCGATGGCTTCGAGCTTGTCTTCAGGGAGCAGTTCACAGCGATACTCATCGACCCCGGCCTCTTCGGCGATGGCCCGGGCCGTACCCTCGTTGTCGCCGGTGAGCATGACGATATGCCCGACTCCGGCCTGCCTGATCGCTTCGATAATGCGTGGCACGTTCTCACGCAAGTTGTCGGCGACGCTGAGCAGTCCGCAGACATGCTGACTGTTTCCGACGGCGATGACAGTATGTCCCGCATCCTCCAGTTCTATCGCCAGGGCATGGATTTTCGGAGTTTCCTGGCCCTTCTCATGCATCATCCGGTGACTGCCGATCCAGAACTGCCGGCCGCCGATCTCGCCCTCGACCCCTTTGCCGTGCTGAGCCTGTAAATGCTCGGCCGCAACGACAGTAATGCCCATTTCGCGGGCCTTGCGCAGGATCGCCCGGGCCAGAGGATGCTCGCTCGCATATTCCAGGGCCGCGGCCCGCTCCAGCAACTCCCTCTCGGTGTGACCGTTGAGAGGCACCATGCGCTGGACCTCCGGTTGCCCCTGGGTGAGGGTGCCGGTCTTGTCCATGGCCAGCACCTTGAGTTGACCCGCTGTTTCCAGATAGAGACCACCCTTGATCAGCACTCCGTTACGGGCCGCTGCGGTCAGGGCGGAAACGATGCTCACCGGGGTGGAGATGACCAGAGCGCAGGGGCAGGCAATGACCAGAATGACCAGGCCGCGATAGACGCCCTCAGTCCAGGAGGCCGTGGTCAGCAGAGGCAGCAGCAGGGTGGTGGCGATGGCAAGAAAGATCATGGCCGGGGTGTAATGGACGGAAAAACGGTCCACCCACTGCTGGCTGCGGGCGCGCCGCGACTGGGCGCTTTCGACCATGTGAATGATCCGCGCCAGGGTGGTATCGCTGGCGGCCCGGGTGGTCCGGAATTCCAGCACGCCGGCCTGGTTGATGGTCCCGGCATAGACCTCGTCACCGGGCTGCTTAAAGACCGGCATGGACTCGCCGGTGATAGGGGCCTGGTTCACCGAGGAGGTGCCTTTGACGACCACTCCATCGAGGGGAACCTTCTCCCCGGGACGGACCTGAACCGTGGCGCCGAGGGGCACTTCCTCCACGGGCTTTTCGTGGTAGCCACCATGTCCCCCGCAATAATAGCGAGCCGTGGGCGGCGTCAGATCGAGCAGCGCGCCAATGGCATTGCGCGCTCGCTCGACGCTCCAGTGCTCCAGCAACAAGGACAGGGCAAACAGGAAGGCGACGGTGGCCGCTTCGAATAGCTCACCGATGAGGATCGCGCCGAGGACGGCCGTAATCATGAGGAAATTCATATCCGGCCGCAAGCGGCGGGCGGACTGCAGGGCCTTGGGAAACACATACCAGGCGCCGCTCGCCACGGCACCGAGGTACAGCAAGGTCACGGACCGCGGCAGGATGTGTTCGCCGGGGTGGATTCCCGCAAAGGCATCTAGCAGACTGCCGTGCAGCACCCAGTGGGTGAGGAACGCCGCCAGCAGCAGCAGCCCGCTCACGACGGTCATGACCAGCCGTCCGTGCTGTTCCCAGAAGGGCCCCTCTGTGGGCACGTGACGCAACTCCCAGGGGGAGGATTTCATGCCGGTCGCATCTATTGCCGCAACGATGTCATCGGCAGACGTAGCGTCCGCGTCGAACTCCACGGTCATCCGGGCATTGACGACGTCGAACTCCAGATCGATAACCCCGGGCTTCCCGCCCACTTCCCGGCGTAGAATGGCCACCTCTTCAGAACAATCCAACCCCTGAATTTTGTAATCGATGCGTCGTGACATTTTGTCCTCCTGGCAGAATTTGTGCTCAGACTGCTGGAGGGCCCCGGGAATTGACATCCGCCGGAGGTATTGCGCGACCTGCTGCGTTGAAAGGCTCCGTCCCCGGACAGCGGAACAACAACTAGTTTTCATCCGGAAACGGCCCTTTTCCCCAATCTCTGCGTCAATCCGCACGCTTGCGTGTGCGGCGTAGACATCTACGCCTCCGTGCAAGCGCTTGATTTCCTTGACCTTGGGGAAAATTGCTCGTTTCCCATATGAAAACTACACCGCGTCCATCTTTAGTTTCCGGATGGCCACTAACTAGGGCACCCCATAAACGAACTGTACAGCAACCTGATGAAAAGAAAAGGGTTCGGCCGCGGTTTCCCGTGTCGACGCCAAGACGAGATCAGATCAGGGGTTGGCGGGATGGTCATAGAGTCATCCCTGAATCCACCAGAACGGATCCAGAGCAACTATGCGGTTGTGGTGCTTCGCTCTATCTGTTAATATGGCTTAGATTATTAATTTGATCAAATTCATCGACAGGAGGGATTTCATGTTGGACGAACAGATGCTACACGCCGGGGAGTCTGGCGCCATTGCACAGGCAGAGGGTTTTTTTCCCAAGGTTTACAACTGGATGACGGTCGGACTCGGTGTCTCGGCTGTCATATCGTTGCTGACCGTCTCCAGTCCGGCCATGATGCAGTTAGTGTTCGGCAACCGGTTGGTGTTCTTCGGGCTGATTATCGCCGAATTGCTGCTGGTCATGACCCTTTCCGGGGCCATTCACCGCTTCAGTGCGGCTGCGGCAACCGGTTGTTTTCTCGTGTATTCCGCCCTCAGCGGGGTGACTCTGGCGGTTATTTTTGCCCTTTATACCCAGAGTTCCATCGTTAGCGCGTTTTTCGTGACGGCCGGGACTTTTGGCGCCATGAGCATCTACGGCCATGTCACCCGTCGGGACCTGACCTCCTGGGGCAGCTTCCTGTTCATGGGCCTGATCGGTTTTCTGCTGGCGTCGGTGGTGAACCTCTTCCTGCAAAGCGAAATGATCTACTGGGTAACCACCTACTGCGGCATCCTGATCTTTGTCGGACTGACGGCCTACGATACCCAGAAGCTTAAGGCACTGGCTATGGGAGGGTTTGCCAACAGTGAAGACCAGCACAAAGCGGCTATTCTCGGCGCCTTGCGGCTTTATCTCGATTTCGTCAATCTTTTTCTGCTTCTGCTGCGAGTTCTTGGCCGGCGGCGTTGATCGGTTGGAAGCCATTCTTGGTGGTTTCATTGAATAAAAACAAAGCCGATAGCGTAATCGCCATCGGCTTTGTAGTATTTAGGGGGTGGGGACAGTTTATATCCCCGAAATCCCCTGAATTTTCAGGGCGGGCTTTTCAGAGGTTCTGTTCGAGAGCGTTTTGGTGCGGCAATGGAACGCTCAACGGGGCCGCAACCTCGGGCCCTTCATCCAGCTCTTGAAGCGGTTCCTGCGCGCCGGGTTCCATCAGGAGCTCGTCAAAATCCGGCATCTGCAGGACAGACGGCAGTTCCTGGAGAGCCTCGCCGGTGTGTGTGTGGCAGTATTCTCGCGGCTCGGTGCCGAGAATGAAAAACTCATCCCGTGCTGTCGGACAGCCGGAAGTGGCCGGCAGGCCCGTGGTCGTGTCGATGGTCAGGGCTATAACCGTTTCCGGTTTCGGGAAGTCAACGATCTGGCGGCCGGCCAGAGCCGAGCGCATGAAGCGTTCCCAGATCGGGGCGCTGACCGCGCCGCCGGTGAATCCCTTGCCGCCGGGGCGGGGTTTGTCATGGCCTACCCAAACGCCGGTCACCAGGTTCGGGGTATAGCCGACAAACAAGGCATCCCGATAATCGCTGGTGGTACCGGTTTTCCCGGCAGAAGGATAGTGTTCGGCAAAATTTTTCAGACTTTTGGCTGTACCGTAGAGCAGGACATCCCTGAGCATTTTGGTTGTGACAAACGCCGTGGCAGGGGAAAGAACCGGGGTGGGTGACGAACCAGTGTGCGTCCAGGCCCGGGAAGTCCGGTCGAAAATCCGCACAATGGTTCTGGGCTGAACCCGGAGCCCGCCGTTGGCCAGGGGGGCGTAAGCGGCTACCAGTTCATTCAAAGTCACTTCTTCGGTGCCAAGGGCCATGGAAAGATCATTGCGGGCGCGCAACGAAAGTCCCAGAGTGCCGGCAAAGTCGGCAAAGTAGGGCGCACCGATAGCTTCCAGCAATTTTACCGCAATGATATTGTTGGAATCGGCCAGGGCCTGGCGCAGGGTGACCTGACCGTGGCGCTCCTGGCCGTAGTTCTGAGGTTGCCAGACCTGGTTGTTGCCGCGACGGTAGGAAACCGGATCGTCATTCCAGGTCTCTGCAGCCGTATGGCCTTTTTCCATGGCGGCGGCATAAATCAGTGGCTTGATGGCGGAACCGGGTTGACGTTTGGCAAAGAGCGCGCGGTTGTAGGCACTCTCCTTGAAATCCACCCCCCCGACGGCCGCCAGGATATCCCCGGTGTGGGGATCGAGGCACAACAGAGCACCCTGCAGCTCGGGGGAAATCCGCTGCACACCTTCACGCAGGGCCTGTTCCGCCAGTTTCTGCAGCTTCAGGTCCATGGCCGTAACCACCTCCAGCCCGCCCTTTTCGATAATCTTCGCTCCGTACTTTTCCACCAGTTTATTGCGAATATGGGCCATGTAGTAGGAGGTCTCTGCAGGCTTCACGGAGGATATGGGCCGGGCTGCAAGTGTCTGCTTCTGCTTCGGCGTGATCATTTTGAGCTCAGCCATACGCCTCAGCACCAGGTTGCGCCGCGCTTTTACCTTGGACGGCTCACCCCGTGGATTATAGCGGTTGGGAGCTTTGGAAACGCCGGCCAGCAGGGCACACTCGTCGTCGCTCAGCTGCGCCGGGGTTTTATCGTAGTAAAGCCGGGACGCCTGGGCGATGCCCCAGGCCCCGTTGCCGTAGTAGATTTCGTTGAAATACATCTCAAGAATCTGTTTCTTGGTGTACTTGCGCTCGAATTCCATGGCCAGGCGGGCTTCTTTCAGCTTCCTGTCCAGGGTTTTCTCCGCGGACAGGTATTTGTTTTTGATCAGTTGCTGGGTGATGGTCGAACCGCCCTCGGCCATTTCCCTTTGCATCACATCTTTTACCAACGCCCGTGTGATGCCTTTGATGTCGATGCCGCCATGCTCAAAAAACCGCGAATCCTCGATGGCCACTACGGCATTCTGCAGAAATTTGGGGATTTGATTGATGGAAACCCAGTATCTGCCCTCAGCCGGGATCCGGCCAACGAAGCGGCCTTCCCGGTCAAAGATTTTGATGGAGGTATAACCTGAAGAGAGGGGCGGGTGAGTGGCAAATTTTTCCTGGGCAGAGGCCGGGAAGGCAAAGCTCAAGGACAGGCAAACCACCAGGGTGGAACGGTAAAGCGCTTTTTTGAAAAACGCGAAATTTGAAAGTGCCAAAGTATTGTTTGCTCCTGAATTGAATTGAACTCATGACGTCACGCCCCCTTTCTCCAGTGCCAGGAAGAACAGGGCACGGAGACGTTGGGGGCATGGAGTGCCGCAATTGGCAGGAAGGTAATCTTATACACCTTCCTTCGAATCTTGTCATGTATCCTTTTATGCGGAAATCAGGGGCGGGAAAAAGGGGGCAGTCATGGCCGCCCCGGTTGCCGAAAAGGGTGGGTTTGGGCTCACGTCCCGGGTATCAGCTCCAACGTCAGGCCGGTCATGACGGCAACAGCCAGTATGATGCGGTACCAGCCGAACAGGGCGAGGCTGCGACGTTGAAGAAAACTGACCATCCAGCGGACCGATACCCAGGCCGAGAGGAAGGCACAAAAAAATCCCAACAGGGGGGCCTGCCAGCCGAAAGCGGCTATGATGAGCCTGCCGCTATCGAGGGCCTCGTAAGTGGTTGCTGCACCGAGGGTTATCAACCCCAGCAGGAAACTGAATTCCACCGCCGCAGTAAGCCCCACGCCCATCAGCAGTCCGCCGGCGATGGTCGCCAGGCTGCGGCTGACTCCCGGCCACAGGGCTGCGCACTGAAGCAGCCCGATGCCGAGGGCCTGCTGCCAGCCAAGGGTGTCCAGCGAGTGACCGAGGGTCGAATTAGCTCGTCTTGATTGCAACAGCAGCAGGGCCAGCCCGCCGCCCAGCCAGGCCGTGGTGACCGGCCAGAGGCCGAACAGATGCGTTTCGATGAGATCGTTGAAGAGCAATCCGAGACAGGCCGCCGGCAGAAAGGCGATGACCAGGTTCAGGTTCAGCCGCCGCCCGGCGACGCTCCGGCCACTCAGGCCCAGCAGCATCTGTGCGACGCGTTGCCGGTACAATCCCAAAACCGCCAGAATGGCGCCGGCCTGGATGACGATGGCGTAGGCGTTCGCCGCCGACCGGGAGGCGGAGTCCTGAGTGACACCGAGCAGTCTTTGGGTCAGCAGAAGATGGCCGGTGGAACTCACGGGAAGGTATTCGGTGGCGCCTTCCACCAATCCCAGCAGGGCGGCATCCAGCAAACTGAGGTTACCTTCTTGAAGTTCATTGGAGGGCGCGGTTGATTGGGCCACGGATGTTGCCACCGGGCCATTCTCGGCCGTGAAACCTGCCACTGCTGTTGAGAAAACCAGTACGATGCAAAGCACCAGGACCATATTCAGGAAGGCAGAGTACTTTTTCATAGCGTTGTAGGGCCCTTAGACTGCTGTAAGTTGATTGGCCTTGGGTCCATTGGGGGCAAGGACAGGCCAACTTATATATTACTCAGAAGGGACAAAGTCAATATTCCGGTCACCCTCCGTTATAACGATGCAAAATATTCTACCATCCTTTTGCGCATCGCAGTGTCGGGAAGACGGCCAAAACCCGCCGCCATATTGTCCTGCAGGTGATGGACTTTGGAAGTGGCGGGGATCACGCAGGTGACTGCCGGATGGGAAACGATGAACTTGAGAAAGAACTGTCCCCAGCTTGCGCAATCGCAATCGGCGGCCCAGTCCGGCAGCGCCTGGCCCTTGATCTTGCGAAAAAGATCGCCGCGCTGGAAGGGTCGGTTGATCAGTACCGCCATCCCGCGGTCGGCCGCCAGCGGCAGCAGGCGCTGCTCGACGTCGCGATCCTGGATGTTGTAGCTGAATTGGACGAAGTCCAGCGACTCGTTGCGCAGGATCTTCTCCAGTTGCCGGTGATACCGGCCGTGGGAAGTGGTGATGCCGGTGTAGCGAATTTTCCCTTCGGCTTTCCAGGCCTTGAGAGTCTTCAGGTGGGTCTGCCAGTCACGCAGATTGTGAATCTGCATCAGATCGAAGCTGCTGATGCCCCACTTTTGCAGGGAGTCTTCCATTTGGCGGATGCCTGCTCGCTCGCCATCGGTCCAGACCTTGGTTGCGGCAAACAGCTTGTCCCGGTTTCCGACGCGGTTCAGCAGTTCGCCGATGACCCGCTCCGCCTGCCCGTACATGGGCGAAGAGTCCACCAGTTCGCCGCCGTTGGCGAAGAAGGTCTGCAGGACCTCGGCGAGGCCGGACAGGGTGGCTTCGCCGCCGCTGATGTTAAAGGTTCGCGAGGTACCCAGGCCGATGACCGGCAGGGTTTCGCCGGTGGCGGGGATGATCTTACGAATCGCGGTTTTGCCGATCGCAGTCGTGTGAATCGCGGCCTTGTCCGCAGCTCGCAACCCCAAAGGAGCAAACCAGGCGGACGCCAGCGCTGCAGCCAGGGTGCCCAGGAAGGTTCTTCGGGAGATCCGATGATCGTTAGCATTCATGGTGATTCCTCCTCCGATTGTGCTCGTGCTTCCTGCATTCTGCCAAGCCGGTAGCAGATCCAGGCCCAGCCGCCGGCCACCGGTACGGCAAGAAAAGCGATGGCCGAAAGCCCGAGGCCGAAAGCTTGCAGACCCGTATAGGCCCAGGCGCTGAGGACATCGCCGCTGCGGTAAATGACCGTATCTATCACGTTTTTCGCCTTGTACTTTTCCTCCTGACTGAGGACGACGAACAGCATTTCCCGGGCGGGCTTCATGATGGCGTAATTGCCGGCCCGGCGTCCAACCTGCACGGCAACCAGCACTACCAGCATCGGGGCGAGACCTAGCAGCAGGAAACCGCCAGCCAGCAACAGCGGGACCAGCGCCAGGGCCCAACCCATGCCGACGGTTTTGACAATGCGGCTGGTCAGAAAGACCTGCCCGACAAGGGTCAGGGCGTTGACGGCAAAATCCATGGCCGCGAAGACCGTGGTGCGCTTTGCCGGGTCGTCGAAGCTGTCGCGGATGATCTGCGCCTGTTGAAAATAGAGGAAAGTCGAAAGGGTCGCGTAGAGCAGAATCAGCAGGCAGATTCCCAACAGGTAGGGTGAGCGGATAATAAGCCTGAGGCCCGCCAGTGCCCCGCCTCCCAGGCCCCGCTGTTTGCCCACGGGCCGTGACTTTCCGGCATCCGCGGTGGAAACGGTCGGATTTGGAACCGTGTCCTCGCGCCAGGCGATCAGTCGGCGGATGCAAAGCATCGCCCACGCCAGGCCGGCGGCGGAGATCAGCAGCAGATTGGTGGGGCCCAGGGGGATGGCCAAAGTGGCGGTCAGGGCGGGCCCGGCCAACGCGCCGGCGGTGCCGCCGGCTGCAATGAAACCGAACAGACGCTTAGCCTGGGCGTCGTTGAACAGATCGGCCATGAAACTCCAGAACACCGAAACGATGAACAGATTGAAAACACTGGTCCAGATAAAAAAGGCGCGCGCCACCCAGACCTCGGTCACCCCGGATCGGAACAGTCCGAAGAAGAGCAGCAGGCAAGCGATAAAAAAGAGGTAGACCAGCGGCAGAAACTGTTTGCGGGAATAGTGGGAAGTCACCCAGCCGAACAAGGGAACGGCGGCCAGCATAGCCAGAAAGGTGCCGGTAAACAGCCACTGCAGATGCTCGACGCCGCCGGCGATCCCCATTTCGTCGCGCATCGGCCGCAGAATGTAGTAGGAGCACAGCAGGGAGAAAAAATAGCTGAAAGACCAGAGCAGTGCCCGGATTTCCTCCGGTTCCACCTTGACCAGCCGTATCAACCAGGTTTGGACCCGAGAGGTCCCGGATTCGGGGGGTCTGTCCATGGAAACTTCCCTCCACGTGCGGCCCGGATTCTCTCCAAGTATACAGTGGAAGGGGGATTTTTCACTTAATCGGTTTTCAACCCGGCAAGGCGAAGAGTCCGCTGGTTCTCGGCCAGAGTCCTGGGAATGATAACCGTCACCCCGTAGCCCTGATCCAGAAGCTTCAAGCTGAGCTCACTCGCCTCGCCATCTGTCGGGTCGGGCTGGGCCGACCCGCGCAGAGAGCCTCGCTGCAGATTGTTGATTATGGCACCTATATGAGCCAGGCCGATGGTGAACATGGCCTTGCGGTTGCCGATTTGGCCTGTCCGATAGGCCTCTTCCACGATGTCCGGGATATTCTGCAGCATGACAGCGGTGCGCTCATCCTGAAGAAGATTGAGTTCAGAAAGGACCGAGAAGTCCTTTTCCTGGCGCGCCTGGTGCAAAAGGCGACTGATATCGCGGTAAAGCTGCTCGTTTTCGACCTGGCCGAAGGGAATATTGTAATTGGCCTTCAGGAGCAAGTCGGCGTTGACGAACCGTATGGGATCACTCAGGCGATCTTTCAGGGTCTGGTTATCGAGCCGCATGGTTTCCCGGGCGGTCTCCATGGAGGAAACCTTCCCCTTAGCGGTTTTCTGGAAAAAGCCCTCCGGCAAAAGCATTTCGACATTATTTTCCAGTATCAGCCATTCGCCGATCCGGTAGATTTCCGCCTGAACCTTGACCAGGTCGGGACCACCCTGACCGGTGAGCGCACTGCGATGACTCTGACCGATGATGTAGACCTGTTGCGGGGCGTGGGGGTTTTTCCGGTAGATAATCTCGCCGTATTCGGCGAGCGCGAACTGTTCGCTTGCGGCCTGCAGATCTTCTGCAGGGATCCCGGCGACATCCTGGGTGCTGGAGTTCGCTCCATGCGGCAGCACAATGGCGCACGCCAGAACCAAAAAGCCGAACAGATAGGGCATGCAGAAATTACGTAATCTTGTAAATAAAATCATGGAAGTCTTTTTGTCCTCCTTGTCAAAAAATGGTACAGGAAGGTCATCTGGCAGCGCTTTTTTGACCATCCGTCCGGTAAAAGGCCCGTTTTACCGGAGGAAATCAGGTTCTGATCTGAAAACTGCACTAATCGTGCCCAGAGACCTCAGCTCCCGTAGCGCAATTCGCCTCTCTCGGGCATTGTCACCAGTAAGGCGGTCGTGCCGGTAAGCCACAGAATTTATTGTTGTTTATTGTTATACAGAACCAAAATCCGAAAGTAGATGATTTTGCGCAATTTTTTGTCGATTGGCAACCAATTTCCGGTTGCTTGGAGGATAAAAGGACTGAGGGGGATTTCTGGGATGTTGGGACGGGGTTACCTTCACTGATCGGACCGGTTCTCTTCTTCCTGGGAGGCTGTCGGACTATACGGGTCGAAGGGAAAATTTGGATGTTTGAGAACAGATTTCAGCCCGTTTGAAGGTTCATAGCCGTAGCTATNNTGGATAGTCCGACAGCCTCCTAGTCCTCAATGGCGCACAAGCCCATCAGACGTAAGGCAAGGGCGTTTTCAACCGTGGTGGAATAACGCCAGGTATATTGCATCCTGCTCAGTTCTCCGGTGCCCAGGTAATCGCATTTGCGCCAGAGTTCGGGGTGCATGCTCCGGAGGCTGTCTCTTTGAATGTATGTAAGACGAATTATTTTCTTCATCTTTTTCTCCACAGTCTGTTTGCGGATTGGTTATTCCAGCGTGGCAATGTTCCCGAATTTCGGCAAAAAGCACTCAGGCAAGTCCCGCTCCCTGGTGGTACTGATCCACAGGGTAGGAATGCCGGGGTCGGTTTCGGGGCTGATGCCCCGTAGGTCGGTCAGATAGATGATGCAGCCGGCATCGGGCACGTTTTTTACGGCCCAGTCAAAGGGCGGGCACAGATCGGTGCCGCCAAAGCCTGCAGTATCCAGTTCCACAGGGTATTGGTCCGGGGTGATGGTGTGGGTAGCTGATATCTGGCAATCGCAGTAAACGACATTTACCGTGGAAGGATAGCTCTGCAAGATGTCGTTCAACTCGGCCTGAAACTGGTTAAGCTCCCTTTGCGTGATGGAGCCGGACGTGTCTATGGCCAGAACCAGGGGCTTGAGTCCGTTGGATCGAAAACTGGGCAGGTAGATCCCGTCGGCGATATGGCGCCGGTTGGGCTGGTTCCACGAATAGTCATTGCCGGCCGTGTGATCGATAAAGGTTCTCAATATTTCGCGCCAGTCCAGAACGGGATGCACCAGTTCGTCCACCAGCCGTGCAAGGGAGCTGGGCAGTTTCCCCTGGGCCTTGGCAGCCTGGGCGGCTCGCTGTATCGCAACGGTCACTTCGGCTTCTTCTCGTTGCCTTTGTGCTTTTGACAGCGGCTTGTCGTAGTCATCCCTGGCGTCTTCGAATCCGCCGCAGCCGCCCGGATCGTCGCTGTGTGCCATGTCGTTTTCGCCGCCGTCGCCCTCCCCATCGCCGGAACCACCCGGCAATCGGTCGTAAATCTGTTCCGCGGCGAGGTTGTCGAAGGAGTCATGCCACAGGGCACTTGGCAACAGCTTGAGACCGGCTTCTTTGAGGATGCCGTTGATGGCGTAATCGCCGGCCTTGTTAAAACGGCTAAGGTGGCGGGCGCTGCGCCGCAGCGGATGGAAGTGGGCTACATGCATGACCAGGTGGGCCAGAACAAACACAATATGATCGACACTCAGCGAGTCGATAAAGTCAGGGTTGTAGCGGATCTGCCGCCCGTCGGTGCAGGCGGTTTTTATGTCCCGGTCCTCACGCAACCGCATGCGCAGCAGCAGGGTGGCAAAAAACGGGTGATCGAGCACCGTCCTTGCAATCGCTTTTGCCAGTTTTGGGGATTTTTTCATGGCTTTTCTTTCTCATCAGGCTGCCACCCGCCACAGGGATATTGCAGGAGGCAAGCGTCTCGTTTCTGCGCAAGCCTGGTCTGAATCACAATAGCAGGTCGCCGTTGTCTCTGGCCCAGTTGCTGAATTCCCTGGAGGTAGCCAGTTTGGGCACGGCCTGCAGGGCATCGCGCAGCCAGACGACCTGAAATTCGGAGGGCAGTCGCCGCATGTAGCGGAAAGCCGGTGCTGCGTTGCCCGAAGTAATCTTGCGGCTCATGGCTCCGCAGAGCGCATAGAGCACCGACGGCTCTTGGGGAACCACCGATGTGTCCGGGTCGAGCATGATCGACTCTATGTCCGGCAGGTCGCGAAATACCTCCAGGAAGGAGGTGAATTCCGCGGCCGCGCCGAAACCCAGCGCCCCGGCGAAAAATGGCAATTCCGCCTCAACGGGCAGCTTGCCCAGAAACTGGCCGACATTGGCCCAGACTCGCGGACAAGGAAACGAATGCCCTTGGGCCTTGGCATCGAAATGGTGCAGCAGTTCGGGCCGCAGGCGCAAAAACCCGATAATTTCCGACGGCACCTGGTTATCGATCGCCCAGGCGCACCACTCGTCCAGGTCGACGGCCAGTTCCAGGTGGGTCGCAAACCGCGAGCCCAGCGCCTTGCTTATCTTGCGGCTGAACGTGCCGTCTGTCACCCGGTTGCCAGCCGCCAGAATTCTCCACCCCTCTGGCATGCAGTATTCTCCGAGCCGGCGGTCCAGCACCAGCTGCAGCAGCGAACTCTGCACCGAATCGGGCGCCTGGGAGAGTTCGTCGAGGAAAAGCAGGCCCTCTCCTTCGGTGGGCAGAAAGTTGGGAGGATTCCAGCGGGTGGTGCCGTTTTCCACCGACGGTACGCCGCGCAGATCCACCGGATCCAGCAGCACCGCGCGAATATCGATCAGCGGCAGGTGCAGTTCTGCGGCGACTTGCGCCACGATTTGCGATTTGCCGATTCCTGGTGGTCCCCAGAGAAACATGGGCACATTGACGCTAAGCCCGCTTTTGAGGATCGCGATCGCCAGCGATGGTTTGACTGTTACCGATGGTTCCATAAAACCTCCCTTTGAGGTAATCCGAAAGAGTGGGGGGATCTGAGTTGGATCGTAGGTCGTATCCGGAAAAAGCCGGCATGGCTTTTCGTCCGATATGCACCGCCAACCAGGTTCAACCTCCTAGGGGACTGTCGGACTATCCATGCGCCGGCTGCANNTTCTCAAACATCCAAATTTTCGCTTCGACCCGGATAGTCCGACGGCCTCCTAGCCCCTCCTGCCTTTGGCAAAAGGGCGCATTGAGATTCAAAGATACAGAATACGCATCTGGTACGACCTTGATCCAGGTCAATTTCAGGAGGTATTGGAGGGGGCTATCGAACCGCCCCGAGAAAAGGAGAACAACGGTTGGAGACAGGGCAGGTTGAACGCTCTGCTCTGGAAGGAAATCTGCAGCCCTGATAAGCTGTCTTCGCTTTTGGTGACGCACCTTATTCCCGCAAAAAAGACGGTGAATCACAGGGCACTTTGATATCGATGTGGTGCCCTCAACATGTCATTCCTGTGGTTGGATCGTGGTCCATTGCTCACTCAGTTCCAGCAACCGCACCCGCGACAATACGTCGTAAGCCTGGATCAATGCCACTGCATGCCTCTTTCCGTAGAAAAACTGCCCGGTTACCCTTTTGAGTTTATCTGAAGTTGCCAGGTATGCCACGGCTTCTGCCCCTTTCTTGACAGGATTTTTCGGCTTCAAGGGCCAATTTCGCACCAGCTTGGTATTCATGAGCGAAGCCGGATGAAGAGCGTTGACGGTGACCCCGCTTCCCATCAGTTTCCGGGCCAATTCGAAGGTGAACATCACCAGAGCTAGTTTGCTCTGGCGATAGGCTCGCCCGCCATTATAATCCCGCTCCAGCATTGGATTGTCGAAATCCAGAACCTCCTGAGAGTGGGAAACGACATTGATGATGCGAGCCGTTCCGGATTTTTGTGCGGCGCGCTGCAGAAGTGGCAACAGCAGGTTGGTCAGCAAATAGGGGGCAAGATAGTTGACAGCGAAGCGCAATTCGTAGCCGTCCTGGCTCGTTTCGCGGTATTTCACCTGCGGGCCGGCGCCAATCCCTGCATTGTTGATGAGCACATCCAGGCGCTCCTCATCCTTGGCAATCGTGGCTGCGAAAAGGCGGACTTCGGTCAGTGAGGCAAAATCGCAGTTGTAGTAGCGGATATGTCGATTGTTGATGGTGTTGCGGAATTCTTCCAGTACGGCCTGTCCCTTGGCAGGATTGCGTCCATGGAGCAGAAGAGTGGACTTGCTGGCGGCCAGCAATTTGGCCACCCCAAGACCAAGCCCATCGGTAGCGCCGGTGATAAGGATGATCCGACCCTTGTCATTGTGCATGCCCCGTTTCCTTTCCCGGAACTACCAACAGCAGCGCTTGCCCCGTACATGTCTTGCCGGTCGGAGGGGTGCCTCAAGCAGCCTGAGGAATCACCTTTTTTTTAAAAAAAACCAGGATTTCATCCTGGCGTAAAGCGTGAGTGGTCTTGAGGCTCAAGGGGGAAATAGAGGTTAATAGTTCTTCTCTCCCCCAGCGCCCTCGGGAGTCTCCATTCGCTCCTGTTCGGGAGCCTCCATCTCGTCCTGGGGTTGTTGCTCCATCATTCCTTGATCGTCGAATGCCGGAGAGAGCCCGAAAAACTCCTGGGTCTCGGCATCGGGAGCGAGAGACTGGAGGGTTTCCTTGTCAGGCTTTCCGGTCACGGTCAGGCCCTTGGATTCCTGGAAGTTTCTTATGGCCTGCTTGGTCAAGGGGCCGTAGATACCGTCAGCAGGCCCTGTGTTGAACCCTTGGTCCCTGAGAATTGATTGCATCTTGCGAACCTGCCTGGTGTCCAGGTCATGGGCTGCCATCTTCGGCTCAGGGGCTTGCTTCATCATTTCCCCTTGGGATTCTTCCATCATCGCCCCTTCACCCTTGGAGTCCATTTCGTGCCCATACTCGCCAGCTCCCAGTCCCTGGCCTGCAACGAACAGCCCGGCAATAAAGGCCAGGGTTGTTATCATGATCATATGTCTCATTTTGAGTTCTCCTTTCCGTATATTCTGTGAGGCCACCCATCGCCCCTTGCGAAGCGATACGCCTTTAAATCAATAATCAATTGGTAAACCGTCAAGCGGGTCCGGATTTCCGGACCCGAAATTTCCCATACTTCTTTACCAACTATCACTTCCAGAGGGATTGTCAATTGAGAAAAACTCGCAAAACCGCACTCTTGGGATTGCTCCACAAGGCTATAGTAAAAATATAGAACGATCTCTTCAGCTTAGCTGGACAGGCGTTCTTTTCATTTTATGACCCTCTTTTTTCTCGGTAACCAATTCCTTGATGGCTTACTGGACTTCGTGACCATGAGGTGAACTCAAAAATGGGGTCGCCACAGGATTTAACGAGTGGCGGACCCCACACTGCACGGCCTTTCTTTATGGCAAAATGAAATCAGGTCCAGAAAAAGCTCGGGAGCTTGTGTAATGACTTGAGCGAATCCGGCCAGCCGACCGGTCAAGGAAACGCAATCCGGATCCGTCAGCGGATATAGTAGCCGGCTACATGCCACTTTCCGTCGGCATCCTTAGCCGAGGTGACGGTTTCGATAGCCCCCGCCCTGTCTTTGAAGGTGGTGTCGAATTCGACAATCAGGTATTCCCCCTCCGGAGCTCCGGGCAGGGTGGTGACGCTGGCCGTATTCCTGATGTTTCTGGTGACCATGGCCCCCAACGGCGAACGCACTATCTCGAGGGATTTAACCCAATCGGGACGGCGGATCGATTCCTTGAACAATTGGGCCGCCTCATCCCAGCTTTTCCCATACTGTCCCGCGTCGACCAGGGTAACCCACTGCTTGGCGGCATCGATGGCGGCTTTTTCCTGGCCCGTAACTGCCAAAGAGAAACCGACCGGGAGTGCCAGGGAAACAACCAGCAGACAAGCTATGCAACGGATCATGGTTTTTCTCCTTTCCTGGGAGGCTGTTGGATAGTTGCGGCGTGTTCTCGACCGTTAACAGGTGGCGATTGCGGATAAATGTTCTGTCGCCGCGGCAGAAATCCGAATATCTTGCGCACAACCGCCTTGACACCCAACAATCATAGCGCCAATGAAACAATCGACAAGAGTTTTTCAACGAAGCAGCGGCGAACGGCTTTTGACTGTCCGGAGAATTTTGGAAGGCGCAGAGGGGAGGGGGCGGCAAGGCGGGGGTTGGTCCCGTTGGGTTTGGCGGTACCCTTCATCCTCAAGAGCTGTCCCCTCCCTTTTGCCTGCTTACCAGGCTGACCGCCCAGGTAACGGTAAGGGAGATGATAAAGGCGGGCACCAGGTTGTAGAGAAGATCGTTCAAGGCAGGAAGCTGTCTCCAGATCACTGCGGTCAGCACCCCGGCCAGCATCCCGCAGAGAACCCCCGGGCCGCTGGTTCGCCGCCACAGCAGGGCGAGAACGAGTGGCGGACCGAATCCTGCGCCCAGCCCCGCCCAGCCGTAATCGAGAACAAACGTGAAAACGGTGCGCACCTCGGCCATGGCGATAAGGGTCGCCAGCCCTCCCACCAGCAGCACGGCGGCGCGATCGCAGAGGAGCTTGCGGGCAAGAGAAAGGCGCACCCCGAACAGGCCGACCAGCAGGTCATGACTGATCGCCGATGCTGAAACCAGCAGTTGACTGTCGGCGGTGGAGGCGATGGCCGCCATGATGGCCGCGATCAACATCCCGCCGATCACGCCGGGGATGAGGGAAGCATCGGCGGCAACCAGGGGCAGGATCTTTTCCGGGTCCGGCAGCTGAACGAAGTATATTCGGCCGGCAAGTCCCACCAGGATGGCTCCGGAGAAAAGCACCGCCACCCAGATCGTCGAGATAATCCCGCCTCGCAGGATCGTTCGCCGGTCCTTGACCGCCATCAGCCGCAGCAGCACGTGGGGCTGGCCCGGATACCCCAGGGGGATACCAAGCCACAGGGAGAGAAAGGCAATCAGGGCCCAGCCACTCGTTCCGGCCACCGGGTCGACCATCCGCCCGCCTTCCAATGCCGTCAAGCGGCTCCAGAAAGGACCGAAGCCGCCCACCTCGGCAATGAGCAGGAAGGGAACCAGCGTCACGGCAGCAATCATGAAGCTCGCCTGAACCACGTCGGTCCAGGCGATGGCCCGGAAACCACCGGTGACCGTGTAGGCCAGGACGATAATCGCGCCGATGAGCACTCCCGAGGAATAGTCCCAGCCAAAGGTGCCGCTGAAGGTCTTGCCGGCCGCATTGAGTTGGGCGGCAACGTAGGCGGTGAGCATGGAGAGGATGATCAGCACCCCGGCCAACCGGATGAGCCGGGCCGAAAGCCCGCGGAAGCGCGAGGCCAGCAGTTCCGGCAAGGTGAGGGAGTCGCTCGCCACCGAGAGCTGATGAAGACGGGGCGCCAGGACAAACCAGTTGAACCAGAAAGCCGCCACCGTCCCCGGAACAATCCAGAAGGCTGCAATGCCCGTGTGAAAGGCAAACCCCACCAGACCCAGCGTCACCCAGCCGCTTTCGGCCGAGGCCGAGGCCGACAGGGCCGCCACCCACGCCCCCAGACCCCGGTCCGCCAGCAAAAAATCCGCAGTACTCTTTTTGGCAAAACGCCGGCTGTATATCCCCAGGGCGGCGATGCCGAGGGTGTAGAGCATAAAACTGATAGATAGGGTCGTCATGGCAATTCGGCCAATTGTTTCAGGTATTTAATGAAACATTACCACCCTGGGGCCGGTGTGCAAGCTAGTGTTCAATGCTGGGATTTACGCAGGATTTCGCCGGTGGCGGACATCCCCGGCCCAAGGGCCTATAAACTTATGGGCGTCACGCCTTGATGCATTTCGTCACCCAGTAGGGCTGTTATGGCTTTTTCCTCCAAAGGCGGGGAGTAATAATATCCTTGCATGGCATAGCAACCGCAGTTGATCAGAAAATCCAGTTGTTCTTTTGTTTCAACCCCTTCCGCGATGGCTTTGATACCCAGGCTCTGTGCGATGGCAACGATGCTCTTTGCAACGGAATTTGCGCTTTCATCCTGGTTTATTTCGGAAATAAAGGACCGGTCGATTTTTAAAAAGTCGACGGGAAAACTGCGCAGGTAATTCAGGGAGGAGTAACCGGTTCCAAAATCATCAAGGGAAATGTGTACCCCGATGTTTTTCAATTTATGTAATTCCTCAATGGTTTTTTGAGGATGCTGCATGATCATGCTTTCTGTAAGTTCCAACTCCAATAGATGAGGCAGAACTTCATGTTCCTTGAGTATGGAGTCGACGAGCTCGGCTAGATTGAAATGCTGGAATTGTTTAGCCGAAATATTGACGGCAACAGGACAACAAAATAAATTTTCCACCTGCCACTGTTTGATCTGCCTGACGGCTTCCCGTAATACCCATTCGCCAATGGGCAGTATCTCTCCTGTTTCTTCGGCCAGGGGAATGAATTCATCCGGAGGGACCATGCCGCGCTCGGGATGCTGCCATCGCAGCAGGGCTTCAGCTCCGATGATCACACCCGTTGCAAGTTCCACCTTCGGTTGATAATGCAACACGAATTGATTGCGTTTCAAAGCCTGGCGCAACTCTCTTTCCAGCTCCAGCACCTTGAGCGGCTCAGAGTGCATCCTGGAATGATAACAACATATGCTGGAATGCTCCTTTTTGCTCTGGTACATGGCAATGTCGGCATGGCGAACCAATGTTTCCGCATCATCGCCATCGTGAGGGAAAACCGTGGATCCGATGCTCGCCGAAATGATGATTTCACGGTTCTCCATGCAAAAAGGGGCGGACAGCACTTTGGAGATCTTGTTGCTTATCTGCTGGATTTCATCCTTCTCCCCGATTTCAGGAAGGATAATGACGAATTCATCCCCGCCGAGTCTGGCCACCGTATCGAAATCCCGGACGGATTTTTTTAATCGGGATGCGACCTGCTTTAACAGCAAGTCCCCGAAGCTGTGGCCGAGACTGTCATTGATAAATTTAAAGCGGTTCAGATCAAGCAGCAGAATGCCGATTAAATGGCCGGAATGTTTGGCAAAGTCTATGGCTTGTTCAAGGCGGTCGATCAACAGGGTCCGGTTTGCCAGGTCGGTCAAATCATCGTGGGTGGCCAAATGTTCCAGCTTTTTTTCATGGATTTTCTGGAGAGTGATGTCTTCCATTATGACCAGGAATTGAGTGGTCTTCCCATTTTTATCCTGTATGGAGCTGATCGTGGATTTTTCCCAATACGCAGATCCGTCTTTTCTGGTGTTGTTTATTTCTCCAAACCATTTGTGCTGTCTGGAAACCGTGTCCAAAAAGTCATTTGCGGCAATCCCGTGCGGAAACAAACGGGTGAAAATCTTTGAATCCACCTCTTCGAAGGTATACCCCGTTAACTCGGTGAATCGCTGATTGGCATATTCAACCTTGCCATCCAGGTCCAACAGTAAAATCGCGGCGGGACTTTGTTCCACGGCATGGGAAAGCGTGCAAACCTTATTTGCCTGCTTCTTGCGTTCGGTTACGTCATGAAATACGGAAAAAAACAGCGACCGCTCGTCAAGATCTATGGTGCTCTGTTTAATTTCCACATCCACCACATGGTTGGATATGGAGAGCAATTGACCTTCGACTAACGTTCCGGCTGCATGAGATGCGTGCTGTTTGAAAGCGTCCGGAGTATTTGCCGGAACCATCGAGGCGGGATACAGGACTGTTTCCGGCATTCCTGAAAGTGTTTGCGGGGTTCTTCCCACCATTTTTGCAAGCACTTGATTGCATTCAATAATTTCTCCTGTGCAAGCATCGCTTAACGCAAATCCAACCGTCGCCTGATCAAACAGCATGCGATATTTCTTTTCCGATGTCTCTGCCAGATGCCTGGCTACGCTTTCACTGATAAATTGGCTTTTGACGTAACGTCGGAAAACAAACAGAAACGCGCTTCCAGCCAACCAGATGAGAAATTTGGTCAGCACCTCTGACCTGTATGCCAGGGCATAGGCAGCCTCATAGGGCGCCAGGGGGACCGCGACACTGATGCCTCCAAGAACATCCCCGACCTTGTATCCCTGCTGTTCATGACATTTAAGACAAGGCTTCTCGGTAAGCATCGGGAACATGGTGCGTAAATAGGGTTCCCCGTTAAACTGCTCGACTGAGGCGATTTCGGTGGTGCCTTTCTGGAAATTTTCCAGGCAGTCTTGTTCCCAGGTGTCCGGAGCATTTTCAGGCCGCAATACGTTCAGGCTGGTAATGTGGCCCTGTACGCCATATTGCTGTTTGGCGAGTTCATGGACCTGGCGGGTCATATAGGCCGGGTTGATCAGGGTTAGCTTCTGGCCGGAGGTGGTTGTGACATCGCGATCCGGCAGATGTTGCAAGTGCGGATTAGGCAAAGTGCTGCTCTGCGGGACATAGATGCCCCCCTTGAGAGACGCCCAGCGACGATACACCAGATCTTTTCGAAAACTGCCTTTTCCTTCTGCTATGGCCAGGTCGTGTATCAGTTGGTGTTTCAGGCGCAAGCTGCCCCAAGCGGAAAAAAGGATCAATCCCGTCCAAAGAAGAACACCGATTATCCAGGGCCCATTTTTAAATCGACTTTGCATGCATAATCTCGAAATAGGTGGCTGGTTTTCATCTGGAATTGAATGGGGTGGTAGAAGCAAAATCCGGACCATGAGATATCTAATGAATTGACGCAAAACTTTCCTGCGAGGCAGGTTGGGGCGGGCTGGTCAAGTGTGCGAAACCAAACGATTCTTACCGATACGCCAGTCTTGAATCAGCGCCGATAATGCAATGTGGGCAGATAACGGATTTGGTATTGTCGAATCATGTTGGAGAAGGTATCCGAATCCGGTCCCTGATTCAGACAATGGCAGGGAACTGTTCAAGAGACTGACACGTTGTCTGCCATATTTATGACTTTTTTGGCGAGAAACTCCTGCCGCGCGGTCTCATCCATGCGGCGCGCCTGCCGCCAGGCAAGAATGTTAGTATGACGGGCTTCGAACAGCCCTGCCACCTGCTAAATCCGATGCTAGCCCCCTCTACATGAGGTCATTCATTGTTTCCAGTTGACCATTGGTCCCTACTCTCCTGTATAGTACTGTCTTAGAGGGTGTTAAAAAAGCGAAGGTGTGGCTCGTTTATTGCCTCAAAAAAGTGTAGAGGTTTTTTCGCTTCATCTCAGGGATTATCTTTGGCAGGGGCCGCAAGCTGAAAGTCCTTGGGAAGGTGCTGCAAAAGGGTGGTTTTGGACATGACCTACAAGATCAGAGACATTGTTGACGTCAACGCTGTCCAGACGCTGATGGACAAACTCTGGCAGGCTTCCGGTATCCCAACGGGCATTATCGATGTCGACGGGACGGTACTGGTAGCTACCGGTTGGCAGAGTATCTGCGCGCAATTTCATCGCCAAAATCCGGAAACAAACGCCCGCTGTCAAGAGAGTGATGCCTATCTCGCCAAGCACCTGCAGGCAGTTTCCGAGCTGCCCGAGTGCGGTTACGTCGAATACCGGTGCGGCAACGGTCTGATCGACATCGCTATTCCCATCGTCATTGAAGGCCGACATCTGGCCAACATTTTTCTTGGGCAGTTTTTTTTCGACCCCCCGGAAGAGCAATTCTTCATCGAAAAGGCGCGCCGCTACGGTTTTGATGAGGACGCTTATCTGCAGGCCTTGCGACAGGTTCCCATCTTTTCCCGCGAGAAGGTACGCGAGATCCTTGAGTTTAATGCCAGCCTGGTGGATTTTCTGACGCGCATGGGGGTCGAAAAGCTTCGGCAGATCGAGGCGCAAAGGGAGCTTTTGAAGTCCGAGCAAAAATTTCGCACCCTGTTCGAATTCTCGAATGATGCGGCCTACATCCTGGAACCCGGCGGCAGACTACTTGAAGTCAACAGCAAGGCCTGCGAACAGTTCGGTTTTTCGCGCGACGAACTGCTCAATAAAAACATGCCGGAATTGCTGGCTCCAGACCGGGCGGGCAATTTCAGTAATCGGGTGCGGGAGATCCAGGCACGCGGGCAGCTGGTCTTCGAAACCAACCACCTTCGCCGTGACGGCACGCTTTTTCCGGTCGAAGTCAGTATTCGTTCCTTTGAGTACCTGGAAAAACCGGCTCTGCTCGGTACGTTTCGGGATGTAAGCCAGCGCAAACTGGCCGAGGAAAAGCTGCATGTCTCTTTGAAGGAAAAGGAAGTACTCCTGAAAGAGATTCATCACCGGGTCAAGAACAATCTGCAAGTGGTATCGAGCCTGCTGTTCGTGCAGTCGCAAAGAATCAGCGATCCGGAACTGGCCGCCTGTTTCCTCGAAAGCCAGAGTCGTATCCACGCCATGGCAATGGCCCATGAGCAGCTCTATCGGTCGAAAAATCTGGCCGAGGTCAGCGTCAATACCTATGTGGAAGGTTTGATCGAAAAACTGCGGCAGGTCTATTTTCTCCCTCGCCAGGAAATTTTCTGGCAACTGGAGGCTGAAGAGATTGTGCTCAATATCGAGAAAGTGATTCCTTTTGGGTTGCTGCTGACCGAGTTGCTGTCAAATGCGCACAAACACGCTTTCGTCGATAAGAAGGAAGGCAATGTAACGATTTCGATACGCCGCTGTGGGGAGGAGATTGTGCTCGCCGTAGCCGATGACGGAGTGGGGCTGCCTGCGGATTTCGATTATCGGGAGACGGAGACTCTTGGCATGCAGCTCATTTCGGCCCTGATCAACCAGCTTAATGGAACCCTGGAGTTGGACCAGGGCAATGGCACGCTGTTCAAGGTAAGGTTTGTACCCTAGTTTTCATCCGGAAATGACCCTTTTCCCCAATCTCGGCGTCAATCGGCACGCTTGCTTGTGCGCGGCTCCTCGATTCGATACCTCCCCCTTGGAATAGGGCCCTGAATTTCTCCTACCCTCGCTCGCAGGATTGTTTCTATGCCCCGGTGTGCTGGAGTAGCCCGTAGCAACAGGCTGTCCGCTGCAGCCGGTTGTTGGGCGATCTTACTTGTCCGAGTTGACGTCTAGCTCTGGGAAGTTCTCCTGAAATTTAAATTCGCTCTCATCGATCAGTTTTTGCCCATCAGCAATTTCGCGTCTGCCGCGCTCAACATCATCTTGCCCTCTTTTAAGATCATGTTCCGCCGATTTCACTCGTTTTTCTCCATCGTTGACGCGTTTCTCACCTGTCGCCACCAATTGCTCACCCTTTTCCCAATCTTCCGCAAGCTGGTTCTTCAGGTCTACATCCACTTGCATCTCAGTCGCGTGCTGCTTCATAAGATCTGCAGTAGTCGGGTTACCTGCGCAGCCAGCCAATGCGAGAAGGCAGAGGCCAATGCTTACCACAGACGCTACTAAAGAATTTCTCATAAAATTTCCTCCTTACAGGGTTGGTTGATTGGAACTCTTTTTGGTCTTGCCTACCTGGGGTCGGACCAAGTCAACCCATTGATATTTAAGAAAAACCATACCCAAAAAGACAGTTAATTGGTGTTATAAGGCGAGTTTCCCTACCTGGGGTCGGACCAAGTCAACCCATTGATATTTAAGAAAAACCATACCCAAAAAGACAGTTAATTGGTGTTATAAGGCGAGTTTCGGGGTCAAAATTGAACTCATAGCGTAAGCTTCCCTGTCATTCAGCTGAAAAAGCCTATGCACCTTTTTGCCCCCCAATCGGCCTATAAGCCGTTTTTGAGGGTCTATATTGAAGGAAAACAACAATATTTCAATATGTTACTTTGATTCGACCCCAATGTATATATAAATAAATCAAAAGCTTGTTAAGGTCCGACCCTAGCCACCAGAGCCTTCTGGGCAGTCCGTACCACAGGATTCAATCGGAGGATTATGACATTCATTCAATACCTTATAAATATGTGATACCCATGCTGACCGGCTGGGACTTGAAAGCCCCTTGTAATGATATAAAGGTAAGAGATATCGGGGTATGGATAAAGGAATGGGATTATGACCCTACCAAACCCCTGGAAAATTGCACTACCTGCTCTCTTGGACCGGCGAGGGCTTTCAGAGGATCAGACATAAAGTGACCGTCCTGGGGCTGAGACCCCTTCCACTCCCCAGGGGAGTCAGTCCTCTTGCGAAAGAATAAGTGCCCCCGATGGGTGTGGGACTGCTAAAGGTAGATTCTTGAAAACCTTAAAGAAACCGTTAAGTGGGAAAAAGGGAAAATGAAGAAACGAAAAAGAAAGGAGGTCTTATGAAAGTCCGCTCGATGATCATTGCCGCCGCCGTGTTGGCGCTGCTGACGAATGCTTGCCAGAGAGAAACCACAACAGGTGACGACACAGTGCGGCCGCAGCCGACCAAGGACGATTCGGCGGAGAGGACTGAAGCAGCACAACAGCGAATTGCTGGTGCTTTCTATTCTTCAATCGTTCCAAAGATGAAATCCTGTTGGGTTCGTGTGAATGGCAAAGGGGCAGTACAGTTCAAGTACACCTATCGCAAGCAAGGCAACGATTGGGTCTGGCAGGGAGTTGAGCTTGATGGCACATCGCTGGAAAAGGGCCAGGAGGCAGCCGCCCTGCAATGCATGCAGGAAGCCGCCAGCGGCTCAACGTTTCCAGTCACACCGGAAGAAGTGGCCCGCAACTCGAATGAACTCGTTATCTACTGGGGCTGGCCCGTTCCCCTGCCGAAGGACATCACTCAACTGGCCAGGATGGCCACGTCTCATACGGAGGAGTCATGCCTTAAGCTCTGCAAGGACTGCGTGCCCAACAATGAGCGCGTTTCAGAATGTGTGTCCTCCTGCAAGGGCTTTATAGGCTGCGTACAAGACGGTACGGGTACAGGTTGCAAAATGAGTGGCGCAGAATGCTTGTCCGGCAGGAGCGGGCCGGCCATGGGAGGGGTGATCGCAAGGGAAAAGAGTACGTGTCAATGATGAGGGGCCTGCCATCGGAATTAGCAGATGTCGCGATACCTCTCGGTGTGTCTTTACACCACAGTTACCAACCTGGAGGTGCTCCTGAAGGGGGCATGGCTGGAGGGAGATGCGCTGAGCGAATTCAGCGAGAAGCAGAACATCTGGAGGGTAGAACTGCGGGTGAGATACTATCTCTAACCAGTCGCTTCCGCCTTTTGCACCGTCTTACAAGGTTCCCGGAAGGAGGCAGCAATGCGGAGACTGACGATCCTGTTTTCGAGCGTGCTCTTGATGGCCGGCACCGTTGCTGCGGGTGAACAGGTAACCGAATCCAGGTCGGACGAAGTGCAACGCCGTGGAGCGGAGGTCATGCCCTTTAGCCTGGAACAAACCACCCATATCTTCATCAAAACCGAGGATGGGGGGATCCAGCAGGTCATCGCCAAGAAGAATGTCGACGCCGGGCAGGTCAGGCTGATCCGGGAGCATCTGGCGAAAATCTCTCGCCAGTTTGGGCGGGGGGACTTTTCAGACCCGGCGAGGATTCACGGCGAGGACATGCCAGGCCTGGCGGCTCTGAGACAGGCTGAGCCGGGCCGGATCAGGATTGAGTTCAGGGAGTTGGGTAACGGGGCACAGATCGCCTATTCAGCAGACGACCCGGAGTTGATCGAGGCGATTCATCGATGGTTCGATGCTCAGCTGAAAGATCATGCTCGCCATGCCATACCAGGCCATACTCATGGCCCGACTTACGGTCAATGATCTTGGGAGTGGTGCGGTGCGGCAGAGAACCCGCCTGAGGATACATGGCACGCAAGGCACGTATCCATATTCCCTGTGGTGTATATCACGTCAAGCAGCAGTACGCATAAAGTCGGCATTTGAGGTCGTCTTTGCACTCATCGCGATTATCCAGGTAGTAACGGTATTCATCACCCTGGACAAAAATCGCTTGGCGATTGTGTCCTTGATGGATCACATGATGGGGGTAATTCGGAATGACAAGTCGACCGATACGGGGCATATAGTATTTACACAAAAACTACATCTAATTAGCAACAAATAAATCTGTCCCGGTTTTTCCGCGGTTTTTCCGTGTCCCGGTTTTTCCGAAACATCAATCCCGCAAAATCAGATGCTCCAAAAGCAGCACCGCCGCGGTACCGACGACGAAGCCGTTGCCGAGCACCGGTCGCAGAACGGCCGGAAAGGCGGCGACTACCCCGGGCGGCAGAAAGGCGACGATGGTTCCCAGCAGCAAGGGCAGTCCGAGGATCATCCCATGGCGGAACTGAAACGGTTCGGCCTGGAAAAGCACATCGAGTCCTGCGGCGACCTGGGCGGTCAGGATATAGAGCAGGATGCTGCCGATCACCACGTCGGGGAGATGACCGACGAAAGCGATGGCGGCGGGGGAGAAGGAAAGTCCCAGCAACGCCAGGGCGGCGGGCAGGAGGGTGAAGCGGGAGGCACAGCCGGTGGCGGCGACCACCCCCGGGCTGAGGGAGAAGTTGACCGGCCCGAGAACTCCGAAAAAGCCCGACAGGGCATTGGCCAGTCCGGTCAAGGTTATGCCGCGACGCAGGCGTTGCGGCATGTCGGAAGGCCGCAACATGGCGCCGATCGACTGAATGGAGCCGAGGTCGTTGACCGCCAGGGCGAGAAAGCAGAAAAGGAAGGCCAGCAGAACCCCGACATCCACAACCGGCTGCAAAACCAGCCGATGCAAAAACCCGCCGACGGCGGGAAGAGGAGCCTTCGGCATCGGCTGAAAGCCGAACAGAGCGGCATGCGCCAGGGTCCCCGCGATCAGTCCCCAGACGATCAGGGTGGAGCGCCACAGACCCCCGAGTCGACCGTAAGCGATGAACAGAGCAAGCAGCAGCACCATGGCGAAAAGCAGGCTGGCCAGCGGGGCAACCGGGCCGGCAGGAACCATGAGCTGCAGAATGGTTGGGGCGAGGGTGAAAGCGATCAGCAACAGTACCGCTGCCACCACGCGAGGGGTGAACAGCTTCTGCAGCACGTTAAAGATGCCGGTCGCGCTGAGCACAGCCAGAAGCAGCCCCCCGCCGAGAATGGCCGTGTAGACGGCACCGGGCGCCGCTCCTGTGCTGGCTACCGCCCCGATAAGCAGGACGGTAGCCGGACCTGCCACCAGCGGCAGGCGGTGTCCCCAGATAACCTGTACTGCGACAGTCAAGGCGGTTATGAAACAGGACTTCTGCAGGAAAAGAACCTGATCGGCATAGGCCGGGAACTGAAGCATACCGACCACCCGACCGATGATCAGGATGGCCGGGAGGGCGATCGCCAGCCACTGGAGACCGTACAAGGCTGTTTCGCCCCAGGGGGGTACATCATTCAATCGGTAACGAAGTTCCATATAACCCTGATTGGTTGTTCAGTCATAAACGGGACAGGCGTTGCATGCACCTGATTGTCTCGTACTATCAATAACCAACAATCCACCGACAAGCAATGGAAACTATGGATGGACACAAATTAAGAAGCTCGGGCTGCTGGATTTTAGCATGGCAGCAAAAGGGTGCGCGGCGGTGCTTAAGCAAAGATACGCTTCCGCATGCCGGCCGACTTAAAAGGATGATCCGGGTTGCTGCAGGAACCTGACTTCCTGCGGCGTGGACTCACGGCCAAGGATCGCGTTCCGATGGGGAAACCTGCCAAATCGCTCGATGATGGCGTAGTGCCTAAGGGCATATTCTAAAAATCCTTCAAATATCGGTTTCTGGTGATCCGGAACCTCGTGAAACAATTCCTGAAAAAGTTTTACACAACGATGTTGATGCTCAAGGTTCTCGGAGTGTTCCAAAGGCAGATAGAAAAACGCCCGATGAATGGGCCGCAGTAGTTTGTCTTCCCCTGCTGCCAAGCCCTGAAGACTTACATCCAAAGCGATGTCATCAAACCTGAAAGCCTCCGGTTTGCCGCGAAAGATGTTGCGAGGGAACTGATCGGTGAGGAGGATGAGTGCCAACTTGCCGTAAACCGTCGCCTTCCAATCGTTCAAGGCATTGCTTCCTGCAGCCAGGACCAATGGTTTGAATTTTCTTCGAATCTCGTCGTCGATGCGCTGATCTTTTGACCACCAGAGGGCTGCATGTTCCTTGGCTACCCTTGCATCATCGGGATCCGTGCCAAACCAGTATCTGATGACTACGAGATGGTTTTCCATTGCGTCCAAGTTCTCTCCGGGCAGTGGTACTCTTTTCAATTACCGAAACTGGTACACCTTTTCATTGCCGTTGACACCGGCCTCCATCGAATGGATTGTCCCTGTTGCAGGCCTTGAGTTTTATCTTCAAATGGCCGGGCAAGGCCGATGGGAACGGCGGGGATTATAAAGTTATGGGCGTTCCACTGTCCGAGATGTGCCGACCGGTAAGGACTTCAGAAGCTCCGCCAGCAGATAACCGAGGAGCAGGGCCAATACTCCGTATACGAGACCCTGAAAGATTAATGCCGCACCTCCGGTAAAAGAGGCATCACCGGCCCTTAAAAACGGGAAGAACGCGGCCACTTTCTCCAGCAGGTATCTTGCCTCGCGACCGGCAAACCAGACGTAGATGCCGGCGCCGCTGCCGAGCAGGATACTGGCGAAACCCCATGCTTCTGCGCTCAACTTAAGTACCACCGCCGCTACGGTAAGCGCGGCCGGTCTGCCGGGAACCGCCTGTTTTGCTTGCGCGGCCCGCAGCAGGGTACAGTGCACCACCAGATAAGAGGCCAGGGCAAAGGCCAACTGGTAGATGATGCCGCCGATCATCCCTTCGGAGGACATCGCAAAGAGTTCTTTCCATCCGAGGAAGAAAACAATCAGGGCGGCCACGGCGCAGATGACAGCCAGCACTTTGAGGAACCGGGAAAAGTAATTCCTGAAGTTATCCTCCTGGCCAAGTTTATGGATCAAGAGTGGGGCCATCAGATATTTTTCCATTTTATGCTCTCCTTGCGGATGGATTTTATCAGACCGCTTCAAGCGGTTGCCATAAGGCGCTTACCCATGTCGGCCATTTCACCGCCACCGGTCCAGAAACAGTTGTTTTCAAATGCCCCTTCGGGATTACGAGTGGCTTTTCTTTTTGTCCTTGCCCTTGCCATTGGCTTTGCCGGCGGTGGGGTGCCACCCCAGTTCCCCCTGCTTGAGATCCTTGAAGGCAGCCGAGCCCGGCTTGATACCGAGACTCTTGGCCAGAGCCCCCCAGCCCTGACCCTTGTGACGACGGTACGCATTGATAACGACATCAATGGGCTGGTTGGTCTGTCGTGCCAACCAAAAACAGATCGCGGCGTCGGCCGGTTCATCGACGGAGCGAAAAACCAGATCGAGCTGGGGGCCGGAACCACCGAAATGGGCCCCCACCTGCGCGCGGAAACCACCGATATCGCCCTCCGCGCTGACGTTGAGGCTATGCAGGTAGGCGTTGAAATCGGCGTGAGCGAGTCCTGCGCTGAACAGAACTATGGCGAGGGTCATTACGAGAGGTCGCAAGTGCATGGTCATTCCTCCTGAATGTAGAAAAAAGTCAGCGAACGGGGCGATCGCCGGTTTCGGTAACGACTGTTCGATCCTCGCAGGAACCGTGCCAGACGCGCATGGCGCCCGAAGGACGCATTCATGATTCTGGGTGCGCTGCAAAAACAGACTATATGGTGCAGCACCGACAATAAAGGACCATGCACTCCGGCTTTTTGCAGGCTGCTTTGCGAGCGTCCCCATCTCTATATCTCTACACTCGTTCTCATGATGGCCTTGTCGGTTGTTCTTCTCCTCGACCAAAAAAAAATTTGGCCAAGTTATATGATATCTGATATATATGTTTTTCCATATAAATCAGATGGCTCGGATGACTGGTGAACTAGGCCGGAGGGGCGAAATGTTTGCCAGCCAGCGGCCGCCTGTTTCTCTCTATCAGGAGTAGATAAATCGATGCAAAATGAAACTATGTTGGATGTCGCCGGTTTTCTTTTCAAAAAAGGCAGAAAGAACTGTGCCGAAGCGGTTGCCGAAGCCTGGCAGAAGGTGTCCGGAAGGGATCCTGAATTAAAGGAGAACTTGAGCAAGTGCGGTTCCGGCAGGGCTCCGCAAGGATTGTGCGGGGCCATTTATGCCGCCCAACTCGTCTCCGACGAAGACAAAAAGGCCGAGCTTAACGATCGCTTCGCGGATGCCGCCGGTTCGCTTCTGTGCCAGGAAATCCGCTCGATGAAAAAACTCTCCTGTCCGGGCTGCGTCGAGTTGGCAGCCGCACTGCTTGAAGAGAATCTGCGGGAAACGGTCGCCTGAGCGGCCGAACAATCCAGGGACCTTCGGGGAAACCCCGACCTCCGGCCGGTAGTCGTCATCGGAAAAGAAAGTTTGTTGTCGTCGATTTCCCCTCTGGGTGATGCTACCCGATCTCTTGAGCAAGCCCGATGAGAATTCCTTCGGGGCCCCGGATGTAACAGAGCCGATACGTGTCTTTGTACTGGACCACTTCACCGACGAGCTCCGCGCCGCGTTTGCCCAGCCGGGCGAGCGTGTCGTCGATGTCCTCCACGGTGAACATGACGCGTAGGTAACCGAGAGCGTTCACCGGGGCGCTGCGGTGATCGGCGACCACAGGCGGCGCGTGGAACCGGGATATCTCGATCCGGCTGTGACCGTCCGGCGTACGCATCATGGCAATCTCGACGCGCATGTCGCGCAATCCGGTGACGCCATCTGCCCAGTCTCCCTCGATTGGGGCGCGCCGCTCGAACTCGAGGCCAAGCTCGGTGAAGAACTCAATGGCGGCGTCGATGTCTTCCACCACCATACCGACGTTGTCCATACGCTTTACCGTCATGATGTCTCCTTGGCGTCTAATGCCCGGGTTCGGTCGTGTAGCGGAGTAACGTCGACTGCAACCCGTTGTGCGCATACTTCAGAGTCTTTCGAGTCCATCAGGGAATCGATTCGCTATCAGGTTCAAGCTGATGTTGTGTTCGAGCAGCACCTTCAACCCAGCAAGCACATGCGTGTACCCTTCGGTTGAGCCGATTGCCTCTCCTGCAACCTTATTCAGATCTCCGCTAAAGCCGGTGTTCGTAATGCTGACGAAAGTCGTGTTGTCTGGCGAGGGATGAAAATCCACTCTACGGTTGTGGGGGTGCCATACGCCGTGTCCAGTCCGCCAGACAGCCTCGTGCAGAAGTAATCAGCCAATTATTTCGACCCCAGCCCCGGCAGCCCTAATTTAAGCTCAAAACGACCCTGTCCTCACTTCGCCGACACGCTTGTAATTAGCAAAAATAACTCCGAGTGGGGAAACTTTGCAGTCAGTTAATTCAAACGCTATTGGAATCGCACCTTCGTCAAATAGACGTTTACCTGAGCCGAGCGTTACAGGGAAAATTTTGAGCCACATTTCATCAACTAAATCGTAGGTCAAGAGAGTCTGTATTAAATTGCCGCTCCCCCAAACGTGCAGGTCGGGGCCATCTTCCTTTTTAAGTTTCTTCACCATTTCGGCAACATTGTCAGTAAGAAGCACAGAATTTTCCCAATCAAGCTTGTAGGCTGAGTTATGAGACGCAACATATTTTTTAACTTCGTTGATACCTGGCCACCCCGCGGCGTGATGCGGCCAGTATCCTGCGAAAATTTCATACGTCTTCCGACCAAGAAGCAACTCAGATCGTTCTAGCGACATCTGCTCCCCCATCACCTTGCCCGCAAAATCGTCAAAGTATGGAACTGTCCAGCCACCATGCTTAAAACCTCCGGAAGTATCCTCCTCGGGTCCACCCGGTGCCTGCATCACTCCGTCGAGACTAACAAATGTAATGACGATGATATTTCGCATGGGTATTTTCCTAATCTATGTATAGGTTCACCTCATTTCGGCCATCTCATTTTTGATCATAACCTAACTGATGAGGGTGTCCATTTTTCGTGGGTAGGTCCGGAAGTGATAAAGGGGACAGGTTTATTTTTTGCTTGTGGTTCCACCAAACGATTAGGCCGGCAACGACGATTAACAGGTATGTATCGTAAGGTTGGGCATCCGGAAAGATCAGGTTCATCAACTGGAAATGGAAAAATGGAAGCTGTAGGGGTAGGGCCACGATAAGTGATTGTTTTCAAACAGTAATGTTTCAAAAATAGGTATTTTCAGGCCTTATATCGCCCTTTTAAACCTTCAAACCGTATCGTTCTCTTACCTGATAAAGCCAGTGGAGCCATCGGTTTCTGTCTTTCGAAAACCTGAGCAAGAATTCCCTTTTGTGGCACCGGTGGGTGATGTGCCAGATGTGTCCGGGGAGATAATGTCGTTTGGCTCTGGCCATGGATATTTCCTATATCGGCCTTTTCGCACACAAAAACAATGATATAGCCGTCAAAAAGGCCCTTTTTTCAAGGAATTATCTTTTCATTTCAGCTAATTAGCTTGGCCCGACCCCCTTGGAGACCCTCCGGTTAACTTGGTCCGACCCCATTCCCCAGCCTTCGGCATTTCCGAACAGTACCGCGACATCCCGGAGATAGACGGTTGGATCAGGCGGCGGGTGCGGATGTGCTACTGGAAACAGTGGCGATGGTGCCGCACCAAGATTCGGGACCTGCTCAAACTCGGCACCCTTCTGGGTACCGCCATCCGCGCGGGCATGAACAGAAACGGCCCGTGGGCGATGGCCCGAAGACTGGCCGCCCAGTCCGGTATGACCAACCAATGGTTGAAGGAGCAAGGTCTCATATCTGTCAAAGAACTGTGGGTGGAAATCCATTACCCGGCTACGGCCCGGTAGCTCTGTGACCCGCCCGGTGCGGACCCGCATGCCGGGTGGAGTGGGGGCTGGGGGAGAAAAACCCCCGGCTACCCGATTTTCCCCCACGTTTCCCCGAAAGGATAGCCGCGGCGGACAGGGAGTCATCCCACCACGCTGC
>DIWZ01000006.1 GCA_002435955.1 Pelobacter sp. UBA6093
TCCAAATTTTCGCTTCGGTCCGGATAGTCCGACAGCCTCCTGGAGGGGATTGACAGTCTTCGATTCAGACTGTAGAAAAGGTCATGCCTTGATGGCGCCGCAGGACAGACTTTTTGTGACGCCATCCCATGAGTTTTTGCGAAGGCATCATGCTTAGGAATATTCTTTAGATATGTATATAGTTTGGCACTTTGTGAAAGTTATCCTATCATGTTGAAGATTGGCGTGCTTTCCGATACCCATATTCGCCTGGCCACCCGCCATGCGGAGTTCCTTGAGTTCCTGGACCGCAAGGTGTTTCACGAGGCGGATATGATCATTCATGCCGGTGACCTGGTAGATCAGGAGCTGTTGCATGTTTTTGAACCGCGCATCGTTCATGCCGTTTGCGGAAATATGGATTCTCCCTCCGTATCCCTGCCGGTACGCAAGGTGTTCGAAGTTGCGGGTTTCCGGTTCGGCCTGATACATGGATGGGGGGCGCCGGAGGGACTTGGGCCTCGCATGACTGCCGAGTTTGTTGCGGATGCGCTCGATTGTCTTGTCTATGGACATTCCCATATACCGGAGTGTCGTCGCTACAATGGCCTGTTGTTGTTCAACCCCGGCAGTGCTACCAGCCCGCGTTTGGGGCATCCCCCCAGTGTAGGGTTGCTGGAAGTCGGCGATACCGAAATCCGGGGGAAGATTCTGCCTCTTGATGACCAAGCCCCGGATTTAACCGCGGGATAAAGGGTGATTATGAAACAACTCTGGGCGCCCTGGCGCATGACCTATCTTGAATGCAAAGATAAGCAGGCTGAAGATTGCTGTGTCTTTTGTGTCCGTGCCATCGAGGGGCAAGATGCACAGAGATTGATTCTCTGGCGTGGGCAACATACCTTTGTGGTGATGAATAAATACCCTTACACAAATGGGCATCTGCTCATTGCACCCTACCGACACATCCCCGATATTATCGACCTGAACTCGGAAGAGCATGCTGAGATGTTCCAGGTTCTGCGCAAATGCCGAATCGTCATGCAGCAATGTTTGAAGCCCCAGGGCTTCAATATCGGGATCAACCTCGGCAAGATTGCCGGCGCCGGACTGGCGGATCATCTGCATATGCATATTGTGCCGCGCTGGACCGGCGATACCAATTTTATGCCGGTATTTGCCGATGTGCGTATCCTGCCGCAGCACCTCGAGGAGACTTACGGGATTCTGCTGGAAGGTTTTAAGTCAGAATGAGGAATAAAAACCGCTATTCTTCGCAAAGGTAGACAGGCAGACCTCTTGCTGTTTATCAGGGTTTTCTGGAAGGATGCATTCCGGTTTTTCATCCGGTGCTCTTCGCGCCGTAGCTTTACGGTAAATCCGACTCATCCCATGAGCGAGGGCATCTTAGTTATTATTCTGAAAGGAACGCGTGAACCATGCTGGAGATTTTTCAAAAGGGCGGACCCCTCATGTATCCGATCCTGCTCTGTTCGATCATGGCCATGGCCATCTTTTTTGAACGTTTGTGGACCTTTTTCCGCGTAGGGCGCGGTCGCGATGAACTGGTGCGTGAGGTCGAACAACTGGTTTTGAAGGGACGCATCGAAGAGGCGATTGTGGTCTGCCAGCGAAGCGATACCCCTCTGTCGCGGATTTTACTGTCGGCATTGCGTGCGCAGGGGCGTTCTCGCGATCACATCAAAACCGTGGTTGAAGAAACAGGTAGTCGGGAGGCCGCTCCCCTGGAACGTTTTCTCGGGCTGCTCGGCACCCTCGCGACTATTTCACCTTTGCTCGGGTTGCTGGGAACTGTACTCGGTATGATCCGGGCTTTTACCGTTATCGCCACGGCGGGGATCGGCACGCCGGAAACCCTTGGCGGCGGCATATCCGAGGCCCTGATTACCACGGCCGCCGGTTTGACGGTAGCCATTCCGACCATCCTGCTGCATAAGTACCTGACCAGCCGACTTGATTACATGGTGCTCAAAATGGAAGAAAGCTCCCTGCACCTTGTCGATCTGCTGGGGGAATAACCCATGGCTTTTCTTCGCAAAAAACGTGAAGCACCGCGTGTCGACCTGACCTCCATGGTCGATGTGGTTTTTCTCCTGCTGATCTTTTTCATGATTTCCACCACCTTTGTCGAGGCTCCGGGCATTGACGTAAAATTGCCTGAATCTTCCTCGCAGGCTTCCAAGCCTGAAGTGCGCGAAATCAAGGTCTATTTGTCGCAGACCGGAGAAATATCCATCGGCCAGGAGAAAGTGACGCGCGAAGAACTTGAAAAACGCCTGCGTGCCTATGGAGCTGAGGCCAAAGACATGACTTTTGTGCTACTGGCTGATCGTGACGCCCGTCACGGTGAGGTGGTACGCCTCATGGATATGGCCAAGCTCGCACAATTCAAGACCCTTGCCATTGCTACGGAATACGCGAAAACACCATGAAACAGCCGGCCGTTATCGGAATAGATCTGGGGGGAACCAATTGCAGGGGGGCTCTGGTAGGTGAGGACGGGAAACTCCGCTTTCAGCGTGGCATGGATACTGCCATAGATGAGGGGCTCGATAGCTTCTGGGCGCGTTTCCTGATTTTCTGCCGCGCATTGGTTAGCCAGGGCGAGCAACAGGGCTACTCGGTCGATGGACTCGGTCTCGGTTTTCCTGGACTTGTTGCAAAGGACGGTTCCGTGCGCGTTTCGCCGAATCTCGGGCCGTTAAACGACTTTGCGCTGACCGATCGTCTGACCAGGGAATTGCAACTGCCGGTCAAGGTCGTCAACGATGCCAATGCCATTGCCCTGGGGGAAGCCCGGTGGGGTGCCGGGCAGGCCTTTGACAGTTTTGTTATGGTAACGCTGGGTACCGGCGTCGGTGGTGGCATGATTTTCAATCGCCAGATCTGGGATGGCGCCGATGGTGCGGCAGGCGAGGTGGGGCATATAGCCGTCGAACCGGCGGGGCGTGTCTGTGGTTGCGGTTCCCACGGGTGCCTGGAACAGTACGCATCCGGCTCCGCTTTGGTCAGAACCTACCGGGAGCTATTGAAAAATACCGTGGAGAATGGTGACAAAGCATCGATCCAAATCCGGAGCGCCGAAGAGGTGGCTGCGGCAGCCCTGAGTGGTGACCCCGCTGCCTTGGGCGCCTTTGAGTCCGCCGGATGCTATCTCGGCCAGGTACTTGCTGGCATCGCCAACCTGCTCAATCTTGATGCCGCGGTTATTGGCGGGGGCGTCAGCGCCAATTTCGACCTGCTCATGCCGTCTCTTCGTGCCGAGATGGACAAGCGGGCCTTTGCTGTGACCGGTCGCCGGATGAAAGTGGTGCCGGCAGTTTTGGGTGACAGTGCCGGGATACTCGGAGCGGCCCTTGTGGTGCGCGAGATGCTGCAGAAAGCACAGCTTGATAAACTTTAAATCCGACGAGGAATGAAAATATGAACCGATGCATCGCCATCCTGAATGGCGGAGGGGATTGCCCAGGTCTTAATGGCGTAATTCGCGGAGTGGTACGTGCTGCGGTTTTGCAGCGTGGCTGGCGCGTGCTGGGGATCGAAGACGGGTTTGACGGATTGACCGACGGGCCGCGCTGTCGAGAGCTCGATCTCCAATCGGTGCGCGGCATCTTGCCGCGCGGTGGAACGATTCTGGGGACCAGTAACCGGGGAAATCCATTTCGCTACCCTGTCACCGACGAAGATGGGGAGGTGATGCTGACTGATGTGTCGCAACGGGTTGTGGAGAATTTTCGCCGGTTGGGTGTGGATGCCCTGATAGCGGTCGGAGGTGACGGCACCCTCAAGATTGCCCGGCGGTTGAGTCATCTGGGCATACCGGTGATCGGGGTGCCAAAGACCATCGACAACGATTTGCAGGAAACGGACGTTACTTTCGGATACAATACCGCCGTAGGCATCGTTACCGAGGCCCTCGACCGCCTGCAGACCACCGCGGAAAGCCATCATCGGGTTATGGTGGTGGAGGTCATGGGGCGGGATGCCGGTTGGATCGCTCTGGAATCTGGAATCGCCGGTTCCGCGGAGGTGATCCTGCTGCCGGAAATTCCTTTCGATCTCGATCTGGTGTGCGAGCATATCATGCGGCGACGCCAGGAGGGGAGCCGATTTTCCATTGTGGTGGTAGCGGAAGGGGCCTTTCCCAAGGGAGGTCACAAAATTGTGCAGGCCTCCGCCGTGGAAACCCATGGCCTTGAGCGCCTCGGTGGCATCGGTCATTTTGTGGCAAGGGAGATCGGGCAGCGTAAGGGGCTGGAGACCCGGGTAGTGGTGTTGGGACACACGCAGCGCGGCGGGACCCCATCACCTTTCGACCGTATCCTGGCCAGCCGCTTCGGAGTTCGCGCCGTGGAACTCATCGAAAAGGAGGAGTTCGGTCACATGGTCGCTCTACGCGGCCGTAACGTCGTATCCGTACCCATCGATCATGCCGTTAACGGGCAAAACCTGGTGGACCCCGACGGCAATCTGGTGTGGACCGCCGAGCAGCTCGGCATTATGTTGGGAAGATGAGGATGGTTGGTGGGCAGTGGTCAGTGGTGGCTTTGCCGCATAAAAACATTCAACTTACAGCTCTGCTACCAACAACTGACCAATGACAAATGACAAAAATAAAAGGGGCGCTTCAAAGCGCCCCTTTTATTTTGTGGATTCCGACGGTTCCTTGTTGAAAGGGAAGTCCCCCGGGCATTTATGACGTCCCGGGCAGGTTGAATAGGGGCAGGGCTCGACATGGATGGTGATATCGGCGCGGCCGATTTTTTCCTTCATGTGCGATTCAAGGTGATCCGCGATGGCGTGTGCTTCTTCCACCGACAGGTATTTGCACAGGGTAAGATGGAAGTCGATGATCTTTTGAGAGCCGGCTCTTCGGGTACGCAGGCGGTGATAGCCAATCAGTTTTCCCCGGTGTTCTTCAAGGATGGCGGCGATTTCCTCGCGGATGGTTTCGGGCAGGCGTTCGTCAAGAATATCCCCCAGGCCGTATCGAAATAGTCCGAAGGCCTGATAGAAGATATACAGCGCCACTACGATGGACAGCACCGGATCGAGCCAGGGGAGGTTGAACAAACGAATGGCCACCAGGCCGGCCAGCAGGGCGAGGTTGGTATAAACGTCCATGGAAAAGTGCAGCGAGTCGGCTTTAAGGGCGGTCGATTCCGTTTCGCGTGCGGTACGGAGCAGGAACCGGCCGGTTTTCCAGGAAACCATGGCGCTCAACGCCAACACCACTATACCGCCTTCGAGTTTTCCGATGGTGACGCCTGTCAGCAGGCGGCGAACCGACTCGTAACAGACCCATCCTCCGGACAGGCCGATGGCCAGAGCCTGGACGATGGTAGCCAGGGTCTCGAATTTTCCGTGCCCGAAAGGATGTTTGGTGTCGGGCGGTTGCTCGGCCTGCCGGATGGCCAGGAAGTTGGCCACGGACATGACGATGTCTAGTAATGAGTCGATGGCCGAGGACAGTACAGCCATGGAGCCCGTTAAAAATCCCGTCACCAGTTTCAGCAACGTAAGACAGGTGGCCGTGGCCATGGAAATACGCGCTGCGCGAATTTTGCGGTGGGATGTGTTTTTCATAAGTATTCAACCGAGATTGCGCATGGAGATAGCCGACCCATGGTAGAATTAAAAATTGTTTGTGGCGTCATTGAGCCGAAAGTTACCATAAACGACATGGAAAATCGAGCCCGGGATGTCATGAAGGGAAAGGCCGGCGATCCATATTTACATAATCCCTGCGGTTTGTTAACATCACCGATATTTTAAACCATTTTCGATTCGGCGCACGGATAGTCCGACAGACTCCTGGTGGCTGAAATAGCAGGAATTGTAGAGCACTATGAGTCAATTGACCCCCATGATGCGTCAATATCTGGATATCAAGGCGCAATATCCCGATGCCATCCTGTTTTTCCGTCTTGGCGATTTTTACGAGATGTTCATGGAGGATGCGGTTACGGCTTCGCGGATTCTCGACATTACCCTGACTTCCCGCAACAAGGGTTCTGCCGAGGAGGTTCCCTTGTGCGGCATTCCGTATCACAGTTGTCAACCTTACGTGGCGCGGCTGGTGGAGGCCGGGCACAAGGTCGCCATTTGCGAACAGGTCGAGGATCCGAAAGAAGCCAAGGGTATTGTCAAACGGGAAGTCGTGCGGGTCGTCACGCCTGGTCTGGTGGTTGATACCGATACCCTGGTACCCAAGGAAAACAACTTTCTGGCTGCGGTGGCCTTGTCCCCGGAAGGAAGTTGCGGCGTTTCCGTACTGGACATCACCACCGGCGAGTTTCGTGTCACCCAGGTCGAGGGGAACGAGGCCGCACGCAGCGAGCTGGTTTCGTTGCAGCCCCGGGAAATCCTGGTGGCTGAAGACTCCCGGCAAAAACTTGAGCATCTGTTGAAAGGGTGCTACGGGAATTGGCTGATCAATCCATTGCCGGATTGGGTCTGTGATCCGGAACCGTCAGGGGAGCGTTTGCAGTCGTTTTTCAACTGCGGGTCCCTCGAAAGCTTCGGCTGTGCCCGACTGCCGGAGGCGGTGCGCGCTGCCGGTGCGGTGCTGTATTATGTGGAACAGACCCAAAAAGGGGTGGCCGGGCACATTCGCCCGCTAGTGACGTATCACAGCCGCGATTATATGGTGCTGGACAACAGCACGCGGCGCAATCTGGAGTTAACGGCTACGCTGCAGGATGGCGGCCGGCGCGGTTCGCTGCTGGGCGTTCTCGACCGCACCGTTACGGCCATGGGTGGGCGCAAGATGCGCCAGTGGATTCATCATCCGCTGGTGGAGGTGGAGGCGATCCGCCGCCGGCATGCGGCGGTGCAGGAGCTGGTCATCCAGAGTCTGACGCGTGCGGACCTGCGCGCCGACCTTGACGGTGTCTATGACCTGGAGCGGCTTAACAGCAAAATCGTCATGGGGCACGCCAACGCCAAGGATCTGGTCGCCCTGCGCAAATCTCTGCAGCAGTTGCCTTTTATCCTGCAACGGCTTGGTGAGCTTAACGCCCCCCTGATTACGGATTTTGTCGCCCGCATCGATCCGCTGACCGATGTGGCCGAACTGATTGCCCGCGCCATCGTCGATGATCCGCCCTTCGTGCTGCGGGAAGGCGGTCTGATGTGTGACGGGTACCATCCCGAGCTGGATGCTTTGCGGGATATCCGTCGCAATGGCAAGGCATGGATTGTCCGACTCGAAGCCGACGAACGTGAGCGTACCGGCATCGGTTCCCTCAAGGTGCGTTTCAACAAGGTGTTCGGCTATTACATCGAGGTTACCCGTACTCATCTCGGCCGGGTGCCCGAGGATTACCAGCGCAAGCAGACCCTGGCCAACGCCGAGCGGTTTTTTACCCCGCAACTCAAGGAATACGAAGAAAAAGTACTTGGCGCTGAAGATCGTTTGTTCGATCTGGAGTTCGAGCTGTTCCAGCAGGTCCGCGAGCAGGTCGCAGGGCAGGGCTCGCGGGTGCAGCAGACGGCCGAAGCTCTGGCGGAGCTCGATGTCATCCTATCCCTGGCGGATGTGGCGCACAGCCGCGATTATGTGTGTCCGACCATGGACGACAGCGACCGTCTGATGATCCGTGATGGTCGGCATCCCGTTATCGAGGCCATGAATCTCGGCGAGCATTTCGTTCCCAACGATGTGGAGATGGATTGCCGGGACAATCAGATCATGGTTATCACCGGTCCCAACATGGCCGGTAAGTCGACCTACATGCGGCAGGTGGCCCTGATTACGCTGATGGCCCACATGGGCAGCCTGGTACCGGCGCGCTCTGCCCATATCGGACTGGTCGACCGGATTTTTACCCGCGTCGGCGCCAGCGACAACCTGGCGCAGGGGCAATCGACCTTTATGGTCGAGATGACCGAGGCTGCGCATATCCTCAACCACGCCACGGCCCGCAGTCTTATCGTGCTTGACGAAATCGGGCGCGGCACGTCGACTTTCGATGGGATCAGTATCGCCTGGGCGGTGGCCGAATATTTGCACGATAACGGACAGGTGGCTGCCAAGACCTTATTTGCCACCCACTACCATGAGCTCACTGATCTTATCCTGACCTGCAATCGGGTGAAAAATCTCAATATCGCCGTGCGGGAATGGAACGAGCAGATTATCTTTTTACGCAAGATCGTCAAGGGGCCAGCCAGTCATTCTTACGGCATCCAGGTGGCAAGACTGGCCGGTTTGCCGGTGGCTGTCATCGATCGGGCCAAGGAAATTCTGGCCAATCTCGAATCCGGCGAACTGGTGGAAGAAGGACAGCCACGCCTGGCCCAGCGCGCAGGTGCAGCAGGCAAACACAGGCCTGGCCCCCAGCTGTCGCTCTTCGATGCAGCCCCAGACCCTTTGCGGGAACGATTGGCGGCTCTGGATATTTCGGTTATCTCGCCCCTTGAGGGGCTTAATTTTCTCCACGAACTTCAGAAAATGGTCTGACGGATGAAAATATTGCGATATGTGTCTGGAATTTTACTTCTCCTGATGTACGTTTTGCCTGTTTCCGCTGCCGCGGACGAGGGCGAACGAGCCTTTGGCAAGGCAAAATCCACCTATCAACAGTTGCAGAATTCCACCAAAAACAAGCTCTATCGCGAGAATTGGCTCCGGGTTATCCAGGGATTTGAGGGCGTTTCACAGGCCTACCCCAACCATGACAGAGCTGCCGATGCCTTGTATCTCGGAGGGAAGGCCTGCGAAGGGTTGTATGCCATTTCCCGACGAAAGGACGATGCCCGGCAGGCTGTCGACTTTTACGATCGGTTGCCGGACCGCTATCCGGGAAGTTCATTGGCGGACGATGCCGGCTATCTGGCCGGCCTGATTCTCGAGCGCATCCTTGATGACCGCCCCGGGGCGTATCTGCGCTACAAGCTGATCGTCGACAAGTTTCCGCAGGGCGACATGCTGCCCCTTTGCCGCGAAGGAGAAGTGCGGCTAAGGCTCTATGCGCCACGTGATGTGGTGGTGACGAAGTCTCAGGTATCTCAGCCAGCCGTGAGTACTTCTTCAAGGGAGGTGCAGGTCAACCAGGTTCGCTCCTGGTCAAGCCCGGGGTACACCCGTGTGGTTGTCGAGTTGTCCCGCCTCGGCAGTTACTCGGCGCATCTGCTGGGGGCCAGGAAAGGTCAGCAACCGCGACTATACGTCGATATCAAGGCCGGCGCCATTGCGAACCAGGTCCCTGCTTCCCAGAAAGTTGCCGACGGTCTGCTGCAGGGCATTCGGGTCGGCAGGCCTGACAAGGACCTGGTGAGGATTGTTCTCGACCTGGAAACCTTTAAGGATTACAAGGTGTTCACGCTGGAAAATCCGCAGCGCATCGTCATCGATGTGTCGGGGAAACGGGAGACGGTCCTGCAGGCCGCTCAACCCGAATTACATGCTCCGGTAGTCGGAACCGGATCCAGGGACGCCATTGCCAAGGTGCTGGAAAAAACTCCGGAAGAAAAACCCTTGAAGGTGACACTGCCGGCATCCACCCTGCCGGGGAATTTGCGCCGCATCGTTGTCGATGCCGGGCACGGCGGCAAGGATCCAGGTGCCATCGGGCCGAGCGGCCTCATGGAAAAGAACGCCACCCTGGCCATGGCCAAACGACTTGCCGCTCGCCTGGAAAAAGAACTGGGTTGCCAGGTGGTGTTGACACGCGACAAGGATGTTTTCCTGCCTCTGGAAGAACGCACCGCCATCGCCAACCGGGTGGGGGCGGATCTGTTCATATCGATTCATGCAAATGCCAGCACTAATCGCAATGCGCAGGGGATAGAAACCTATTACCTCAATTTCTCCAAAAACGACAAGGCTGCCGCGGTCGCCGCCAGGGAAAACGGTACTTCCCTCAAGGAAGTAGGCGACCTGGAACTTATCCTGTTCGATCTTATGGCCAATTCCAAGATTAACGAATCAAGCCGTCTGGCCGCTGAAATACAAAAATCCCTGGTGGATCAGTTGGGGCGGCACTATTCCGACGTTAAAAATCATGGTGTGCGACAGGGACCGTTTTATGTTTTGCTTGGGGCCAACATGCCCTCGGTACTGGTCGAGACCGCATTCATCAGTAACAAAACCGAAGAGGGACGACTGGCCAGTTCAAAATACCAGGATCACGCCGCGACGGCCATAGCCCACGCTGTACGTAACTTCAGCCAGGATTCCAAAACCATAGCAAACAAATGAATTCTTTATCCGATCTGTCCGAAAAACTTGCCATTCCCGACGCATTCCGTTGCCTGTGCGGGGATACTTCTCTTCCCTATACCGAACGTCGACCGGCCTTGCTGACGGCGGCCTTGAATTACTCGAATCACTGCCGGGCTGTCATCATGACGCACCACCGCAGCGGTGCGAGCGGTCACGAAGTGGTTGAGCTGCTTACCGAGGTGGCCGATGCGTTGATGAGCGCTTTGTATGAGGCGGCCTCCTCCGATCTGACCCAAAAGGGGCAGGCCGGGTGCGCCGTTGTGGCCCTCGGGGGCTACGGGCGGCGACAGCAAAATCCGCGTTCCGACATCGACATCATGTTTTTTCATAACGGCAAGGGCAAAAAATTTGCCGAGCAGGTTTCGGAACGCATGCTCTATATGTTGTGGGATCTGGGCCTGGATGTCGGCTACAGCGTACGCACGGCGCGTCATTGCCTGGATATGGCCGAAAAGGATATCACCGCACGAACCGCGCTGCTCGATTCGCGTTATCTATGCGGCAATCGCGCGTGTTTCGAGGAATACGAGCGGGCCGTGCTGGACAAGGTGCTGAACTGGAACAGCAAGGGCTATATCACCCAGAAAATGGAAGAGAGCACCCGGCGCCTCGGCAAATACGCGTCATCCGTTTACCTGCTGGAACCCAACATCAAGGAAGGCGAGGGAGGGCTGCGGGATCTGCACACGGCCTTGTGGCTGGCCCAGGTCAAATTCAAGGCGCGCTCCATGTCCGAACTGGTGCTTAAAGGGATCATGACCGAAAAGGAGTACGCCGAGCTCGATGGCGCCTTCGATTATCTGTGGCGGATTCGCAACGAACTGCATTTTCTCTCCTCCGGCAAAAACGAACAGATCCGTTTCGATCAGCAGGAAAAGATTGCGCGATTTTTAGGCTACAAAGACGACAAACGTGCGCTGGCGGTCGAGCAGTTCATGCAGGATTATTATGCCCATGCCCTGCACGTGGAAGAAATCTCCACCCGGTTGATCGACAAGGTGCGGATGCACGATCAGTCTTCACCGACTCCGAGTCCTAACACGATCCAGAGGCGCTCGGTCGGAGACGGTTTTTATACGCTGCATGGCGAGCTGCGCATGGCCCAGAGCGATCTTTTTGAAGAGTATCCCGAACGCATGATGCTGGCTTTTCGCCTCGCGCAATTGCATGAGGTGGCTCTTAGCCCCCAGGTTAAAAATCATATCCGTGAAAACCTGCATCGCATCAGCAACACGGTGCGCCGCTCCAAAGCCATGGTCGATACCTTCATGGAAATCCTGCGTTATCATCGAGGTGTACTCCATGCCTTGCAGGATATGCATTACCTGCGGTTTCTCAATCATTTCATCCCCGAGTTCGGACGTATCTACTGCAAAGTCCAGCATGATGCCTATCATGTATTTACCGTCGATACCCATTCGCTGTTTGCCGTCGGCGAACTGCTCAAAGTATGGCAGGGGGAATATGCCGAAGAATTGCCGCGTCTGACCAACGTGGCCAACGATATCGAAAAGCGCGAGCTGCTGATACTCGCCATGCTGCTTCACGATGTAGGCAAAGGGGAGGGCCGCGACCATTGCAACAAGGGCGCGGACATGATGCCGACCGTCGCCCGTCGCCTTGGCCTGAAACGCGAAGACAGCCAGCGCCTGGAATTTCTGGTGCGCAACCATTTGCTGATGGCGCATATTTCCCAGCGCCGGGACATGCACGATGATCGCCTTATCATCGATTTTGCCCGCACCATGGGGATGAGCGAAAACCTCAAGATGCTTTACCTTCTGACCTTTGCGGATTTGCGTGCCGTAGGTCCGGACGTGTGGACCGGTTGGAAATCGGTCTTGCTGCAGGAACTTTTCGACAAGACGCATGGAGTGCTGGAGCGGGGTAACTTCCTGCTGGATACCCGTTCCGAAAAGATACGCAACCGCAAACGCAAAGTGCAGGCACTGCTGGTGGACGAATTTGACCCCAAGGTCGTGGCGGAGCGGCTTCGCAAGGCCAGCAACCGCTACCTGCTGTCCTTTCGCAGCCAAACCATCGCCGAGCATATCCGTTTGATCCTGGGCAGTCGCTGCAAACGGCTTGGATTTTTTGTGGCCGATGGGCCGGACGGCTCCTTCACCCAGTTAACCATCGTCACGCACGATATGCCGGGGTTGTTTACCATGATCACCGGGGTCATGGCGGCTTACGGGATCAATATCCTCGGCGCGCAGATCTTTACCCAGCGTGATGGAACGGCCTTCGACATGCTCCAGGTCAAGGGCCCTTCAGGTTTAAGCGATGCAAGCAGCGAAAAGTGGCAGACCGTTGAAGAGTCCCTGCTGGCCGTTATCGAAGGGCGGCTCAAGGTTGAAGAATTAATCCGCAAGCGTCACCGGCCGGTATCCTGGGGGGATCCGGGCCATCCCAAGGTCCCCAGCCGGGTCGATGTCGACAATGAAGTGTCCCAGGAATACACCGTACTGGATATCTATACGCATGACGCGGTCGGGGTGTTGTATCGCATTTGCCGGACCTTGCGCGAGCTGGGCTTGTATATCGGGGTCGCCAAGATATCTACCAAGGTTGACCAGGTGGCGGATACGTTTTACGTCAAGGATATTTTCAGCCAGAAGATCAGGGACCCTGATCGCATAGAAGAACTGCGGTTGCGGTTGCTGTCCTGTCTTGACGTCGAAAAAATCTGATCCGGGGAAGCGATCCAAGGGTGGAGAGGCCCATAGGATGTGCTGAGGCACGAAGCGCATCGATCGAGGGTTATTCCCCTCAAACCGGCAGGCCATACTCCCACCTAAAGAGTGCTATATACATATATTGCAGGAGCATATGGACCAATACCTCGATCTGTTTCTCAACTATATCGTGGTTGAAAAAGGGCTTTCGAAAAATACCCTGGACGCCTACGGGCGTGACCTGGCCCATTATCTTGAGTTTCTTGGCGAGCAGGGGATGGCAACCCCGGCGCAGATCACCCCGTCTTCGGTGATCGCTTTTCTTTCCATTCTCAAGGAACGCGGGCTGTCCCCGCGCAGTCGCGCGCGCAAGCTCGTTTCTTTGCGAATGTTTCATCGATTTCTGCTGGCCGAAAAACTGGCCGCGAACAATCCGGCAGCGCTGGTGACGGCGCCTAAAAGCCTTACCCGACTGCCGCACACATTGTCTCCCGACGAAGTCGAACGCTTGCTCAGCGCTCCCCGGAGCAACAGCCGCTACGATCTGCGGGACCGTGCCATGCTTGAGCTGCTTTATGCGACGGGGCTTCGGGTATCGGAACTGGTTGGTTTGACTCTGCAGGATCTTCAGCTTGATGTCGGATACGTTACAGCTTTCGGCAAACGGAGCAAGCAGCGTATCGTGCCTATTGGCGATGCCGCCCGGGAGGCTCTGCTGGACTATCTTGGCTTTGCCCGGGCTGAGCTGGCGGGGGATAGCGGGCAGGCCTTTGTGTTTTTGAACAGGGCAGGTAACGGGTTGACACGACAGGGGTTCTGGAAGATGATTAAGCGAAGGGCATTGGAGGCAGGGATTGTAAAAAACATCACGCCGCATACCCTGCGGCATTCCTTTGCCACCCATCTTCTGGACAACGGAGCCGATCTTCGGGCCGTGCAGGCCATGCTGGGACATGCCGACATCTCCACCACGCAAATTTATACTCACGTATCGAGGGAACGGCTTAAAAACATTCACCAACAGCATCATCCGCGCGGTTGATGTGCAGGCTCGACGCCGATCCGGCGTCGATTACGGGATATGGAAATAGAGGATACCATGAAGTATGTAGTTTTATTAGGAGACGGCATGGCTGATGAGCCTATGGCCGAACTTGGGGGGAAAACTCCGCTGCAATGTGCTCATACGCCCAATATGGATCGCCTTGCCCGCGAAGGGCAGGTTGGCCTTGCCCAGACCATACCCGAGGGGTTTCCTCCCGGCAGTGACGTCGCCAATCTTTCGGTCTTCGGATACGATCCCGCCAGCTGCTATAGCGGCCGGTCGCCGCTGGAAGCTGCCAGCATGGGGGTTTCCCTTAATGCCGAGGATGTTTCTTTCCGACTGAACCTGGTGACCCTCGGCCAGAAAGATGGCCAGGAAATCATGGAAGATTTTTCGGCCGGGCATATTTCGACCGAGGAGGCGCGGGCCATCGTTTTGACTCTGCAGAAGGAACTCGGCACGGACCGGTTCCAGTTCTATCCCGGCGTATCCTATCGCCATCTGCTGGTCTGGCGTGGCGGTGTCGATAGCATGAGCTTTACGCCTCCACACGATATTACCGGCCAGCCTGTCCAAGGGAAATTGCCCCGTGGAGAAGGTTCTGACAGCTTACTGGATCTCATGGACAGGGCCCGCACCATTCTGGCGTCTCATCCCGTCAATCTGCAACGGCAGGCAGCGGGCAAGCGTCCTGCCAATGCCGCGTGGTTTTGGGGGCAAGGGCGCGCGCCGCATATGCCGACCATGCAGGAACGCTTCGGGTTGACCGGCGCGGTGATTTCCGCCGTTGATTTGATCAAGGGGATCGGCATCTATGCCGGACTCGATGTCATCGAGGTCCCCGGCGCGACCGGTTATATCGATACCAATTACCGCGGCAAGGCTGAATTCGCTCTGGAGGCCTTGCAAACCCGCGACTATGTATATGTTCATGTCGAAGCGCCCGACGAAGCGTCCCACGCCGGTATGTTGCAGGAAAAGATCCACGCCATCGAAGCCTTTGACGAGTTGGTGGTGGGAACGGTCTTCGAAGGATTGCAATCCATGGGGGCGTTTCGTCTGCTGATCGCTCCCGATCACCCCACCCCTGTGAGCCTCATGACGCATACGGACAAGCCGGTCCCCTTTATCCTGTATGGATCGCAGGGTGAATTCCGGTCGGATAAGCCGGTATCCGGATATGACGAGGCGGCCGCAGCCTCGACGGGTGTTTTTCTCTCGCAGGGCTATCGGATGATGGAAATGCTGGTCGAAAGCTGACCAGCTATTGCATTTTTCGCCACGGAAAGTTGTTGCCAAATGGCCGGTCGGATTATTTCGACCGGCCATTTTTTGTGCATCATACCTCGACTTGAGGAAAAAGGCCGTTTCCGGATGAAAACAAGCTTGATACGACCAGGGCGTGGCATATCGCGGGGCAGAATGTCGCCGGTTTCAGTAAAAGTGTTGCCGCAGGGACAGGACCGTTTATCGACGAGGGTCTCGAAATGCTGGTTCAGCCCTTTGGGGGCGTGTCTCGAGCTGATTACCCAGGCACCTGAAGAAAGAGAGACTTCGACCCGAAGTCTCTTTTTCACAACATATTTTTTCGCAATTTGCAGACATTGTCACCCTTTGGCAACACCTGCCATGCCAGTCGGATCAAGGTTTTGGACCCGAACCCGTACTGGATGTCGTCAAAAAGCGTCAAAATCCCTGATTTTTCGGCCCCCATCTGAATCCTTGGCCGGCTGCAGTTTGACAAAACAATTTATTCAACATCCCAATTCCCTGTCCTGTGATCCTTTAATGCCGCGATGACGGCGTTGTCAGCCTTTTATTCCTCCTGCCTTTTTCCCTGAGTCCAAGTATCCAGAATCATGAAGATTTTTAAGGCCATGCCTTGCATCTCGCAGGCAGCTTTTCCCCACCTGTAATTTTTCGATCTCCCAAGCATTTGAGTTGGTTTGCCGTGTCTTGCAGATATTTTGTCGTTTTTGCGTTTTTGGCTCAGAGCTGGGCCCATCATGAACCCACCATATTCCTATGCTGGCAGGATTACACGACAAATTCCTGGAAAACAGAACAGGATTCATTCTGACTTTTCAGCGGTTTCTTTTTGGTTTGAATTTTACATAAAGTTACAAATGTCTGAAATCATTGCCATAAATGTGATGCAAGTGCCCGTTTTTTGGATGAAATCGCTTGCTGGCACAGCCCTTGCTCTAGGTTGAGGCAACGGAAAAAAGAAGTTTGGCGTCTGCTTCGCCTTTTTTTTCCGAAAGTGCAAATGACAAGACCACAGAAAAGGAGGGATAAGGTGCAATTGCAAACTTCGAAAAAGGCAAACCCGGAGTGATTCGGGGGTGCAAAGCCGCTGCCACTTCCGAAAGAAGGTAAAGGTGGGCGGCCGAGTTGTCAAAGAGCGTGCATATTCCAATTTTTACCAATGGGGGATGAAAGCGCGAGCGCTTTTTGAGGAAGTCTCGGGAAAGCGGTTTTTTTGTGCCTTCAATCAGCAACCAAACCGATTGAAACATCCCCTGCGACATCCATGGTTCCAATCCGGAACCGGATCAGCAACATCCTAGATAGACATTATTCAAGAGAGGAAAATAAATGTCAGGAAAGCGATTTAGAACCAAACTGTTTACAGCAATGCTATGTTTTATGATGGGATTGACCCTGGTGCCGGCCTTTTCGAATGAGGCTTCAGCAGCCGATTATCCGGCGCCAGTGCTGAACAGCGCCAAGCTGGAAGGCGGCAGCTATGTTCTGAGCTGGAGCCTGCCGAGCAACCCGAACGGCACCCCGACCGGTGGCTACGACATCGTCATTGACGGTACCGATACCAACAAAACCTGGCGCACCACCGGTACCAGCCGGACCATCACCGGTCTGGATCCCAAGGTTGACCACACTTTCCAGATCGAAGCCCGCTGGTTGCAGGCCGAGCCCAACGTGTATCCCCGCTCCAATGTGTTGAGCGCCGCTGTCAGCCAGTCCGTGGCCAGCCCGACTGTAGAGCCCTATCCGGCACCGGTGCTGAACAGCGCCAAGCTGGAAGGCAGCAGCTACGTTCTGAGCTGGAACCTGCCGAGCAATTCGACCGGCACGCCGACCGGCGGCTACGACATCATCATCGACGGCAAGGATACCGGAAAAACCTGGCGTACCACCGGGACCAGCCGGACGATCAGCGGCCTGGACACCAATGCTGCGCATACTTTCCAGGTCGAAGCCCGCTGGCTGCAGGCCGATCCTGACGTGTTTCCCCGTTCCAACCAATTGAATTCAGGCGTTGCCTCGTTGCCTGCCGGCGATGCCACCGCACCGACGATAGCCATCACCAGCCCCTCGAGCAGCACCACAGTCACCAGCGCCCAGACCCTGACCATCGTGGCCGGCGCCAGTGACAACACTGGCGTGAGTAAGGTCGAATTCTACAAAGGCGCCACCCTGATCGGCACCGATACCACCAACACCTTCTCGACCAACCTCACGATCACGGAAGCCGATAATGGCTCCCACAGCCTCACCGCTATTGCCTATGACGCGGCCGGCAATACTTCTAAGTCCGCACCTGTAGCGGTGACGGTCAATATCGCCGCGACCCCCACAACCGTAACAGAGCCCTATCCGACTCCCGTACTTAATTCGGTAAAGGCCGATGGCGGCAATATGGTGCTGAGCTGGAGCCTGCCGAATAACCCGACCGGCGTGCCGACCGGCGGCTATGACATCATCATCGACGGTACCGATACCAACAAAACCTGGCGCACCACCGGAACCAGCCGGACCATCACCGGTCTGGACACCAAGGTCGCGCATACGTTCCAGATCGAAGCCCGCTGGCTGCAGCCCGACCCTGACGTGTTCCCCCGTTCCAATGTACTTTCCGGCAGCTTTACTGCTGATAGCAGTGCCGATTCCGGTAGCACCGATTCCGGTAGCACCGATTCCGGTAGCCCGAACACTTCTACGGATAACGGCCCGCTGAAAGTCTTTCCCGGTGCTCAAGGTTTTGGTACCGAATCGGTTGCCGGTCGCGGTGGTAAAGTCATCCGTGTAACCAACCTGAGCGACAGCGGTACCGGATCGCTGCGCGCAGCCCTGACCGCAAGCGGCCCTCGCATCGTCATCTTCGATGTCTCGGGTACCATCGAATGGTTCAGCAACGTGACCATCAAAAACCCTAACATCACGGTGGCGGGGCAGACCGCTCCCTTTCCCGGCATCACCGTTCGGGGCGCAGCCCTGCAGATCGACACCCACGACGTGCTGATCCAGCATCTGCGCACCCGTCCCGGCGACCGTCAGAATGTGCCGAATCCGGACGGCGTCTGGGTACAACAGGGGGCCTACAACATTGTTGTGGATCACTGCTCGCTCTCCTGGGGCATCGACGAGAACGCTTCGATTTCGCCGCCGGTTCCTACGAGCAATCCGCCCCGCAACATTACCTTCAGCAATACGATTTTCAGCGAGGGGCTCTACGATTCGGTCAACGACCGGGGGACCCACTCCCGCGGCTTCCTGCTGCGCCAGAGCTACAACGTCTCGTTGGTGCGCAACCTGTTTGCCCACAACGACAAGCGCAACCCGGAGATTCACGGTTCGACCAAGACCCTGCTGGTGAACAACGTGATATACAACGCCATGGACATCAAGGGCGCCATGTACTTCTCCAACGCCGACGGTAAGGAGCACATCGCCTCGCTCATCGGCAACGTTGGCATCCCCGGACCGAACACGCCCTCGGGCTGGAAAGTGGCCTATCTGCGTTCGGGCCTGCCCTCCGGCGGCAAGGTCTACGCCGCGGACAACCGCGGCCCCGGCTACAGCAGCTCCGATCCCTGGGGGGCCATCAGAAACGATGCCGGCTCCTGGATCAAAGCCAGCACTCCGCCCATCTCGATCAGCGGCTTGAGCATCCTGCCGGGCAGTACCGTCGAGAGCCACGTTCTGAAGAACGCCGGAGCGCGGCCCGCGGAGCGCGACGCGGTGGACGCCCGGGTGACCAAGGACGTGGCGAACCGCACCGGCCGCATCATTAACAGCCAGGACGAAGTTGGTGGCTGGCCGAAGCTCGCTTACAACGTCAATCCGCTGAGCTTGCCGAGCAACCCGAACGGCGATGACAACGGCGACGGTTTTACGAACCTGGAAGAACTCTTGCACCAGCGTGCATTAAAGGTTGAAGGTCGCCTCTAGGAGTTGCAAGTCCACGGTGCACAAGCCGTGAGACATTGAAATAAAAAATCGCCTTTCGGCTGATTCGAGCCAGGTGTTCACAGGGATGGTAAACTCATCTGTGAACACCTGGCTTTTTTTGTTTATAGGATCTTTTCATTCAAGGAGGACACAAGCAGGCATTAAACATTGAATGTTCTGTTCGTAAATCGCAAAGAAGAGGAGATGCCAAATGGAATATTCGGTAAGCCCTGATGGAGAAAGATTTTCGCTTCCCGACGAAAACGCCTACTTAGCCGAGTTCGCCAGACTGGAGCAACTGGTTTCTGAAAAAAGAAAGGATGGCCACGAAATCGTTGTGGTCATGGGGCTTGGCTTTGTCGGGGCGGTTATGGCTGGAGTCGTTGCAGATTCAATCGATGCGGAAACGGGTCGACCTGGAAAGTTCGTAATCGGTATGCAGCGGCCCAGCACCAGAAGCTATTGGAAAATTCCCTTGTTTAATCGCGGCATCTGTCCGGTCAAAGCTGAAGATCCCGATGTGGGGGAAATCATCCACCGGTGTGTTGTGGAAAAGAAAAACCTCATCGCCACCTACACTTATGATGTTCTCAAACTGGCTGATGTGGTGGTGGTGGACATTCAGTGCGATTTCATAAAAGTGGACCTGGGAAATCTTCGTTCGGGTTATGCCGATATCAGTGCTTTGGAAGAAAGCTTCAAGATAATAGGGGAAAAAATTCCACCGGATTGCCTGGTGATCATCGAAACCACCGTGCCTCCAGGCACCACCGAATTTGTGGCTTACCCGGCATTTAAGAAAGCCTTCCGCATAAGGGGTATTCAGGACGAGCCGCAAATTGCCCATAGTTACGAACGGGTCATGCCGGGCAAGGAATACGTGAAATCCGTCCGCGATTTCTGGCGGGTTTGCAGCGGGATCAATCCAGAAAGCCGGAGCCGGGTCCAAAAGTTTCTCGAAGACGTTCTCAATACCAAAAAATTTCCCCTGACGGTACTCGAGAGGCCTATCGAAAGCGAAACCTGCAAGATTGTGGAAAACAGCTACCGTGCCACCATTCTCGCTTTCCTGCACGAATGGAGCCTGTTCGCAGAAACCAACGGTGTGGATCTTATCAAGGTGATAAATGCCATCAAGGTGCGCCCAACCCATAGCAATATGATTTTTCCGGGGCCTGGTATTGGCGGGTACTGTCTCCCCAAAGATGGTGGGCTCGGTCTATGGGCGTACCGACACCTGATGGGGTTCGAAGACGATATATTCCGTATTACCTCGGAGGCCATCGACATCAATGATACCCGACCCCTGCATGTGGCCCAACTGGTTCGCGACGCTCTGCGGAACATGGGAAAAATCGTGGCCGCCACCCCGATAACCATTCTCGGTGTCTCGTACCGCGAGGATGTTGGCGATACCCGTTACAGCGGCTCTGAAATCCTGGTCCGCAAATTAACGGAAATGGGGGCTGATATCCGGGCTCACGACCCTTATGTAGAGCATTGGTGGGAAGTTGAAAAACAGGATAGTTATCCGGCCACAGGACAGAGCCTATCGCGCTTTTTCCGTAACCAGCAGGAACTTGACGGTTTTACCATGACCCGCGAACTACCCGATGCGTTACGCAATGCTGAAGCGGTTGTTTTCGCTGTACGACACGACTCCTATCTTTCTTTGCTGCCAGAGGATGTCCTGGATATGGCAGGCGGCCCTTTTGCGGTGGTGGATTGCTTTGGTATCCTAAGCGACCAACAGATCGAGCGTTATTTTGAACTGGGATGCGAAGTCAAGGCTCTGGGCCGCGGACATGTCAATCGCATCAAAGATAAAGTGCGTAAAAGTGGCCCGGGTAGTCCGACAGACTCCTAGAAATTTTGATGCGCTGTTGAGGCAAACAGACTCATAACACATCGCCATATGGCCGGTCGAATTTTTTCGATCGGCCATTTTTTGTCAATAAATCAATAGTTTTGATAAAAGACCGGCCATTTGTCAGGAGGGAGCGACCTCTTTTGATCCCAGAAACCTGTGAAATGAAAGCGTGTCATATTATGGCGACTAACGAACCGTTTTTTCCATATTAGCCGAGATATTGTCCTTCGCATACTGTAATCCATTTCTATAACCCATTTCTAACTTCCCGAAAAAACATATGAAAAACAGACGCCGTTAAAAATAAAGCCTGTCGTCTGTAAGTGACGCGGCGTTACTGGATTGCCGGCGGAGAGCTTTGCTTGCGGAGGACACAATTCTCATTGAATGAGTAGGATCGCATGCATTATCTGCCAAATTATGGGATCCGCAGATCAGTTTTACCATTAATACATTCCAAATTATTGCTATTTTTTTTGTAAATAATCAGCCCCCTCGCTTTTAACAAGTTGTAACAAATCGACAGGACAGGGCTTTTTTGAGATTGTTGAACATACATGTAAATTAAATATTGAAATTAAACACGTTAAAAAATGTCTAGTCATGACATGTTTTTCATTATGGAAACACCTCGGAGAAGTGCTTTAAATGTGCGTTTTATCGATAGAAACTTGGCATGTGCCTTGCTCTTTGATGTCCTGAGGTCTTGCCGTACTCATTGTGTCACCGATTTGAAAACATGACCTGCTGTTTTGAGAATGTAACCAATTTTGGGTAGGAGGTATGCCGATGATCTAAGGAAAACAATTTTCGCTCAGGGCAAAATCAGAGAGATCTGGTCGCGCAAAGCCACGGGTCCAATTCATGGATAGCCGGGTTGCCGAAAATCCTTAAAACCTGAAATCACCTCAAGGTCAGTAGGTATATCTGCGGCGCTACTCTTTGGTATTTCCAAAAAGACAGCGTTTTTTTGTGCCCGTGACGCATCAACGGACAATGGAAAGGTCTTATTGTCGGCGTCATAATTTATCATCAAAAAGAGGGAGCCAATGAAAGAACAATCAATAGTAAACAATTCCAAAAACGTGTGGTTTAGCGGGCTGTTAATAATGTTTCTGCTTATGGTGCAGTTTGGAGTTCCTTCGGTTGCGACCGCCGCTCCAAAATCCGCCTCGCCAGTGGGGTTATCTGCTAAATTAAACAGCACCCAGGGGCAGGTGCAGTTGAACTGGTCCGCTGGCGATAGCAGGGCTGACGGTTATTTGATTGAACGAAGCCAGAAACGGGATTCTGGTTACTCGCAGGTTCTTGCCGTGAGCGCAAGCCAGACTTCGGCGGTAGACAGCCTTGGGAACACCAGCGGTAATTATTACTATCGAGTCTGCAGTTACTTCATGCTTGGTCCCAAGACCTATTATTCCTCCTACAGCAATGTTGCCGAGGCGTCAGCAACGACGGATACTTCGGTTGTGGAAACCGACACCACAGCTCCGACAGTGGCGATTACCAGCCCGTCCTCTAATTTGTCCGTAACGAGCGCACAAAGCCTGACTGTTATTGCTGCTGCCAGCGACAATGTCAAAGTGACCCGGGTCGACTTTTACGACGGCAATACCCTGGTCGGGAGCGATACCACCAACACCTTCTCGGCTACCCTTTCTCTGGACGAATCCAGCAATGGCGTCCATAATCTCACCACTATTGCCTATGACGCGGCCGGCAACAATACCAAGTCCGCACCTGTAGCGGTGACGGTCGATATAGCCAGCAGCACCGATAGCGGCGACACCGGTAGCGGCGACACGAATACTCCTACAGATGATGGTCCGCTGAGAGCTTTTCCCGGTGCTCAAGGTTTTGGTTCTGAAACTGTCGCCGGTCGCGGTGGCCAGGTCATTCGTGTCACCAACCTGAGCGACAGCGGTACCGGGTCGCTGCGCGCAGCACTGGCCGCCAGTGGCGCGCGCACCATTATCTTCGACGTGTCCGGCACCATCGAGTGGTTCAGCAACGTCACCATCAAAAACCCTTACGTTACGATTGCCGGGCAGACGGCTCCTGCGCCTGGTATCACGGTGAGGGGTGCAATGCTGCAGGTCGACACTCATGATGTACTTGTGCAGCACCTGCGCTTCCGTCCCGGCGACCGCCAGAACGTATCGAACCCGGACGGCCTGTGGGTCCAGGAAGGTGCCTACAACGTAGTGGTGGATCACTGCTCACTCTCCTGGGGCATCGATGAGAATGCCTCGATTTCACCGCCGGTGCCCACGAGTAACCCGCCTCGCAACATTACCTTCAGCAATACCATTTTCAGCGAAGGGCTCTACGATTCGGTCAACACCAAGGGGCCGCACTCCCGTGGTTTCCTTCTGCGCCAGAGCTATAACGTCTCGCTGGTGCGCAATCTGTTTGCCCACAATGACAAACGCAACCCCGAGATCCACGGTTCAACCAAGACCCTGCTGGTCAACAACGTGCTCTACAACGCCATGGACGTCAAAGGCGCCATGTACTTCTCCCACGCTGACGGCAATGAACACATCGCCTCCATCATCGGCAACGTCGGCATCCCCGGACCGAACACGCCGTCGGGCTGGAAAATGGTCTGGCTGCGCAGTGAACTGCCCTCCGGCGGCAAGATCTACGTCCAGGACAATCGTGGCCCCGGCTACAGCAGCTCCGATCCCTGGGGAGCCATCGACAATGATGCCGGTGACTGGATCAAGGCCAGCACTCCGCCCATCTTTATTGACGGCATGGAGATCCTGTCGGGCAGCGTGGTTGAGAGCCATGTCCTGAAGAACAGCGGGGCACGGCCTGGTGAGCGGGACGCCGTGGACGCCCGGATTGTCAAAGATGTGGCGAATCGCACCGGCCGCATCATTAACAGCCAGGACGAAGTTGGTGGCTGGCCGCAGCTCGCATACAACGTCAACCCGCTGACCTTGCCGAGCAACCCGAACGGCGATGACGACGGCGACGGTTTTACGAACCTGGAAGAATTCCTGCACCAGCGTGCATTAAAGGTTGAAGGAAGACTCTAGGAGTCGCAGGTCCACGCAGAACAAGCCGTGAGACATTGAAATACAATAACCGCCTTTCGTTTGATTCGAGCCAGGCGTTCACAGAATGGTTAACCAATCTGTGGACGTCTGGTTTTTTTTATCTATAATTTCTGTCAACGGTAAAGAAGATGCCTTCGCAAAAACATAATGCATCAAAGAAAGTTGCCGTTGCCGGGAAGATTCGGCAGCGAAACGATGGGGAAACCGTAAATGTTTATCCAAAAGATATTTTATGGCGTTTTGCTTTTGCTTATTGGAATTTCAGCTGTTTCCTCCGATGCCCTGGCTTTGTCGGGAAGAATCCGCCATCTGCCGGTTTTTCCTGGAGCTGAAGGTTTCGGTACGCATACTCCTGCAGGTCGGGGGGGCAAGATCATCAAGGTGACAAATCTGAATGACAGTGGCCCCGGTTCTCTGCGGGCGGCAATCGATACTGACGCCTCGAGGACCATTGTTTTTGAAGTCAGCGGAACCATAAAACTTTTGGCGCCAATTTACCTTGAATATCCATTTGTGACCATTGCCGGTCAAACTGCTCCTTCCCCCGGGATTAACATAAGGGACGGATTTTTAGCTGTTAGAACTCATGACGTTCTTGTGCAACATCTAAGATTCAGGGTAGGGGACGAGGGAGAGAAGCGTTCTGTCAGAGACGGAATCAATATTCAGTATCCGAAAACCTATAATGTCGTGTTTGACCACTGTTCCATAAGTTGGGGGATTGATGAAAATTTAGGAATTAACAGCGGTGTAAAAAATATAACAATCAGTAATTGCATTATAAGTGAAGGTTTAGATGATTCGTATAATAAAAAGGGACCGCATTCAAAAGCAATATTGGTTGGAGAAAAATGTACTAATCTATCACTTATCAGGAACCTTGTTGCTCACCATATGGATCGACATCCAAATCTAAAAGGTGGATCGGAATTGGTTTCAGTAAATAATCTTTGGTACAACGGAGGATATAGATGGGTTTCCATATCCGATCCGGATAATAACGGACCACAAAAATATACAGATATTGGAAACGTTTATTTGAAGGGAAATAACACCAGAGCTGATGCGATATTTAAAATTCATAAATCAGTCAAAGAAGGAACTGAAATTTATATTGTCGACACTGTTCACCCTGGTCGTCTTTTAATAAACGGGGCTCCTTTTAACCCAATTGTATCAATTCCTCCTGCCTGGCATCCATCAATAAGGGTTATGTCTGCTAAAGAGGTTGAGCAGTGGGTCGTAGCGCATGCCGGCGCGCGACCTGCTGATCGTGATGCTGTTGATGTGCGGATAGTTAATGAAGTGGTTACAAAAACTGGTCGTATAATCAACAGTCCTTCCGATGTCGGTGGCTGGCCGGAACTGTCGGAAAATTACCGGCAATTTACAATTCCCCTGAACCCGCAGGTCGATTCCGACGGTGACGGCTACACGAATATCGAGGAAGTCCTTCACAACATGGCAGCCAAGGTGGAATAGATAGGCGTTTGGGCACTTTTTTTCCGGTTTTCGAAAGTATCGTAAGCTGCCGGTACGACAGGGCTGTATCCACACAATCCCTAAAATCGCTTTATTAGCGTCTTGCTTTTCCATCCCTTCCTGTTATCAGGTTTAGATAATAGATAGCATGGAGGCTTTGCGGATTTTTTATAGTCGGTACGGAAAATCATCCAGTGGAATCCGATTTACTGCAGTGATTGAATTATTCGGGTTTCAACAGGCTCAGGCTGTCGTTACCACTTTTCAAGCAGGAGGGAACCGTAATGGCTGAGAAGAAATCCCCCAGGTTGATCTGGTTGACCCCAGTCGTCCTGCTGGCTGCCGTTCTTTCTGTGGCACCGGGAAAAAAAATTTCCACCGACGCCCCCTATCTTCGTCTTGTTCGGACCATTGAAACAAACTCTTTTGCCGTCCCACATCCTTCCGGGTTGACTTATATACCGCAAAGTGGGGTGTTTGCCTATCTCTCTATCCCGGATCCTCCAGAGAATGGGGGGCAGAAAAATTTGCTGATGCTGGTAAGCTTCGCCGGTGAGCCACAGGGCACGGTTGCTCTCGCAGAGGATTTGGCCAATACCTTGAATATCTCATTCAGTCCTCTCTCCAGACGCCTTTTCCTCTTTAACGATGGCAGCCAGGAATTGGTCGAATACAGCCTGAATGCCGAGGGACGGCCCGACCCGAACACGCGGCAGCAGTTCACTGTCGGACATTTCGGCGTGATCGAAGGCAACGGGATGACCATAGATCCCGAATCGGGGGACCTGTTTATCCTGGACGGCAACGGAGGGCAAATTCTTCGGGTCCGCCCGGCGTTGGGGAATCCGTCGGATGGAGGGGCCTCGTACCAGGCAGGGGAACTCTCCAGGATCACCGTAAAGGGCTTGCCGAGAGGAAGCTTGCGCGGTCTCGCCTTCAATCCTGTCAACGGCTATCTGTATCTGCTGCATGTGTCCTCCAGAAGGCTGTTCGGGGTCTCCACCAGCGGCCAGGTGATGTCCGAACGGAATCTGAAAGATATTCCCTTCCAGGATCCGTGCGGGCTGGTGTTCGCGCCCAGCGGCGACCGTACGGACAATCCCGAAAATATCAGCCTCTACCTGACTGACTGCGGGCTTCCGGATACCCGCAGGCCCGGGCAGATTTTGGAAATCTGCCTGACTGAACCTTTTTCTTCGGCCAAGTCGACTTTGGCACCTCTGGCCCTGGACCCGTTCCAATCGACGCTTGTCCGCACGATCCGAACCTCGGATCCTTCCCCCCCCAGTCCGGATACGGCCGGTCTTGCCTTCCATTCTTCCAACGGCACGATTTTCTACAGCGACTCGGAAGTCAATGAGGTCCCTATTTTCGAGGGATACAATTATTTTGAGATGAACATCGGTGGCAGTCTGATCGGTTCCATGAGTACATTGGGGTTCGGCTCCAAAGAACCGACCGGTATGGCCTACAACGCGACAAACGGGCATATGTTCATCTCGGATGATGACCGACGCCGGGTGTATGAGGTGAACCCTGGAGGGGATGGACTTTTCGGCACCTCGGACGACCAGATTACCTCGATCGATACGACGCGGTTCAACAGTTTCGATCCGGAAGGGATCGCTTTCGATTCCTCTACTCAAACCCTCTACATCGTCGATGGGGTCAACAATGAACTTTATGCGGTGCGGCCTGGGAACAATGGCGTGTTCAACGGCATTCCTCCGGACGGAGACGACCTGATCAGCCAGTTCGATACGGCTGCTTTTGGCATGATCGATCCGGAAGGGATCGAATTGGACGTTTCCAACGGCCACCTGTATCTCGTTGGCCACGGGAGCGAGAGCCTGCTGACGGAAATCTCCACGGATGGGACCTTGTTGCGGGAGATCGATGTCTCCGCGGCCAACGCCGTGGCATTATCCGGTCTGGCGCGCGCCCCGAGCAGTTACAATTCCCAGATTTTCAGCATCTATATCTGCGACCGTGGGATCGACAATAGCGCCGACCCCGACGAAAATGACGGCAGGATCTATGAAATGACCTTGCCGGAAAGTGAATCGGATGATGAGCCGCCGGTGGTGACGGCCTTCAACCTGCCAGGCACCTCCGCTTCGCTGACGGTGCCGATTTTGACCTTCACCGCTACGGACGATGTCGGCGTAACCGGCTACCTGGCCACCGAAAGCAGCAGTACGCCGGCCGCCGGTGCCTCGGGCTGGAGCGCTTCGCCGCCAACCCAGTACAGCTTCGCCAGTGGGGGGAACAAGACTCTGTATGGCTGGGCCAAAGACGCCGCCGGCAACGTCTCCACGGCGCTGAGCGACACGGTGGTCATCACCCTGTCCGATACCACGGCCCCGACTGTGACGGCCTTTGATCTGCCGGCGACTTCCACCAGCCTGACGGTACCGATTCTGACCTTCACCGCCACCGACAATGTCGGCGTAACCGGCTATCTGGCCACCGAGAGCAGCAGCAAGCCGGCTGCCGGTGCCTCCGGTTGGAGTACCTCGCCGCCGACGCAATACACTTTCGCCAGTGGGGGAACCAAGACCCTGTACGGATGGGCCAAGGACGCCGCCGGCAACGTCTCGACGGCGCTGAGCGACACGGTGAACATCTCCACCGGCTCGGGGCAGCAACAGGTGATTGAAAGCCGGGTGTCCGCGAGCAGTGATGATGCAGAACAAACCAGCAGCAGCGGCAGTGTGAGCCTGACCAGCAGCGATCTCGAACTCGGTGCCGATGGCGGCAAGCCGCAGACCGTCGGCATGCGCTTTGCCAATCTGAACCTTCCGCAGGGGGCAACGATCGTCGAGGCCTACATCCAGTTCACCGTGGACGAAACAGACAGCGGCGCGACTTCGGTCGTTATCCGCGGGCAGGCGGCCGACAACGCTGCCACCTTCACCAGCAGTAACAGCAACCTTACCACGCGTCCGTTGACCACGGCCAGCGCAACGTGGGAACCGGCGCCCTGGACCGTGCTGGGGCAGGCCGGAACGGACCAGCGGACCCCGAACCTGGCACCCATCATTCAAGAAATCGCCAGCCGGCCAGGCTGGGTGTCGGGCAATGCTTTGGTGATTCTGATCGCCGGCAGCGGCGAACGCACGGCGGAGTCTTTTGAAGGTGCCGCTGCCGCCGCGCCCCTGCTGCACCTGGTGTATCAGACGGGTGGCAGCAGCGACACCACGGCGCCGACCGTGACGGCCTTCGACCTGCCCTCGACCTCCACCAGCCTGGCGGTGCCGATACTGAGCTTCACCGCCACCGACAATGTTGGCGTAACCGGCTACCTGGCCACCGAAAGCAGCAGTACGCCAGCCGCGGGTGCCTCCGGTTGGAGTTCCTCGCCGCCCACCCAGTACAGCTTCGCCAGTGAAGGAAGCAAGACCCTGTACGGCTGGGCCAAGGACGCCGCCGGCAACGTCTCCACGGCGCTGAGCGACACGGTGGTGATCACTTTGGCCGACGCCACGGCTCCGACCGTGACGGCCTTCGACCTGCCTTCGACTTCCGATTCGCTGACGGTGCCGATCCTGAGCTTCACCGCCACCGATAATGTCGGCGTAACCGGTTACCTGGCCACCGAAAGCAGCAGTACCCCGGCCGCCGGTGCCTCCGGTTGGAGTTCCTCGCCGCCAACCCAGTACAGCTTCGCCAGTGAAGGGAGCAAGATCCTGTACGGCTGGGCCAAGGACGCCGCCGGCAACGTATCCACGGCTCTGAGCGACACGGTGGTGATCACCTTGGCCGACACCACGGTGCCGACCGTGACGGCCTTCGACCTGCCCTCGACCTTCAACAGCCTGGCGGTGCCGATACTGAGCTTCACCGCCACCGACAATGTTGGCGTAACCGGCTACCTGGCCACCGAAAGCAGCAGTACGCCGGCCGCGGGTGCCTCCGGTTGGAGTTCCTCACCGCCCACCCAGTACAGCTTCGCCAGTGAAGGAAGCAAGACTCTGTACGGCTGGGCCAAGGACGCCGCCGGCAACGTCTCCACAGCGCTGAGCGACACGGTGGTCATTGCTTTAGGCAGGATGCATGTTGGCGACCTGGACGGCTCTGTTAGAATGAAAGGAAAGAGCGGTAAAGGGGATGCGTCCGTCACAGTGACCGTTCACGACCTGAACCATAACCCGGTGGCCAACGCTGTTGTCAGCGGTACATGGAGCGGAGCCGCCAGTGGCACCGTTACCGGTACCACCGATGGCTCGGGCAACGTCACTTTCATCTTCGGAAACCTTAGCAGTGGCAGTACCGTCAACTTTGGTATAATCGGTATCAGCCACGGGAATTTCATTTACGATGCCAGCGCTAACCACGATCCGGACGGCGATAGTGACGGCAGCAGTATTACGGTAATTCTGCCGTAAGCAAAATAGACGGAGTTCGCTTTGCCGTAACTGAAGTGTGTTTTACCTGGGTTATTGGAATACCATCCAAGTCTGGAACAATGGTGGAAAAGGCTATTTGACAGAAGGCTTGGGGACATATTGTAGAACACTGCAAGGAGGCTGTCGGACTATCCATGAGCCGCCTGCAAATTCGGTCCGGATAGTCCGACAGCCTCCAAGGTACTCTTTCCCTGTTTGACGGAGCTGATATTTAATGAAGATGGATATTAAATTGAAATCGCTGGAATTGGTGGAAATACTGCTGTCCGGGTTGACTGCTGAGAGCATCGCCTATTGCCACTGGAAAAGCACCACCAATCTGGCAGCTTCGCTGAGCGGGGGGACCGATCTTGACCTGCTGGTAGATGAAGAGCGCAGCGAGGATTGCCTGGCGCTTCTTGAGAGACTGAATTTCCTCCAGGCAACCGATCCGTGGGAACTTAACCTGCCGGGAATTTACCACTATTTCGGTTACGATCCACCCAGCGGTTGCCTGGTTCATGTGCACCTCCATTTTCAATTAATTGTCGGCGATGATCTTCTCAAGAACTACCGGCTACCGGTAGAAAAGGCGTTTCTCGCCTCGGCAAAGCCTCTTAACGGCATAGCCGTGCCAACTCCGGAGGTGGAATTCATCACCTTTGTTATCCGTATGACCCTCAAACGCAGACTGCTCTCCGTTTTGGTCAGATGCTTCTTTTTGATGGGCAATGTACCGTCCCGTCTGAGACAGTTGCTCGGTCTTGAAAACCCACCATTGGACCAACATGCTCAAACGGAATTCGATGATCTTAAGGCAAGAATATCGAAGGAAAGCCTGGCAAAAACTCTCGCCAGCCATTTTCCTTTCGTAGCACCGAACCTGTTTCAACAATGTTGCGAGGCCCTGGACAACCGGGCCGATCGCCTTGCCTGGTTGAGGGCCGGAAATCAGTTGACCCGCGCCCTATCCAATTATCGGCGCATGAGCGGTTTCTCTCCCATCTGGAAAATTGTATGGCAGGCTTTCAGGTTGAGGGGCAGGGCTTTGCTGAAACGAGCCGGTTGCTGCTATTTGACAGGCAAAACCCTTGTTTCCGGAGGCCGAATCATTGCTTTTGTCGGTGGTGATGGGGCTGGAAAAACCACTCTGGTAAGCGACACGGCACAATGGCTCGGGCATTGTTTTTCCGTGACCAGGCGACATCTGGGCAAGCCCGCCAAAGGCCCGCTTTGGTTTGCCGTCCTGGCATTGATGAAGATCCGGTCTATCCTTCCTGGAAAGGCGGGGGATCCTTTTCACCAGGCGGTCCGCTATTGGCTGGTGGCGCGTTATCGCTATCGAACCTATCGACAGGTCATTCGTTTACGCCAGCGGGGTATGGTGGTGCTTCTCGACCGCATCCCGTTGCCGGGCAGCCTCTATATGGATACGCCCCGGATCGCAGGACTTGCTGCGGGAAAAGGCCCTGTTTTTCGTCTGATGGCGGGCATGGAAGAACGGTGGCATCTGCGCATCAAGGCCGACGAACTGATTGTGTTGCGACTCGATCCGAAAATCGCCGCCGAGCGCCGGCCCGGGGATGATCAGGAATTGTTGGCAAAACGTTCCGGGGAGATCTGGAACAGGTCCTGGCCGGTAAACTATGCCCATCTTGTCGATGCTTCTCAACCATTGGATGAGGTTATACGCCAGGTGCGTTCTTCGGTTTGGGAAATTCTCGGGAAAAAAGCCAGGGTTTTTGAGTTGATCGGACCAGCGGGCTCCGGGAAAAGCACTCTGGCCGGGGAATTGCGAAGCCGGTACTATAACATGCAGACTGCTGTTTCATGCCGCGACCATCTTCTTCCGTATCTGAAAGTCACCCTTCAACGGCTGCCCTGGCTGCTGACCGGGTGGGGTCGAGGAGTGCCTGTCAATCACCTGAAACAAGCAATCTACACGGAAACAGTCATCTACCTTATCGATCCGAAGCGTCGCAGCCAATTTTTCCCGGGGCGGAACATCGTCCTCGAAATCGGGCCGTTGTTTTACCTGGTATTTCTCGAGAAGGAAAGCCGACGGTTTTCCAAACAATGGCTGCGGCAATTGCGAGAGCAGTTTGCCGGCTCCGCCGATCTTGTTGTCTGGCTCGATGCTTCTGATGAAATTTTAGGTGAAAGAATCAATAATCGCTCCAAATGGCATCGCATCAAGCATGGCACGCCTCAAGAAATGGAGAAATTCCTGGCTGACTACCGTGCATCCTTTGTAAGTGCCACCGAAATCGTAAAAGGGGGGGTGCCCATCAAAAACATTGACACAGGACATTTGAATATCGTCGAGTGCGCCGAGATTGTCACCGGTCTGTTGCAAGAGCCCCTATGAAAAGGCCGTGGACCTCCCCGAACCTGACCCAGAGCACCATGCTGAACGCAGCCTCGTCATTGCTCAATTACGGGGCAGGCATAGTGGTTGTGTTGTTACTGAGCCCCTTTCTCCTGACCCAGCTCGGACCCACCCTGTTTGGGACCTGGAAGGTTTGCCAACGCCTGCTGACGTACGTTTCGGCCACCGATGGTCGGGCCAGCCAGGCCCTCAAATGGACCATTGCCAACCGTCGGTCGGTCTCCAACATTGAACAAAAACAGCGAGAGATAGGCTGCGCCCTTGTTGTCTGGCTGAGATTCCTGCCGCTAATGTTGTTGGCCGGAGGCCTGCTCTCCTGGTTTTCGCCGAACTTCATCCGCGGTTTGCCTTCTGAGTATCATCTTGTCACTCGACTGACCTGCGCCATTCTTGTCCTGAATCTTCTGCTGCATCCGCTGAAATCTATCCCCGAATCGGTAATGGTCGGAATGAATCTGGGTTATAAGACTACCTGGATAAACGCATTCAGCGCGATTGCCGGGGGACTATTGATGGGGGCTGCCGTCTGGATCGGTTGGGGTCTGATCGGTCTGGCCTCGGCGTTTCTGGTTGTATCGATTATCCATGGACTGGCAATCCTCTATATGACGCGAAAATGTCTGCCCTGGTTAGCCATCCGTCGGCCGGAACAAGGGGAGGTTAGTCGTTTTTTCAGCTTCAGCATCTGGGTGTTGGCATGGACATTCATCAACAAGTTTCTTCTCGCCAGCGACATTGTCATCCTTGGCCTGGTTTCCAGCGCCCCGGTGGTCGCCGCCTACACCCTGACTTTCTATGCCATTCAGACGTCAGTCAATCTCTCCGCCATTCTGGTATCGTCCGGCATGCCGGGCATGGGCGATATCGTAGGGCGTGGTGAACTTAAAAAAGCCGCTGCCGTCCGTTCGGAAATCATGACCTCCTCCTGGTTGCTGGCGGTGGTTATCGGCACCCTGATATTGCTCTGGAACCGGCCGTTTATCGCCCTTTGGGTAGGCGCGGAGCAGTTTGTCGGATATGGCGAGAACTTTCTGATGGTCATGCTGATGACGCAACTGATTTTTATCCGCAACGATGCCTTTATCGTCGATGTGACTCTTGAGATCAGAACCAAGGTTTTGTTGGGAGCATTGTCGACAGCAGTTTCACTGGGGTTGGCAATTTTGCTCGGAGTCTATTGGCAGTCTTCGATCGCCGGGGTGCTGATTGGGCTGATTGCAGGACGATCGATTTTAAGCGTCTTGTATCCAACACTGGTCAGAAAGTCTTTACGACTGAACAAAGAAGTTTCTATTGAACCCACTACAAACGTTATAAGGCTGTCCATTGTTATGGTTGTATTATACGCCAGTGCATACTATCTCGCACAATTGATTAAAGTAAACAGCTGGTTTGAATTGATCTATTACGCCGCGTTTAGTTCACTGTTTATTTTTTGTATAGTTTTTTGGATTGGTTTCTCCGGAAACCAAAGACGCAAAATGGTCTTCCGTGCTAGACAGATTGCCTTCAAGCGATAAGCTGATAGCATAATTTCAGGAAAATTTTGAAAGACAATTAAGGAATTTTTTCAAGCCTGAATGATCGATGGCCATTCTGTCTATTAAACCATGGAATCTGGATGAAAATGAGCGATAGCGGGTGGTCGTCAATGGTTGAGGAAAGTACCGCTGAAAATTCGCGGATCCCTGTGGAGGAACAACTGAAACATTCCATGAAAATTCTTCATATATTCGGGCGTATGACAAGAGGTGGTGCAGAAATGCGCACCCTTGATCTCATGCGCCATATTGACCAAGACCAATATAAATTTCACTTTTGTGCCCTTTCGGGGTTGCCTGGTGAACTGGATGATGAAGTGAGGGGGCTCGGGGGAGAGGTGTTTTATATCAAGCTTGGACGCAGTTTCCCCTCGAATTTCCGGCGTTTTCTACGTTCGGGAAATTATCAGGTAGTCCATTCCCATGTGCATTATTTTTCCGGCTATGTATTGCGTCTGGCTGCGCAGGCAGGGGTTCCCGGGAGGATTGCACATTTCAGAAATATGGACGATGGTAAGGACCTCACATTGCTGAGGAAGATAAGAAATCGGATCATGAAAGGGTGGATAAACCGGTACGCCACAGACATTGTTGCTGTTTGCGAGGGGGCCATGAGGTCTGCCTGGGGAGAACAGTGGCATGCTGACCCAAGGTGCCAGGTAATTTACAATGGCCTGGACCTGTCAAAATTCAATGGGCCATTACAGCCTGACAGGGTACGCAGAGAGTTCGGCCTGCCTGATAATTGTAAGCTGATTATTCATATCGGGCGAATGGTTCCACAAAAAAACCATGAACGAGTAATCTCCATATTCAATGAAATAGCCTCCCGTCATTCCAATGTCGGCCTTCTCCTGGTGGGTCGTAGGGAGAATGGAGTTGAAAACAGATTAAGGGACATGATTGCCAGGTTTGACCTGGTTGAAAAGGTGGCGTTTGCCGGAGAGCGTAACGATGTGCCAAGACTTCTCAGATCCTCCGATATGATGATCTTTCCTTCGCTATGGGAGGGACTGCCTGGGGCAGTTCTTGAATCCTGCGCTGTGGGCACCCCGATTCTGGCAAGTGATTTACCTGGAGTTCGGGAAATCGCTGCACAATTTCCATGTTTTGTAAAAGCTGTGCCATTAAACACAGGTGATTCTGAATGGTCATTATTGGCAGAAGAAATATTAGAGAGCAAAGAACCTGCAGGTAGTGTAGAAAATAATTTCAACCATTTTCAACAGAGTATATTTAACATTGATAAATGTGTTGAGGAATTTTGCAAGGTATGGGCAAGGAAGATGTAACCTATTAATCAAATAGGAAAATAAATGAATAGTAATTATATGGACGACAAAATTGATAGTAGTGTTGGTGATTTAGTAGTGAGTCAAAACAATGTCGAACATGTATGGTCCTGTATTTATGGTTCCTTATCGTTGGGGTTGTTGATAATCCTTCTTATTGAACCAAGTTATGGAAGCTTTTCTATAAGAACCTATTGTGTTTTAAATCTTTTGGTATTTACCTTTAGTTTTTTGTTCAATAACTATATTTTAAAACTTAATATTTTATCTTTGCCGCAGGTATTCCTTTTAGTTACGTTTTTGTATACGTCAGGCTTATTGACACTTTTTGCATTCGGCCTTGCAGACTTATACTTAATGGTAACCTGGTATGACGAATATTATGCAGCCATAGCTATAAAAATGATTATGATGTCAATATTTGCTTTACAATTCGGTGTTTGTTTGGCTGCATTCCATAAATACAGCAACCAAAATATTCAAGAAGTTTGTATCGGAGAAAAATTTTCGGACGACTTATTTAAATTAGGAGTTATAGGGTTCTTTGTTTCTATTTCAATCCTGATTATTAGTACGATACTTGGATCCGGGTATTCAGAGATGTTCCAATCCGGATACACAGATTTTAAGGCAACCCTGAAAGGTTCTGATGTCAGATTTTTTCTGACAGCTCTGTCGATTCTTTTGCCGGTATCAGTAATAATAATGGCATCTGGTGCCAAGACAGATAAGCAAATTAAATTAATTTACATTGTATCCTTTATAAGTTTGGTAGCGTTTTTATTGGCAGGGGATAGAGGTGGAGCTTTCAGTCTTTTAATCGCTTTGGTTTTTACTCTTACTTTAATAGGAAAAAAATACAGTTATGCAAAGATTATAATTGGAGCGATCATAGTCCTGATCCTTGTTCCAACTATAAAGGATTTACGACGTCAACCCTTTTCGGAAGTTGTTGCTGAGGGCATTAGCCTGGTTTCTGAAAAATCACCTTTCTATAGAGCTTTTTCAGAGACAGGGGCGAGTTTTCAGACATTTCTTGGAACAATAATAATTATTCCAGAAATAGAGAATTATCGCTATGGGGACACCTATGTGGAGGCTTTATCAAAAATTATCCCAAACCTTGGGGCTTGGAAGCTTCGAGAAGATTCCGGTAGTTTGACCTCCTGGATCACTTCCTATATGAATCCTTACGGGAAAAGTGGATTAGGCTTTCTTCAAATTGCAGAATTTTATGTTCAGTTTGGCGTGGTTGGAATTTTCCTCGGTTTTTTCATGATAGGGTATTTCCTGACAAAGTGGCAAATAAAGTGCGAAATTGGTTTGTCTGACAGAAGGTGGGTTGCAATCAATGGATGTATTTTATGTTTTCTTTTAATTTGGATCAGAAATGACATCTTTAATTTTATTAGGCCTGCAGTCTGGTCAGCAATTTTAATTTTTGGGTGGACCTTTTTTGCAAAAGATAAGCACTCATATGATAAACGGAACATTTGATTAGGTGTTTCGAAGGACTTTATATTATTACAACTAAATAGAAAGTCGGTGTAAACACTATGAATCTTGTCGTAACGCATGAAAAACGATTTGAAAAAGATGAAAACGGTCGTATTTACACGGATAATGAAAATTCAACGGGGTATTTCTTTTTCAAAAGATACCTGGATGTCTTTGATTCCGTGACAGTTGTTGGCCGGGCGAAAAAGACAGTTATATCGGAGAAATTTCCTGTTACTGGACCGGGTGTCAACTTCATTGAGGTACCATATTTTTGGGGACCCATGGATTATATCCGTAAGTCAAGATCCATAAAGAAAGCAATTCGCTCCATTTGCGCAGAAGCCAAAAACCACTCTGCCTTCATTGCCAGGTGTCCATCTATCTTTGGTGGGCTTTTGATCAGAGAGTTGATAAAAATTAAATTTCCGTATGCCATGGAAGTTGTATCAGATCCCTACGAGGTTTTTTCCCCAGGGTCTATACAGCATCCTCTGCGGCCGTTTTTACGTATAAAATCACCGATTGATTTGAGAAGATATTGCTCAAATGCTTCTGCTGTATCCTATGTAACCAAATCTACCCTGCAAAAACGCTATCCTGCCTCCAAGGATGCTTTCACCACATACTATTCCAGTATTAGAATGGACAACTCATATTTAGTGGATCAGCCACGCGATTATGACGATACGATTAAGCCGATCAAGCTGGTTACCGTTTGTACCCTTGAACAACTATATAAAGGGACTGATACTTTAATTGATGCGTTTGAGGTTTGTCTCCAAATGGGGGTTGATTCTCATCTGACCATTGTTGGTGACGGGAAATTCCGTAAAAATTTGGAAGAACGGGTTGCTTTAAAAGAAATAGGGCGAAAAGTTACTTTTCTTGGACGCTTGCCTTCCGGTGATGCCGTGAAAGAGCAGCTTGATAAGGCGGATCTTTTTGTTCTCCCTTCAAAAGGGGAAGGATTGCCACGGGCTATGATTGAAGCGATGGCCAGAGGATTGCCTTGCCTCGGGACTAATGCCAGTGGGATTCCAGAGCTATTGCCTCCCGACGCCATGGTCCCGGTTGGTGATGCTAAAGGGCTGGCAAAAAAAATCGCTGAGTTATACTTCAACCCTGCGCGCATGAAAACTATGTCTGTTAGAAATTTAGAGACAGCTAAAGAATATGCAGATGAAAAGTTGACCTATCGTAGAAATGAAATTTATAACTATATAAAAAGGAAAACAGAGCAAATTATACAGTATAATAATAGAAAATAGTGAATGTTTAAATTTATCGCAAATATGGGAGGTGCAACATAATGGCCAAAGTTGTTATAATAGGCAATCTTTCCAGATGTCTTATCACCTTTCGAGGGCCATTAATCAAGGAAATGATTGAAAACGGCCATGATGTGATCGCCTGTGCTCCAGATGCTCCAGAAAATATTAAAGAAGAACTTAATAAATTGGGAGCATCCTATCATGATATTAGTCTGGACCGAACAGGTATGAACTTCCTCCAGGACTTAAGGGGGATTTTAAACATGGTCAGGTTCTTGAAAAGGGTCAAGCCAGATGTTGTGCTCACCTATACAATAAAGCCAAATATTTATGGATCCATCAGTGCCAATATAGCTAAAGTGCCTATGGTCGGGTCAATTATTACCGGTTTAGGTCACCCATTTTCTGATTCTGCTAGTGTTATATTAAAACTAGCTACTGTGTTCCTTTATCGTTTAGCCATAACCAAAAAACACGTAATGTTTTTTCAAAACAGAGATGATATGGATTTGTTTTTAGAAAAAAAAATTGTTGATAAACAAAATCGTTTGGTTTTGATAAATGGCTCTGGTGTCGATATAAAATATTTTTCCTCCAAAAAACTTCCTGCTCAAATTTCGTTTCTTCTAATTGCCAGATTGTTAAAAGAAAAAGGTGTAAGAGAATATGCAGAAGCAGCCAAAATTTTAAAGAAAAAGTATCCCGACATTGTTTTTCGTTTAGTTGGCCCTATTAAGGACGATCGGTTCCATATCACACAAGATGAACTTGATCAGTGGGTAAAGGAGGGCCGCATTGAATTCTTAGGCTTTCTGGATGATGTTCGAAATGCAGTTGAAGACGCGTTTGTTTATGTATTACCAAGCTATCGAGAAGGCACGCCTAGATCAGTGCTTGAGGCTATGGCTATGTCACGGCCGATTATTACTACCGATGCACCAGGTTGCCGGGAGACTGTCATTGATGGTGTTAACGGGTTTTTAATTCCAGTAGGGGATTCCGAAGCATTAGCCAAAGCCATGGAAAAATTTATTTTGCAGCCTTCCATGGGACATATGATGGCCTCTGCCAGTCGCCGGATTGCTGAAGAAAAATTTGATGTTGAAAAGGTCAATCATGTGATTTTGGATAACCTGGGATTGCTTAGTAACCCGTGTGGACAGAAAAGTCCAAAAGTTGCCGTGAATTCCGCTTCGCCCGATTAGTGCTGAGATTGGCGCTGAAGGTTTCAACACCGATCAGCGAGGAATTTGTCAAAATTGGGAATCTATCCACCCGTTCACTTAGCGAGCTGAAACCGCGCATGAAAAGATCTCTGGATTTGATCGTTTCCATATTACTGCTGGTTCTTAGCCTGCCTCTTGTCGGGTTGGTAGCCTTGGCTATACTTATGAGTATGGGGCCTCCGGTGTTTTTCCGCCAGATACGTCCGGGACTGCATTGCCAGCCTTTTAGTTTGTTGAAATTCAGAAGCATGTGCAACGCATACGACGACAAAGGGAATATGCTTCCCGGCCAACAAAGGATTACGCGACTGGGGCGTTTACTGCGCAGCCTGAGCCTTGATGAGTTGCCTCAATTGTTCAATGTTTTGCGGGGAGATATGAGTCTGGTAGGCCCGCGGCCGTTGCTCACGAAATATCTGGAGCTTTACACCCCTGAACAGATGCGACGCCAGGAGGTAAAACCCGGGATAACGGGATGGGCCCAGGTCAATGGGCGCAATGGCATTACCTGGGAAGACAAGTTTGCGCTGGATGTGTGGTATGTCGATCATCAATCTATTTGGCTCGATCTGAAAATTCTCTGGCTGACCCTGATCAAGGTTGTCAGTCGGGAAGGTGTAACGACAGCAGGGGGGACTCTCGCCGCACATTTTGCAGGTACACGAAAAGAGAAGCGGGAGGGGACTCTTCCCTCAGACTCACTTCCGACTGCTGAACAAACAAAGGATGCTGAATGATGCTATCTTCCCGAAGAAAAACCACAGTACTTTTGACCGGTGCGGGCGGCGACCAGTGCGTGTTTATCTGGAAAGCTCTCAAGCAGTCGACTCTCGACATACGCATCGTGGCGTGCGACAGCTCTTACCTTGCCGTTGGGTTGTACCGCACCGATCGAGGCTATGTCATTCCCCGTGCCGGTTCGGATGATTATCTGGCTCGTATCAAGGAAATTATTACGACCGAAAAAATCGATATTGTCATGACCGGAGGCAGTGAAGAGATGATGGTGCTTGGTGAGCGTGCTCCGCAGATTCAGGAGGAAACGGGTGCGTATATTGTCGCTCCTCACTTCGAGACCCTGAAGATTGCCGCGGACAAGTGGAAACTGGTCTCCTTTTTGAAAGAGAACGGCTTCAGCTATCCACAATCATGCATTCCCGAGGATAAGCCGTCCTTAGATCGTTTCCTTCAGGATGTACCCTTTCCCTACATCGTTAAAAGCCGTTTCGGGGCCGGGTCTCGCGGGCTGGCTGTGGCGCATGACCGACAACAGCTTGAGCTTTTCGTTGACCAGGTGAACTATCCTATCATCCAGGAATATCTTCTGCCCGATGATGAAGAGTTCACGGTGGGGTGCTTTTGCAACAGCCAGGCGAAAGCGGTGGGATCGATTATCATGAAAAGGACGCTGGGGCACGGGCTGACCAATAAGGCCAGTGTGATCTTTCACGAGGGCATTACCCGCTACTGTGAAAGCATCGCCGAAAAGCTGGGATATATTGGTCCGTTGAATCTCCAGCTGCGCCTGACGGAGCATGGACCGGTACTTTTTGAAATCAACCCGAGGTTTTCCAGTACGGAATCGGCCCGGGCTTATTATAATTTCAATATGCCTGAAATGTGTATCCGGCATTTTATTTTTCACGAAGAAATCCCCCGGCCGGCCGTAAGAAACGGCTATTTTTTCCGGGTTTTCGATGATGTTTTTGTCGATGGGGCAGCAATTGAAAAGACCCGTGAAACTGGCGTCTCTACAGGGATGCCGGGTAAGCTGGTGCGTAATTTTTAGTTCTTGGGGGCAACGTAATGGCCTTGACGGTTCGCCGGTCACAGGCAGATTAAGGACAGATAATTACACATGATGTCTTCCGACGCACCACGTATTACAGGGATCTATCATATCCATTCCGATTTTTCCTATGACGGGAAAAATCGTCTTGCGGAAATCGCGGCGTGGGCCAAGGTCCACGAATTGGGTTTTGTGTTGCTCACCGAACATGATCTCGGGTTCGATCAGGAAAAATTCGATGAATATTGCAGACAGTGTTCAAACAGCAGCGGTGACGTTCTGCTGGTGCCCGGCATCGAATACGAGGTCATCCATGAGGGCGCTATTATTCACATCGGAGCCATTGGCGTGCCGATATTGCTGGATCGGGGGACTATAGAGCAAGGTCTCATCCCTTTGGTCGAAGCCATACACCGCCATGGCGGGTTGGCGGTTTTGCATCATCCCAACAACATTAAAAGAGTGTTGACCAAAAAAATAATTGAATCCTTTGATTTTATTGAACTGTGGAATACCAAATTCGACTGTGGTTTCGGTCCGAATCTTCAGTTTCTCCGTTGGTTGAAAGGCATGCACAGTTCCGGTCCGTATCTTGTTTCGGCCGATATTCATGATGTCGGACGATTCGGAAAAGCCAATATTGCCTTTATCGACATGGAGATAAAAGCCGATAATTTGCAACTTTCCGCGATTGTCAATTGTATGAGACAGCTGCGCTACCGGTGCCGCTCCGGGAGTTGGCTCTTTTACCCCGAGGGTAACTGCCAGATCCCTAATCGCCTTTATTGGCTGTTGCCGGTTGTTTGTCTGATCAAGAAGAAGGTGTTCCGATTTGCCAGGTTTTTCATACCGGAAAAATACAGACAGGCTGTCTATAGTCGTGTGAACCGGTCATGGATTCGATGAAGTTCTCCGATTGACCGGGTAAAATGCTGGATGCTGCGGAACTCGCAGGGCTCTGTTTATGGGTTTTTTCTTTATCCTGGATTAATTCATGACGACTTTTGCTTCAATCACCAATTATGCACAATCTCAAGACGTGCTTCGTTCTTGCGATTTGGCGTATTGCAAACACTTCTGCAGGGAACTTTCCTGCGTTTGGTTTGATCTGACCCACATTTGTCGGTTTCGCAAAGTAGCCTTACAAATAAGCCAGGTCGGGATTCTGACCTTGAGGAAGAGTTCCGATCAGCGGAACGATTTATGACTGGTGTTTTCCTGGATCCGACAGATAAGCGCTGGGCAGATTTTCTTGGGGAAGTCCCCCATGATGTGTACCACCTGCCGGCTTATGCGACGCTTGCTTCCCGTTGCGAAGGGGGGGAACCGGCAGCTTTTTATGTGCGTGAGGGAAACGATGCCATGCTGGTGCCGCTATTATTGCGCCAAGTCCCCCATTTGCCCGGATGCAATAAGGAAATGCGAGATGCAACCAGTCCCTATGGGTATCCGTCCCCCCTGTTTTCCCGCCCCGAAAGGATCGAGGCCTGCCGTAACCTTCTGCTGAATATGGTAGAGGTTGCCCGTAGCCAGGGCATGGTCACACTTTTTTTGCGTTTGCATCCCCTTCTTGGTTGTCCTCTAGAGGCTTTCCCGGAAAACGGAGACCTGGTTCAGCATGGACAGACCGTCAGCATCAATCTGGCTCGCCCCCTGGAAGAAATCATTCGGGACACTTCCAGCAATCATCGAAGAGGCCTTCGTAAACTTGCTCAAGCCGGTTTCCATGTCGTGCTGGATGAATGGAATGATTACCCGGAATTTATCCGTCTTTATCGTGAAACGATGAACAGGATAGGGGCCCATCCCTTTTATCAATTCGAGGGGACTTATTTTGACGATCTAAGGCATTTTCTGAAGCCGAATCTACACCTTTGCAGTGTGTTTTCTGCCAAAGGAGAACTGGCTTCGGCAGGGCTTTTTACTGTGGTTGGTGATCTTGTGGAATATCACCTTGGTTGCAGTAGCGAGGAATACCTGAAGTTGGCTCCGTCAAAAATGATGTTCGATTTTATGCGAAGATGGGGGCATGATAAAGGACTTCGATTGCTTCATCTTGGTGGCGGTCTGGGAGGGCAAAATGATTCCCTCTTCGATTTCAAGGCCGGATTTTCCTCGGAATACACCCCATTTCACACCTTCCGTCTGGTTCTGGAGAAATCTGCCTACAGCGCATTATGCGCTGCCCGGCAAAAACTGACAGACGCACCAGGGGGATCCGATGATTTTTTCCCTTTGTATAGAAAACCTTTGAAAACAGAAAGGTGATGCGTGAAACATCGTGACAGCTTCAAGTGCTGAACGATGTAGTTGTCACCTGTTATGATTGTTTTCGAGACGCCAACGCCGGTTTGACAATTTTCGCAGCAGTGATATCAAACATAGTAAAGGTATAAAGTTTTCTGGCGATGATTATAGTCGGTTGATTGGTTGTAGCTATTCCTTTGGAGCTTGTTGATGACTGTTAATCGCAAGCAAGCAGCCGTAATTTTATCCGGCAATCCCAATGCCCTGGGGGTCGCTCGCGCTCTGGGAGAGCAGGATATACCTGTGGTGGTAGTGCATTACGCGCCTTTCGATATTGCTCAGCATTCGCGGTATGTGACGGAGAGTTTGGCGGCACCGCATCCCGAAAAAGACCCTGAAGGGTTTCTTGCTTTGTTGCTGCAGCATGCCAGCTCGTGGCCCGGCGGGATCATCATTCCGACCGGCGACGAAGCCGTCGTGTTTGCATCGCAGCATCGAACCCTGTTGGAAAAATATTTTCAAGTTGCGTGCCCCCCTTGGGAATTCGCTGAGCGCTACATTGAAAAACGTCATACCTATGCCCTGGCGGCTGCCTGCGGCATCCCCATTCCTCAAACCCTGGTTCCTCAAAATGATGACGAAATTGTCGAGTTTTCGCGAGGCATCGAATTTCCTTGTCTGATAAAACCATCGGAGGGGCATCTTTATTTTGCCCACTTCAAGAGGAAGATGACATCAGTGGGCAATCTCGATGAATTGCTGACTGCCTATCGTGAAGCCCGCGATGCCGGCTTCGAAGTAATGGTACAGGAATACATCCCGGGCGATGACGATACGGTGGTTAACTACAACGCTTATTTTATCGACGGTCAGGCTCTGGCCGAATTCACCGCGCGCCACATCCGCAATGGGCCTCCCTGGTTCGGTTCTCCACGCGTGGTATGCAGTGAGCGCATCCCGGAAGTGATCGAGCCGGGACGCAGCATATTGAGGGCTCTCGGGTTTAATGGTTTCGCCTGTACCGAATTCAAGTTTGATCGGCGCGACGGGCTTTTTAAACTGATGGAAGTCAATGGACGCCATAATCTGTCGACCTTGCTGGCGGTGCGCTGCGGACTTAATTTCCCACTGTTGCATTATCGGCATCTGGCGTTTGGTGAAGTGCCGATCTCCACGAGGTACGAGGAGGGAAGATATTGGATAGATCTGGTGCGCGATATCGGTTTTAGCCTGGCCTTTCGCTCCAGGGAGCGTTATCGCCTGAGCGATTATCTGCGGCCTTATCTGCACCGGCATGTCTTTGCTATCTGGGCGTTACGTGATCCTGTGCCGTTCTGGGCACGCATGATGTTCATCGTGCGCAAACCTTTTCAAAAAGCGATGAGCTCTATCGTTCCCGGAAAGGGATAACCGTGCATGGAGGAAGAGTTTCGATGATATCAGAGCAAGCGACCGATGTGTCCAGCATGGCTCTGGAGGTGGCCACGGAAAGTGAACTGGCCGATTGGTTGGCGAAGCATGGTTCCACTGTGGTGTATCGTCATGGGCGCTATTGGATGTCCAGTCATGGGGGATTTTACCAGCCTGTACACTGGATGGCGCGTTTGCAACCTGATGAAATCCAAAAACCGACTCTTTGGTGCTGGGGCTACCGTGCTGTCCTCGATGACTCCGCTGAGGCTTTGGCCAATGCCACCTTGCCGGTACACTATTTTGACCGAGTCGCAGGTTTCGATGCTGACTGCTTGTCGAAAAACAAGCGCTACACTCTGAGAATCTGCCAGAGCAATGTTAAAATCCGCCCCGTGGATGAGCTTGAACTGCTTGTGGAGCAAGGGTATCCGTTATATTTGTCGTCTGTTGATAGGACCGGCTATGGCCATCGCAAAAGTCGTTCGGCCTACCGGCGTGCGATGGCCAGGTTTTTCGATGCCGGATTCGTGTCTGTGCTTGGCGGTTTTGTCGGCGGCAGGCTCGGTGGTTATCTGATCAGCTTTTGTGTCGCAAAGACTGCTTATCTCGATACTCTGGTGGTAGGAACCGCCGAGCGTTCATATCAGATCGGTACCGGATTGAAGTATGCTTTTATAAAATATCTGAGCGAGCGGGGTGGGCCGGTTACCGAAGTCATTGACGGACTTCATGCCCGGGAAAATCAGGGGTTGTGTCGTTATAAGGAACAAATGGGTTTTAAAATCGTTCGGGTTCCATCCATGGTATGGTTTATGCCGGGCGCTGAAAAATCCCTCAAAATGCGCTGGCCGCACAAGTATTACCGGATTACAGGCTGTGAATAGAAAGAGAGGCGACATGGGGCTTAACCAAAACGGCCTTTTGAAAAGAAGTATGGATCTGTTCCTGACGGTATCCGCCTTGTTGTTGTTGTGGCCTGTTTTGCTTGGTTTATGGATTCTGGTGCGCTGGAGGTTGGGTTCTCCGGCAATTTTCTGTCAGGTGCGGCCAGGATGGAATGAACGCCCGATTACTCTGTACAAGTTTCGCACCATGACCGAAGAGCGCGGTAGCGATGGTAATTTGCTGTCCGATGGGCAAAGACTGACGCCATTGGGCCGTATGATGCGTAATACCAGCCTCGACGAGTTGCCTGAATTGTTCAACGTGCTCAAAGGAGATTTGAGTCTGGTTGGACCACGTCCTCTCTACACCCATTATTTACCGTGGTACAGTCAGCGAGAACGGCTTCGGCATGCAGTAAAGCCAGGCTTGACTGGCTTGGCCCAGATTCATGGGCGTAACTATTTGCCGTGGAATCAAAGACTGTCCTTGGACGTCTGGTATGTCGAAAACTGGTCCCTGGGGCTGGATGTAAAAATTCTTCTAAAGACCGTGATAATGGTTTTAGGCCGCAAAGGGGTGGCTGCCAATGCGGATGATGCGGAAACCGACCTTGCCCTTGAGAGGGGAGGAGATCAGGCTGAAGCAGAAAACTGCCTGGCTCGGGAAGGAGATGGCGATCCGGATGATGAGGAAAACGACCTTAGCTTTGTAAAAGGTGACGAAGTGTGCGCGGGAATGATTCCCGGCGAACGGATAGGATTGAATCTCGGCAGGGGGAATCCATGATGAACAACAACGCGCGTGGGCATGTTGAGGGAACCTGGACCATGCCATCCTGGCCGGTATTTGATGAGGAGGACATTGCCGCAGTCGCCCAGGTATTGCGTTCCGGCAAAGTCAATTATTGGACCGGAGATTTTGCACGTCGATTCGAAAGGGATTTTGCGCAGCGGTCAGGGGCGCGGTACGCCATTGCCTTGGCTAACGGAACAGTCGCATTGGAACTCGCTCTGCATGCTCTGCGCATCGGTCCCGGTGATGAAGTGATTACGACCTGCCGGACGTTTATTGCCTCGGCAGGTGCGGTGGTGATGCGTGGCGCAACGCCTGTACTGGCCGATGTCGACCCTGTCAGTCAGAATATAACCGCTGAGACCATAGCGAGGGTTCTCACCCCTCGGACGCGGGCGATTATCGTGGTTCACCTTGCCGGCTGGCCTTGCGAAATGGACCCCATCATGGCTCTCGCTCGCGAAAAAGGCTTGAAAGTGATCGAGGATTGCGCTCAGGCTCTTGGTGCGACCTACCGGGGGCAACCGGTGGGCAGCATCGGCGATCTTGGCGCCTTTTCATTCTGCCAGGATAAAATCATCACAACCGGCGGTGAGGGAGGCATGCTGGTCACCAACGACCAGGCACTATGGGAAACCGCCTGGGCCTACAAGGATCACGGCAAAAGTTATGCGGCTGTTTACCGTGAGAACAAAAACCCCGGATTTCAATGGTTGCACGAATCTTTCGGAACCAATTGGCGCATGACCGAGATGCAGGCGGCTCTGGGATGTTTGGCTCTCGAAAAACTGGCTGAGTGGTTGCGCCTGAGACGACGCAATGCACGCATTTTGACCGAGGCATTGCGCGATATCCCGGCATTGCGCATCACCGAACCGCCGCCTTATCTGGAGCACGCCTATTACAAGTATTATGGGTTCCTTCGCCCCGAACACCTGCAACCGGGGTGGAACCGGCAGCACATACTGCAAGCCTTGGAGGAGCGAGGCGTACCCGGGTTGACTGGAACCTGTGGTGAGATCTATCTGGAAAAAGCTTTCAGGGATGCGGGACTGGGACCGTCCGAACGGTTGCCAAATGCCTTCCAGCTCAATGAAACAGGTCTCATGTTTCTTGTGCACCCCACTCTCGATGTTGATGATATGCATACCATGGTAAACCGTATCAGGCAGGTTTTTGATCGGGCCTCGTGCTGATTCCTCCGATCCTTGCCAGTGGCCTCAGTTTCTGTGGGGAGGGTGGCGGTGCTGTGGTGTCGTTCAGACGATAAGACGCGATTCATTTGACAATGGGCCCCCCTATGATATCTCTATAACTACATAAGTGACTAAAATACATGCCGTTTTCTCATAAGACCATTGTGGTTATCAAATTCTCATTATCCATTCCACCCAGGAGCCTGTAAACAACCTCCTGGGCCTATATTTAAGGGGGTATTCATTTATCCCAGGAGGTAAGTGATGTGGAACCCTGCCATGCCAATCTGCAATAACTGGGTTCGCAAAGTTTTCATTGGGCTTTTCCATGTGGCAGCTATTATTTTTGCGTGGGTCGATGCTTTTGCCCTGCGTTTTGATCTGATCATTCCCAGCGATTACTGGCCCACCATATTAGCATTGCTTCCCGCGGTTGTTATTCTCAAAATTACGGTTTTCTGGTTACTGGGGCTTGCGGAAGGATGGTGGCGATATGTGTCCATCCCCGATCTTCTGCAGATTTTCAAGGCCAATGCGCTGGCCACGGTAGCCGTGGTACTTTACGTGGTCTTCTTTCATTCTTTTGAAGATCTGCCGCGATCGGTGATTGTCCTTGATTTTATTTTGTGTTTTTCCACCATGATCGGTGTGCGGGTGGGAACGCGCATCCTGCGCGAACATCTGGCGCTTAACTCAAAAGGCTACCATTCCAAACCTAAATCGGTGTTGATTGTCGGTTCCGGCGTCGTGGCGCAATCCATCGTGCGGGAAATCCGTGAAAACCCCAAGCTTGATAAAGCGGTGCTCGGTTATGTCGACAATGATGTGCGGCGCCAGGGGAAGGTGTTTTATGGAGTGCCGGTTATCGGTATGCAAAATGATCTGGAAAAAATCTGCACCCGCAACGGCATCGACCTGGTCATCATTGCACAATCATCGGTTACGCCGCGAGAATTGCGGGATATCGTAACTCTTTGTAAACGCCAGGCGATAACTTCAAAAATATTGCCGGCCATGGGAGACATTATCAACGGACGGGTTTCCCTGGAACAATGTCGTCCTGTCCAACTTGAAGATCTTCTCGGTCGCGCGCCGATCCGCCTTGAGGTTCATGAGATCAATGCTTACCTGCATGGCAAGCGTATTCTCGTAACCGGGGCCGCCGGCAGCATCGGCAGTGAAATTTGTCGCCAGGTGGCCAAATTCGAGCCCGCTCATCTGGTGCTTTTCGAAAATGCCGAAACCCCCCTTTTTTATATCGAAAATGAATTGAGGGAGAAATATCCACAGCTGTCCCTGTCTGCCAGTCTCAGCGATATACGCGATGTTGTCCGCGTTTCCCAGGTTTTTTCCGAGTATAAACCCCACGTTGTGTTTCATGCTGCGGCCTACAAACATGTACCCATGTCGGAAGTCAATCCCATTGAAGTGGTCAAGAACAATGTGTTCGGCACCAAAAATATTGTCGATGCCAGTTTCGGAAGTGGTGTCGAGCATTTTGTACAGATCTCAACCGACAAAGCCGTCAATCCAACCAATATCATGGGAGCGACCAAACGGGTGGCTGAGCTCTATGTGCAGAATCTGCCACGTAACGGCGGCAGCAAAGCGGTTACCGTCCGGTTCGGGAATGTTCTCGGCAGTCATGGCAGCGTAATTCCGACATTTCGCAACCAGATTCTCAAGGGGGGGCCGGTAACGGTTACACATCCCGAAATCACCCGTTTTTTCATGACCATCCCCGAAGCGGTGCAACTGGTGTTACAGGCCGGATGCATGGGGCAGGGCGGCGAGATCTTTCTTTTGGATATGGGCGACCCCGTCAAAATTGTATGTCTGGCGGAGGAAATGATCCGGTTGTCGGGGCGCAAGCCTTATGAAGAAATCGAGATCGTTTTTACCGGCTTGCGGCCGGGAGAAAAACTTTACGAGGAACTGCTGATCTCGGGGGAAGGCGTCAAGGCGACCCGCCATGAAAAGATACGGATTTTTGAGGCAGCTTCCTGTTCGAGCAAGTGGCTGAACGACGAATCGGAACTTCTGCTTGAGGCAACCCGCCAAACCGATGTGGAACGGGTGGTCGCGATTCTGAAGGAGTTGGTGCCTGAGTTTCACAACGGTGGAATCACGGGTATCCATGCCGACGAGAATCCTTCCCATGGCATCGACAGGCTTAACCTTGTCTCAAAAAAAAATCCTGAGCAGGACTTGTAGCCCTGTTGAGCATAGCGATAGATAGACTTTCGGGCATCTTTTGTTAGCCTTTTAATAAGAGCATATCGCATTGGGATTGGTTGATGCCAGTCACAGGCAGGTCATCATTTAATACGTAATCACGACAAGGGAGATGCCATGTACGGTAAAATTTTGTGGGGGGTACTTTTGTTTTCCCTGTTGGGACAGCCAGCTTGGAGCGCGGAAGTTGCGATGGAGGAAGAGGAGGCGGCAGCGCAGACCGAAGCACCGGGAATACTGCCACCTGCTATTTACAGCGAAGGTCCGTTTGAACAATCCACCACCACAGTGCGCCTTGGAGAAATTCTGGGTGGCAAGACGGGATATATCCATCCCTTTTTGTCGGTTGGCGAATTATATAAGGATAACCTCTTCAATAGTGAATCCAATCGGGAAAGTGATTTCATCACTATGATCACTCCCGGCATCTGGTTTGTGCTGCCGGCCAGTCGCTATCCGCTAATTCGCTTAAGCACCCTGAATACCTCGCCCGGCGGGCTTGAGTTGAGCCGTTTTCGCACCAAGGCGGCCAGCCGCATGCAAGCCTACGCAAAATATCAGGCGAACATTCTGCTGCATGACGAATTCGATTCCGAAGATCATGTCAATCAGCGGGCTGAAGGTTTTTTTCAATACAACTTTCGTGGTGGCCTGTCCATCGATGTGATGGATATTTACGAACTTGATCATGATGCCTACGGTACCGGCATCAGTACTGATCTTGACAAGTTCAAATCAAATCTGGTCAGCAGTACCGTCAGCTACGAGGTTTCTCCGAAAACCCGTATCGAAGGAGAATACGGCTTTTATACCCTGGATTATAGTGCCGATCGTAACGCCTTTCGTGACCGCGAGGACAATAGTTTCGCCGGCCGGTTTTTCTACCGCTTCCTGCCCAAGACTTCAGCCTTGTTGGAGTACAATTTCATCGATATCGATTATGACGAAGATGTTATTTCCGACAGTGAGGAACACCAGGTATATGCTGGTGTGGAATGGATCGCCACCGTTAAGTCGCGCTTGCGCGCCAGGATCGGCTACGGCTTGAAAGACTTCGATGTAAGCGGTAGTGATGAGGTGGAGAACCTTTTGGCCGAAATTCAGCTACATCACCGTTTCACACCGAAGTCCTCCCTTGAATTGAGAGCTACGCGCAAGACCAATGAAACGGAGATCCCCGGAACGGCCTATTCCCTGGCCCACAAGGTTCAACTGCGCTATTTTCAGACGATTATGCCGAAATTAATGACTTCCGCCAGCATTTATTACACGCGAAATAGTTATCGCGAAGAGGGGACTTCTGGTGATCGGCGCGATAACTATTATGGTGCGGGATTGGATTTGAAATATACCTTGACCAGATGGCTGGTCGTATCCGGCGGCTACGACTATCTCAAGCGTGACTCCAGTTTTAGCGACTTCGACTATGATCGTAACAATGTTTACCTTAACCTGATTTTCGCCCTTTGAGAACCTGGTTGAAACCAGGACGATCCGGAGGTATATGACCATGAGACATTTTGCCTTTACGTTTACCCTGTTTCTTTTGCTTTTGGCAGGAGGTCGGGAAGCTCTGTGCGTGGAACAGCTGGATTACCGGATCGGGGAAGGTGATGTGCTTAAAGTCCTGGTTTACGATAATCCCGATCTGGAAACCACCACCCGGGTCAGTGGCAACGGCACGATTCAAATGCCACTCGTTGGCGAGTTGAAAATCGAAGGGTTGACCGTGTCGCAGGTTGCTTCCAAAATCGCAGCCAAACTCTCTGCCGGCTTTATTAGGAATCCGCAAGTTTCGGTGTTTGTAGAGGAATTCCGCAGTAAAAGAGCCATTATCATGGGGGAGGTCAAGGCACCCGGGCTATATGAATTGAGCGGTACTACCAGTCTGATGGAACTGATCTCCAAAGCCGGTGGAATGACGACGGAAGCTGGCAATGAAGTCACCATCAAACGGAAAAATCCCGGTAATCCGGGACAGGACGACCTGATATCCGTCAACCTTAAGAATCTGCTGGAAAAACAGGAGACCTCGACAAATGTGGCTATCAGGGATGGAGACAGCGTCTTTGTGCCCCGAGCCGGCGTATTTTTCGTCACCGGCCAGGTCAGGCGACCGGATGCGTATAAACTGGAGGCGGGGACGACGGTGATCAAGGCGATCACCATGGCCGGAGGGTTTTCCGAGCTTGCCTCCCAAAAACGGGTTCGTCTGATCCGTCGCGTTGATGATGTGGAAACCGTTATTAAAAAAGTTCCGATGCATACCCTTGTCATGCCGGAAGATGTCATCGTGGTGCCGGAAAGTTTTTTCTAAGAGCCTGTCGAACCATATGGGCCGAATTTGCAGCCGGCTCATGGATAGTCCGACATCCTCCCAGTGTTTCGTGCGGGTGATTATACCTGAGCATGCAACGGATTAACCCGATAATTTCAAGGGAGGCAGAGTGAGAGTATGCCCTTTAAAAAGACCGATCTTCATCTATTGGACATGATTGGGACGGTGCGTAAGTACCGGCGAGTTGTTCTAACCTTTTTCATAATTGTTTTCGGTCTGGTGGTTTTATTCACCTACGCAGCTACGCCCCTTTACGAAGGTGTGGCCAAAGTACTGATTGAAAAGGTAGAAGGAGGGGATCTGACTGGGCGAATCAGGGGGGGGGGCTACGACCCTGAATTTTACAAAACCCAATTGCAGTTGATCCGCAGTCGTAACGTCGTTGAAAAGGTGGTGGATATTCTCAACCTTGAGGAGGATTACGACAGGTATCTGGAAGCGGCCAACAAGAAACGTACGATTTTGCAATTTACATGGCAACTGTGTAGCGAAGCGGTCGCCGATGCCAAACGCGTTCTGTTTGCCAAGGGGCAGAAGGCCCAGAACCGCAAGGATGCCATTATCAGTAAACTGTCTGATTCTCTGTTTGTTAAACCTGTTCCAGGGACCCGTCTGATAACTATCAGCTATTTCTCTCCAAATCCTGAACTTGCAGCGATGGTAGCCAATACTACGGCCAAGGCCTATATTGAAGAAACCCTCCAGATGAAAATGAATGCTACTCGACACAACCTTGAATGGATGGGGCGCAAGGCTGAGGATGAGGCGCAGAAACTCAAGGCATCTGAACAGGCCCTGCAGGATTACATGAGGGCCAACGATATTGTTACCATGGAAGATCGCCTTACTGTCGTGCCGGAACAACTGTCCGAGATCAATATGCAGCTGCTGCGGTCTGAAACCCGCCGCAAGGAACTGGAGATCCTGGTAAGCAAGATCGACCGGGCAAGGGGTAATTACAGGCAGGCGGAGAGTATGTCGGCGATTACCTCCGATCCCTCCCTGCAGGCGATTCGGGCCCAGATCATCGAGACCGAAAAAAGCATAATGGAGTTGTCGAACAAATTCGGCTCGAAACATCCACTGATGGTCAAGGCCAGAGGGGATCTGCAGATTCTGCAGCGGAAAAAACGTCAGGAAATCGATCGCATCATTGATTCCATCCAAACCGATTATGAACTGGCGAGGTCTAATGAAAACACCTTGCGCAGCAAGCTCATGGGTACCAAGTCCGAGACCATGGGGTTTAACGAAAAATTCATCCAATACGGTGCCCTCAAAAGGGTAGTCGATACCAACCGTCAACTCTATGATGCCTTGATGCTCAAACTGAAGGAACAGAGTATCACCGAAGATTCCAGTCCTGTTGTTCTCTGGATCGTGGAACAGGCGATGCTACCCAAAATTCCGGCTCTACCTACGAAAAAAGTCAATCTCCTGCTTGGATTGATCATTGGATTCGCAGGTGGAATCGCACTGGCATTTTTCCTTAATTATCTTGATAACACCGTTAAAGACCCCGAAGCCGCTGAAGCGATTCTCGGACTGCCCATTCTCGGTGTGATCGCCCTGCGTCGTCATCCGAAATACGATGTCGAGGAGACGGTTCAGCGTGAACCACAATCAACCTTCGCGGAAAGTTATCGGGGACTTCGAACCGCTGTATTTCTTTCCTTTGCCGATCAGGCACCTCGCCGCATTCTGCTTACAAGCGCGGGGGGCGGAGAGGGAAAGACGACCACCTCTATTAATCTGGCCATGACCCTTGCCCAGTCTGAAAAAAGGGTGTTGTTGATAGACGGTGACCTGAGAAAGCCGCGTATCCACCAGGTACTGAAGGTCCCCAACAGCCGGGGGCTGAGCTCCTACCTGGCCGGTGCGTCGGATGGTCATATTGTGCAGAAAACCACCATCCCGAATCTGTTTGTGCTCACCGCCGGGCCGATTCCGCCCAACCCGTCGGAGTTGCTGATTTCCAACAGATTGCCGAGCTTGATCGACTCATTAAGCAGTGAATTCGATGTTATTATCTGCGATTCACCGCCGGTGTTGCCTGTGTCGGATACCCGGTTGTTGTGTCGCATGTTCGATGGCGTGATCATGGTGGCCGCCAGCAAGACGACGACCTATGAGATTGCCGACAGGGCGCTGAAAACCCTTCGGGATTCCGGCGCGCGCATCCTTGGGCTGGTTATCAATGCCCTGGAACTCGACAAATCCTCTTATTACCATCACAGCTATTACCATCATTACGACGAAGGTAAAAAAGCCAAGACGCCGGCTACTGAAACGAGCAAATAATCATGATTGATGTTCATTGCCATATATTGCCCTCCATGGATGATGGTTCATCATCCATGGAGGAATCGCTTGCCATGGCTCGCATCGCTGTTGCGGATGGAATTCGAACGATTGTTGCAACTCCGCATGTTAATAACGTGATCCCGACACCGGAGTTGATTGCGGAAAAGATCGCTTTGCTTACCGACGTATTAAAGAGAGAAGGCCTGTCTATCGACATTCTTCCGGGGGGCGACGTGGCTTCTATTCTGCCCGTGGAGATCGTGTCCCTCTATACGGTCAATCGAACCAGGTATGTGCTGTTGGAGTTCCCTCACAGTCACCTGCCCGCCAATGCTGAACAGATTCTATTCGAGTGGCAATTGGCGGGTCTGTGTCCGATTATTACCCACCCAGAGCGTAATCCGAGCATTCTCAAACGTCCCGATTGCCTTGCACGATTTGTGCTTGCCGGGGCTCTCGTGCAGGTTACGGCCGGCAGTCTGACAGGGACCTTCGGAGTGGATGTCCAGGCTTGCGCCAGTCATCTGATTTCCTGTGGCTGGGTACATATTCTTGCAAGCGATGGTCACTCGTCGCATTACCGACTGCCGCGGTTAACAGAAGGTGTGCGTGTTGCGGCACAGCTTATTGGAGAGGAAGCGGCCCTTAAGCTTGTGCAAGATAATCCTGCCGCTGTTATTGCAGGGAGGGAGCTGGATGTCTAAGGCATGGGGCTGGCTACTCGTTGCTGTGTGGGTATGTACCCTGTTCAGCGAGGTTGTGCCCTTGTCATGGCGGGCTGCGGTTCTGATTGTACCCGTTTCGCTCACCTTGGTGGGAATGCTGCATTTTCCCGGTGACAGACTGTGGCGGCCTCCGGGTTATGCAGCACTTGTCGGGTGGTTCTTCTTGCTGTTGATCCAATGTGTCCCTCTTCCGCCGGCGATACTGTCTTTTATGTCGCCTGGTGGTTATCAACTGTACAGCGAAACGGTCTGGATATTACGTCCCGATGCATGGATGCCCCTTGCGCTTGTTGCAAAACCCGCATTTTTATGGTTTTTGCAATTCATGGTGATAGCGGGGGTTTTCTTTATGACGGCACAGGTCGGCGCCGATCATGCCAGATTGGGAAAACTGTTACAGTGGTTCGGGTTATCTGTTGGCCTCGTCGCTCTGATGACGATCGGGGTGCGTCTGGTCAGGGTTGCGGGAGGATTGAGCGTCGGGTATTTCGATACGGTGTTCAGAGGGGGGATGGTGTCATTGGCAGCCCTTGTGCCGCTGGTACTGGTCTGTCATCTTTATGCCAAACCGCATCAAAATTACGGTAAATGGCATAAACGACTGGTTCAGGCATTGCGACACCCGGTAAATCATCTTCACGGCTACCTTCTGGCATCCGCGTTGCTGATGAGTTTTGCTGTGACCTCGTTTGGTCCGCCGCAAGTTCAGGTAGCTCTGGTGTGCGGACTTGTGGTAATGACCGTGATGCTTTGGCTGCGTAGCACCAGTCGCGCCGGTTGCTTGACGTCCGTGGTGTTTTCTTTGCTGATATTGGTGGTGGTTGGGCTTGGTACCCTGAAATCGGTACAGCGCAATGCGATAGGTACTTCCGTGCCAGCTTTTGCCTCCCTTGATCGTCAATCCCTGGTAAAGGATTTTGTCCTGTTCGGTGCTGGACCAGGCAACCTGCCCGGTCTGAAAATGCGTTACACAAACCTGACAACTTCTCCGGCGGAGAATAAGGGCCGCGTGTTTGGTCTTGCCGTCCTCTCCGAAGGTGGTCTTGTCGGGGTATTCCTGACCGTGTGTTTCTGGGCCGCGGTGCTTCTGGCCTGCGTGACCGCCTGGCTCAAAAGGCGAAACCGCATGTCCCTGTACTTTTTTCCTGGCGCGTTTGCCGGACTGGTTGTTTGTTTTGCCGCAGGCTCCGACCCGTTTCAGCCGTCCGCCATGTGGCCGGGATTGACGGGGTATTTCCTGGCGGCGCTTTTGATAGCGACAAGCTGTTTCAGTTCCTCTGGGGAGCCGGAAGCTGCATTGGGTGATTTATCGCCGGGGACTCGCCGGGCGATGATCTTTTTCGCCGGTCTGCTTGGAATTGCCGGGGTCGTTTATGTCGGCGGTAAAGCATGGCTGGCGGTGTCATCACCTTTGCGACCGGCGGCAACCATTGCAACAACAGCGGAGGAGGCCGGAGAGACTCACATACCACTGAATTCACGATTGCTGTTCGATCCTCTCGAGGCCGACCACTGGTTTGCAGTCGGAAATTATTGGGCCGCACAACGGGAAGATGAAAGAGCGCGGGCATTTTTTTCAAGAGCCTTGCGGTTTGATCCCCTTGCCGGGGAGCCTCTTTATCGTGTCGGAGCCCTCCTGGCGGGTCGCGGTGATGCCGAGGCTGGGCAGACGCTGATGAAGGCCGGGTTGAGAAATTCGCCGTTTTCTTCGGCATTGCAGCACGATCACCTTGTCTATCTACTATCCAGGGGCGACGATCCAAAGGCAATGGCGACCTTGTCCAGGCTTTTGCTGCTTGCTCCCGAAGAGACCGGTTTTTGGTTGCGCTATTTTGAAAAGAAGAACATATCCAGCGAACGATGGCGCGTTTACTTGCCCCAACGGGCCGAGGTTTATCGACAATTCGGCGATTATCTTGCCTCGCAGGGAAAGGATAACGCCGCCGGGCCTGTTTATCTGCAATCGGCAATTATGGCCTCCGCCGAACCCTCGGTCTCCACCGAACTGTTTCAGCAGATAGCGGCTTATTTTATCAGCAAGGAAGGATTCGATGCGGCTCTGGAGGTCCTGCGCATAGGCATGGAAGCTCGCCCACGGGACCTGCCTCTTTTGTTGAACGCAGCCGGCTTGTATCAGAGGCTTGGCATTACCTATAGGGCGCAAGAATTATATCGCAAGGCATTGCTTCTGGATCCCGACAATCCGGAGGCACGGTCTATGCTCGACAATTAGTAACCATCGCCGACACGCTCTTTGCTCGGCCCGGGAAAACTAATCCCGGGCTTTTTTTATAAGTCAGGCCTGCCTTGCAATGGTCAGTCTTCGCTGGTCATGATAAACATAGGTTGATCCCGGAAAGTTTCGTATTTTGGCCTGTAACGTTCCTTGTTGTAGTGCCTTTCGACGGCCACTACTTTTTTGCGGCTGGTTACAATATCAATCGGTACGCTGGTGTAGCAACCGTTACGCAGAGCAACCAGCTGTCCAACCCGGTTTTCAAGGATTAGATCCAGGGCCAGATTGCCGTAAGCCATGGGTACGATGGAGTCGATGGCATCCGGGTTGCCGCAACGTACCAGGTAGCCAAGCCGTTGATTGACGATGTTGATGCGTTTACCGTTGTTGAATTTGGGTGACAGTTCCTTGAGCCTTGCAGCGACTTTGTCTCCAATACCACCCAACTTTCGGTGACCGTATTGGTCACTCTCAATACTTTCAAAGGACATACTCTCCTCATCGACCATCGTCGCGCCTTCCGACACCAGTACTACCGCGTAGGCACTGGGGTGGCGATTTCGGTCTTCAACAAGCAGTTTTGTCAAATGTTCCATATCAAAGGGCTGTTCAGGGATGACGCAGCGGTCAGCGGCTCCCGCCACGGTTGGCAGCATGGCGGTAAACCCTGCATACCGACCAAAAACCTCGATAACCAGTAATCGTTCATGGGAACCGGCGGTCGTGCGCAATGTGTGGGTCAGTTCAATGGTGCGGGTTACGCAGGTACTGAAGCCGATACAGTAATCGGTGCCGGAAACGTCATTATCCATGGTTTTGGGGATGGCCACGACAGGCACCCCTTCACGGCTCAATCGTTCGGCGTAACTCAGGGTGTCATCGCCGCCGATAGGAATGAGATAATCGATGCCGATGGCTTCGAGGGCGCGCAATACCTGGGGGGTGAGGTCGTTAAAGTCGTTATCGTACTGCACTCGCAAATGCGGAGGCACGGCAGTGCGCGGCAGGCGCGCAGGCAGGGTGCGTGAGGTGTGTAAAAATGTGCCTCCCGTGCGACCGGCGCGGTTGACAATGTCCTCCGAGAGGATTTGTACATGGTCGCTGTTGTCGGCTTGCTTATCGGGCAGATAGTCCACCAGTCCACCCCAGCCCCGGCGAATGCCGACGACCCTGTACCCCTCGCGCAAAGCACGGAAAGTGACAGCCCTTATGGCTGGATTCAATCCCGGGACATCCCCTCCGCCGGTAAGGATGCCGATCGTTCCACGATAGCTCATACAATGCCCCCCCCGTTTCGCTGTTTAGTCATCCTGCGAGTTTTAGCGAATGCAACAGTGTTTGCCATTCGATTATAGCGGAACCTGGGGCGGAGGCAAAAATTCGGCCTGCGACAAGTTTCCGCAGGCCGAATGTTCGGAAGCAGGCGGGGTTGTCAGCGAAGACCTATATTCCACGCAACGGACACGCCCGGTTGTACCACAGCACCGCTGAAAGCTCCGTGCTGAAGCGTGGTGGCTCTGTATTGCGGGTAGTGACGGTCACCACCGTGGGGGCGCTTTACAACTGGGCGGCAGGGATCGTAGACCACGCGATTATGCTTCGCCTTGTAGATATGACGGTTTGCCTGTTTTTTCATGTCGGCCAATTGGCGGCGTTCCCACTTGTTAAGATGGCCATCTGCGTAAGCCCGGTGGGTAAAATGCTTGATTTGACGCTGATCATGCTGCAGTCGAGCGAGTTCATGGCGGGTAAGTTCACCCGATTTGACACCTTGAGCAATTCTTCGTTGTTGATTGTTGTTGCCATAGCCGTATTGATCGGCAGACCAGGAAGGTGATGCAACCAGGCAGACAATACTCATGGTTGCGGCGGATAGGGCCAGGGCTAAAATATTCTTTTTCATGGTTGTTCCTCCTGTTGTTTGCTTTTATAGACGCACCCTGATGCTGTAGGTTTACTCCTGATCGATATTTTTGCCCAGCCATCTTGGGTTTTTTGGTGAAAGCATCGGTTTTAGTGTCAAACTATTTGTCATGCATCGACTTTTGGAGATTCCGGTTGATATTTTCCAATCATGCTTGTTAAGAAAGCATGAACTTTCATTCAATGTTGCCAAAATCCGGGCGATTTGATATGTTTCGCCAACCGCGACACAAACAGAAGAACCTGAATCTGTCGGAAGTTTGGAAGAAGGTGCTGTCAGTGAAAAAAATCATTATTGATGAAGGATTCTGTAAGGGATGTGGACTTTGCATTGAAGCTTGTCCCAAGAAACTATTGAAGATGGGAAAGAAGCTGAGCAAACAGGGATATCCCCTGGTCGAAATAGGAACATCCGACCAGACAAGGTGTCTTTCCTGTGCGTTGTGTGCGCGCGTCTGTCCGGATGTCGCTCTCAAGATTACCAAGAATCACGTTTGATGGCGTCTTGAGGAATCTGGAGTCTGCAGGCCGGAAACCCGATTTTATTAATACCTGTTTCAACGCAGCCAGGAGGTTGTTTTGAAAAATCGCTTATTTGTCAAAGGTAACGAAGCTGTTGCCATGGGAGCAATCGAGGCCGGCTGCCGTTATTATTTCGGCTACCCCATCACGCCCCAAAACGATATCCCCGAATATATGTCACGGGAAATGCCCAAATTGGGTGGAACCTTTGTTCAGGCCGAGAGCGAAGTGGCTGCCATCAATATGGTGCTCGGTGCAGGCGCAGCCGGCGGCCGCGCCATGACCTCGTCGTCCGGGCCTGGAATTTCCCTCAAGGCCGAGGGCATGTCTTTCATGGCGGGCTCCGAAATACCTGCCGTCATTGTTAATATTCAGCGCCCCGGACCGGGTCTCGGCGGTATCGATGTATCCCAGGCCGATTATTTTCAGGCCGTCAAGGGGGCGGGGCATGGAGGATATCATCTCATCGTTCTGGCTCCGCATTCCGTTCAGGAACTTTATGATCTGACCATGTTGGCCTTCGATCTGGCTGATCGTTATCGCATCCCCGCCATGGTGCTGGGTGATGCCATGTTGGGCCAGATGAAGGAAGCTCTCGTGCCACATGCTCATCAGCTACCGAAGGATCTGCCTCCCAAGGACTGGGCCATTACGGGCAAGCGGGGGCGTGTCAGGGGCAATGTCGTCAAATCCTTGTATCTTGCCGACGGCGAGCTGGAAGCACATAACTGGCACCTTCACGCCAAGTACGCGCAGCTCAAGGAGCGGGAAACCCGCTTTGAGGCTGTAGGACTTGACGATGCCGAGCTGATCCTGACGGCTTTTGGCGGGGCGGCTCGCATCGTTAAGACCGCCATTGCCATGGCGCGCAAGGAGGGACTTAAGGTCGGGTTGATCCGGCCGATTACGGTTTTCCCTTTCCCGACGGATATCTACCGCACGGCTACGGTAAAAACCCCCAAGGTGCTCTGTGTCGAGCTGAATAACGGCCAGATGGTCGAGGACGTTCGCCTTTCCGTGGATCCCAAGGCTGATGTACGATTTTACGGGCGCCCCGGCGGTACCGGTTCGCTGCCTGATCCCGAAGAAATTTTCGCACAGATCCGCAAGCATTATAAGGACTGATCATGTCTCATAAGGCTCAGACGGTATTTCAGCGTCCCTCCTCATTAAAAGAGGTGCCCACTCATTTTTGTGCCGGCTGTCATCATGGCACAGTGCATCGGCTGGTTGCCGAGGCTATCGACCTGCTCGATGTGCAGCAGCAGACCATAGGTATCGGTTCGGTCGGATGCAGCGTGCTGCTGTATGACTACTTCGATATCGATGTGGTTGAAGCGCCCCACGGACGTGCTCCCGCTGTTGGGACGGGGGTAAAGCGCGTGCATCCCGACAGCGTTGTCTTCACCTATCAGGGTGACGGTGACCTGGCTGCCATCGGCACAGCTGAAATCATCCATGCCGCCAACCGGGGTGAGTTGCTTACGGTGATTTTCCTTAACAACACGACCTACGGCATGACCGGCGGACAGATGGCTCCGACAACTTTGCCGGGGCAGGTTACCACGACCTCGCCTTATGGTCGTGACGTGTTGAAAGAGGGGCACCCCCTCCGCATGGCCGAATTGCTTGGCATGCTGGGTGGTACGGCTTTTTCGGCGCGGGTCGCCGTCGATACTCCCAAGCGGGTCATGGAAGCCGGCCGCACCATTCTCAAGGCCTTTGAAATGCAGGTCAAAAAACAAGGTTTTGCCTTTGTTGAGGTATTGGGGGCATGCCCCACCAACTGGGGAATGTCCGCCATCGAGGCCAATGCGCGAGTCGGCAAGGAATTAATGGACTTCTTTCCGCTGGGCGTTTATAAGGACATCACGACGCAAGGATGAGACCCGTTCGTCCGGGCTTGTTTTTTTAACTGTTGGCGAAATGGACTTGACGTAATGAACGATAACGTTTTTATGGCCGGATACGGTGGGCAGGGTATTTTGCTCATTGGCAACCTGTTAGCGTGTGCCGCCATTCTCGAAAATAAAAATGCTACGTATTTCCCTGCTTACGGTCCTGAAAAACGAGGCGGTGCTGCAAGCTGCACCGTGATTGTTTCCGGGGTGGAAATCGGTTCCCCTGTTATGGGGCGTCCCGATTCCATGCTGCTTTTCAATCAACTTGCCATGGACAAATATTTTGAACGCATTGCTTCGGGCGGGCTTTGCATTTACAATTCCTGCCTCATCGAAGACGTGCCGCAGCTTCGGACCGATATCCGCAAGATCGCAATCCCGGCCAATGCGTTAGCCGTCGAGCTCGGTAATGCACGCCTGGTTAATATGGTCATGCTTGGCGCTTACGCAACCCAGACCGGAATTGTTGCCATGGACACCCTGAAGGCCGGGCTCGATGCGATCCTGCCCGAACGTAACAAGGGATTCATCCCCGGAAATATCATGGCTCTTGATTGTGGTGCTGAATATGTCCGCAAGGCAGGGGTCATAAAGGATTGAACGTGTTTTGTGAAGCATGCGAGGTAGGGCCATCATGACAAGGGTTGAATTCGTCAAGATCAAGCGCCCTGAAAAAGCTAAACACCTGTGCGATTTTGCCGAAGACTTTTTTACCCAAGGTCACCGGGTGTTGGTCATGGTGTGTGACGATAATCAGGGTGTAACCCTCGATCGCTTCATGTGGACCTGGAAAAAGGGCGCATTCGTTCCCCATGTGTATGATAACGGCGCCGTTGAGTGTCTGGACGACCCGGTTATTATCGAGGTTGAAGAACGCAATCCGAATGGCGCGAAAGTATTGGTTATGGGTAAACCTTGCTCTTCGGAATTTATTCGTCAGTTCGATCTCGCCATTGATTTTGTCGAGCTTTATGACCCACAGTTATTGGTGGCGGCGCGAAAACGGTTTGCGCAGTTTCGGGGGGCAGGTTTTGAGGTTGCCATGCATTAACGGGGGAGGCGTCCAGAGTGTCGTGCGGCTGGATCGGCCTGCCGTCATCGAAGGGGAAATGGCCCTGCCGCCCAATGCGGTCAGGGCCTTGTCCTTTTGGGATCATCGTCCGGGTTCGATTTTGACTGTTGTCGATCAGCGGGACACTGTTTTTCGCGCACGCTTTCTGGGGGGTGACAGGGTGGTCCCGTTCCAGATTCTGTCCTCGCCGCAGGCTCCGGTGGTGCCACTGGTGTTGTATCAGGCTTTGCCGGGAAAAGAACGATTCGAGCTGGTTTTGGAAAAAGTTGTGGAGCTGGGGGTCGATCGTATTGTCCCCTTTGTGTCGTCACGATCGGCGACCCTGGAAGAACGTGACTCCAAACAGCGGAAATCCCATCGCTGGCCCGATATTGTTCGGCGGGCCGCAAAGCAGTGCCGCCGGCCCGATATCCCGGAGTTGGGACCCGTCATGTCCTTTGCGGAGGTGCTTGACGAAATAGCCTGCTGGGATCTGAGTGTTATGTTTTACGAGGCGGAAACGACCCTGAGGCTGCGGGATTCTCTTCGTCGCCCGGGGATTTCAAGCGTTGCACTTATCGTTGGTCCTGAAGGCGGGTTTTCCCCTGCAGAAGCTTTGCAGGCTGCTACCTCCAGAGTGCAGCCTGTTACCCTGGGCCAAAGAATTCTGCGCACTGAAACGGCCGCTATGGCAGGTGTAACGCTTTTGCAATATGCTTTGGGTGCTCTCGGTTGATGATGACTGGGGGCCCCGTATCCGAGAAAAGAGTAAAGGAAATATCCGGCTATGAATTCCGATAACCTCTCCGTGGTTCTCGTTGAACCCCAGGGGCCCCTGAATATAGGTTCCGTTTGTCGTGCCATGATGAATTTCGGATTTTCCGACCTGCGCCTGGTTAATCCGATAGCGGATCATTTGAGCGACGATGCGCGCAGGATGGCGGTCAAGGCATTTTCGCTTCTCGAAAACGCACGCGTATATTCCGATTTGCCGTCAGCTCTGGCTGACTGCAGTCTGGCGATTGGAACAACGCGCCGATTTGGAAAATACCGTGAAGATTTTCTTCATCCCGACGAGGCAGCCAGAGAATTCGCCCCTGTTTCGGAACAGGGGAGGGTAGCTTGGGTTTTTGGACGGGAGGATAAAGGACTGGAGACCTCAGAGCTTGATCTTTGTCAGCGTTTTGTCACCATACCCACCGATGATGCTTGTCCTTCCATGAATCTGGCCCAGTCGGTTTCCATCTGTCTGTATGAAACCGCCCGGGTTCGTGCTGAGGCCTGCGGAAAAACCTCAGGCAGAAAACGAACTTCCTCTCTTGAAGTACTGGAGGGCATGTATCAACACATGCGATCCACCCTTACGGACATCGGTTTCCTGGACCCGCAAAATCCGGATCACATTTTGCGCAGCTTTCGCCGGATTTTCGGACGGGCCGGACTCAACGACCGCGAAGTGCGTATACTGCGAGGACTTTGGAGTCGTCTTGATTGGCTTAACAGCCAGCGTAAAGAAGGGTAATCGTCAATATGGCGGAATATATAGACGATCTGTTGATCGAATCACTCGCCTACGGTGGCAGTGGCATCGGACATCACAATGGGAAAGTGGTTTTTGTGCCCCTTACTGCGCCGGGGGATCGTGTACGATGCAGCATTGCCCGGCAAAAAAAACGGTTTGCCGAAGCTCAAGTCGAACATTTGCTGGTCCCTTCAGATAATCGCACAGCAGCGGCGTGTCCTGTATTCGGGCAGTGCGGCGGCTGTCAGTGGCAGCATCTTCCCTATTCCGAACAGTGCTCCTGGAAAGAGCGGATTTATAGGGATTTTATGGTTCGCAAGCTTGAAGTAGAGCCTGAAAAGGTGCTGCCGATCGTTCCGTCTCCTCAACAATGGGGCTATCGCAGTCGGGTCCAGTTTAAATGTCTGAATACCCCGAAGGGGTTTCAGGTTGGTTTTTATAGACGGGGCAGTCATTACGTCATACCGGTCACCAACTGTCCGATTATTCATCCGTTCCTGAACCAGGGCAAAGATCTGCTTCGCTCATGGATTTCAAATTCCCGTTGGGCCAAGTTTGTGCCGCAGATCGACCTTGCCATCGATGACCAGCAGCGCGTGCGCGCCGTGGTCCACTGCCTTTCACCCGATGTGGAAGATTTTGTCCGGCATCTGAAGCCACGAGCCCTCGAAGCTGGTATCGCGGTTTTTGTCCAACCGGACCGTAACGGCGCGCCATTGCATGTATGTGGGCCTTTGGAGTTGGTTGTCGAGGTCGATATCCCTGTTTTACGCCTCGGTTATGGACCGGGGGGATTTGCCCAGATTAATTTGTCTCAAAATCGTGCCATGGTGCGCGAAGTTGTAGGTACCCTGATTTCCAATCCGCCGGGGCGCGTGTTGGATCTCTTCTGTGGTATGGGTAACTTCAGCTTACCCGTTGCACGCCTGGCACAAGAAGTGATCGGAGTGGAGGCCTATCCACGGAGTATCGAAATGGCGCGCCTCAATGCCCGACTTAATGAGGTGAACAACACAACATTCTTTGCCCGGGAAGCCTTCGGAGCGGCGACCCACTTTGCCCGTGATTCGGCTATCGATCTGGTCATTCTCGACCCGCCGCGAAGTGGTGCCTACGATGTTGCCCGGGAGTTGGTCGCGGTGAAACCGGCTAGAATTCTGTATATTTCCTGCGATCCGCCCACCCTTGTTCGAGATTTGCAACCACTGCTGCACAACGGTTATCGGCTTGCCTGGTCTCGCCCTTTCGACCTTTTTCCGCAGACCCATCACACCGAAAGCATATCCTTGCTGGAAAGGGTTTGAGTCCTGTGCCAAGGCACCGAATCCGGAGGGCACGGAAGTGTTGGAAATTTATTTTTTTGTTGCGTTATTCAATACTTCGTGCTAACAATTAGCTGTCAAATTCGTTCACTACGACAAAGTGAGCTTCTAGCTCACTTTTTTTATTTCAAGCAGCGAAAGTTTCTATCGTATGACGCAAAAGACAGTTCTGGAAAAAGTTCGGGACCTCATGCTCCCCGTGCTGGATGAGAAAGGCTGCGAGCTTGTCGATCTCGAATACCAAAGAGAAGGGCAAGGGTGGGTTCTGCGCCTTTTCATCGATCAGCCCGGCGGGATCACCCTGGATACATGTGCGGAAGTCAGCCGTGAAATCAGTGTTCTTCTCGAAGTTGAAGACCCCATCGAAACAGCTTATAATTTAGAGGTTTCGTCGCCCGGTCTTGATCGACCTTTGACCAAGGTCAGCGATTACGAGCGTTTTTCCGGTCGCCTGGTCAAGATCAGGAGTCGTGTCCCCGTCGATGTCGACGGCAAGGGGCGCGGGCGCAAAACCTTTGTCGGGACTCTCAGTGGTCTTTGTGACGGCAAGGTGATTGTCGAGTTGAAAGAAAAAAATGGTTTCCGGGTTGAATTGCCTCTCGAAAATATCGAAAAAGCCAATCTGGAAATTGAATTCTGATTAAACGCCAACAGGCGTATATTGAAAAAGACCGTAGCCTGTATATTCAATTACCGGGCACGGATTTTTAGAAGACATCGAGGGGGATTTAGATGTTGGCAAATCTTAACCATATCATCGAGCAGGTCGTGAAGGAAAAGGGGATAGATCGGGGTGTTCTGGTCGAAGCCCTGGAATCTGCCGTGCTTTCCGCAGCCAATAAGAAGTATCGGAATACCCGCGAGCTTGAGGCGCACTTTAACGACGAGTTGGGTGAAGTTGAGCTGTTCGAGTTCGTTACAGTAGTCGATGAGGTGGTTGATTCCTATAAGGAAATCGATATTGAAGAAGCTCGCGAAATCGATGAAGAGGTGGAACCTGGTGATTCTCTCGGCATGAAGATCGAAAGTGGCAATTTCAGCCGCATTGCCGCTCAGACTGCCAAGCAGGTAATCATCCAGAAGGTTCGCGAAGCAGAGCGCGAGAAGATCTACAACGAGTTCAAGGGGCGTGTAGGTGAGCTTGTCAACGGTATCGTTCGTCGCTATGAGCGTGGTGATCTGATTGTCGATCTGGGGTTGACCGAAGGATTGTTGCCTCATCGTGAACAAGTTTCCCGGGAGAACTATCGCCAGGGGGACCGCGCTCGCGTGCTTATATCCGAGGTGAAGATTTCCACCAAAGGTCCGCAGATTATTCTGTCGAGAACGCATCCCGGCCTGGTCGCTTCGCTTTTTCAGTTTGAGGTCCCGGAGATTGCCGAGGGTATCGTCGAGATCAAGGCCGTTGCTCGTGAAGCGGGCAGTCGTACCAAGATCGCCGTGGCATCCTACGATCCGGATGTCGATCCTGTCGGGGCTTGCGTCGGCATGCGAGGGTCTCGCGTGCAGAACGTTGTCTCCGAATTGCGTGGTGAAAAAATCGATATCGTTCCATGGTCGCCCGATGTTGGCCGCTTTGTGTGTGCCTCCCTTGCGCCCGCGGAAGTTACAAAGATATACCTGGATAACGACGAACAGGCTCTGGAGGTCATTGTTCCCGACGATCAGCTTTCTCTGGCTATCGGCAAAAAGGGACAGAATGTTCGTCTGGCAGCCAAACTGACCGGTTGGAATATCGATATCAAGAGTGAAACTCGTGCTGCCGAAGCTGCAAAGGAAGCTTTGGGGATGTCCGATTCAGCCGACGAGACCCCGGCCGGCGAAGACGATCAGCAGGTTGTTGGTACTGAAGAAGCAGACGTTGTTTCCGAGCAGCTGCCGGATGTGTCTGAAGAGCTGACGGAGGAATGTGATACAAATGAAGAAGGCCCGGTCGAAGATCCATCAGTCTGATCAGGGCAACGATGTTGCGCACGGCCCTCAGCGTACCTGTGTCGGGTGCAGGAAGTCCCTTGACCAGGACCAACTGGTGCGGTATGTTCTGAGCCCGCAAGGTGAGGTCGTCGTCGATTATCGGAAGAAGTTGCCAGGTCGCGGCGTGTACACCTGTTTTGACCTTGAGTGTGTCGAGACAGCTGTTAAACGTGGGCAGTTCTGCCGTTCTTTGCGTGGAGGCGAAGGTCCCTCCGCAAATGATTTATGGCGGGTGCTGCATGATCAGGCGTATTGCAAGGCCCTCGACCTGATAGGCATGGCACGCAAAGCCGGTCAGGTTGTCTCCGGTACGCGTCAAGTGCTGAGTGAGTTGCAGGCCGGAAAAGAGTTCGGGGTGCTTGTCAGGGCAGCCGATCTTTCGGTGGATATTGCCGAGAAGGTTGATAAAGCGGCTCGCCGCAGTGCCGTACCTTGCTTTGCTCTTTTCAGTAAGGAGCTGTTGGGTGGCCTGCTTGGTAAGTCTGAACGCGGCGTGGTCGCGTTAAAATATGGTTCGCTAGCCGTTGCCATCATGAATGAGTTGGAGCGGTTGAATAAATTCGCGGGGGAGTTTAATGGGTAAAAAATTACGGGTATATGAGTTAGCGCAACAGTTGGAACTAGATAATAAGGTGTTGTTGGAAAAACTTCACCAGTCGGGCATAGATGTGAAAAGTCACATGAGTGTCCTGAGTGAGGAAGATTTGAATAAGTTTGAAGGCGCACCTGCCAAAATTGAGCAAGTGGAAGAACAGCGTATAACTGCCGGAGTTATCCGGCGTCGTCGTAAAGAAGTGCCTCCGGCTGAGCAGTCGGTCCCCCCCGCGGCCACAGATGAGGCAGGTACTGACGAGGCTGTTTCCGTTGAAGTTCCCCCTGCCCAAGACGGGCAACCCGAAATTCGCGAACCGGATACTGCGGTTGAGCAGGCCCCTGTGGCGAAGCGGGAACGCGCTGGCGAACCCGTGCAAGAAAAAACTCCCGAAACGCCGGATGCAACTGCACCGGAAAGACCACTTGAAACCACACCGGTCGCCGAAGAAAAGCCCCTAGTTGACGAACAACCTTCTGCCGTGGCTGAGATCAAGCCGGAGAAAGGTGAACTCGAAGCATCCAAAACGGCCGATAAAATAGAAGGGCAGCCGGAGACGGCTGAAATTTCGGTGACCAAAGATAAACCTAAGGTGGAAAAAGCCACGGCCAATCGGGCCAAGATTCTCGGGCGCGTCGAACTCTCGACATTGGCCCCTCCTCCCAAACGTCAAGAGCGTACCGAACGGCCTGAACGCGGTAAGCCTGGTCAGACCCGTCCTGAAGGTCGTCCTGAAGGTCGTCCGGAGCGCCCCAAAGGGCCAAGGCCGGCGCCCGGTGCCGCACCTCGCGCCAAGGAAGTTGCGCCGCAACCGGTCGTTCCGCATGATGGCGGACCTGGTGCTGATAAAGAGGTACGTGGCGGCAAAAAGACCAAGAAGACCAAAGCTGGCTTCCACGATAAAGATAAAGAAGTGCAGGATGGCGCCAAGGCTCGTCGCGGGCGTCGCGAAGTATATGAGCCTGACCGTGACGAGCGTCGTTTGCGCCGCGGGAAAAAGGGTCCTAAGGCACAGAAAAAAACCGAGGTTACCGTTTCCAAGGCGATCAAGCGGATTATTCGCATCAGTGATGTTATTACTGTTGGCGAATTGGCCAAACGCATGGGCGTCAAAAGCAAGGACCTGATCACTGAATTGATGCGTCAGGGCCAGATGGTTACGATCAATCATCCTCTGGATTACGAAACGGCCGTTCTGCTGGCATCCGAGTTTAATTATGAAGTCGAAAATGTCGCCTTCGATGAAGAAAATCTGCTTGCGGACACTGCCGGCATAATTGAAGAAGGTGGCAGCGACGAGGGGGCCATTCCGCGGCCGCCGGTTGTGACCATCATGGGTCACGTTGATCACGGCAAAACCAGTTTGCTCGATGCCATACGAACGACCAATGTCACCGATGGCGAAGCTGGTGGTATTACTCAGCATATCGGCGCCTACGATGTGACTGTTAACGACCAGAAAATTACATTTCTTGATACTCCCGGTCATGAAGCTTTTACCTCCATGCGGGCACGTGGCGCCAAGGTAACTGACATTGTCATCCTGGTTGTTGCCGCCGATGATGGTGTCATGCCTCAGACCAAAGAGGCGATAAACCACTCCAAGGCTGCAGGCGTACCCATCGTTGTGGCCATCAACAAGATGGATAAGCCCGAGGCCAATCCCGATCGCGTCAAACAGGAATTGACCGAGTTTGAAATGGTTCCTGAAGAGTGGGGTGGCGACACTATTTTTGTGGAAGTGTCCGCCAAGAACCGGACCAACCTCGATAGCCTTCTGGAAATGGTACTGCTTCAGGCCGAGGTTCTTGATCTGAAGGCCAATCCCAATAAGCGGGCAAAGGGTGCCATTGTCGAAGCGCGTCTTGACCGGGGTCGTGGCCCTGTTGCAACCGTGCTGGTTGAAGACGGTACGCTGCGCATTGGCGATCCCATTGTGTCCGGCTTGCATTACGGCAGGGTCCGCACCATGACCAACGACAGGGGCGAGCGCCTTGAAGAAGCCGGTCCGTCCTGTCCCGTCGAGGTTACCGGCCTTTCCGGCACACCCATCGCCGGGGATACCTTTCACGCTGTTGAAACGGAAAAGGCTGCCAAGGATATTGCTTCTCACAGGCAGCGGAAAATCCGTGAGCAGGAACTTGCGACCACCAGCAAGATTTCTCTTGAGCAACTCTATGCGCGCCTGCAACAAGGCGAAGTGCAGGAACTCAAGGTTATCATCAAGGGAGATGTTCAGGGTTCCGTTGAAGCGGTTCGTGAGTCGCTTGTCAAGCTTTCTACCGACGCCTGCCGTCTGGTGGTCATCCATACAGGTGTAGGCGGCATCATCGAAAGCGATGTTTCGCTGGCTTCGGCCTCGGACGCCATCATTCTGGGCTTCAATGTGCGTGCTGAACCCAAGGCAGCTTCGCTGGCGGAAATTGAAGGTGTCGATATCCGTTTCTACAACATCATCTATGATGCCGTGAACGATATCCACGATGCCATGGAAGGTCTGCTGGCACCGACCCTGCGGGAAAAAACGCTTGGCAAGGTTGAAATTCGTGAAACCTTCAATGTTTCCAAGGTTGGTACCATTGCAGGTTGTTATGTCACAGACGGCAAAGTGCTGCGTAATGCTCAGGTGCGCCTGATTCGCGATCACGTGGTTGTCTGGGAAGGCAAGCTTGCTTCTCTCAAGCGCTTCAAAGATGATGCCCGTGAAGTTCAAAGCGGTTACGAGTGCGGGTTGAGCCTGGAAAATTACAACGATATCAAGGTTGGCGATATCATCGAAGTTTTTGAGATGGAAGCGGTGAAGACCTCCCTTTAAGTCGATCCGGGGGCTTTCATGGTCGTTGGAGTATTGAAGCTCGATCTGCTGATCCATGGAAGCCATAGTCTCAAGCAAAAACGATCGGTCGTCAAAAGTATTCTGGGCCGTTGTCGGGTACGATTTCCGGTCAGTTGCGCAGAGATTGGTCATCAGGACTTGTGGCAACGCGCTCTTGTCGGATTTGCCGTTCTCGAAAATAGTGAAGCTTCTGTGCATCAGATTCTGCAGAAGGTGATCGAAGAAGTGGAGCGCATTGGCTTGGCCGAAGTATGCGGTCAGGAAATAGAGCTCATTCATTACTGATAGGTAGATAATTTGGACCATCCAAGACCCCATCGCGTCGGCGAACAAATGCAAAAGGAAATCTCGGCGCTGCTGCTCAAAGGCCTCAAGGACCCGCGAGTAGGCTTTGTAACCATTACTGGCGTCAGCGTCACTCCCGATATGCATCTGGCGCGTGTTCATTACACCGTTTATGGTGACGACAAACAACGGGCAGATACCCAGAAGGGCCTCAAGAGTGCGGTACCTTTTCTGAGGCGGGAACTTTCGCGTCGGATGCGCATTCGCTATGTCCCGGATCTTATTTTCGAATTCGATAAAGCCCTGGAGTACGGGAATCGTATCGACAGCCTGCTGCGGCAACTGAAGGAAGATCAATCCAGCGATGATTGACGCGATCCTCAAAGTCATTCGGGAGGGCCGTCACTTTGTGGTGGCTTCCCATGCGCATCCGGACGGGGATGCCATGGCTTCGACTCTCGCTATGGTGAATTTTTTGCGGGAGCTCGGCAAGGATGCCGTAGCGTTCAATGTCGATGGTGTGCCCGAGGAGCTACAGTTTTTGCCCGGGGCACATCAGGTTGTATGTGATCGAAACGCTCTAACCAGTTATGACGCCGGTTTTGTTCTCGATTCCGGCGAATTATCCAGGGCTGGGGATTTTCTGCCTGCGTATTGTTCCCTTTTGATCAATATTGATCATCATCCTCATTCCGAGCCCTTTGGAGCCATCAATTACGTGGATGAGGAGGCCTGTGCTACAGGGGCTCTCATCTATCGAGTGATACAGGGCGCGGGGCATCCGATCTCTCCGGACGTGGCGGTGTGCCTTTATACGGCGATCTTGTCCGATACCGGCTCGTTTCGGTATTCCAACGCTAATCCGGAAGCCTTTTCGATTGCATCGGCTATGGTGCGCATCGGTGTGTCGCCATGGCATGTTGCGGGTAACCTATATGAAAGCCATCCCATCGAGCGGATCAAGCTGCTCTCCCATGTGCTGGAAACGCTGAGCGTCTCCGCCTGTGGTCGTTTCGGTTCCGTGGCTGTAACAAATGAAATGTTCCACGCAACGGGTGCCGGACCAGAACATACCGACGGACTCATCAATTACCCCCGTTCCATACGCGGAGTTGAAGTCGCATTGTTTTTTCGGCAGGTCGACGGCGACCAATTCAAAGTCAGTTTTCGCTCTAAAGGACTTGTGGATGTCGGTTCCCTGGCTCGTGAGTTGGGGGGAGGGGGACACCACAACGCCGCTGGGGCGACAGTTTTCGGTACTATGGAACAGGTGCGCCGGATTGTCTTCGATCGCCTCAACGAATTACTCCCGCTTTCTCAATGAATGGTATACTGATTGTCGATAAACCCCAGGGGATGACATCCCATGCGGTTGTTGGACGCGTACGACGTCTTTTTGGTTTGCGCAAGGTCGGGCATGCAGGTACACTGGACCCATTGGCCACGGGCGTATTGGTGGTCGCTCTGGGGCAGGCCACCCGTATCCTCCAGTTTCTCATGGAGGAAAACAAGACTTATCGTGCTTCTTTATTGCTTGGCAAGGCTACCGATACCCAGGACTCTGAAGGACAGGTTGTTTCCAGCCAAGAGACGTCGCATCTGGGCAAGGATCAAATCATCGCTGCTTGCGCGTCCATGATTGGTTCTTTCGAGCAGATGCCGCCGATGTATTCCGCCCTGAAAAAGGACGGAGTGCCGCTTTATAAGTTGGCACGAAAGGGGATTGAGGTCAGCCGGGTTGCACGACCTGTGACGATTTTCAGTCTTGAACAGTTGACAGTTCAGTCGCCAAGCGTGACTTTCGATGTATGCTGCTCGAAAGGCACGTATGTACGTACACTTTGTCACGATATCGGCGTTAAACTAGGTTGCGGCGCCCACTTAACGGCGTTACGTCGATTGCAAAGCGCCCCTTTTACCGACAAGGATGCTGTCACCCTTGATGAGCTTGAGCGGACGGCGCCAGAGCATCGACGCAATTTTCTGCTCTCCATTGGTGAGGCTCTCAGGGACTATCCATCCCTTGCGGTTAGTGATGAGGGGATGAAGAGACTGGGTTTCGGCATCCCGCCTACGACCGATATGATTCTGGGACCGATCGGTCTCGATGAGGGGACGCTGGTGCTTCTCGTCAGTTCCAAAGGACCTCTGGCCATGACCCGTTACGCCCCATCGCGGGAGAATGAATCCCGTGGGGATTTTGAGCTTTTGAAGGTTTTTAATGATGGCGGTGGTTTTGAATAGCGCTTTACACTGCCCCTTAACTATGGTAATAAGATTACGCTTTATATCGTTATAATAACCATTTAGGTTGCATTTTAACACGAAAGGAGGTGGCAAGGTGCTGGCCACTGATAAAAAGCAGGAACTCATCGAGCAGTATAAACGTCATGAGGGTGATACAGGATCTCCCGAGGTGCAGATTGCTCTGCTGTCAGAGCGCATTACCTATCTGACCGAGCATTTTCGGACCCACAAAAAAGATCATCATTCCCGTCGCGGTTTGCTGAAGATTGTCGGACAGCGGAGACGTCTTCTGGACTATCTCAAGCGCAACGATGTGGAACGTTATCGCACAATCATACAAAGCCTCGGTATCCGCAGGTAGAAAAGGGCAGCACGCTTCCCGCCGAGTCGGGAGGCCTGCTGCCTGAGTTTTATTGTTTGCTAATGGAGGTTGCCCGGAGAGAACAGCCGATCCGCAGTGGTGAGCGGCTGTTGTTTCAGGTCAGTCTCCTTTAGCCGTTTTAAGAGAAATAATTTGCACGACTTAGCTTAACTCGGATTCCGCTTTACAAAAAAAAGGAGCACAATTTGGCTTATCAAAAAGTTGAATGTCAGTTCAATGGGCAGACTTTGACCCTTGAAACCGGCAAAATGGCGCGCCAGGCTGATGGCGCTGTAGTGGTTACCTATGGTGACACCAAGGTTTTAACTACCGTGGTCAGCGCCAAACAGGTCCGTGAAGGACAAGGGTTTTTCCCTCTCACCGTCAATTATCAGGAAAAATTCTACGCCGGCGGTAAAATCCCCGGTTCGTTCTTCCGTCGGGAACGGGGTGCCACCGAGCGCGAAACGCTGATCTGCCGTCTTATCGACAGGCCTTTGCGCCCCCTTTTCCCTAAGGGGTATATGTTTGAGACCCAGATCATGCCGACCGTGATCTCGGTGGACGAGCAGAACGATCCCGATACCCTGGCCATGCTTGGCGCCTCGGCTGCCGTAGCCGTGTCCGATATCCCTTTTAATGGCCCTGTTGCAGCAGTCCGGGTAGGCCGAGTGGATGGTGCCTTGATTGCCAATCCGACCATGGCGCAACGTGCCGATAGCGATATCGACATCATCGTGGCCGGTTCCCGCGATGCCATTATCATGGTGGAGGGAGAAGCCCGTTTTATCAGTGAACCGGAGATGCTCGACGCATTGTTCTTTGCACACGAAGCTCTCCAGCCGCTTCTTGATATCCAGTTGGAACTGGTCAAGTTAGCAGGCCTGGAAAAACGTGAATTTTCCGCAAAAGTCATCGATCCTGCCATTACCGCCAAGGTGGCCGAACTGGCAGAGCCGCGTTTGATCGAGGCGGTCAAGATTCGCACCAAGCAGGAACGTTATGCTGCTGTGGCGGCCATCAAAGCCGAAATCATGGAAACCATGGCGCAGGAGTTTGAAGAGCAGTCCGACGATATCAGCGACGCCTTTGGCAGCCTGCAGAAACGTCTTGTTCGCCAGATGGTAGCCCGGGATAAGGTGCGCATCGACGGACGCGACAAGGATACCATCCGGCCCATCACATGTGAAATAGGGGTACTGCCCAGAGCCCATGGTAGTGCGCTGTTTACGCGTGGCGAAACCCAGGCCCTGGTTGCCGCCGCCCTTGGTACCTCTAAAGATGAGCAACGCATGGACAATGTCCAGTCGATGGAGTTCAAAAAGTTCATGTTGCACTATAACTTCCCGCCGTTCTGCGTAGGCGAAACCAGCATGCGACTGTTTCCGGGCCGTCGAGAAATCGGTCACGGTATGCTTGCGGAGCGTTCCATTGCGCAGGTACTGCCGAAGCATGATGATTTTCCCTACACCCTGCGCATCGTATCCGATATCCTGGAGTCGAACGGTTCATCATCCATGGCCAGCGTTTGCGGCGCATCTCTGGCGCTGATGGATGCCGGGGTGCCTATCAGTGAAGCCGTTGCCGGTATCGCCATGGGTCTGATCAAGGAAGGTGACGACGTTGTGGTTCTCTCGGATATCCTCGGGGACGAAGATCATCTCGGAGACATGGACTTCAAGGTCACGGGTTCAAGCGCGGGAATCACTGCCCTGCAGATGGATATCAAGATCAGCGGCGTGAGCAAGGAAATCATGGGGCAGGCTCTCGATCAGGCACGGGAAGGGCGCATCCATATTCTCGGCAAAATGGCCGAGGCGATTGCCGTTCCGCGCAGCGAGCTGTCTCAATATGCACCGCGTATTACCACCATCCACGTCAAGCCGGACCAGGTTCGCACGGTCATTGGACCGGGCGGGAAAAATGTCCGGGGTATCATCGAGGCGACAGGCTGTGCCATCGACATCGAAGACGATGGGCGCATCAATATCGCCTCCTCCGACGGTGAAGCTTGCAAGGCCGCCATCAAGATGATCCGAAACCTCACCCAGGATGCCGAAGTCGGCAGGCTCTATATGGCCACGGTCAAAAAAATCATGGATTTTGGCGCTTTTGTGGAAATTTTCCCCGGCACCGAAGGACTGGTACATATTTCCGAACTGGCTAAAGAACGCGTCAAGAATGTCACCGACATCCTTAATGAAGGGGACAAGGTTCTGGTCAAGTGTCTCGATATCGATCGCCAGGGGAAAATCAAGTTGTCGCGCAAAGAAGCTTTGGGTGAAACCCTGTCCGAGGAAGCATAGTCCCTCCTTGTTATGGTAGAAAAGTCTGTCCTGGATAATGGCATCCGCATTCTTTCCGAGCGTATCCCCGGAGCCTTTTCGGCTACGGTAGGGTTTTGGATTGAATGCGGATCGCGCCATGAATCTCCCGAGCAAAGTGGTGTATCCCATTTTTTGGAGCACATGCTGTTCAAGGGGACTATCCGTCGTAGTGCCCCGTCCATCGCCAAGGAAATCGATTCGGTGGGCGGGGCCCTCAATGCTTTTACCAGTTGTGAATTCAGTTGCTATTACGCCAAGGTGTCCGGTCACAATTTACCTTTGGCCGTTGATCTGCTATCGGACATTCTGTTGAATTCAGTCATCGATCTTGATGAACTGGAAAAAGAACGCCGGGTTATTCTTCAGGAACTTCATATGCTTGAAGATTCTCCGGAAGAAAGCATTCATGAGTTGTTCACCAGTTCCTTCTGGCGTGGACATCCATTGGGGAAACCCATCATCGGCTCGATTCAATCGGTTCAATCCCTCGAACGCCAGCATCTGGTCCAATATCTGGATAAAAATTACTGTGGTAATAATCTCATTATCTGTGTTGCCGGGGATGTCCATCACGAAGAATTGGTGTCCCAGGTTGCACAGCTTTTCCGGGAACACAGTGCCGGGGTTAAGTCGGCTATCGTTGAACCACCCGTTGGTCACTCCGGTATTCAGATAACGCGTAAAGAAATCGAGCAGGTTCATTTTTGTTTGGGCACCACCGCCCCGGGGCAGTGCCACCAACAACGATTTGCCGGGAACATTCTGAACACCATGCTCGGCGGCAGCATGAGTTCCCGATTATTTCAGACCCTGCGTGAAGAAAGGGGCATGGCCTATTCGGTTTACAGTTATTTAAGCTCTCATTCTGACACAGGAGCCATGGTTGTTTACGCCGCTACCTCCCCTGAGGAAGTTCAGCATGCCGTCAATCTGGTACTGAAAGAATTATCGCGATTACTGCATCGGGAGCCCGATACTGTTGAACTGCAGGCCACCAAGGAACTCATCAAGGGGCAATTCATGCTTTCCCTGGAGAGTACCGAAAATCGCATGATCCGCCTTGCCAAAAATGAAATTTACCTCGGTCGGGTACAATCCCCCCATGAGATTGTCGAGAGTGTGCAGCAAGTAACCGGCGAGGATATTTTACAATTGACACACCAATTTTTACGGGATGAATTCCTCAACCTGCAACTGGTTGGCCCGATCTCCGGAGACGCTTTCCCCCTGGTCGATTTGACGCTTGGTTAGGGGAGCAGCGGCAGACTCCCAGGGATATCCCATTTTCGTTATAACATTTTCCTTCCACTTGTATTTTTATGGATATCCTTAAAATTAAAGTCAAGAAATTGCGTTCCCAGGCGGTGTTGCCAACATATATGAGTCGGCATGCTGCGGGGATGGATTTATTTGCGTGCCCCGAAGAGGAACTTGTGGTGGAACCCGGTTGTCGGGCCGTTGTCCCCACTGGTATCGCCCTGGCCATACCTGTCGGTTTTGAAGGGCAGGTCAGGCCACGTTCTGGCCTTGCCTTGCATCGCGGAGTGACACTGGTTAACGCACCCGGCACCATAGACGCCGATTATCGTGGAGAACTCGGTGTCATTATTATCAATCACGGCACTGAGAAATTCAGCGTTTTGCCCGGCGATCGAATTGCGCAACTGGTCATTGCTCCTGTGCAGCTGGCAACCCTCGAACAAGTCGATGAACTGGATGAAACAGATCGTAATGAAGGTGGGTTTGGTCATACCGGTTTTTAGCGTCCCTTATCAGTCTGCAAAAAGGGGAAAGGAAGCCTTACCATGTTACTTGCCATCAATGCCGATACACCTCAAAAACGTCTTATAACCCGTGTAGTCGAATGCATCAAACAAGGTGGCGTTATTGCTTACCCAACGGACACCATTTACGGTCTTGGTTGCGATATTTTCAACCGCAAGGGCATAAAACGGATTTATCAGCTGAAGGAACGCACCGAGCGAAAACCCTTTTCGTTTATTTGCGCCGATCTTTCCGATGTATCCAATTATGCGCAGGTTAGTAACTTTGCCTTTAAAATCATGAAACGATATTTGCCCGGGCCTTATACTTTCGTTCTTGATGCTACCCGGGTGGTCCCCGATCTGCTGGTTACCAAACAGAAAACCGTAGGTATCCGCATCCCTTCCAATCCCATCGCTTTAGCAATCGTTCGTGAACTCGGTCACCCCCTCGTCACGACCAGCGCCAATATCTCCGGCGAGGAACCCTGCTACGATCCTTCCCTCATCAACGAGCACCTCGGAAAACAGATCGATATGGTGGTCGATGGAGGCGTTATTCAAGGTGAAGCGTCCACAGTGATCAGCCTCATCGATGACAAAATCGAGGTGCTGCGGCAGGGGGCAGGCGACACCACCTGGATTCACCAACTGTAACCTGCAAGGCAGGAGCCTGTCGGACTATCCACGACCCGGCTAGTCCTATAGGCTCCTGTACACCTTTTTCCACTCCCCATGTGATCGCAAGGTTCGACATGTTCGGCTTCCTTGGCCGTGCTGCTCTGGAAAACCGCCGTGCATGTTTATAGTGCACGGGGTTACTCCGTACTACACCTTTTGTTGTTTGCTGCACAATAAAGGAGAATCCTTTCCCATGCTGGATTTTTTCAACCAGGCTACTATTTTTGGCCTGATCGGTGGCTTGGGCCTGTTTCTGTTCGGCATGAAAATTATGTCGGAAGGCTTGCAGAAGGTCGCCGGGGATCGCATGCGCAAAATCCTTGCGGCTTTAACCAACAACCGTCTTATCGGAACCTTTGTAGGCCTGGCGGTTACCGTCATTATCCAGTCTTCCAGTGCCACAACCGTCATGGTTATCGGATTTGTGAATGCCGGTTTGATGACCTTGATCCAGGCTATTGGCGTGGTTCTTGGCGCCAACATCGGCACCACGGTTACCGCGCAGCTGCTCGCCCTTAAAATTAGTCAATTCGCTTTACCCGCCATCGGTATCGGTACGGGGCTGAAACTTTTCGCCCGCAGCAAAAATTGGAAGTACAGCGGTGAGATACTGCTTGGTTTCGGCATTTTATTTTATGGCCTGACCACCATGGAGAGTGCCTTTGCTCCCCTTAAGGGGAGCGATGCCTTTCGTAACTTTTTTCTTATGGTCGGGGACAATTACCTGTTGGCTATCGTTACCGGAGCGTTGCTCACCATTCTGGTGCAAAGCAGCAGCGCCACAATCGCCCTTACCATGTCTCTCGGCATGAGTGGTCTATTGAGTTATGATGTTAGCGTTGCGTTGATCCTTGGCGAAAACATTGGCACAACGGTTACCGCCAACCTTGCGGCGATCGGCACCAATCTCGCCGCCCGGCGAACCGCATTGGCCCACCTGTTGTTTAATGTCTTTGGAGTCGTTCTGATAGTTTTAGGATTTCCGGTCTTTTTACACCTGGTGGATGCCTGGACCCCGGGTGACCCCAACTTTGTCATTCATACTGCCACCGAGGCCGCTCAATATGGAACTGCCATAGGTGACCTGCCACATATAAAATGGCATATAGCTAACGCACATACGTTCTTCAATATCATCAACACCATTATATTCCTGCCCATTATCGGCCTGTTGGCCAAGCTGGTATGTTTGATTTTGCCAGGGAAGGATGAGTTGATGGAGTTTCATCTCAAATATATCGATAATCGAGTACTTAACACTCCGCCTATCGCACTTGGTCAAGCGCGCTCCGAAACCAAACGGATGGCCCATATCACATTCGACATGCTTGACGAAGCCATGGAATATTTCCGAGACGGGGATTCCAAGAGATTGATATCCCTGGATAAAAAAGAGGAAGCCGTTGATCTTCTACAAAAGGAGATCACCGATTTCCTGGTAAATCTATCCCAGAAGTCTATTACCCAGGACATGTCTAGGGACGTAGCTTCCATGATGCATATTGTTAATGATCTCGAGCGGGTAGGGGACCACTGTGAAGGTTTGGGGCGGCTTGCCCGACGGCTTCGAGAACTCAACCAACCCTTATCGCTCGTAGCTACCCAGGAGGTTGAAGAACTGGCGGGCAAGACCAGGGATTTCCTGGCTTTTGTGATCGACGCACTGGAGCGGGGAGATTCCACCATCAAATCTAAAGCCGTTTATATGGTGGGCCTCGTTGACAACCTTGAAGATGCCCTGCGCAATAATCACATCTCCCGGTTGCATACGGGTGAATGTTCTGTGCACCAAGGCCTTATTTTCATCGATATGTTGCATGCCTTTTCCAAAATCGGCAGCCATGCATATAATGTGAGTAAAGCAGTCGTCGGGGATCAGTAAAAGTTTTGCTGGAGGCGGGAATCAAGATTCTTCCCGGAGAAAGCGTGTATAATTCGTAGCCGATCTCTGATAAGATTCCGAAGTCATTGATTTTTAAAGAAAAAAATTATCTGCGAATCGAGTAATTTTAGCTTGACAATTAGTCCCAGATTTAGCATACTGCGCACCTGTTGATCGACGGGGCGTAGCGCAGCCTGGTAGCGCACCTGCATGGGGTGCAGGGGGTCGGAGGTTCAAATCCTCTCGCCCCGACCAACATATAAAAGAGCCGCAATGTATATTGCGGCTCTTTTTTTATTTGCGCCCGACAGGGCGCGCAAGTGTCTTTCCATATGATCTTAATTTATTTGTCCTGCCTTGAAATTCCTGTTTGTCTTTTTTTTGTATAAAACAGCCTGGCCATTTCGTACCCAAACGGCGAATCCATCTGATACTATCGGGGAAGGGTTGCCGTTGCCTGCGGTCTACGCTGCTGGCGCTGGTAAGGCTGCGTGAGGCGGCATTGTTATCATCTCAAGGCTCCGGTGAATTGAGGGGAATACGCATAGTGAAAATAATTTTATCCCGGTTGTAAAATTGTTATTTTTCTGTAATATTATTCCTTGCAGATGTGGTTTTTTCTCAGGGGGGAATGCGATGTCAAAAGATGGTTTTATCTTGCAAAGACACCAGGAATACGCCCGCAGTCTCAAAGAAATGCACGTGCGACTGGGGGATATGGCCAGTGAGTTGACGGATATTTATGGCAAACCGTCGGCCTATTATGCAATAAAAGCCCAGGATGCCATCGAAAGCTTGCGGGATCTGCTTGGCGAAGCTTTGTATGCCGAGCATCCTGAGCTTGATCACGACGAATCAGGCCTTCTTTACACCATCTCCTGAACAATCTTTTCTCTACACACTTCGTGACGGTTACCTGTGCTGCGTCAAGCGGGGCGGGACCGGTACGCGTTTGTGTGCCCATGAGCCCTGACATAAACCTGCCCGTTGCCTACCATTCCCATTAAGAATCCTTCAATGGTTCGTCATCCCACCGATTTATACCATTTCCCGCTGAAGCAAAACTGAAGGTTGGAGCAAGGATACATCGGTCTCGAACTTTTAAACACAGTAAATAGGTGTATAAACATTTCGGGAGAATTCGGAAAATATTCTCAAAGAAAAATTTGACGAAAAAATTAGCCAACCTATCGGAATCACGATTCAAATTAAATGTGTAATACCAAAAACACACCAACCTACTGTGGTTTAGTGTGTTTTTTTTATTGACTACGAAAGAAAAGAAAGGTACTTTCCTATCCACGTACTTGACAGAAAAAATAGGAAACCGTGGTGGAGGGTATCTGTGGAAACAACTCGTCGTAGTATTGCAAAGGCCCTGTCGTGGAGGTTTCTCGCCTCAGCGATTACCGGCGTGATCGTGTATCTGGTGACAGGGGAGCTTGAGTATGCTGCGGGGATTGGTCTGGCTGATACCGTCATCAAGCTCGTGATATATGTGGGGCACGAGCGACTCTGGAATAACATCACTTATGGGCGTGTTGAAAAGCAGCCCGAATATTACATCTGAAACGAAAGGGGAGGAAGTCGGTATGGCTAAGGATAACAGCATCAATACAGATTTGCAGGGCCCGGATTTGGAGGGGTTGACTCCGCAGGAAATCATCCTGGCCGGCATTGCAGCTGCCAAGGGGGGCGTGTCCATGGCCAGCTCCTTCAGTGTCGAAGATGTTGTGGTGATCGATATGCTGCACAAAGTCGCACCTGGCGTGCGGGTCTTTGCCCTGGATACCGGCCGCCTCAACGAAGAAACCTATGAGGTTGCCGAATCGGTCAGGGCGCGATACGACCTGAGCATCGACTGGTATTTCCCGGAGCGCCAGGCGGTGGAAAACCTGGAGCGGGATAAAGGCCTCTTCTCATTTAGAGAAACCCTCGAAAACCGCCATGAATGTTGCGGCATCCGCAAAGTCGAACCTTTGGGGCGAGCGCTTGCAGGGCTGGCCGGATGGGTGGTCGGTCTGCGGCGGGAACAGAGCGTGACCCGCGCCAATCTTCAACCCCTTGAGATCGACAAGGGCCACGGCGGGATCGTCAAAATTTCCCCCTTGGTCAATTGGACCGAACAGCAGGTATGGGACTATGCGGACAAGCATGCATTGCCCATCAACCGTCTGCATCGCATGGGCTATCCCTCTATCGGTTGCGCCCCCTGTACGCGAGCCATTGAACCGGGTGAAGACCTGCGGGCGGGTCGCTGGTGGTGGGAGAACCCAGAGCATAAGGAATGCGGCCTGCACAAATAAATGCCGATCCGGAGAAACCGGAGCGGCCTTGAAACACTGAGTAACAGCCTGGAACAAAAAAAGATATCTGGTTGAACTGCGCAGGTTGATGCAACGCAACTGCCGTCAGGCTTCAGTCTGTAATCTCGGGTAAAACTCCGACGGAGAATGTCATGACTCATCTGGAACAGTTGGAAGCGGAAAGTATACATATTATTCGTGAGGTCGCCGCCGAGTTCGATAATCCGGTGATGCTCTATTCCGTTGGCAAGGATTCGGCGGTGATGCTGCATCTGGCCCGCAAGGCCTTTTACCCGGCGCGTCCACCGTTTCCATTGATGCATGTCGATACGACCTGGAAGTTCCGGGAGATGATCACCTTTCGCGACCAGATGGCGGCCGAATGCGGCTTCGATTTGCTGGTGCATGTCAACGAAGAGGGCGTTCGCCAGGGGATCAACCCGTTTATTCACGGCTCGGCGGTGCACACGGACGTGATGAAGACCGATGGCCTGAAACAGGCTCTGGACAAATACAAGTTCGATGCCGCTTTCGGTGGGGCACGGCGTGACGAGGAAAAATCGCGGGCCAAGGAACGCATCTTCTCCTTCCGCACCAACAGCCACCGCTGGGACCCCAAGAACCAGCGTCCCGAATTGTGGAATATTTATAACGCCAAGGTTCACCAGGGCGAGAGTATCCGCGCGTTTCCTCTTTCCAATTGGACCGAACTGGACGTGTGGCAGTACATCTATCTCGAAAACATCCCCATCGTGCCCCTCTATCTGGCCAAGGAAAGGCCGGTAGTGGAACGCGACGGCATGCTGATTCTGGTCGATGACGACCGTCTGCAGCTGCGCCCCGGCGAACAGGTGCAGACCAAGTCGGTGCGGTTTCGTACCCTGGGATGTTATCCGCTGACCGGCGCGGTGGAGTCGACGGCCGCCACCTTGCCGGAGGTTATTCAGGAAATGTTGTTGACCCGGACTTCGGAGCGTCAGGGCCGGCTCATCGACCATGACCAGAGCGGCTCGATGGAGAAAAAGAAACAGGAGGGGTATTTCTGATGGCGCATCAATCCGAACTTATTGCTGAAGATATTCACGCCTACCTGAAAAGTCAGGAAGAGAAGGGGTTGCTGCGGTTCATTACCTGCGGCAGTGTCGACGACGGCAAGAGTACCCTTATAGGTCGTTTGCTGTGGGATTCGAAGATGGTGTTCGAGGATCAACTTGCGACCCTGACAGCCGACAGCAAGCGGGTCGGCACCCAGGGGGAGAATATCGACTATGCTCTGCTTCTCGATGGGCTGCAGGCCGAACGGGAACAGGGGATCACCATCGATGTCGCTTATCGTTACTTTTCCACCGACAAGCGCAAGTTTATCGTCGCCGATACGCCCGGTCATGAGCAGTATACGCGCAACATGGTCACCGGCGCTTCGACGGCGCAGGTCGCAGTCATTCTTATTGACGCTCGCAAGGGGGTATTGACCCAGACTCGGCGCCACAGTTATCTCGTGTCGCTGGTCGGCATCCGTCACGTGGTGCTGGCCATCAACAAGATGGATCTGGTCGACTACAGCTCCAAGCGGTTCGACATCATCCGCCGCGAGTATCAATTGTTTGCTTCCGGTCTCGGGTTCGAGGATATCACCGCAATTCCGATTTCGGCCCTCGAAGGGGACAATATCCTGGGTGCAAGCGAACGTACCCCCTGGTATGACGGACCGTCGTTGATGGAGCACCTTGAAACGGTGCAGGTCGAAGATGCCGCCTCCTCCAGGCCATTCCGCTTGCCGGTACAGTGGGTAAATCGTCCCAATCTCGATTTCCGTGGATTTTGCGGGACGATCACTTCCGGGACGATTCGCGTCGGCGACGAGGTGGTGGTGACAGCTTCGGGCCAGACCAGTCGCGTAGCACGCATCGTCACCATGAAAGGCGACCTTGATGAAGCCGTTGCCGGTCAGGCCGTTACCCTGACCCTGACCGACGAGATCGATATCAGTCGAGGGGATCTGCTGGCTACACCGGATAACCGTCCGCAGCATAGCGATCAGCTTGAAGCCAAACTTGTGTGGCTGCATGAACAGCCTCTGGCAACCGGCCGCAACTATCTGCTCAAAACCACCTCCGGCAGCGCGCCGGCTCAGGTACGTGAGGTCAAATTCAAGGTCAACGTCAATTCGTTGCAACAGGAAGAAGGCGACAGTCTGACGCTCAATGAAGTCGGTATTTGCCAGCTTATCGTCAGTAAAAATATTGCCTTCGATCCTTACCGCGAAAATCGGGCGACCGGCAGCTTCATCCTTATCGATCGTTTGACCAATGCCACGGTTGCCGCCGGCATGATCGATCGCCCTTTGACGGGTGGCTCAGGTACTGCATGGCAATCGATTGCCATCGATAAATCCGCCAGGGCAGCCCTCAAGGGCCAACAGCCCAAGATTCTCTGGTTCAACGGGTTGGTTGCGAAAGGGTTGAGCAACATCCCTGGGCTGCTGGAGCAAAAACTACACAGCCTTGGTAGGCACACGTATCTGCTGGATGGCTCCTCGCTCAATCCTGAGAGCGCCAGCGATGCCGCCGGACATCAAAAACAGCTGCAAAGGTTGGCCGAAACAGCCAGGATTCTCACCGACGCAGGGCTTATTGTGCTGGTGGATGCTCCGGACCTGGGCGGGTCAGGGCGGATTCCCGACGAGTTTTTGGCGAATGAGGAATGGGTTGAACTCTGCCATGCGGACACAGCTGTCGACGCAAGCAGCGATCCTGACAAGCTGATTGAAAAACTGGTCGAGGAAGTTTTTGCCTGATCGCGCCGTAGGGCCGACTTTTTGCGATGCCATCACACTTGACGAATATTTATGCCGTGGGCATAGTGAAATACCCGGCCGGCCGAACAGGGTCGGCCGGGCTTACGTATATAGTCCTCCAAACAGGGAATTTGGCAAATGAACGATAGTGCAACCATCGATTACCGAACTTTGAAAATCAACGGCGTGTATCAACAAAACAATGCCGGCGACCTGATGCTGCGTGTCAAGCTGCCGGCCGGTGTCCTCTCCGCGGTGCAGGCCGAGGTGGTCTGCGATGTGTCTGAAGCATTTTCCACGGGCATGTTGCATCTGACCTGCAGAGGCAGCCTGGAGTTTCACGGTTTGCGCGGGGAATCTCTGCCGCAAGTATTCCGACGTTTAAATACCGTTGGATTGACCACCCGCGGTGCCTGCGGCGGTGCTGTACGCAGCATCGCTTGCGCTACCGCGGAAGGAGTCGGTTCTGCCCGGATTCAGATGCTGGCACGTCGGTTGCACAATCACTTTACCGGTAATCCGTACTTTGAAGGCTTGCCGAAGAAATTCAAGTTGGGTGTCGAAAACGGCTACCAGGGTGCCCGCCATCTTTTTCAGGATCTGGTGATGGTTTATCTGGGCCGCGAAGAGGGCCGGGATCTGTGTGACGTGTGGGCGGCAGGCGGTTTGGGTCATCAACCGCAGGAAGGTTTTTTGCTGGCCGGACGCGTACCGTTCGAACGTCTTATCCCTCTGGTTGAAGGCGTGGTAAAAGTCTATCGGCAACATACCCCGGCCGGTAAGCGCCTCAAGCATCTGCTGGCCGAAATCGGTGAAATCGAATTTCGTGCCCTGCTTGCCAGGGAAACCAGCGGTGCACCGGTGTGTCCCGTTGCCAGCCCATTTGACGACTCGCTGGGCGAGGCATTGACACCGGGGGCCTGCGGCTGGATAGAACTGCCGGTGTTCGCGGGACAACTTCCGACTGCCGACCTGCGCCGGATCGCCGCCATTGCGCGTGAACTGGGAGATGGATTCCTTGCCATCAGCCGTGAGCAGAACCTGCTGGTATCCCTCGGTGCGGGCGTTGACCCGGTGCCGTTGAACCATGCCCTGGATGCTACCGGATGGCTCAAACAGGGAAAAGTCTTGCAATGCCGCGTCTGTCCAGGCAGCCATGCCTGTCATAAAGGGCTGGTGCCGACGCGCGATATCGCCCGTCAGCTCGATGAAATCCTTGGAGATAGTGGCCGCGGCCTGAGTTGGGCTATTTCAGGGTGTCCCAACAGTTGTTCGCAACCGCAACTGGCCGATTTCGGTATTATTGGCGTACGCAAGGGCAGCGAAGCCAAGGAGGCTCTCTATGATCTGTACCGTCGTGAGAGTGATGGGTTCGGCAAGCCCATCCGGGAAAAGCTGACCCTTGGCGAATTGTTGCAAGCAGTGAGTTCACTGGTCTGAGATCTTGGTCCACCCTTGTCACCTGGATCAAAATACCCAAAGCGCCTCTCTTCGTTGATGAAGTGAGGCGCTTTTTTATATGCGCCTCATGACCTGTTCAACAACGATGGGCACTTCGGGTGGTAGAAAAAATCCCAACCGGATGCCTTGGGTGAATCGATTTGAAAATGAAAAACAGGTTTTAAAAATATCTTTCAAAACGAATAGGTAAATGACTATAGTTAATGTTGGTTCCATTTTGTGAAGTCCTGTCGATCCTGATTAATCGGGTGGTCAAACGAGCGAAAACTATTAAAATTAGGGAAAGGATGACTGATTTGGTAGATTTTGACGCATGGAGAGGGCCCGATGAAAAAAACCTATCTGGATATTGTTGCCCCATTGATGAATAAAGCAAGTCTCGACAAGTTGCAGGCGCTTGACAGCCCTTTGTTGCATGCTTTTATAGCGAACACCGCGGATCATTGCCGGCCGGAGCGCATTCTGGTGTGCGATGACAGCGCGGAGGATCGGGAAGTCATCCGCCATCTTGCTTTGCAGCAGGGTGAAGAGTCCCCCCTGGCACGCCCGGGCCATACGGTGCATTTCGATGCCTTTAAAGACTGCCGGCAGCATGACCAGGCCCGCGATAAGGCGAATACGCGCTACCTTCTGGCGCAAGGGCAAAGCCTCGGTTCCGGTATCGGGGTCATGGATCGCAACCAGGGGTTGGACGAATTGCGCGACTTGCTTGCAGGCAGCATGACCGGCAAAACCATGTTGGTACGGTTTTTCTGTCTCGGGCCTACACAGTCCGATTTCAGCATCCCCTGTGTCCAGATCACCGATTCGGCCTACGTGGCGCACAGTGAAGACCTGCTGTATCGTCCCGGTTATGGAGAATTTCAACGATTGGGATCGTCCTCCAGGTTTTTCCGCTTGCTGCATTCCGCTGGTCGGCTGGAGCAGAATGTATGCGCCGATCTGGTGGGCAGACGCCTTTACATCGACCTGGAAGAGGACCTGGTATACTGCGTCAACACCCAGTATGCCGGCAACAGCGTGGGGTTGAAGAAACCTGCCCTGAGACTGGCCATTCGCAAGGCGGATCAGGAAGGGTGGCTGGCCGAACATATGTTTGTGATGGGAGTCCATGGCCCGAAGGGACGCAAAACCTGGTTTGCCGGAGCTTATCCCAGTGCCTGTGGCAAAACCTCCACCGCCATGTTGCCCGGTGAGAGCCTGCTTGGGGACGACCTGGCCTATTTGCGTAAATGCAATGGCGAGATCCGGGCAGTCAATGTCGAGTGTGGGATCTTCGGCATTATCGAAAACGTCAACCCCGTGGACGATCCCGAGTTGTTTCGGGTTTTGCGCGAGGCGCGGGAAGCGATTTTTTCCAACGTACTGGTGGACGACGGACAACCTTACTGGCTTGGCATGGGGCAACCTCTGCCGAACAGCGGGGTGAATTATGCCGGTACCTGGTGCGAGGGCAAGACGGATAGTTGCGGGCAGATTATTGCTCCCTCCTATCGCGGCAATGCACGATTTGCCCTTCGACTTGACGAATTGCGCAATCTTGATGCGAGGGTGGACGACCCGAAAGGTGTGCCCCTGTCTGGGATTATCTATGGCGGGCGCGACGGCGAGACGGCGGCGCCGGTATTGGAGAGTTTCGATTGGGCCCATGGAGTAGTCACCATGGGGGCCTCTCTGGAGAGCGAAACGACAGCCGCGTCCATGGGCACCCAAGGGGTGCGAGCCTTCAATCCCATGGCCAACCTCGACTTTTTGTCCATCCCTTTAGCGCAGTACATTCGTAATCACCTGGACTTCGGGTTATGGATTTCTCATCCGCCACGCATTTTTGCCACCAACTACTGGCTGCGTGACGGTAATGGCGCGTTTCTCAATGCCAAACATGATAAGGCTGTATGGATCAAGTGGATGGAACGCCGTATCCATGGTGATGTCGGTGCCGTGCTCGGGCCAACAGGGTTGTTGCCGTGCTATGATGACTTGAGGGAATTGTTCAGAGAAGTGTTGGATCGTTCCTATGCCAAGGAGGATTACCAGCGGCAGTTCAGCCTCAGGATCCCTCAGGAACTCGCACGTATCGACAGGGTCGAAGCTTGTCTGCGGCAGGCTCCTGGCATGCCTGCCGCGGTGTTTGACCTGCTGGCAGGGCAACGGCGGCGTCTGCGTCGGTGGCAACAAAGGGTGGGAGATCTGGTCTCGCCGTTCGATCTTGAAAAAGCGGGTGCAGGCTGAATATCACCGTACACTGGTTTTGGCAAAGCCGGGCCGGGTATCCCAGCCCGGCTTTGCCGTTCAACCTTTCAGTCGCTCTACCACCTGTTCCAGGGTGGTGACGGGCGCCTGGCAGGTCCGACCCCGACAGAAGTAGGCCGTGGCCTTGCCGTCACGCATGGTTTTGTCTCGGACAAGGGAGGTCAGTTCCGGGAGCATTGTATCATCCGGGGTTTGCCAAAGAGTCATCAGGTTGGGGCGGAATTCGGCGCGTGCTGCTGTGACCATCTTTAAGGCCTCCGGGTCGTCTTTGGGAGCTGCTATAACCAGGATTTCTTTTTCGGAAAGAGCCATATCCAGGGCCATAAGCAACTGACTGCTGCCGGTTGGCACGGTTGTCCACTGTTTTGAAGAAGCCAGTATAATCTGCTCGGCGTGTTCCTCCAGAGCAGTGTCGCCGGTCATGCTCCCCAGCCGCACCAGAGCCATGGCTGCCATGGAATTACCCGAAACCATGGCCCCATCGTGCAAAGTTCGTTTGCGTACCAGAACTTCTTCGGCATCGGTGCCGGTGTCGTGATAAATACCGTTCGGGCTGCCGAACAACTCTTGCATCTCTTTGCTTAATTGCAGGGCCTGGGCCAGGTAACGCGGCTCAAAGCAGGCCTGATAAAGCTCGATTAGGCCGAGAATCAGGGCAGCATAGTCCTCCAGAAAGGCCGGGATGCCGGCATGCCCCAAGCGCCAACGGCGCAGCAGACGGCCCCGGTCGTCACGCATGTCGGACAGGATAAAATCCGCTGCCCGGGTGGCAGCATCCAGATATTCGGAATGGCCCAGCAAACTGCCTGCCCGCGCCACGGCGGCGATGGTCAGCCCGTTCCATGCCACCAGCACCTTGTCGTCCCGGTGCGGGTGGATGCGTGACTTGCGTGCCTGCAGAAGTTTGCGTCGGCCGTCTTCCAGGACGGCCCCCAATTCCTCTGCTGTCGTACTAAACCACTGTGCCCACTCCTTCAGGTCCATCTCAAGGCGGGGGATATTGCTTCCTTCAAAGTTGCCTTCCTCGGAGATTTCATAGCAATAGCAGAAGATCGTGGCGTGCTGGTGACCGAGAACCTCCTCCACCTGTTGCGGCGTCCACAGATAGTAGATGCCTTCGACGCCCTCGGTATCCGCGTCCTCGCCCGAGCAGAATCCCCCCTCAGGCAGAGTCAGGTCGCGCAGCACATAGGTCAGGGTTTGATCGGCAAGATTGGCGAAAAACGAGTCTTTGGTTGCCTGGTAGGCATCGAGGGCTGCCAACGCCATCAGGGCCTGATCGTAGAGCATTTTTTCAAAATGCGGCACCCGCCAGAAGGCATCGACCGAGTAGCGGTGCATGCCGAAGCCGATATGGTCGTACATGCCGCCGAGTCGGATGTGCTGGAGGGTTTTTATGGCCATGGCGTCAGCCTCGTCCAGATCGAAACGACGGGCGATATGGAAAAGCAACGACAGATTGTGGGGCATGGGAAACTTCGGAGCGCTGCCGAACCCTCCGCGATCATGGTCAAAGGTCTCCATGAACCGATCGAAGGCCTCTTTGAGGGGCTTTTCGGAAAGAGGGACGGCGGCTGTCGATAAGCTGCTTTCGTGGCGTATCAGGGCCTCACCCAGATCTTTGCCCGTTGCCAGCAATGTGTCGCGATCGGATTCCCACATGGCGCCGATTTTAGTCAGTATGTCGATAATGCCGGAGATTTGTCCGCGTGCCTGGCGCGGGATGTAGGTGGCAGTGTAAAACGGGGTTTTGTCATGAGTTAAAAAAACGTTCAGTGGCCAGCCCCCACCACCGGTTAGCATCTGGCACGCCGTCATGTAAAGGTTGTCGATGTCGGGCCGTTCTTCCCGGTCGACTTTGATGGGGATGAACAGTTTGTTCAGTACCTCGGCGACCTCCGGATCCTCGAAAGACTCGCGTTCCATGACGTGACACCAATGGCAGGTCGAGTATCCGATGGAAACCAGGACCGGTTTATTCTGTTCACGGGCCGCATCGAAAGCTTCCTGGCCCCAGGGATACCAGTCGACAGGATTGGTGGCGTGTTGCAGCAGGTAGGGACTGCTTTCGAAAATAAGTCGATTGTAATGATCACCGCCGTCCGTCGGCAGCAGGCTCGTATCGATCTCGGACAGGCGGTTTACAAGAGATTCAGTATCCTGCGAGTTCGTCATGAAGCCTCCTTATCTAGGAGGCTGTCGGACTATCCATGAGCCGGCTGCAANNGAGCTAAAATCTGTTCTCAAACATCCAAATTTTCGCTTCGGCCCGGATAGTCCGACAGACTCCTAGGAATAAATGTTTTACTCAAGCTTATCAGTAAGGAAATGATATCGCAAATTCCCTGAACAGGCCGCGTAATCGCAGAAAAAAAGGCCCCGTGGAAGAGGTGTCCACGGGGCCTGGGAAAACCGCCTGCCGTCGGGTTAACCGACATGCGCCACCAGCGTATCAATCTCGGCGATGGCGGGCAGGGCGTTACGATAAAAATAGCTCTCGCCCCGGTAGTTTTTTAGGGATACATGATCCCCCAGTGACTGCAGATAGTCCGGCAGTAGCGGGATCTTGCCACCTCCGCCGGGTGCGTCTATGACATAGGCCGGCACCGCCATGCCTGAGGTATGGCCGCGCAGGGCCCGTATGATCTCCAGGCCTTCTTCGACGGTGGTGCGGAAATGTTCCGTGCCCTGGACAAGATCGGCCTGGTAAATGTAATAAGGGCGCACCCGAATGATCAGCAGTTTCTGCATCAGGCGTTTCATGACCTCTGGATCGTCATTGATGCCGCGCATCAAAACGGTCTGGTTTCCAATCGGGATGCCGGCATCTGCCAGGCGCGCGCAGGCCTTGGTGGAATTCGGGGTGATCTCGTCCGGATGATTGAAGTGGGTGTTGATGTATAGCGGGTGGAACCGACGCAGCAAACGCACCAGGTTCATGGTGATGCGTTGCGGCAATACCACCGGCACGCGTGAGCCGATACGAATGATCTCCACGCTCGGTATGGCGCGCAATTGTTGCAGGATCGAGCCAAGCTGCTCATCCGAAAGCAGCAACGCATCACCACCTGACAGGATAACGTCCCGGATTTCGGGATGAGCACGGATATAGTCGATGCCTGCCTGTATGGTCTGATGGTTTATGATCATGTTCTCGCCGCCCACCTTGCGCTTGCGGGTACAGAAGCGGCAGTACATGGCACACTCGGAACAAACCAGAAACAGGACTCGATCCGGGTAGCGATGCACCAGGTTGGGAACAGGGCTCTGCTGTTCCTCATCGAGGGGATCCGGGCAGCAGACGCTGTCCTCGATCTCTTCAATGGACGGGATAGCCTGCCGCCAGATAGGATCGCCAACAGAGCGGATCAAGCCGAGGTAATATGGATTGACGCGCATGGGATAGCGCTTGATCACATCCTCCAGTGGGGACGGATCGATACCGTAGCGACGCAACAAGTCGCCGGGGCGCGTCGTGCTTGCCTGCAGAAGTTTTTGCCAGGTTTCCATGGATTGCCTCAATAGCGCAGGTTGATGAACGTATTGCTTATGACCGAATCTGTTGCATGTCGGGTTGCCCCGGGGGCCTGCCGGACCATCCATGCGCCGGCTGCAAATTCGGCCCGGATAGTCCGACAGGTTCCTGGCATTTCGGCATGATTTTCATAACCTTTTAACGAATGTGATGCGGTCGTCACCGGGCCTGTAAAAATCCTTGAGGCACGATTCTTCCAGATACCCGGCCTGACGGTAAAATGTCCGGGTTCGTTCGTAACTCCCCTGCGAGGAAGTTTCCAGGCACACAAGGCGACCTTGCTGGCTTTGCCCATAGCGCTCAACCTGTTCCATAAGCCGCCTGCCGACCCCCTGTCCCTGGGCGCGCGGACAAACGGCAATCCAGTACAGAGTGACGTTGCCGCTGGTCAGCGGGGTAGGGCCGTAAAGCACATATCCCGCGACTGCACCAGCGACTTCCGTTACCGCCACCAGGTAGTCACGTTGGGCAGGGTTGTCCAGGACAATGTCGAGCAGTTCCATGGCGCAGGCGACTTCTTCATCGGTGAAGGCGCCGGTGTCGCGCAGAATGCGATTCAGATGTGTCAGATCGGACGGTTGTAAATCACGCATGAGGATTCTCCTTGCGTTGCTTGGCCATATCGAGGATCCGTTCGATAAGTGCCGGATAGGTCAACCCACCGGCCCTTGCTGCTCGCGCCAGCCCGGCATCCTGCGAGATGTCGGGGTTGGCATTGACTTCGAGAATGTAGGGGACACCGTCACGCAGGCGGATGTCCACCCGGGCGTAATCGCGACATTCAAGAATCTTGCAGGCCCGCAAAGCAACGTCCCGGATCAACATGTCTTCCTTGCTTCGCAGGGAGGCAGGACATACCGGCCGGGTGCGGGCAAATTCCTCTGAGGATTCCATCCATTTGCCGTCATAGCTGACGATAGGGCGCGCAAGTCCTTGTTCGAAAACGATTTCGGAAATCGGCAGTACCTCAAAACGTCTGTCACCTAGAACGGCAACATTAAGTTCGCGCCCCTCGATGAATTCCTCGATCAAAGCCTCCTGCCGGTACATGTCATGAATAAAATGCACCCGTTCCCTCAGGGCTTTGTCGGAGGTAACGACACTGTCGGCGGTGATGCCGAGAGACGCATCCTCGGCGCGCGGTTTAACGATCAGGGGGAATGCCATATCAGGCGTGCGCAACAGGAGCTGCCCCGGCTTTGCCACAGTATATTTGGGCGTCGGCAGGTGGTAGCGAACCAGCAGGTCCTTGGTTCGCGCCTTGTCCTGGGTCAACCCCAGGCACAGGGGTGTCGCGCCGGTATAAGGGATCCGCATCAGTTCAAACAGCGAGGCGACATGCATTTCCTGTCTGCTCTCCCCCCAGAACCCTTCGCAAAGGTTGAATGCCAGGGCAGGTGACAGGTGTTGCATCTCACTTATGAACGTGGCCAGATCCGGCCCGAGAGGCATCAGGCGGGCAGCGTAGCCGCGCTTTGAGAGGGCCTGACGTACCTCAATGGCCTCTATCTCGGCCCCTTGCTCGGAGATGATATCGGTAGCCGATCCTTTAACCGGCTGAGACGGAGCGCGATTGAAACAGACAGCTACTTTCATGCTGGCGTCCTTCCCTGAGGTTTAAACGTATAGCGGCGGCATCGACGACGGCCAGTATCAGGTCGTCGTAAGACAAACCAGCGGCACGGGCAGCCTTGGGAAAGCAACTGTTCTGTTCCGGGCGTGGCAAAATACCCGGCAGGGGATTCAATTCAATGATATGCGGGGCGCCGCGACCATCGAGGCGCACATCGATGCGACACCAGTCGCGACAACCCAGAACCGTAAAAGCACGGCGGCAGAGGTTTTCGATGCCGGCCTGCAACGAGGCGTCCAGCAGGGCGGGGCAGGTAAAAATCTGCAGCGGCTCTTCTTCCCGGTCCCAGATCCATTTGGCTTCGTAGGAATAGATGGGATTGACGCCTTCCGGCAAGGCATCGAAATTGATCTCAACGACAGGCAGGATACGCAGCTGCGCCTCGTTTCCAAGTACTGCCACGGTAAATTCGCGGCCGGGGAGAAACTCCTCGATGAGAGCCGGTTGCCGGTAAATTTCCAGAACCTTTCGTACCTGACGCACCAGGGCCCTGCGATCATGCACCAGGGATGCGTCCGGTACGCCTTTGCTGGAGCCCTCCAGGATCGGTTTGACCATCTGCGGATAACGCAGTCGGGAGGGGATCTGATCCACGGACGTCACCGTGACAAAACGCGGAGTTGCAATGTCATGATAGGCGAGAATTTCCTTGGTGCGACGTTTGTCGAGGCAGATTCCAAGGGTCACGGGATCGCTGCCGGTGTAGGCCAGGCCCAGCATGTCGAGAATGGCAGGTATCTGTGCTTCGCGACTGGCACCAAGCAACCCCTCGGTCATGTTGAAAACCAGATCCGGTTTCAACTTGCGCAGGGTCTCAAAAGCATCGAGATCGGCTTCCACCAGCGAGACCCGGTGTTTGCGCGCCAGGGCGGACTTCACCGCTTCGATGGTGTGAATATCATCCCATTCGGCGTACAGATCGTCCTTGGCGGCGGGAGTTTCGTCGGAAATAGCTACAACGGGGGAATCCCCCTTCAGATTGAAGGCGAGTGCGATGTGCATGTTTGAACCCCTTTTTAAAAGCCACGTACCAAAAGAGCCCCCGGAGGGGTTGCCGTTTTTCAGGGGCGGGGCGCCTGGCGGCGGGCGGCGATAAAAAGGGGTTGCTTTTTATGTCGATCGTCCTGCTGTTCCCGCCCTGAAACGGCTGTGATGTCTTGCTATATACTCCTGTCTATTTTGCCTGTCAACTGTAAAAATAATCGCTTCCAAGGTACCGAAAACAAAGCGGAATTTTAAAAAATGCAATGTTCTTTCCACGAGCTCTTTCGGAAAAATTTCTCTCCGGATTGTGGCCTATAAAGATACTATAAAAGATACTATACATGATGCTGTTTACCTCTTCTTTTAACTTTTGCGGAAAGCCTTCGGCCTAAAGTGATGGTATGGTACCGCTCCTTGACAAATCACCAGGCGGTAACTACATTGACGGTCGAATTGACAGGAATTTCTAAAGGAGGAATTACGACTTATGACGGATGCTACCAAGGTGGAAAAGGGGCACATTTCCATCCATACCGAAAACATCTTCCCCATCATCAAGAAATGGCTTTACAGCGAAAAAGAGATCTTTTTGCGGGAACTCGTTTCCAACGCCGTGGATGCCATCCACAAATTGCAGCACATCAACCTGATCGAAGGCCTGCAACTGGCTGACGAGTACGCTGTCGATATTGCCGTGGACAAGAATGCCGGCACTGTTACCATCACGGATAACGGCATCGGCATGACCGGTGATGAAGTACGTAAATATATTAACCAGGTTGCTTTCTCCTCCGCGGAGGAATTTGTCGAAAAATTCAAGGATCTGGAGGATAAAAACCAGATCATCGGTCATTTTGGCCTGGGTTTTTACTCAGCCTTTATGGTCGCAGAAAAGGTCGAGATTTATACCCGCTCCTATCAAAGCGATGCGGCTGCCGTGCACTGGGTCTGTGATGGATCGACCGATTACTATCTCGAAGAGTGCGACAGGGAAAAACGCGGTACCGAGATTGTGCTGCACCTGTCCTCCGATGAAAACGAATTTCTCGAAGCGTCCCGCATCCGGGAGGTTCTGAAGCGATTCTGCAACTTTTTGCCGTTACCCATCCGACTGGCCGGGGATGTGGTAAATGACCGCAACCCCCTGTGGACCCGTTCCGCGGCAGAGATAACCGACGAAGAATATCTGGGTTTTTATAAAAAACTTTACCCGCTCGCGGAAGATCCCCTGTTCTGGATCCACTTGAACATCGATTATCCGTTCAATCTCAAAGGTGTTCTCTATTTCCCCAGGCTGACCACCGAATTCGACGTGGCCAAAAGCCATATCAAGCTGTTCTGCAACCAGGTTTTTGTTTCCGATAACTGCCCGGAACTCATACCCGAATTCCTCAATCCCCTGCAGGGCTGCCTGGACGCGCCGGACCTGCCCCTCAACGTCTCGCGAAGCTATCTGCAGAACGAACCGCAGGTTCGCAAGATCCGCGAAGTCATCAGCGGCCGCGCCGCATCCAAAATTGCCGAGCTCGGCAAGGCGAAGCGTAAAGCCTTCATCCCGGTGTGGGACAATATCCATACGTTTGTGAAATACGGCATGTTGCGTGATGACAAATTTTACGACAAGCTCAAGGATCAGGTCATTTACCGCACGGCCGGGCAGGGCGATTACACCACCTTGCCGGAATATCTGGAAAGAGCAGCCGCCAAACACGCCGACAAGGTGTTTTATACCAATAACGAAGCAGCCCAAAGCACCTATCTGAAACTGTTCGCCAATCAGGGCCTCGAAGTTCTGGTGCTTGACAGCCTCATCGACAGCCATTTCATCCAGTTCCTCGAGATGAAAAACAGCAAGGTGAGTTTTCAGCGGGTTGACAGCGACCTTACCGAAAATCTCATAGAAGAAAAACCCAAGATCCAGCTGCCTGGCAAGGATGAACGCAAAGACAGGGAGGACTGCATAAGGAAGCACTTTGAAGAAGCTCTCAAGGTCGACGATCTTTCAGTGAGGGTTGAGAACTTCAAGGACGACAGCGTCCCGGGGATGGTGCTGCTTTCCGAGCATACGCGTCGTTTGCAGGAAATGACCAAAATGATGGGCAACGGGGATGAAAATCTGTTCGGTGGTCACACGTTGTGCCTCAACGCAAAATCGCCCGTGGTGGATACCATCATCAACCTCAAGGAGCAGGGGCAAGACGAAGATGCCGGTATGCTCATGCAGCAGATCTATGACCTGTCGATGCTGCCGCACTGCGCATTCGATAAGGATCGCATGGCGGCTTTTCTCGACCGCAGTAATCGTATCCTCTGTAAGTTTGGGTCCCTTTGACGAATTAGTTTTTATCCATGGTTTCCGGATGGACACGAATTAACCGCACCGGCCACTCGCGACACTGCCGTGCGACAGTGATGTCGCACGGCAGCGGCAGGATTCCCGGGTATTTTGTCCGTAGCTCCGTAACCCGTGAGGTATACGTTGCATAAGGGCTCCTAACTCTGGTATTTTATAGTAATGATGTTTTAAAAATATCCTGATACGTTCATGGAGGGAGGAATTCCGGCATGCTTTTTCGCAACAAATGTTCAGCCTGCGACTTTTGGACCATATTTGAATTGAAAACGGAAGGAGACAGCGCTATTAAAATTTGCACGCATTGTAAGGAACAGACCGAGGTGGCCAATGACGGCCAGCTGGAAACCTGCATCCGCGATGGTGAAAATGATGTCAAGGCCCTGGAGGGGCACTTCCCGGTCTTGTCCCAGTTGAAAAATCGCGGGGACCATGTGAAACTTTAAATACCGTTGCAGTTCACGGATGACTTTTTAACAGAGGGTAGACAGCGGTCCATGATAATGCCGTTGTCGACTTTTAAAACGGGAGAGGATACCTGACCGATCGGTCTGGTCCTTAAGTGAAATGACGCAAAAAACCAAACAAGTTGAACCGATTCTTCATCGTCAGAAATGTCCGGCTTGTGAATACTATACGGTATATCGGGCAATTCCAGCCGGAGACAAAGCTCTTGATAGCTGTACCCACTGTGGCCATCAGATGGCTATCGCGTGGCATCATGAAATCAAGGCGGTTTTTAAAAATACCGAGAAGTTTTTAAAAAACCTGGAAGAAATGTGCCCGGAACTTAAAGAACTGAAAAATCCTGGCGATCATATCAAATTCGACTGAATATCTTTGCTATGCCACAATACGGCGCCGCATATTTCCAAAAATTGCTGAGACCATGGAGAACAGAGTGATAACAAAGCTGATTATACCCGATGCCGCGGTGGCTGAAAAACACGGTCTGGAAAAGGTAACCGAACTGTTGTGCAATGAGGAATATTGTGCGACCTCCTTCGGGTACCCTGTTTTTCAACTGCCTAACGGAGATATCTTTGACGGTCCCACATTTCGTGAGTTGCGTGACGCTTGCGGGGCCACGCTGGAAACCGATTGCCTGGTAAAAGTCTGCCTGGGTCTCGGAATGCCTAAAACCGAACCGGGTCTTGTAGTCATAAATGCGTAATTGCTGGGAGGGCTGTGGAGTATCCGAGGGGGAAGTAGTTTGTAACCGTCGGAGAAAGGAGCCCGGTCATGATGATACCTGTACAGTACAGAGACGGAACCTACGATCGAGTCAAAGACCTATACCTCGAACAACTCATCAGTGCAAACAAAGTCGATGTTTTCTGGAGAACGTCAGGGCCTGTCGTCGTGGGGCGCGACCCTATCCGCGGGAAGCATAATTCCTCACTTCATCATGGTGTGGAACGTCGGACCCGTCCTCCGTATTCATCCTGACGGTGTTTTACTCTGATGTGCCGTGCTGAGTTGAATAATTCCGATCTCTGAAGCGGATGTTTGCTTCAGGGAAAGGGGTAATTTTACCTTGATAGTCCCTCAAGACATTCAGGCAACCCATCGTATTTCATTTCCATGCAGGCCCTTCACTTATTCCTCAGTTTTTTTGACGTAGCATCCATCCAGAGCCTTTCCAGATAAGAATCGTCATGATTGCGCTAAGATATCCATCTACGGCGTAATGCCAGCCAAGGTGCACGGATCCTATCTGCACATGGATGGCAAACCCGGTAAATGCCCATCCCAGCCATCTGTTCATATTCCTGTAAAGCAGGGCCAACAACACCGCGATAGAAACATGCATGCTCGGCATGGCTGAAATGCCGCCCAAAGGCATGAAATGGCCGGCTTGAAAGGCTTGCCACAAAGACGATTGGATACCTACCGCTTTGAGACCAGGGATACTTCGCAAATAGTCGAAGAGTTCTGCGTAAGGACTCACCGTGGCCCCAGTAACCTCGGAAAAATAGCAAGGGCCAGCCGATGACAACACTATGGCCAGGATGTTGCCAATCAGAATCCAGCAACAGGCCAAGGAAATAAAAAACTGCAACCGTAATCGCCTGTCACCATGGCACGCCATGTACAACAAGGAATAAACAAATATGGACCCCCATGCCAGATAACAAAAGTCGATGAAGAGTGTAATTATCGGGTATCCAACCAGGGGATGGAGAATTTCCCAGGGCGAATAATTGAAATGTAGAATTTTATCGATCCGATACAGCCACGAGTCAAAAGAAAAATGATTGAATAATGGGATACTCTGTTTGATGCTACTATAGGAGCACATAAACAGGGGAATAATAGAAAAGATTATTATAAACCTTGTAATCGTTGCGGAACAAAGATAGTTTTTTCTTAATATAGACCATATTATAGGTATGCCAGAGAATCCTTGCTTGAAATTTTTTATAAGATAAATGACTGTTGTTCCAGACCATATTAAGAAAAAAAATGCGAATAAATACCCATAAAAAATAATATAATAAAAATCAAGGCTACCAGTTATTTTTACGCCAAGAAATTCACCAATTACAAATGTAGATAGATAATATAGTACACATATGTAGACAAGTGTATTGTTGTCACGGAATGAAGTTTTAAAATCACTGTATAACGTTTGTGAAAACTTAGAAAATAATGCGATGGCAGAGTAAAATTCTCTTGCAGGGTAAGCAAGGTTGCCTTTAAGGATTTCTGCTATATAATTTTTCATAATGAAACGGCTACCTCGTCGTTTTCAACAAGCTTCAGAGATCTAGAAGAATTTAAAAAGACTCAATGTTAAAAATGATTAAAACTAAAATTGCAAAGGTGGCAACGCCTTAACTATAACGATCAACGGCAACTTTTCAAATATGGTGGGAGGGACAATGACAATTCGACAAACAATGCTGTCCGTTGTGGTTCCGGCATATAATGAAGAACAACGTTTGCCGAAAAGCTTACAGGTGCTTTGGGATACCGTCGGCCGGTACTTTTCGACATTTGAGATCATCATTGTCGATGACGGAAGTACCGATCGAACTGCGGACATCGTTATGTCCTTTAGCGAGCAGCGGCCTGGTGTTCGCCTGATTCGTTACCAAAAGAACCGAGGTAAAGGCTACGCCGTTCGTACTGGCGTACTGGCTGCGGTGGGTGATCTGGTATTGTTCAGCGATGCCGATCTTTCGACTCCCGTTAGCGAGGTGGAAAAACTGTTGCGAGCTATGGAGGGGGGCGCCGATGTCGCCATTGGATCGAGAGCTGTCCGGGATACGGTTATCGTAAAGCGGCAACCTCTCTACCGGGTGTTGATGGGGAAAACCTTCAATAAATTCGTGCAACTTCTTGCGACTCCCGGCATCTCCGATACCCAATGCGGGTTTAAGCTTTTTACCCAGTCGGCGGCATTGAGCCTTTTCAGCGATTGCCGTATCGACGGTTTCGGTTTTGATGTGGAGGTACTTTTCCTTGCCCGCAAGAGGGGGTTGACGATTCGTGAAATCGGCGTTCAGTGGCTTAATTCGCCCGAAAGCAAGGTGCATCCCATAGTCGATTCGGCCCGCATGTTAAGGGATCTGCTGGTTATCCGCCGTCATGCAATGATGGGTGATTACGGCTGTATTTCATCGCGACGAACCAAAATCGAAGCCTCCGCATCTGAATAGGTTTCCTGCCAATCACCCGTTGCTTTCAGATACCTGACCAGAGCCGAATCGCCCGGGTAGAGAATCCAGTTGATGTCGTAACGGTTCAACAGTTCTTCCGCTTCACTCTTCAAAGAAACGATCTTTTGATAGTCTCCAAAGATCTCCTCGCCATACATATCCGCGCGACCGTCAATGAATACCTTTTGTGGTGGTTCAAGCGCGTAGATCAGGTACCCTCCCCACGAATATTTATTGAACATGTTGCCTGAAGGGCGCGTCTCGCTCAGGTACTTTACCGCTTCAACCGGATGACTGGCGATAGGCAAGGGCAGGAATGTTTCCAGTACGGCCCTGGTGTCAGGCTGAGAAGAACCGGCGAGAAAAGACAACCCTAAAGCCACTATTATGGTAATGACGGGGCCGCTTACGGGCGAGGTGTGCACCTGTTGGCCCTCCGACATCTTGACAACGGGTTTTATCTGGCGCCAGGGCACCGTTTTAAGAGATCTGGCGAGATAGGGACAAAGAAAAACCGACGCCATGCTCATGTACCGCTGATGGGTCAATGCAGCGTTGAGAAAAAACAACACAAACAGCCGGTCGGTCCAGTTGGTGAGGGTGGATTTTAGAGACATGAGCAACAAGATAAGTAACAAAAAAAAGCGAAAAAGCCATTCATCCTGAAGATTGGGTGGCAACCATTCAACAATCCCGCTGGAAAAAAGTCCACTGGTTACCTGAAAGGGGAAAAGATAAAGCTTGAAGCCAAACGGGTTGATGCCGGCAGCCAAAAGCGATAAACCGAAAAAAATAGCCGGCCGTTTAATTTGAAGGAAAAGGAAGCGAATCGGGGTTTGCCGATGTACAATTAATTCATCCAGCAAGGCCCCGCCAATAACGAGCCCCTGTAGAGCCAGCCCAAGAATAAATCCACCATGCATATTGGCCCACAAGGCGGTCAACGGCGGCAGCAACCAGAACCATCGTCCCTGTTTATGCAATATGTAAAGGGTGATGACGCCGAACAGCCACGAGAAAACATGCGGGCGGGCGAGCAGGTGTGTCATGGAAAAGGTAAGGGCAATGGAGACCGCGATGACGGCGTACCAGTCGCCTGCCACAGAGGATACGACGCGGAACAGGAGCCAGAAACTCAGAGCTGCGATTAAAAAGAAAAAAATGACTGTTCCGGAGAGGCCGGCATGTTGGTGAACCCAGGCCATGATGATTTCGGATAACCACTCATGGGCGGTCCAGGGTTTCCCGAAGGCTGTGTGGGAAAAGATATCCTGAGTCAGGATGGCACCCCTGGCCAGCATTTGTTTGCCGGCGGCAATGTGCCAAAGCGTGTCTCCATCCCCCAAGGCTTTGCCGCCATCAAACATCACCAGCAGAGCAAAGGTGATAAAACAATACAACCCTGCGATATCCGGCAAAATAGCGCTTTTGCCGAAGGAACGTGGCTCGTTGACCATGCCGAATGACCCTTCTTTCAGTCGCGGGACTGGGTTCGCAGACTATTGAGCCGCTCAAGGTTTTGCTGCGCGCGCATATAAAAGACGGGATTCAGTTCGAGGGCCTTACGAAATGCTTTTTCGGCCTTGTCCCAGCTCCCCTGGGTCATGTAGAGGTAGCCTATATTGTTGTAAGCAGCAGGCTTTCCAAGCGTATTTTCAAATAGTTGCAAAGCGCGCACTTCCTCGTTGTTCAGCAGGAAGGCCGTAGCCAGGTTGTTTTTGGTCCGCATGTTGGCAGGGTCGATGGCCAACGCCTTGGAAAAAAACGGAATCGCTTCGCTGTAACGCCCCTGGAGCAGATAGTTGAAACCGAGATTGTTGAATCCGGTCTGTTGATCCGGTTGCAGGGCCAGAAATTTCTGGTGCAAAGGCTCCGCTTTAACAAGTTTGTCCTGGCCGATACTGTCATAGGTTATGGCCAGTTCGCTTATGATGACAGGGTTGTCGGGGTGACCGGCATAAAGGCTCTCCATGAGGGTTTCTGCGGTTGGATAATCCCCTTGATTGCGCGCAATTCTGGCAAGACCAAGCTGGGCCACCATATTTTGCGGATCCTGTTCAAGAACCGTATTGAAAATCTCCCGTGCTCTGGAAGTACTCCCCCGAGCAAAAAAAACCTGCCCCATCCCTGCAAGGGGGGCTATCGCTTTCGGGTTCTTTTGAAGCGCAGCGGAGAAATGCAACCGGGCCAATTCCATATTACCCTGACTTAAATAAGTGTTGCCTTTTTCGGTCAATTCCTCCGGTGGAAGATTGGCAATTCTTGTCTTGAAAGAGTCATCCTGGTCTTTTTCGAGGACCGTAAGTTTGGAGATTCTCTGGTGATAAGGATCAACTGCCGGTGTACATGCAGAGATAAATACAACCATGGCCAATGCCCCCACGCTCCTTTTGAGAGAAGAGGGGGGGCAAATAGTAACGAAAGGCTTTTTCAATGGTATCTCTCCTTAACAATCCAATGACATATGGATCCTGATGGATCTCATTCAAGATGGAATGATATCAAGTAATCCGAGTATCACTTCCAGGCGCTAGAAGGCTGTCGGATTATCCATGCGCCGGCCGCGATCAACCGCCCATTGCGGGAAACAAAACCCTTATGATTCTTATCACACCCGGGCCGACCAGAACAACGAAGATCGCGGGGAAGATGAAGAACACAAGAGGGAATATAAGTTTAACCGTCGATTTAGCGGCTTTTTCCTCAGCGATCTGACGTCGTTTTATCCGCATGGCATCCGAATGTACGCGCAGGGCTTTGGCCAGACTTGTGCCGAAGCGGCTTGTTTGAATCAGGATGGTCATCAGGTTGTTGATTTCGGAAACACCGGTCCGCAGCGACATATTCTTGAAGCATTCATTGCGCGGTTTTCCTGCACGTATTTCGAGATTCGTAAGATGAAACTCATCACTCAGGTCTCGGCCTAACGGACGGATTTCCTCTCCCACCCGGCGAAACGTCATATCCAGGCCAAGACCGGCTTCGACACAAACCACCATCAGGTCAAGCGCATCGGGCAGAGCACGCAGAATGCGACCCTGACGGGCTCTCATGGCGAATCCGAGTATGGTGTCGGGCAGACCGAAGCCGATGATGACCAGCAGCAGGCACAGCAAGATAACTTGCAGGGAAAAGGTAAAGAAAAAGCGTGAAACCAGATAGGAAAGAGGCAGTAACACGCCTAGCAGAACCCTGGCGGCGATGAAGTTGTAGTAGGCTGCGTTTGAGCGCCATCCGGCCTGAATGAGGCGTAACCGGATACTCTTGTTCATGGCCCCTGGTTTGGCGGCGGTTATATTGTCAAGTGGCTTGACAAAACGAGTGATAAAGCTGTTCCCGGCACCCTCTAGCAGTTTAGGTTTATTCTGCCCGGTTGTTTTCGAAGCAGGCAGCAGTTTTTCCAGCCGCTGTTCCTCTCGAGATTTACGGGTAATCACCAGATAGATGGCTAATACGATAAAGGCGACCGTTAAAAAGGTCAAAATAAGCACGGCCCAATAACCGGCATTATCCAGCAATTGGTAATAAATATTCAATACAGAATTCATAAAGCGCCTCCTTACAGCTCGATGGTGACGATCTTTTTGATAACGAAGGCACCCAAAATCTGGAGCATGATGGCTCCGGCCAGCATGTATTGCCCGATTTCATCGGTCCAGAGAAGAGTCAGGTAGCTGTGGTTGATAAAGAATATGTAGGCAAACAAAGCGATTGGCAACCCTATCAACACCATGGCGGACAAGCGTCCCTCAGCGGTCAAGGCCTTAACCTGGCGTTTGAACTGGATACGTTCGCGGATCAGACGGCTGATGTTATCGAGGATTTCAGCCACATTGCCACCTGTTTCACGCTGAATGATAATCGAGATGGCAAAGAATCGGAGGTCGGTACTGGGAACGCGTTCGCAAAGGTTTTCAAACGCCTCTTCAAATGTCAGGCCCAGATTGATTTCATCTACCGCTGCTCCGAACTCCAGGCTGATGGGAGCTTCCATTTCGCTGGAGACCATTTCCAGCCCAGAGGTCATGGCATGGCCGGACCGCAGTGCCCGCGCTAAAAGATCCAGCGCTTCGGGGAGCTGATCCTGAAACTTGTTGAGATAGGCTTTCTCAGCGATGATCAGATAGCCGTAGGGCAAACAAGCTACCAATACGGCAATCATAATTGTCAGTAAAATAAACGGGGAAAATTTCAATCCCAGCAACAGGGCGATAAGGCCCAAAGATAGACTCAAAAGGATGAAAATGCTTGCCGTAAAGGGCAGGTTGGATTTGAGAAGCATGCGATCCAGCTTACTTACCCGGGGCATTTTCAGAGCGAGTTTTTGCATCGCCCCTGCGTCTTTCAATACCTTGTCTCGATAATTGAGCAACTTGTCTCGACCGTGTTTGCCACCGGCGGAAATATACAACAGACGTTTTTTTATCGCCTGTTTCTCGACAAAACGGCTTTCCGACCACGCCATGAATAGTAGCGCGACCAGTGAAGCAACGAAAAGGAAGACTGTGATCATGATGAGTGTGTCGAGAAGATCCATGCTGCCTCCTTATTCAAAGTATTTGTGGGCAAAAAACAGATCTTCAGGGATTTCTACGCCGGCAAGTTCCAACTTGTCCGCGAATTTTGGACGGATGCCCGTAGCATGGAATCGCCCGATTACCTTGCCGTTGGAGTCAATCCCCTGGCGTTCGAAAACAAAGATATCCTGCAGGGTAATGACTTGACCTTCCATCCCGACGACTTCTGAAATGGAAGTAACCTTTCGGGTACCGTCCGCCAGTCGCGAGACCTGAACAATCATATCCATGGCCGATGAGATCATGAATCGCATGGCATGCTCCGGCAGGTTGACGCCGGTCATGAGGATCATCGACTCCAGTCGTGTGAGGGAATCCCTGGGGGAGTTGGAGTGAATGGTGGTCAGCGATCCTTCATGGCCTGTGTTCATCGCTTGCAGCATGTCAAAAGCCTCCGAACCGCGGATCTCGCCTAGGATGATGCGATCGGGGCGCATGCGCAGACTGTTGCGCACCAAGTCGCGCTGGGTCACCATGCCGGTGCCTTCGATACTGGCCGGTCGGGTTTCGAGACGAACCACGTGTTCCTGCTGCATCTGCAGTTCGGCGGAGTCCTCGATGGTGATGACGCGTTCATTGCCGGGGATAAAACCCGACATGATGTTCAGCAGGGTTGTTTTCCCGGCGCCCGTACCCCCGGAGATCATGATGTTCAGCTTCGCTTTGACGCTGCCGGCCAGCAGGGTGGCGATGTCGGGGGTGAGTGTCTTGTAGTTGACCATATCTTCCATTTTGAGAGGATTGACGGAAAACCGGCGAATCGACAGAATCGGTCCATCCAGCGCCAGGGGAGGGATGATGGCATTGACGCGGGAGCCATCCGCGAGCCTGGCGTCCACCATGGGCGAGGACTCATCGATGCGCCGTCCGACCCTGGAAATGATGCGGTCGATGATATTCATCAAGTGAGCGTTGTCGATGAATCGGGCCGAGGTTTTCTCCAGCATGCCGCGACGCTCGACGTAGATATCCTTGTAGGTGTTGCACAGGATATCCGACACGGTGGGGTCTTTGAAAAACGGCTCGATGGGGCCAAGGCCGGTCAACTCGTCGAGGATCTCCAGAATCAGGGCATTGTGCTCTTCATCGTTTAAAAGGAGCTGCTCTTCCCTGAGGAAATAGTCGACAATCTTGCCGATTTCCGTTTTGACTTCGTTTTGATCCAGGTCGTCCAGAGCTGCAAGGTTAGCCTCTTCCACGAACCGGTTATGGATTTTGTGTTTGATTTCGTAAAAAAGTGAATCACGCTCGCCATTCGCCATATGAGTGTCGCGAGTGGCCGGTGAAGCAGGTTTGCCTGAAGAAAACAGATCTTTGATTGCCACATCGTCCTCCTATGCCATGGTATTCGGATTGATCGTTTAAAGACTGAAGATCAGATCCTTATCAGTTCGATAATCCCAACAGTTAGATAGCTCTTCCGAATGTGCCCCGTATGCCTCGAAATCCACGGGAACTCTCGGGTGATTTTAACTTTTCGACAAATTGGGCAATGTTTTTTGCCAGAGGCATGCCCGAATTGCCGACAAGGAGCGGTTCCCCCTTGTTTATGGAGGAAACAACCCCCTTGAAATCATTGGGGAACAGCCAGTAAGCCGTTTTGTCAAGGTTTTTTTCGACATCGTTGAGACTGAGAGCGCCCCCCTTGATGACGCGGTTGACAACAACCTCGATATGCGTTTTGTCTATGCCGATTTTTTGCATGAGTTTGATTACACGTGAACAATTACGGATTGCCGGTACCGACATATCGGTGACAAGAAAAATAACTTCTGAGGCATTGAATATTTCGATATTGGACTCATTGATCGACATGGAGGTGCAATCGATGACCACCTGATCGTAAATTTTGCGGGCAAGGTCCAGGACGTGGGAAACATGCTCCCCTTTGATGATATCGCACTCTTCGGGGCTGTTCGGCGCCGCCATGAATTCAAGGCCCGATGAGTGTTTTGTCATGGCTGCCAGCAGAAAGGAACTGTCGAGACGGTGATAATTCCGAACGACATCACTCATCGTGGTCTGGGGATAAAGGTCGAGAAGAACACCGGCATCACCGGACTGAAAACTCATGTCGAACAGGGCCACGCGCGAGTCCTTATACCTGGCCATGGCACAAGCGGTATTGACCGCGATAACAGTCGAGCCCAGACCGCCTTTACTGCTGATGAAACTGTAAATGCTACCACGGGAAATCTCCCCCACGGAGGCACGCTGAAGGCGCACTTCTTCGACGGCGCTTTGGAGTATTTTATCGTTTATCGGGGTTACCAGGTATTCGGATACCCCGGCTTTCATTACCTCGACGATGTGCTGCGGAAACTGATTGCCGGAGACAACGAACACTGCTGCGTGGGGAAATTTCTGTCGGATCGGGGCGAGGCGATTGAAAATGGACGGTCCATCAGTCAGATCATCAATCACAATGATATCCGGCGACCCTTTATCGGCAAGGGATCCTTTTCCTCCGGCAGAATCAAACCACTGCGTCATTTCCAGGTTGGGAATTTCCCCCAGCTTTTCCTGGAGCATGTGAACGAGGCGGCTGTCCGCTATTTCAATGGCTACGAGAAGTTTTCGTGGCATGAAGCACCTTTAAGTTGATGAAACAAGAGTGTATGAACATATCAGTCAACCAATACCGGTATTTCAGCTAATACGCCAAAGTTTGGTCCGCCGGTTATGCCTGTGGGAATAACTTTTTCACAGGTTGGAAGGAAGAAAATATTTTTATTCTGATACATTTCCGCATAATCCTCATCAGATTGCGGAAGGCCGGTAACATTTGCCAGTTTGAAATGATCGACAAAGCTTTTCCAGCAATCGAAACCCGATATTGCTGCATCGCATGTCCAGTCTTCCATGGCCCTCGGTACATCGTTATACCCTGGATCATTTTTATCAACGATCCAGACCACGTCCACATTGACTGCGCCGACCAGTTTGGGACAATTGCTGACATTGTTTCCTGGGCATTCGACAACCGGCAGGGTCATGTTCCATACGTGTTCAGGTGCAGTATTTGCAGGGGATTCGGTAGCTTTCCAGCAGTCAACGAGATCCGATAACACAGAGGATTGCACGCCCCCGACGGCACCCATGCCCTGACCGAATTTGGCCTCGTCAGGATTACCCTCGCCACAGACCAGGGATTTCATTTCGTTGGCATCTGCCGTGTCGCAGGGTTGAGAGAAGTTTGTCCATGCACCGGTGTTGGAGGTGCCGAGGTTGCCGCCGCTGTTGAGCATCCTGCCCATATTGCAGTCGTAGTCGCCATCTTCATTGGTTATCGATTCTTCGCATATGGCGATGGGTTGATCCAGGTCTCCAGGGTTGATGGAACCGGCAAAACCAATGTAGGCAGTGCCCTCTGCGGTAACGCCAAAGTTTTCAAAACCGAAGATTTGGGCGAAATAGGATGCCGCCGGAGTGTCCTGGCGGCGAACTACCACTTTCACGGCATTGATGAAGCCGCCGTTGATGGCGGGATCGGGATTATCCAGATCTTCCTGGGTAAAATTGCCGATATCGATGGCGTCCAAGGAATTATTAGCTGTGAAAATTTCGGCTGAAAAACTCCAATGTCCCCTTTGAACATCTCCCACATTGGAGGCATGATCATTCACCTCAACGGCGAGATTTTCGCTCAGATTTTGAAGAGCGGTATTGTAGGCAATGGTGTTGGCATTGGGATTGATTGTACCATTTAATTCATCTGATGGAGGATCGTTACCAGGATCATTATCGGAATTATTGTAGTAAAGAACTTTTGCCCCGGCCAATGCTCCGGCATCCGCCGCATTCTGGAGTTCATTGCGGACGACATACAGATGGTAGACATCGATGGCAAGTGCCGCTATCCCCAAAAATACCACGGTAAGAATGGCCACCAGGACGATGACGGCTCCATTTTGATTAATTTTGCATGGGTACATTCGCTTTTTCATAAATTGCCTCGCAATCGCGTTCTACTCGGCCCGCATGCTGGTTTTGCCAGTAAGTGTTATGCTCTCCGGGAGTCCGGCAAATGATGGTAAAAGAAGAAAATTGTAATCATACTGAACGGTTACAAGAATATAATCGCCCTGCGAGATCAGTTGGTCGCCATCGGCACCGTCTGGATCAATGACGAGGTTATCCGCCCCGAAAGTCACCAGTCTCAGGTTGTTAGTTTCAGGGTAGTCGGTGTAGAGATATTGATTGACCGCATCCTCGATGGCCGTTCCCGAATAGATGCGGTTGTTGCTGCCATCCGTTCTGTAGACGATGGCTCTGCGCGCGCCTTCGCGGCTTGCATTGGTGAGGATGGCCTGATTGTAAAAGATGAGACCGAACTCTACGATGCCGAACACGATCAGGAGCAGCAGGGGTAGGATGACAGCGAATTCAACGACTGCTGTTCCTTTTTGGGATTTAACATACATAACGCCACTCCTTTGCAATGATTCCATAATTCTGATGCGGTAGGGATGGCTGCGGTGCCAGTGGCACCGCAGCCATTCGTGTGTATCACTCTTCCAGACCGAAATTGATAATATTGACCTTTTCAGGTTTCTCGGCAAACGTTTCGTTATAAACCTTCATAACTTCTTCAGAGGTGATGCCTTCCAGGGTTTCCGGTGTTTTTGAAGCGTACCGGTAATCGGGATAGGCAACCTGCTGATCCCAGGCCGCCTGACTATGCTGCCCGAATTCACGATCGATGTAGTAGGCTTCCTGCAAAGAGCCACATCCGGTCAGCAGGAGGACGGTCGCGATGGTAAAGCTCAGTTTTTTCATTTTATTGACCCCCTTTGATATTTATTGTGCTGACATCGGTTCGTGGCCAAACTCACCTTCAAGACCACCAGCGGACTCTGTCGTCCGGGGAGGGGAGGTGAAGCTGTGGCGGCTCATGGCGGACACGTCATCCGGGTACCGACGACCTTCCAGACGTCCTTCCAGGTAAAACTCGAGACGGCTGGGGGGCTGCATGTATTCCCCCGGGAAGACGATGCTGCCTTCCTTGACCGGTTTGACCAGGTGCGGCGTTACTGCGATGAGCAGGTCGGTTTTGTCCTGGGTGTAGCCGGTGCTGCGGAACAGAGCGCCGATGATCGGTAAGTCGCCAAGCCCGGGTATTTTGCTGACAGATTCACGCAGGTTGTCCTGCAGGAGTCCGGCAAGGGCCAGGGTTTGCCCATCATGCAGTTGCACGGTGGTTTCCAGTTTACGGGTCGTCAGGTTGGGCACGACAAATGTGGTTCCGATAATGCCTGAAGGGATGACGCTGGTTGAGGCGATGTCGCTGACGCTGGGCGAGACACGAAGACTGATCTTGCCATCGCTCATAACCACCGGGGTAAATCGCAGGGCAACACCGAATTCTTTGAACTCAATGGTGATATCCCCGTCCCCCTGGGGCACAGGGATGGGGAACTCCCCACCGGCCAGGAAACTGGCCTCCTGGCCACTCAGGGTTATCAGTCGCGGTTCGGCAAGAGTGCGCGCCAGGCCTTCGTCTTCAAGAAAGTTGAAGGCTGCCGTAAAGTCATCGATGTTGAGGAAGATGTTCGCCGGGTTTCCGGCAAAATTAAGTAACAGGGACCCCGCATCCTGAACCAGGGATGCAAGAGGTACAGCATTGGTCAAGCCAGTGGTGCCATCCGGTAACAGGGCACGGAATCCTGTTGCATCTACATTGGTCAATACCGGATTGACGCCGGCGGCGCCCGTGAAGCTGTTTCCGAGACCGGCAATGCCAAGTGCAGCCTGCCAGTTTTTGCTCGAGCTGCGGGTGACTTCGGCGAATTTAACCTCCAGCATGACTTGCTGGACACCGCCTACGTTCAGCAGGTTGGTGATTCCGGAGCCCGATTCACCGATGCCTTTACCGCCAGCGGAGGCTTCGGCCTTTTCGGGCAGGAACGTTTTTGTCAGCCGGATCACCTGTTCGACGACCTCTGAACCGGATACGGTGCCGGAAAGGACCACGCCCGTTTCGGAGGCATGAACCTTGATATCCTCATGGGGATACAGTGAGCTCAATTTCTGCTTGAGAGGCGTCAGGTCGAGATTGACGCTGACGTCGATAATGGCACGTACCTGGCGAGAGGCATCATCCCACACGGTGACGCGGGAGAAGCCAACTTTCTTGCCAAGGTTGTAGATATTGACCAGGTTGGGCCGCAACGGTCTGGCGCCGATGATATCGCTGTTGGAAATGAGAATTTTCATCCGCTGGCTTGGTTCGCGGATCTCGACCAGTTCCGATCCGCCGATATTGACATCGAGCGTCAGATGCTCGATGTCGTTCGCGGCGGCGGGGCCGGCGAACAGAGCCAGGCAAAACAGGCCCAGGATTGAAATTGCCGGAAGAATGGCTCGGCGCATTGTCATGATGACCTCCCTTTCAATAAACTCCATTTATTTAGCCTTGAATTGATAATTTTCGGCCGGTTTTTCGCCTCGGATGACTTCGACCTCAAAGGACGGTGCCGGTGGCGTGTAAACCCTTGGTTTTACTCTACGAACAGGAGCCCTTTGTACCACCTTTTGGACCGGCGGGGGAGTTTCTTTTTCATCAAGAGGGTTGCGCAGGACAAGCCTGATGGGACCTTCATGGGTTTTTTCCGCGAGTAGTTCAGCATCTTCAGGCGTTAATTCCATCGTAACGGTACGAACCACTTTGGGCTTGCCTTCTTCGATGAAGGTTTCCTGGGCGATCGCCAGGACTTCGACCTTGCGCAGGAAGGTTTCTGCAATCTTGGTGCGCTTCGCTTTTTCGTCGATGGAGATGACATCCACAAATGTATTGGGCAGGATAAATCCGCCTACACCTACGACCTCATCGACTCTTATGGCCATGGCACGCATGCCGGGCTTGATGAGTGCCACAAGGCCTGCTCCGGAGTTCGGAGCCGCCAGCTCCGCAGCCAGGATCGGGGTTCCAGCGCTCATCTTGGAGACGGAAACGCGACCCACAACCTGCTCGATGTCTTCAAACGCCCCCTTGGGAGCATTGGCCTTGGGCCATTGAGCTAGGGCCAGTTGTGTCTTGTCAAGGCGGGTGCCGATGTTGATATTCGTGGCCGCAACGACAATTTCGGTCATGGACATGGACGTTGACGGGCCTACGCTAGTCTGCGACGCTTTGCTCGAAAGCCATTTGTTGACCAGAACGACCGCAATGACCCCGAAAATTACGGCCAGTGCCAGGGCGATGATCGTGCCATATTTTTTCATGCTGGGCCTCCTGTGAAACGGAAAAGTAAAATCGGGTTATTAACCCCTTGCAAATCCTCCGATAAAATTGATCCACTGGTTACAATGGCGCTGCTTTTTATAAAATGTTTCCCCAACAGGTAAAGGCGAAAAATCCAAAGGCTATGGCCGTTGCATAAGGAAACCTGTACGTTGCACGGATTTCGGGGCTTTTAAATGATTTGTAGTCCTTGGTGAGGTAGACGTTTTTAAGGGTCGCAAAATAGTGTCGCAGTTCTTTTCGGGTATCCGAAGACAGAAGATGAAACATCAGGCCCAATAGTCCGCCGATGAGTCCCATGTATAGAAATATCTGAAAGGTCTTGCCCGGGCCAAGCAGGGCCCCCAGGGCCGCGAGGGCTTTGACATCTCCTGCTCCCATCCCCCCCATGAAGAATGGGATCGTAAGCAGTGCTAGGCCAACGGCAAGGCCCGTTACCGAAAAGACGATACCGGGTAAGCCTGAGATAACAATGTTGTAAGTGAAACCGATAATGATGAGGGCCAGGGTGAAAATATTGGGAATTTTCGAATAAAGGGTATCGGTTGCGCAGATCAGAAATAAATAGCCCGAGGCAGCCAGAATGAACACATCTTTAGGGTAGCGGTAAATGAATAACATGGCCATGACCATGGCCGTAAGGCCAAGAGCATAACGCGTCATTTTAAATAAACTGATATTTTTCATTCAGGCTGCCTCGGAGTTTAAGTCAACTTACATTTGCATTGTCATACTGTTACATTGTTAATTGTCAGGAAGGTTGTCGGCAATATTCTGGAACGTGTTGTTGACTTTTTTGCCGAGTAAGGTGATTGCGCCAATGGCCACGATTATGATGAGCGCAAGCATGACGGCGTACTCGGTGGCGGTGGCCCCTTCTTCACTACAAACCAGTTCCCTGCACTTCATAAGCATTCTGTTCATGTTTTTCCTCCTTCTGGGTCGGGTTTTGATGATTTTCAGCGGCTCCAACTGAAAATCACCCTCTACAAATTGACGATCTTTTGATGCAGGTGCTGCCTTTGAACCTCTCTGCACTGCCTTCGCAGCATCAAGAGGTAATGGTTGCCTGACGTTCAGGCCGAGACTGCTTTTAATTTGAGATTAGCTTGGTTTTTTAGCCTGTCAAGGCAGGTAACAGATTGAAAATGAATGATTTTGAGGCGGCCTCCCAAGGTTTATTGATAAATTTCGTATGAAATGGGTATGAATAAAGTTGGCATGATAGCTTATGTACTTATTTAATAAGGCATTTTTTGAATGACTGCAGGTTTTCGCCATGTTTTGAAGATTGTTTAACTTCAATTTCAAACGCAAAATTGGCGGCATTTCCCATATCTCGAAAAAAACCGCCAATTTAATTTTTTCAGCTTCCATGGATGGAAAACCTCTTTGTTGCCGTATACGCAATATGTTTCATGCGGTCGGCCCTTGTCGAAAAATTGAAACGAAAGAGGTGAAAAACATCTGTTTGGCATGCGCTTTTTGTAGACCTGGCATTGCTATAAGTGATGTTGGTTAATTGTCAGGCATTTGTTCAGCCATATTATTGAAAGTGTTAGTGACTTTTTTACCAAGGATAGTGATCGCCCCGATGGCGACAATGATAATCAGCGCCAACATGACAGCATATTCCGTGGCTGTTGCTCCAGCTTCGCTCCGTACCAGCTCCCTGCATTTGCTAACAATGTGTTGCATCACAAAACCTCCTTCATTTCGATTCATTTTGAATGTTCATGGTTTTTAAAACTGAATTCTATTGTGGCCATTTTGGCAAAGACTAGCGTGCAATCTAATGATGTCAAGTAATGAAAATATGCTACCAGGTAAGAACCCTCCATTATTCTGGTGGTCCAATGGCCAACCCGTTTAGCAGTGCTTGACGTTTGCACCCTGAAATGAACGATCCATTCGCAAATTCGGTTTGTGCTGCCCGAGTGCTCCTGCCGGGCATCCCTGATTTCATTGACTTACAAGCTAGGAGGCTGTCGGACTACGCACGAAACCATCATGAAAGGTTTTCTCTGAAAAAAAAAGGGAATTTTCTGTCTATCAACCTATTTCAGGCTATAGTTCTATAAAAGCTACCTTTGATGGCGTCGCAAAAAGTCCGCGTTACGGCGTTTTTTCAGGATCGCGACATCTTATATGTGTATGCCTTCGTCCCTGAAAAACCACCGAGCCTTGCCGGAAGAAATTTTTGTTCAGCCATCTCACGAGTTTTGCGAAAGCATCTTTTTTGAATGAACCGTACAAGCTGATACATGGAGAGCTGATGAAACTATTGAGATTTGGATTGGTTGGTGTGGCCAACACCTTTGTCGACTATGCCATACTTAATCTGGTCGTTTTTGCTTTAGGTGTTTTTACCCCTGCAGGACTTGTGGTGTGTAACCTGTTTTCTTTTCTGGGGGCGAATGTCAACAGTTATGTTCTGAACAAAAGATGGACCTTCGAAGATCGAGGACATTGGTCAAAAAGGGAGTATCTGGTATTTCTCATATGTTCCCTGGGCGGTTTAGGTATCAACTGCAGTGTGATTTATTTTCTTGCGCATGGGTTTCCCAACCCGGAGTGGTCATTTTTTGTAAACCTCAACATGGCCAAGCTTGCAGCGACGGTCGCCAGCATGGCCTGGAACTTTTTTTCATACAGGGTGTTTGTATTTAAACCCGGGTCGTTTGAAGGCAAGCCGTCGGAGGATACTTGCCCTGGAAGGCCGGCGCCGCTGGTTCGTGGATAGCAGGTATCAATGCAAAAAAAGAGGGGACGGTTGTGGGACCGTCCCCCTCTTTTTTTATTCGGAGAATGGGTGTAGCAGTTGGTGGGTATTAACCTTTTTTCAGTGCTTTTTGGCTGAATGCCGCATATTCGGCTTGATCCAGTTTGCCGTCCTGATTGGCATCGACTTTTTTGAAGTCCGTCATCAGGGCTTCAAAGGCTACTGCTTCTTCAGTTGATATGAAACCATCCTTATCCGCATCGAGAAGCTCGAAGGTGAGGGGAGCGGGTTTATCCGCAGCAAATGCGGAAACGGACAGCATGAAAACAGCGGCCACCATCAACAGATTCACAGTCAGTTTTTTCATGGGTTTCTCCTTTTTCCATTTAGGGTTGTGATCGCCTTCATGACGATCTCCTCCTGGTAATAGCAACCATCGTGCCATATTTGAAATACGTTTAAATTCGGATACTTGGAGATATTCTATGGGTACTCTGTAATATGAAGGCCGGGTTGTGTCTCCTGTTGGGAACAGGGATGTCGAGGCTTTCAGGTAAGACATTAAAATTGTTGGAATAATTAAAGTCGTATTAAACCGACATTCCGGCTCATTAAAAAATCCACCCATCCAACACAAGTAACGATGGATGCAGGCTGCTGACTTCCCAAATCCCTAAAACCTGAATGGGACGCGGATTCAATCTGATGCACGCGGATCAGCTCCTTAACCGCGTTCTATTGCTAAAATATCTCACCACCCGCTCGCTGCTCTCGCTAGAGACACGGAGAGCACAGAGAGAGGCTTGGGGAAAACCTTTTTAAACCCTGAATAGGACGCGGATAAAATCTGATGCATGCGGATTTACGCGGATCGAACCGTTAAGCTACATCAACAAGATTTGGTCCTATGGTTACAGAGGTTTTCTCTGTGTCCTCTGTGGCTCTAGTGAACNNCTCTCGCTAGAGACACGGAGAGCACAGAGAAAGGCTTGGGGAAAACCTTTTTAAACCCTGAATAGGACGCGGATAAAATCTGATGCACGCGGATCGAACCTTATGCCTTTGATCCTGGTTTTCATCCGCTGTGATCCGAAGTTATCCGTGTTCGACAAACGCTATTGACCTTGCCTTCGTCGTCCAGAAATCCCAGCCACATGACATTCACCGTCGCAACCCCGAATTCTTCTTCGACCACACCCTTGATCAGATAGGGGCGTGCTCTGCCCAGTTTCTGGCAGAAGCGGGCATAGGCCGCCGGAAAAAAGGTCGCATCGAAAAGGGCCGTCGTATCCTCGAAGGTAACAAATTCCATCGGTGTGCCATTGGCGGTGCGTACCGGTTTGCCGGTTACCCACCAACCGGCCAGGGTGACATGGCGGCCGACCCATCGACCGAGTTCGGCGGCCGGGATGGCGCCGCTGGTCTGAATATATTTTTCATACGGTTCGAGGGGGTGATATCCAGCGGGCAGGCCAAGGGTTTCCAGCTCCTGGGCTCTGAGGGTCGAGTCGTCGCAGGGGGGCAGATACGGCGCCGTTGCCGGTTCCGCAACGAAAAGGTCGCCCAGGCTCCTGATGGCTGGGTTATGCTGATGTTCAAGCAACCGCCAGATCAAACCGGGCCGCTGCCGGCGACCTTCCAGCATGTCGAAACATCCGGCCTTGATCAGCTGTTTGACATCGGCGGCGGGCAGTTGCGGCAACCGCAGGAGAAAATCGCCAAACCCTGCAAAGGGGCCATGGCATCTACGCTCTGCCAGAATCAGGTCGCTGGTTTGACGCGTCAGGGAGGCAATCTGCATCAGCCCAATGCGCAGCGTATCGCCCTTGCCGTGGTGGGCATGCTCGCTGGCATTAATATCGGGTGACAGGATGTGCAGTCCTGTGCGGCGCGCTTCGGACAGATAACCGAGGGTAGTATAGTAACCGCCGCCGTTACTGATGACTGCCGCCAGGAATTCGGCCGGGTAGTGGGCCTTGAGCCAGGCGGCTTTGCAGCTGACCAGGGCGTAGGAGGCCGAATGGGGTTTGCAGAAGGAGTAGCCGGCGAAGGACAGTACCTGCTGCCAGACTTTGTTCAGCACCTGGGCAGCCACGCCGTTGCCAAGTCCACCGCTGATAAAACGTTGCTGGTAGTCTTGCAGTTTTTGCCCTTTGTCCTTTTTGCTGATGATCTTGCGCAGCTTGTCCCCCTCGCTGGCGGTGAATCCGGACAGGGCCATGGCGATCTGGGTGATCTGTTCCTGGTAGACGGCCAGACCGTAGGTTTCGCCGAGGATCGGTTCCAATCGGGGATGGAGATGCCGCCAGGGTTTGCCGTGCATGCGGGCGACGAATTCGCGAATGAAGTTGTTGGCGGCCGGCCGGATGATGGAAGAAGCCATAACTAGATGCTCGAACAGGGTATCTTCGTCGGGCAGGGGACGCTGGCCCCACATTTTTTTCAGCAACTGACGGGTGGCCGGCGATTCGATGTAAAAACAGCCCATGGTATCGCCGGTGCAAAGCAGAGCGCGGGTTTTGTGGTCGGCCAGAGGTTGCCAGTCGCGGTAGTCGATGACGGTGCCGGTGTGGCGCGCCACCGCCGCCAGGGCGTCGCGGATCACCGCCAGGGAGCGGTTGCCCAGGATGTCGATTTTAACCAGGCCGGCCGCTTCGGTCTGGTCTTTTTCCCATTGGATCAACGGTCGACCTTTGGCGGAAACCTCCACCGGCACGTAACGGCGGATATCGTCGGGGACGATCACAAGACCGCCGCAATGTTGCGCCAGATGACGCAGTTGTCCCTGCAGGCGTGAAGCGATGGCGAGGATGTTTTGCCAGTCGCTGCTCAAGGTCTCGCCGCGAAACAGCGGATGGCAGTCCATGGCTTCGATGCCGCGCTGCGCCGACCAATGACTGTCCAGCCTGCGTGTAACCGTCTTGATTTCGTCGGCCGGCAGTCCGAACACTTTAGCGACCTCGCGCAAGGCACCGCGACTTTTGAATCCCACCTGGTTGGCGACCATGGCCGCCCGCTGCGCGCCGTAGCGGCGGAAGGCAAAATCGAGCACCGCGTCCCGTTCATCCCAGGGGAAATCGATGTCGATATCGGGCGGATCGATACGCCCTTCGTTGAGGAAACGCTCGAAAAACAGGTTGTAGCGCAACGGATCGACGTGGGTGATCCCGAGACAGAAAGCGACCAGCGAGGCGGCGGCACTGCCCCGGCCGCAGGTACGCGGTGATTGCTCCGCCAGTTCCTGCACCACCAGAAAATAATGGGCGAATCCCTTGTCGCGGATGATGGCCAGTTCCTTGGTCAGCCGCGCTTCGATTTTCGCATTCATTTCACAGTAGCGCCAGAGCGCCCCTGTGCGAGTGCGCTGTTCCAGTTCGCATGCGGCCTGCCGGTCGGCCAGACCGCGAAACCGGGGGAAGATGGTGGCGGAAAACTCCCAGTCCGTTTGACAGGTATCGGCGATGCGTGCGGCGTTGTGCAAAGCCTCCGGGCAATGGGGGAAATGGGCACTCAGAGCGGCTGCCGGCAGCAGAAAGTCGGTCGGACGAGCGCAATCGTCGTCGCTCAAGCGCGGCAGAGTTGTGTTGCCGGCGATGGCCCGCAGCACCCGGTGGACCTTAACGTCTTCATCGTGCAGAAAAACCGCGCGGTTGGTAGCGACGGGTGGCAGACCCAGGTAGCGTGACAGGGCGATGGTTTTTTCCATGTTGTGCCCGGGGGATAGTTCGACAAACAGATCGTTGCGACTTTGTCGGGATAGCCGGTCCAGCAGTAGCGCGTCATCGCTGAGGATGAACAGACCCTCCCGCCAGTTCCCCAGCGCCTCGACGAGGTCAAAAGGATGTTGGCCGTGCAGTGCCGAAAGCAGGTGGCACAGATTGGCGTAACCTCCCTGATCCCTGACCAGCAGAACGGCCCGATGCGCTCCGCTGACCGCTTCGGCACCGATCAGCGGGGCGATGCCGGCTTTTTGCGCCTCTTCGATAAATCGCGGGATGCCGTACAGGCCATTACGATCGGTCAACGCCAGACGTGTCATGCCTGCGGCCCTGGCCGCCGCGCACAGAATCGCGGGGGAGTGGATGCCCCAGTTGGGCGAAAAGGAAGAGTGAACGTGGAGGTGGGTAAAAGTCATAATTCAGTGCTGAGTGTTGAGTGTTGAGTGCTGAGTGCTGAGTGCTGAGTGCTGAGTGCTGAGTGCTGAGTGCTGAGTGCTGAGTGCTGAGTGCTGAGGTATACGGGACGCGAAAACCACTGACCACTGACCACTGACAAGCCGTTTCATAAATTTCGTCCCCATTGCACCGATTCATGGCCGAACTGTCTGCGCAGCCGGTCCAGGGCGGTTTGCAGGGTCGTTTCATCGATACTCTGCTGTGGCGCGGAGAACAGATCCATCTGCTGCGTCAGAGGTGCGAGCCGGTCGCAACCAAGACGCAGGGCACGCAGTCGCACACGACGTTGCCAGGTGCGTTGCAGCAAGCGGTCGGCGGCCTGCATCAATTCCAGATCAAAGGCCTTGGGTATGGCAAAGGTGTCGGTTCTTTCCTCGCTGAGACCGTCGACGTAGCGCACCGTCAGGCACAGGCGGGTAGTACCCCGGGCCAGGGATCGCAGACGCAACCCGCAGCTTTCGGCAAGGCGTCCCAGGGCGGCGCGCACTGCCGTATCGTCGTTGTCGGCCCGTGGCAAAACGGTCTCTTCGACGATGGCGGAAGTGCGCCGTGGTGAACATACCGGGCTGGGGTCGATGCCGCGAGCCCGCTGATGCAGCAGTGCGGCAAAGGGGCCGCAGACCGGTTCAAGCTGGGCGACCGACAGAACGGCGATCTGTTCAATGCGCCGCAGGTTAAGATCCTCCAGCAAGCGCCCGGTACGCACGCTGCCAACCCCCGGCAGAGTCGATATGGTCAGCGGCCCGATAAAACAGCCTTCGCTGCCGCGCAGCACGTCGCAGATGCCGGGCCGGTCCAGATAGTCGGCGGCGATGCGTGCCACCAGTTTGTTGCCGGCCACGCCGCAGGTCGCCGGCAGGCGTAATTGTTCGATGATATCTCGCTCCAGGCGAGCTGCCACATCCAGTGCGGCTCCAAGCAGGCGGGAACTGCCGGTCAGATCGAGAAACAGCCGCCCGTCATTGCCGGGTTCCCACAGCGGACTGCAATTTTGGGCCAGTTCCGCAAAAACCTGCATGGCGCGTTGTGCCCGTTCCGGTTGCGGCGGCAGCAAGTGCAGGGCAGGGCAGCATCTGCGGGCGACATGCACGCTCATGCCGGGCTGCACGCCATCGCCGCGCGCCTCAGCGGAAACGCAATGCAGCAGGGCGCGGTCACTGACCCCGGCGGCAACCGCCAATGGTCGATTTTTGAGGGTGGGGTCGACGGCCCGCGCCAGGGCGACGTCGAAGTCGGGTATGGCTACATGCAGAATGTCGCGGGTCATGCTCAATGGTGACTCTGGTTATGGGCCCCAGGCTATTTTACGGCCCGGTAGTGACGGATCACCCCGACCACCACCCCCTCGATGCGGAAGGATTCCAGGTCGTTGACGACGATGGGCTGCATGGAAGGGTTGGCCGGATGCAACGCGACGCGGTCTCCGCGGCGATACAGTCGTTTGACCGTCGCTTCGTTATCAAGCAGCGCGACAACGGTTTGGCCGTGCTCGGCCGTGGCCTGTTTACGCACCACCACATAATCGCCGTCGATAATGCCGTCGCCAATCATGGAGTCGCCGGCTACGCGCAGCACAAAATGTTCGCCGGGACCGACCATGGTCGAAGGGACTTCGATAACATCTGGGATTTCGATGGCCTCGATAGGTTTGCCGGCCGCCACCGTGCCGGCCAACGGCAGTTTCAAACCCCGCTCCGGGGCGGCGGCCAGACGCAGGCTGCGCCGGGCGTTCCAGTCGCGGTCGAGCAGTCCTTCGCGCTCCAGGCGCACCAGGTAGTTCTGCACCGTACCCAGGGAACGGAAACCGAAAGCGCGCGCGATCTCCTGCTGGGAAGGGGCGAAGCCCTGCTCGTCGATATGCCGTGCGATGTAGTCGAAAACCTGTTTTTGCTTGGGGGTAAGGGGACTCATACGACCTCATGCGTGGGGTTGATCTGTTGATCGTAAGTGTATGCGTAAGTTTTGCGTAAGTCAAGGGTGCAAGGATGAGTGCTGAGTGCTGAGGGGTGAGTGCTGAGTGCTGAGGGGTGAGGGGTGAGGGGTGAGTAGGAGGTAAGGTTGTTGGCTTGTCAACCAAGGAATGAAGATGTAAGGTTCATTTATCGTGGTTATCTCATCGTGTTGATTATGTAAGGGGTGTCGTTGATGATTTTGAAAAAGAAATTTTCGGCAAGCAGGTGTTTCTGGCTCAGTTGCCTCACTCTTATCGGTATTTTCGCCCTTTCCGCCGGGAAAGCGGGTGCGGCGCCGGTTGAGGAATGGACCCTTTCCTTGAACGAATCCCAGCTCTTTCCCGGGGCCGTGGCAAGAGTCGATCTGGTTCCGGCCAGGGCTGTGTCATCGGCCGTCCTGTTGTGGAAAGGGGTGCCCATCCCCCTGGTGTCTTTAAGCTGGCAAGGTTCCCTGACGGCTTTCTTCGGCATTCCTCGCAATGAGCTTCCCGGAAGTCAAACTATCGAGTTAGCCGTTACCGCGCTGGACGGAAAGGTGCTCAATCATTCCTTTCCCCTGGTTGTTTTGGCCAAAGATTATCCTGTCCAGCAGCTTACTCTGCCGGAATCCAAGGTCTCGCTGGATCAGGCCAGCCTGGATCGCCATCACCGGGAGCAGGAAGCACTTAAAGCGGCGCTTGCCGACCTGCGCCGCGCACCGCTCTGGCAGGAGCAGTTCGTCATGCCGGTTTCCGGAAAGGTGCTTTCACCCTTTGGCGTGCAGCGCGTTCTTAACGGCAAGCCCCGCAACTCCCACTCGGGACTCGATCTGCGCGCCCCTCTGGGACAGCCCGTCGTGGCTTCGGCAGCAGGGGAGGTGGTGTTGACCGCCGACCATTTTTTCTCCGGCAAGTCGGTCTACATCAATCATGGCATGGGGATTGTGACGATGTATTTTCACCTTGCGGAAATCTCCGTCAGTCCGGGAGAAAAGGTAGCAACCGGACAGATGATCGGCAAGGCCGGATCCACCGGCCGCTCTACCGGCCCCCACCTGCATTGGGGCGTGCGGGTCCACGACTGCATGGTCGATCCTTTGACTTTGCTGGCTGTTGCAGGAACAGCGCCGGGCGAAGGAGTCAGCGGTGTGAGTATCCGGGATTGACCATGATTCGGTGGAGGCTTCTGGTATTGCTTGACAACACAAGCCTGCAAAACTTTTTTACGTCACCTTCTGTCTGGTGGTAACCTGGTCGAGAACTTGCCGCCTTACGCCACGTACCGGCCGAGCTCTCGGGCCAGTGCTTCCTTGCGGGAGTCTTCGATTTCGCGCATGACGCCGTCGACGTCGGCAGCTTTTTCGTTGCTCGCGAAGCGACCTGTCAGGACTGACGCCGGGTGCAGCTCGCCTTTTTCGTAGAGGTGCCAGATCTCCTCTGCGTAGGCGGTGACGAGGATTTCGGGGGCGAACTGGCCGAAGTAGGCGGCGAGGTTGTCGACGTCCCGCGCAAACAGGCGGCCGGCATTGTTGTTGCCGGCGGCATCGATCGCCTGGGGCAGATCGATGATTACCAGTCCATCGTCGGCGACCAGTACGTTGAACTCGGAGAGGTCGCCGTGCACCACCCCGGCACAGAGCATACGTACCACCTGCTCGATCAGCAGGCGATGGTAGTCCCGGGCCTGCGTTGCGCTCAACTGCAGGTCGTTGAGGCGCGGGGCGACCGCGCCGGCAGCATCGACCACCAGCTCCATCAGCAGTACCCCCTCGCAAAAGGAATGGGGTCTGGGCACGCGTACCCCGGCGGCGTCGAGACGGAAGAGGGCGTCGACCTCGGCGTTTTGCCAAGCCGCTTCCTGCTCTTTACGCCCAAACCTGGAGTGCTTCTCCATGGCCCGGGATCGCCGGCTGTTGCGCACCTTGCGCCCCTCGGTGTACTGGGTCTGCTTATGGAAGCTGCGCTGTTTGAGCTCTTTGTAGGCCTTGGCGCAGCGGATTTCGCCCTGGCTGCGTACCACGTAGACCTCGGCTTCCTTGCCGCTCATCAACTGACCGAGTACCTCGTCGATCAGGCCGTCCTGCAGCAGAGGTTCCAGGCTTTTGGGAATTTTCATCGATGCTTTTCCATTCGCTTCCGGCATGCCGGGAATCGCGGTGCGCTGTGTTGCACCACCGCTACAAACAACGGCCTGAAATTACGCCGATTTCAGGCCGACTCACGGGTGTCCGGTGGCTAACCGGGCGGGCTCGAAACCCGCCCTCCGAACTATTTCTTTCCCGCTTTTTTGATCTTTTTCTCGGCCTTCTTTTCTTTCATGGTTTTGGCCGGGTCTTTTTTTTCCGATTTCTTGCTATCCATGCCCTTGCTCATGATGTTTCTCCTGTGAGGATGCGGAACTGATCGCTCATCATAGCACACCCTGGTTTCCAGAGATTCAATTTTCGCAAGACCACTGAAATCCGTTGCATGCACGGCCCCAAAGCGGGATATCGCACGCACCTCGGCTTCCGGCATGGGGAAAGTGGTCAGCGGCAGACAACGAAGTTCGCCGATTGTGACGCCAGGTCAAAAACGATTTTGACCTTTGCGCTTCTCAGCTGCCGAAGCACCTGTTCGACCTTATCTTCCAGCGTGCAGCCGACCTCGTCCCAATCCGCTCCGTCTCGCGTCACGAACTCCTGGATCATCTTCCGTAGCGTATCCGGGTTGATTTGCTGGTACGGGATATTGAGCCCATCTTCTTGTTGGCCGTCTGGTTTGTCCTGCGTCATGAATCCTCTCAACGTGGTGTAAGTACCCACTGTAAAATAGGCCGGGTTCTGAATACTGAGTGATACAACTGACCAAGGACAACGGACCACTGACACCCGACAACCTTCCCATTGACTTGACAGTCGTTCGGAATGATCCTACCCTCTTATCCATGTTTTTTGCGAAAATAGCGGGGGGTTTTTATGAAATATCGCAAGCTCGGTCGTTCCGGAGTTGAGGTATCCGTCCTGGGTTTCGGCTGCATGCGCCTGCCTATCATCGGCGGGGATGAAGGCCATATCGACGAATCGCAGGCCAACCGCTTGTTGCGAGCTGCCATCGACAAGGGCGTCAACTATCTCGATACGGCATATCCCTATCACAAAGGCGAGAGCGAGGCGTTTCTCGGGCGTGCCTTGCGTGGAGGGCTGCGCGACAAGGTACACCTGGCGACCAAGCTGCCCTCCTGGGCGGTGGAAACGCCAGCCGATTTCGACCGTTTTCTCGACGAACAGTTGACCCGATTGCAGACCGACCACATCGATTTTTACCTGCTGCATGCCCTCAAGGCCGACTGGTGGGAGAAGCTCCGTAACCTCGGCGTTCTTGAATTTCTCGACCAGGCGATCCGCGACGGCCGCATCGGCGCCGCCGGGTTTTCGTTTCACGATGAACTGCCCCTGTTCAAACAGATCGTCGATGCCTATGACTGGAGTTTTTGCCAGATCCAGTACAACTACATGGACGAACAGATCCAGGCCGGCAGGGAAGGGCTGGATTACGCCGCCGAGCGGGGCGTGGGCGTGGTGGTCATGGAACCGTTGCGCGGCGGTCACCTGGCTCGTGAAAGCGCCCCCGACATCCAGGATCTTTGGAACTGCGCTCCGGTCCGCAGAACCCCGGCGGAGTGGGCGTTACGCTGGGTCTGGGATCACCCCGGCGTCACTTCGGTACTCAGCGGCATGAACGATCCCTCCCAGGTCGAGGAGAACTGCCGCATTGCCGAGCAGGCAACTCCCCGCTCTCTGTCCTCGCAGGAGCAGGCCGTGATCGGTCAGGTCCGCGACACCCTGCGCCAACGCATCAAAGTACCCTGTACCACCTGCGGTTATTGCCTGCCGTGCCCGTCCGGTGTCAACATTCCGCGGATCTTCAACATTTATAACGACCTCTTCATCTACGGCGAGTCGCACTTTCCCCGCCGCATCTACCGCATCACCATGAACGCCGCCGAACTGGCCGGCAACTGTACCCGCTGCAGTCTGTGCGAACAACACTGTCCGCAGCACATCCCCATCATCAAACGGTTGGCGGAAAGCCACCGCGTCCTGTCGGAAAATCCGGACGATTGATCCAGCCTCCTAGGAGTTTGTCGGCGGTTGAGTGACCTCTCGTTCAAATCCGGCGGTTATCCCGGAGTCTCCATGCGATCTGTTTCAAACGGATCGCCAGTTCCGGTGTCTGCTATAATTCCAGAAACATATGCAGGGTAAGCGCAAACAATCTCTTGATCGCTCGTTAATGGGATAGGCGGACGCGAAAGGGTGGTTATGGATACCAAGACGGTGTGGGATAACATCAACTACTATTTCAAGGATTTCATTCTTTTCAAAGTGCAGGATGTAGGCATTACGATCAGCCACCTGTTTGTCGCAACCGTTGCGATAATGCTGTCGCTGGTTGCCTCAAAGATCGTCCGCGCGACGCTGCGCAACCAGGTTTTGAATAAGCTGCATATAGATAAGGGTTTGGAATACGCGTTACTGCGGTTCGTGCATTACATCATACTTATCATCGGGGTCTACATCGGCCTGAAAACGATTAATATCCCTCTTGGCGCTATCATCGGACTGTTTGCGGTTATTGGCGTGGGGATTGGTTTTGGTCTCCAGAATCTGGCGTCGAATTTCATAAGCGGCATTATCCTGTTGCTGGAGAGACCGGTGAAAGTCGGTGACAGGCTGGAGGTAAACGACGTATGGGGAGATGTGAAACGCATTAATTTACGGACGACGCTGATCATGACTCCGGACAACATTGCGATCATCGTCCCCAACTCGAAGCTGCTCGAAAACGAAGTCACCAATTACAGCTACGGCGATCCGAAGATTCGCTTGCGCATCCCTGTCGGGATAGCCTACGGGTCGGATTGCGAAAAGGCCTCCGAAATCATGATCCAGGCTGCGTTGGAAAACAGCCGGGTGCTGAAAAACCCTCGACCCAAGACCTGGTTTCGCGAGTTCGGCGACTCTTCCTTGAATTTCATGCTTTTGTGCTGGATACCCGATGCGGTTGAAAAATTCGACATTATAAGCGAATTGAATCACGCAATCGATAAAGGGTTCCGGGAAAACGACATCGAAATTCCTTTCCCGCAGCGAGACCTGCATCTTCGTTCAGCAGAAACAGCAGTGCGTTTTTTGCGCGAAACGGAAAAAGGATAATAGTGCTACCGTTTTCGCAGATGCCGCTCAGACTTCCCTGCATGTCGACTACCGGATAGTAGCTGCTTTCGCTGGCGGCCATTCTCTCCAGAATGGCATGCAGGGGCATTCCCTCCGGAATCAGGGTTAGGCCGGTGGCCAGGAAAACGACCGCCGTCAGACACGCACCCTTTTCGTTCCACGCTTCCCCCCTGATTGTCATCCATCGAAATCCACGGTTTGATCAGGAAAGGAGAAAAACCCGGGATTCGGCTTCGGCATGCACCTCGTCCCCCACCGCCAGCCAGGCCTTGATCCGCAGCACCTTGCGGCGCTTTTCAACCACCTCGCCCGTGACTACGACTTCCTGCCCGACGAGCAGCGGTTTTTTGTAGCGGACCGTCAGTTCGGCAGTGACCAGTTGCTTGTTCAACCCGAGACCGGCGTAGATGCAGGCTTCGTCCAGCAGGGCGGCAATCACCCCTCCGTGGACCACGTCCTGCCAGCCCTGGAAACGGGGCGCGATGGTCAATCGGCAAAAGGACCGGTGGTTTTCTCGATCGGTAGTAAAGGTTGCCTGCAGACCGGCGCCATTGTCCTTTCCGCAGACGAAACAGCCGTCCGTCCTGGTTACCTGCACGGTATACTCCGTTTTTTCATCGGGCAGAGCCTGTCGGGCCCCTAGTACCCTGTAACCCATAAACTTTCGCACCTTGCTTGTTCTTTGCCGCGTCAGCTACGTTCCGATTTCAGCTGCTTAGCTACGGCTAGGCAGAAGAAATCGCGCCTTACTGACACGTCAAAGCCCTACGCAATCCCTCGAAAGCCTATGGGTTACAGGGTACTAGGAGCCTGTCGGATTTGGGGAATCGTCACAAGAGCGGTAGATTTATTCCTAAGTTAAAGGTTTTTCAGATAGGCAAGTTCATTTTTGTGGTAAACGTCGAAAAAAATCACGCTCCGGTCGGGGATCGCCTTGCAATTGCCGCACTGGTCCTCCAGACGCCGGTTTTCCTTTGTGCACAACTCGCACCAGTAATAGATGAGGCGATAATCGCACCGGCCAACATACTTTTTCAGCCGGCCGTGATGAACGCCGTGCATGCGGCCGTCCGCATCGCCGGGATGAAGCAGCAGCCGATCGATCACCCGCAGGATCCGGGCATGGCCGGGCGGGTCCTGTTTTTTGATTTTTTCGAGCTTGGCGGCAAAAACGGGGGTTGGAAAATAGCTGTAAATATGCATGGATACCTTAGAAATATTCAGAAACTTTCGAGCAATTTTTGGAGCTTGGCCAGCTTGTTGTCGATCGCCCGCTGAACCCGCTCTTCTCCAAACATGAAACTGAGCTGCCCCACCATGAGAGCGACGTCGGCCAGTTCATCGATGACCTGCTCGCAACCGACTTTGTCGCGTTTGAAGTGCTTCAGGGCGGCAATCAGCTCCGCGCATTCCTCGACCGCCTGGTCGTACTGGGCTTCCTCGCCCCATTTGGCCAAGGTGGCGCGATAGATGGAATCGTACTTTTTCATCGAAATGTCATACCTCGGTGTGGATCGATAGCCGCAAACGGGCCCCGACCGGAAAAGGAGGATTCTGGAAAGGTTCAATCGTTATCAGACCTGCAGGAGAAAATCAAGCTGCTTGCCTGCCAACGGTTGTTTGACCTCGGCTCTTGCGTCACCAATTCTTTAATCCTGGATCGCACGAAACGCGCGGCACCAACCCCTATGCCGATCCCGAATTGGAATCCTTGTCCTCCGGCCAGAAGATTCTCCTGCGAATGGGCCGGGAGAACGCCCGCCGGGTCAAGAATGTATTGCAGAGACTCCGCGACCAACTGGCGGATGCTTCCGCGACTGATTAAAGCGGCCCCAGTCTTCAGCTGGACAGAATCTTCGCGTCTGATTGTGTGGCGGCAGGGGAGTTGGTGTACGAGGTTTACGTACATCCGCAACAGAAAACCTTGCTGGTGGAAGGCAAAGAGACCGCCATTGCCACGGGCATGAGCGTGATGGCGGAAATAAAGGTCGGCAAACGCCGCATCATCGAGTTTTTTATCTATCCCCTGATGAAATATCTGGATGAAGGGATCAGTGTCCGGTAGGGATTACGAAAAATTGTATAATTAAAGCCCTCGCAAAAACTCATAGGATGGCTAAGCAAAAATTTCGCCCTACAAGGCTTGGTGGTTTTTCAGGGGCGAAGGCATACATATAGTATGTCGAGGTCCTGAAAAAACGCCGTAACGCCGGAGGGCGGACTTTTTGCGACGCCATCATAATTAAAGCCCCACGGTACGCCGTGGGGCTTTAATTTTTTTGGTGGGGGGACACGACATCAATCAGATTTTTCGTACGTTTTCCGCCTGAGGTCCTTTGGGCCCCTTAACGACATCGAAACTTACCCGTTCTCCTTCGTTGATGGTTTTGAAGCCCTCGCCCTGAATAGCGGAAAAGTGAACAAACACGTCGGGCCCGTTATCCTGTTCGATAAAACCGAATCCTTTTGCCTCGTTGAACCACTTGACTGTTCCCTCTGCCAATTTGAGTCTCCTTGTTATCCTGCAGGGTTTTTTGATGCGAACTTCAGGAAAATATAGCAAAAAACCGAGCAAAGCCAAGCACGCATCGCTAAATATTATACCTTTCCCCAAATTGATCAGATTCCGAAAAAAAAGTGGAAAGCGTAATCTGGCGGTACTGATCAACGAATTGAATTCGGTAAACTCGGCATCGAAGGCGAAATGGTCCGCACCAGGGGCGGAGTCGATGAGGTCGAACTTCCCGGCGGCTGCGTCTGCTACAGTCAGAAGGAAGGGCTTGCCGCGAGCGTTCGCACCATCGCTGAGGAGATCGGGCCGGAACTCCTGCTGATAGAACCGAGCGGCATCGCCTGCGACATGATCAATCGTGAATTCTGATAAAAAATCAGGTACGCCGGCTTAACTCTGATGATGGTGCAGTCCCAGACATTGAAAGATCTGCCGGGTGGCATCGGAGTTGTTAAGGGTATAGAAGTGGATGCCGCGCACCTGGTTATCCAGCAGGTCACGGCACTGTTCCGTGGCCCAGTGGATGCCGATGCGGCGCACCGATTCGGGGTCGGCCTGGCAGCGTTCCACGGAGCGCAGCAGCGAGGCGGGGAAACGTGCGCCGGCGGCCAGTTCAGCCATGCGCTGCATGCCTTCGATCGAGGCGATGGGCATGATGCCGGCGATGATCGGTATTTTGATGCCAGCCAGTTCGCAGCGTTCGCGAAAATCGTAGAAGTCTCGGTTGTCGAAAAACAACTGGGTGCAGATGTAGTCGGCGCCCTCGTCGACTTTGGCTTTGAGATGGTCCATCTCCAGCAGGCGGTTGGGAGTTGCGGGGTGGCCTTCGGGGAAACCGGCCACGCCGATGCCGAACCCGCGCCGGTCAGGGTGAAGCCCCTCATCGTTGAACTTGCGAATAAAGCGCACCAGGTCGGCAGCATGCGGAAAAGCATCCTGGGCACGATTGTAATGAGGGATCTCGGGCGGCGGATCACCGGCCAATGCCAGGATGTTGCTGATGCCGGCTTCGGCGTAGCGCTCGAGAATCTGGCGAATTTCCTGCTCGGGGCTGCAGACGCATGTCAGATGCGGTGTGGGATCGAGGGAGCTATGCTCCCGGATGCGCATGACCAGGTCGTGGGTCCGCTCGCGGGTTGAGCCGCCGGCGCCGTAGGTGACCGAGGTAAAGTGCGGTTTGAGAGCTTCGAGTTGCCGGATGGTTTCATACAGACGTTCGGCAGCCTTGTCCGTCTTTGGAGGGAAAAACTCGAAGGAAAAGGTCGTGGCGTAACGGTCGAAAATATCTTGAATATGCATGAGAAGGTTCCAGAAATGATATGGACTCAGATAGTTGCGAATGAACAAGCATCTTATCTGCTGGGCGCAGTCAAGGTCAACCGTTCATTCCCATCTGTAACTCTCTTTGGAGAAGACTTCACAGAAGGCCAACTGAGCGATAGTGCACGTACGCAGGAGAAAGGCGCGGTGTTTCCGGGGAACTTTGCGCAGGTAACGCGCAGCGAGCTTGGAGCGCTCAACGTTGGTCAGGCAGTCAACGTAGAATTGGAGCTTTTCGAGACGGGCGGTAACTTGGGCGTTGCGACGTTGGCCGGGGGTCGTCATGACAGACCACCCACCAGACCATTAGAGCTTGAGTCGGATAAGATATATTATGTAAACCAAAGAAGCCGTTTCCCCATTTACCTCGCTGCAGGTTCATGGAGCCCTTTACCCGAGGCTTGCCAGTTCGAGGCGATCCCCCCACCGGTCCTTGAGGGCTTGCCGCAACTCCCTGTAACGATCGGAGGTTAAGAACGAGGGATCTTCCGCAATGGTAAAAGCTTCCTGGCGCGCCTGCTCAAGGATACGTCCGTGACGCAAGAGGTTTGCCACGCGAAAATCAGGAAGCCCTGACTGCCGGGTTCCCAAGAATTCCCCCGGTCCTCTGATTTCCAAATCCGCTTCAGCAATCCTAAATCCGTCCGTGGTGGCTGCCATGACGTCGAGCCTTCGTTGACCATCTTCGCTGCACCGCCTGGATTTCACCAACAGACAATAGCTTTGATGTGCGCCACGACCGACCCTGCCGCGCAATTGGTGTAATTGGGCAAGACCGAAGCGTTCAGCGTGTTCGATCATCATAACCGTGGCGTTCGGTACATCGATGCCTACTTCGATAACGGTTGTGGAAACCAGAATATCCAACTCGCCGGTTTTGAAAGTGCGCATGATCGCTTCTTTTTCCTCGGAGCGCATCTTGCCATGCAGCACGCCGATGCGCCGGTCGGGATAAACTTTTTCCTGCAGATATCCAGCCCCTTCGGTGGCCGCCAGAAGATCGCTGTTTTCGGTCTCTTCGACCAAGGGGTAAACAATGTAGGCCTGACGGCCATTGGCAAGTTCATCGGCGATTTGCTGGTAAGCCCGCCTGCGGCTGCTTTCCGCCACTATTTTGGTTTGAACCGGGCTGCGGCCAGGAGGCAATTCGTCGATGACGGATAACGACAGGTCGCCGTATACGGTAAGGGCGAGAGTTCGAGGGATGGGAGTCGCAGTCATAACCAGTAAATCCGGATGTTTGCCCTTTTTCCTCAGGCAAGCTCTTTGCAGAACACCGAAGCGATGCTGCTCATCGATAATGCCAAGTCCCAGTTCTGAAAAGTGAACATCATCCTGCAACACGGCATGGGTCCCTACAAGCATGTGAGCTGTGCCGTCCCGTAGTTGCTGAAGAATTTCCCGACGGCGGGCCGCGGTCGTGGATCCACTCAAAAACACTACGGTCAGTCCAAGGGCGTCCATCCATTGGTGAAATTGCAGGAAGTGTTGTTCTGCGAGAATTTCGGTCGGCGCCACCACCGCAACCTGGGTATGGTTTTCGATGGCAACCAGTGCTGCCATGAGAGCTACCACGGTTTTGCCGCTGCCGACATCACCCTGCAGAAGACGGTTCATGGGGTGCGGCGCCATCATATCCCGTTTGATTTCCCCCAGCACTCTGCGTTGCGCATCGGTGAGGCGAAACGGCAGCATTTTGGCCAGTGGTTTTGTATACAGGTGTTCGACCTTGAAGGCATGGCCTTCTTCCAGCAATACACCACGATGTTTGAGGGCCATGCCGAGTTCCAGATAGAACAACTCATCAAAGACCAGTGTATATCTGGCCCGATCACTCCCCTCTTCCAACTCGCTTAATGAGGATTCGCTATCCGGAAAGTGCACCTGCCGTAAAGCATCAGCCAAAGGCAGCAGTCGCTGTCTTTTCAGGACGTCTTCAGGCAGCGGCGATGCAGCAAATCCGGCATAGCGATCGACGATCTGTTTCCAGATTTTGCGCGCGGTTTTTTGGGTTAAACCCTCGGTGAGGGGGTAAACGGGCAATATACGTCCAAATGTGAGGGGGTCGGCTTGTAACAGTGCTATCGGATCCTGCCCGGCGGCCAGAAACTCCACATCAGGGTGGTGGATTTCGGTTATCCCTCCAAACCGCTTGACCTCTCCACAGAATATGGCCTTGCGGCCGATGGGATACTGTTTTTCGATCCAGGGTTTCCTGTAGTGAAACCATTTGAGGCTGATAGTTCCGCTGCCATCGCCAACGATGACTTCAAACAGTTTGCGGCGGGAACGGGAGGTGGTTTTTTCACCGGAAGTCAGGACCTCTCCGATAAAGAGTTCACGCGAATCGGGATTGATTTTGGCGATGGGGGTAAGTTGACGGCGGTCTTCGTAGCGGAAAGGCAGGGTATACAGGGCGTGCTCGACGGTGGAAAGGCCCATTTTAGCCAGTTTTTCCACCAGACGCGGTCCAACCCCCCGGATTGTATCCAAGGGGGTTGCAAGGTATTTATGACTTTGTTCGTAGGTGGGCTCCAGGGACATGCCCCCTGCCCTCCTTTTAGTTGTTGAGAGCGGCGTTGAGATCTTTGAGAAGATCATCCACATTGACGCCGTGGGCGTTGGCACCCTGTTCGAGAGTTTCGAACTTGGCGGCTGCACAGCCCAGGCAACCCATTTTATACTTCATGAAAACCTGAACCACAGGTTGACCGTGGGCAAGAATTTCGTTGAACTTCATATCCTTGGTAATTTTCTGGCTCATGATTGTTACTCTCCTGGGTAGGGTCGAAAATGGCCGGGGCCTGCATTTACATGTGCTGGATATTCACAACTTCGTAAATTTTAAGACCAGAAGGCACCTTGATACGAACTTCATCCTCCATGCGATGGCCGATCAGGGCTCTGCCGACGGGTGAAGTGACAGAAATCTTACCTTGCTTAAGGTCAGCTTCATCTTCGCCGACAATGCGATAGGTCACTTCGCTCTCGGTATCCACGTCGAACAGGGTGACGCTGGCACCAAAGACGATTTTATCCGTAATGACAGCGCCGGGTTTAATGACTTCGGCCCGCGCGATTTTGTCATTGAGTTCCTTGATGCGTCCTTCAATAAAACCCTGACGGTTTTTTGCGGCATCGTATTCAGCATTTTCGGAAAGGTCGCCATGCGCGCGTGCTTCGGCAATATCCTGTACGACCCGGGGACGCTCCACGCGGATGAGACGCTTCAATTCCTCTTGGAGACTACGGTAACCTTCTTCGGTCATGGGGATGCTTTGGGACATGATTCGATCTAACCCTCTTCTGTAAAAATCAGCGGGCGGGTAAACCCGCCCGGCTTGTTAACCTTTAAATATTTACTTAAATATTTTCGGCTTTATATAATCGAAGGCCGCCAGTGAAATGGCGGCTATTGCCTCGAATAATACTCTTGAAGCGGAACGACGTCAAGTTTTTCTCGCCCGAGAGCCAAAACGGCGTCCACCGCTGCTACGATGCCTTCCAGAGTTGTGTAATAAGCAATGTTGTTCATCAGGGCAGTGCGGCGAATGGAATACGAATCGGCCACGGATTGTGGGCCGAAGGTCGTATTGAAAACCATGGCGATTTCCTTGTTTTTAAGCGCATCGACGCAATGCGGACGCCCCTCCTTGACCTTATTGATAGCAGTAACCGGAAGACCGTTGGCTGCCAGGAATGATGCGGTGCCGGCTGTGGCGACCAGGCAGAACCCGCCAGACACAAGGCGCCGTGCCGGCTCCAGGAAGGTTTCCTTGTCGCCGTCTTTGAGGCTGACAAAGACATTCCCTTTGATCGGTAAGTGAACACCGGCTGCCAACTGTGACTTGGCGAATGCCTGATAGAAGTTGGTATCGATCCCCATGACCTCGCCAGTCGATTTCATTTCGGGACCAAGCAGCGTGTCGACACCGGGGAACTTGGCGAAAGGAAACACTGCTTCCTTGACGGATACGTAGGACGGGATGATCTCGTCGCGTATGCCGAGTTCCTTGAGGGTCTTGCCTGCCATTACCTGGGCGGCAAGTTTGGCCAGTTGCCGGTTGGTGGCCTTGGAAACGAAGGGCACGGTGCGACTGGCTCGTGGGTTGACCTCCAGCAGGTAGATGGTGTCATCCTTGACGGCGAACTGGATATTCATCAGTCCGATCACGCCAATTTCCAGGGCCAGTTCGCGGGTCTGCCGGCGTATTTCGTCAACGATCACCGGTTGCAGGGAAAACGGCGGCAGCGCACAAGCGGAGTCGCCGGAGTGGATACCGGCTTCTTCGATATGTTGCATGATGCCGCCGATGACGACATCACGGCCATCGCACAGTGCATCGACGTCGACCTCGATGGCATGTTCAAGAAATTTGTCGACCAGGATCGGGTGATCCGGGGAGGCCTGCACAGCGTTTTGCATGTAATTGCGCAGGGCATCGACGTGATAGACGATTTCCATGGCGCGGCCGCCAAGCACGTACGAAGGGCGCACGACAACCGGGTAACCGATACGCTCGGCGACCTTTTCGGCCTCTTCAAAGGAACGTGCCAGGCCATTGTCGGGCTGAAGCAGGTTGAGCTTGAACAGCAGTGCCTGGAAACGCTCCCGGTCTTCGGCGCGGTCGATGGCATCGGGGGTGGTGCCAAGGATCGGCACACCGGCCTGTTCAAGTGCCACGGCAAGTTTCAGAGGCGTCTGCCCGCCGAACTGAACGATGACGCCCAGCGGTTTTTCGACATGCACGATTTCCAGGACATCTTCGAAGGTCAAAGGCTCGAAATAGAGACGATCGGAGGTGTCATAGTCGGTTGANNTTGCAGTTGACCATGATGGTCTCATACCCGTCGGCCGCCAACGCCATGACCCCGTGTACGCAACAGTAGTCGAATTCGATACCTTGGCCAATCCGGTTGGGACCACCACCCAGAATCATGATCTTCTGGCGATCCGTCGGCATGGCTTCGCATTCGGTTTCATAGGTCGAGTAGAGATACGGGGTGTGGGCAATAAATTCGGCACCGCAGGTATCGACGCGTTTATAAACCGGGCGGATGCCAAAACTGATACGCAGGTGCCGTACCTCGTCCTCGGTCTTACCAAAAAGTTGAGCCAGTCGACGATCGGAAAAACCGGTCTGTTTGGCTTCGAGCAGCATTTCGGGCCATTCGACGGCATCCTTGGGCAATTCCGCAAACTTGGTCAGGCGTTGTTCCATCTCAATGATCTGCTGAATCTGGAACAGGAACCAAGGATCTATGCCGGTTGCAGCGTGAATCTGGGGAATGTCCATATTGGCGCGAAAGGCATCGCCGATGTACCAGATGCGTTCCCAGTTGGGCACATGCAGCTTGGTGCTCAACAGTTCCTGCTCGGCATCGCTGAGAGGGCGACCCCACTCTTGGGGAGAACTGTAAAGGCGGCTTTCAAATCCGTAGGAACCGATTTCCATCGAGCGAAGCCCCTTTTGCAGACTTTCCTTGAAGGTCCGCCCGATGGACATGGCTTCGCCAACAGATTTCATCTGGGTGGTCAGGGTGCTGTCGGCCTGCGGGAATTTTTCGAAGGTAAAACGGGGAATCTTGGTGACCACATAGTCGATAGTCGGCTCAAAGGATGCGAACGTCTCCCGGGTGATATCGTTGGGAATCTCATCCAGGGTGTAGCCGACGGACAACTTGGCGGCAATTTTGGCGATAGGAAAGCCGGTGGCCTTGGAGGCCAGTGCCGAAGAACGCGACACTCGCGGGTTCATCTCGATAACTGCCAGACGACCATCAACCGGGTTGATGCCGAACTGAATATTGGAGCCGCCGGTATCGACACCGATCTCACGGATGATCTTGATGGAGGCATTGCGCAGGATCTGGTATTCCTTGTCGGTCAAAGTCTGCGCTGGAGCCACGGTAATGGAGTCGCCGGTATGAACCCCCATGGCATCGAAGTTTTCAATGGAGCAGATGATGACCACATTGTCGGCCTTGTCGCGCATGACCTCGAGTTCGAACTCTTTCCAGCCGATGATCGATTCTTCGATCAGAATTTCATTGGTTGGTGACGCATCGATGCCGGCCAGAGCCATGGCTTCATATTCTTCGCGGTTGTAAGCGATGCCGCCACCGCTGCCACCCATGGTGAAGGAAGGCCGAATAATGGCGGGATATCCGACGGATTCGATGATTTTCATGGCTTCTTCGTAACTGTGCGCCAGACCGGAGCGCGGCACATCAACGCCGATTTTGGCCATGGCTTGTTTAAACAGTGTACGGTCTTCAGCCTTTTCGATAGCCTCCAGGCTGGCGCCGATCAGTTCGACACCGTAGCGTTCCAATACACCACTTTTAGCTACCGCAACGGCAGTGTTCAGTGCGGTCTGGCCGCCAAGCGTGGGCAGGATGGCGTCGGGGCGCTCTTTTTCGATGATTTTTTCAAGGACTTCCGGGGTCACCGGCTCCACATAGGTCCGATCGGCGGTTTCCGGGTCGGTCATGATGGTGGCCGGATTGGAGTTCAGCAGGATAACGGTATAGCCTTCTTCCTTGAGCGCCTTGCAAGCCTGGGTCCCTGAATAATCGAATTCGCAGGCTTGGCCGATGATAATGGGCCCGGCGCCAATAATCAGAATTTTCTGAATATCTGTTCTTTTGGGCATTGTTTTTCCTTCACTATTTTTGAAGCCCCGAAGGGCGGCAATATTTTTTCAGGAGCTGAAAATATCCTTCAGCGGGCCTTGTCAGATCCGGCTTTTGCGGTGCTTGTCCATCATTGTGGCAAAGCGGTCAAACAGGTAGCGCGCATCGTGCGGACCGGGGGATGCTTCCGGATGGTACTGTACGGAAAAAGCCGGAACCTTGCAATGCTCCAACCCTTCAATCGTATTGTCGTTGAGATTGATATGCGTCAATACGGCCGAATCCTTGATGCCATCACCGTCCACTGCAAATCCATGGTTCTGCGAGGTTATCTCGACCTGCCCTTCGCTTTTGCGCTGCACCGGCTGGTTGCCGCCGCGATGGCCGAATTTCAGTTTGTAGGTGCGGCCGCCAAGAGCCAGGGCCAGGAGTTGATGGCCGAGACAGATGCCGAAAATAGGCACTTTGCCGAGCAGTTGGCGAATGTTTTCCTGGGCGTAAACAACCGGTTCGGGGTCCCCTGGGCCGTTGCTGAGGAATACGCCATCGGGATTCATGGCCAGAACCTCCTCAGCCGGTGTGGAGGCGGGAACCACCGTCACATCGCACCCGATGCCCACCAGGTTGCGGAGGATGTTACGCTTGATACCAAAATCGTAGGCCACCACCTTGTAACGCGAGTCGCCGGCTCGCTGGTACCCTTCCCCGAGTTTCCAGGGTCCTTCGGTCCAGTGGTAGGGTTTTTTGCAGGTTACCTCCTGCACCAGATCACGCCCTACGATAGACAGAGCCTTGCGCGCTTTTTCAACCAGGGACGCGGGGTCCAGATCCAGGGACGAGATGATGCCGGTCTGGGCGCCATTGTCGCGAATGTGTCGCACGAGGGCGCGGGTATCGATCCCCTGGAGGCCGACGATACCATTTTTCTCCAGATACTCATCGAGGGTTGTCGTGCTGCGCCAGTTGCTGGGGTAAGGGCAGGCCTCCTTGACTATGAAACCGGACAGATGCGGACGGCCTGATTCAATATCCTCGGGGTTGATCCCGCAGTTTCCGATCAAAGGATAGGTCATGGTCACGATCTCACCACAATAGGAGGGATCGGTCAGGATTTCCTGGTAACCGGTCATGCTGGTATTGAAAACCACTTCGCCGGTTACTTCCCCGCGAGCGCCGAATGCTTTGCCGATAAAAACCCTGCCGTCGGCGAGGGCTAGAATTGCTTTCATGGGGCCTTACTCCTTACAGATCTAAGATACTATCAATTCTGTCGAATCTTGATGCAGGTGGCGGCGCTGCCTTTCGGAAGCGCCGCCCAGTTTCATTTTATCACGATCGTCGATAAATTATGCGACCATCGACGATCGTGAAGACGGCCAGACCTTTAAGTTTCCAGCCGCTAAAAGGTGTATTGCTACTGCGCGATTGCCCCGCTTCCGGATCCATGGTCCATTTGGCTTCCGGATCGATGATCGTTACGTCGGCCGGGCGACCAACCTCCAGGGTGCCGCCAGGTAAGCTCAAGGCCTGGGCAGGACCGATAGTCAGGCAGGCAATGGCTTCGGACAGGGACAATATCCCCTCTTCCACCAGCCGCAGGGTTAGCGGCAGCGCCGTTTCAAGCCCGATGATGCCGTTGCTCGCCAGGTTGAATTCGACGTTCTTTTCATCAAAATGATGGGGCGCATGGTCGGTGGCAATAACGCTGAGAGTGCCATCGGCCAAACCGGCGCGAATGGCATCAAGATCATCGCTTGAGCGAAGCGGCGGATTCATCTTGGCCTGGGTGTTGTAACCGCGCACGGCATCTTCGGTGAGCGTGAAGTAATGGGGGGCAGTTTCGGCGGTAACGCGAACGCCCCTGGCTTTTGCTGCCCGAATGATGTCAACGGCACCGCGCGTCGAAACATGGGCCACATGCAAACGCGCGCCAGTGTATTCTGCGAGCAGCACGTCACGCGACACCGCGGCGACTTCGGCAACCCAGGGGATGCCGCGAAGACCCAGCTCGGTGGCGACAAAACCATCGTTCATAACACCGTCGCCAACCAAGGTAAGATCCTCGGCGTGGCTGATAAGAGGCAGGTCGAAAGAGCGGGCATATTCAAGTGCGCGGCGCATGATCTCGCCATTGACGACAGGTCGACCATCATCGGTAGCCGCAACGCAACCGGCACTTTTCATGTCCCCCATTTCGGCAAGAGACTCACCTTTTAAACCTTTGGTGATGGCCCCGACGGGATACACCTTTGCGTGTCCCGCCTGGGCGGCCTTTTGCATGATATATTGCGTGGTTACCTTGTTGTCATTGACCGGAGCAGTGTTGGGCATGCAGGCCACGGCGGTAAAACCACCGGCAGCGGCGGCCCTGGTGCCCGATTCGATATCTTCCTTATATTCAAATCCAGGGTCGCGCAAATGCACATGGATATCGATAAGTCCAGGCACAACCAGACAACCTTCGGCGTCGATCCGTTCGGCATCTGCCGCCTCGATCCCGGCCGCAATTTTACTGATGCGATCATTTTCGATCAAGACATCGAAACTTCCGTCTATGCCATGCGCCGGGTCAAGAACCCGCCCGTTTGTAATCAGAATTTTCATTATTCCCCCTCTTCGAGCACGAGTGCTTACTGGGCCGACTGTTCGAGTTTGTCACCGCCGGAGATCAGGTAAAGTAGAGCCATGCGTATTGCAACGCCGTTTTCAACCTGTTCGAGAATGACATTTTGAGGTCCGTCGGCAACCGACGAGGAGATCTCGACTCCGCGGTTCATCGGCCCGGGATGCATGACGATAGCGTCAGGTTTTGCCAACTTCAATCTTTCGGCATTGAGGCCATAAAACATGGCATATTCCCGCAAGGATGGCAGCATGGTCTTGCCCTGCCGTTCCTGTTGAATTCGCAAAGTCATGACGACATCGGCACCGCTGACAGCATCCTCGATGCGATTAAAAACCTTCGCTCCAAGACGTTCGATTCCTGGTGGGAGCATGGTGCCAGGGCCGCACAACCTGACCTGGGCACCGAGCTTGACAAGAGCATAGACATTGGAACGAGCCACCCGGCTATGCGTGATATCCCCGATGATGGCTACGATAAGGCCTTCGATACGGCCTTTTTCCTGGCGCATCGTGAGGATATCAAGAAGCGCCTGACTGGGATGCTCATGAGCGCCGTCACCGGCGTTGATGACGGAAAAATTGCAGCGCTCGGCCAAGTAATGGGGAGCACCTGAGCATGAATGCCGCATGACGATGATGTCGGGCTTCATAGCTTCGAGATTTTTGGCTGTGTCTTCCAGGGTTTCCCCCTTGACCACGGCGGAGGTCGATGCGCTGATATTGACCGTATCGGCCGACAGTCGTTTTCCCGCGATTTCAAAGGAGGTGCGGGTGCGGGTACTGGCCTCGAAAAAGACGTTGATAACCGTCTTTCCGCGTAGGGTGGGTACCTTTTTAATCGGCCTCAGGCTGATTTCCTTGAAACTTTCGGCGGTGTCCAGAATGAGGGTTATATCCTCTGGGGACAACTGCTCGATACCAAGAATATGCTTGTGATTAAACGCCATGCCGCATCTCCCGTTGTCATAAAAAGCTTTAAAATAAATACCTTTGGCCCTGAATGTTAAACCTTCTTTGCAGGTTTATAAAGGTCGTTACGGCTTGCTCAGGCAGACTTCAACGGGAAGTTGCCGATCGTCGAAACGGACCATGACCTGTTCGCTCGAAGCGGTGGGAACGTTGCGTCCAACAAAATCAGGACGGATAGGCAATTCCCTGTGCCCGCGGTCGATCAGAACGGCCAACTGGATGTTCTGAGGTCGTCCAATATCCATCAGGGCATCCATTGCGGCGCGAATGGTTCGTCCGGTGAAAAGGACATCATCCACCAGAATAATACGTTTGCCGTCAAGGGGGAACGGAATGTCGGTTTTACCAACGGGCAGGCTGCCGCGCGAGGCAAGGTCGTCCCGGTACATGGTGATGTCGACGGTCCCCAGAGGGACGGTGACACCCTCAATATCCTGCAATCGTTTTTGCAGATACAGGGCCAAATGATCGCCACCGGTGCGGATCCCGACCAGGGCCACATTTTCGGTGCCGTGGTTATGCTCCAGAATTTCATGGGCGATGCGCGTCAAGGCCCGGCTTATGGCCGCTTCATCCAGAATGATGGTTTCACTTTTTCCCATTCGTTAACCCCCCGGATTCTAGGCAAAAAAAAGGTATCCTCTCTTTCGGGAGAAGATACCCGGACGTCACTGACCTGCTTTTATGTTTAATCCTTATGATCACCCTTGCTAACCTCTCTGGATTAACTTAAAAGGCCTCATGACCGTCATCGATAAATTCGCAAAATTATACAGAGAGCAAATATCCTTGTCAAATTAAATTCACATCCGCATCAATAGTGTCTATTCGATGGTCCGGCCCAGTCGGTCCCAGCGCGGACGGTTTTTTGTCGAGTCCCAGGACCAGTATTTTATGAACGCAAGGCCTTTGATTTGGGCTTTATCGACAAACCCCCAGAACCGACTGTCGAAAGAGCGATCCCGGTTATCCCCCATGACAAAATATTGCTCCTGCGGCACCTGTATCGGAGGCATATTGTCACGGCTTGTTTCTTCGCTGAAAGAAGGGCCTTTGTGGACTTCCTGCGGAATAACCAACGCCTCGTTGTTGATATAGACTACCTTATCGCGAATTTCAACGATATCCCCGGGGACACCGATGACACGCTTGATGAAATCCCTGCGTTTGTAAAACGGCAGTTCGGTATCCAGCGGAAACTCAAAAACGATGACATCTCCGCGCTGCGGATTGCGCAGGATCAGGAACCGATCATCGGACCAGGGCACCTGTGAGCCGTAAATAAACTTGTTTACGAGGAGGTGGTCGCCGATCAGTAGGGTGTCTTCCATCGATCCCGAAGGAATTTTGAAGGCCTGGAACAGAAAGGTTCTGATAATAAGGGCCAGGATCAAGGCAACCCCGATTGCCTCCCCCCATTCCCGGTACCATGGCTTGCCGCTTTTCTTTTGAAGCAATGCGTTGGAAGGGTCTTGTTTGGGCATGAATGTCATTCCTTTACTTTAAGAATGGCAAGGAAGGCTTCTTGCGGCAGTTCGACGTTGCCGACCTGCTTCATGCGCTTCTTGCCTTCTTTTTGCTTCTCCAGAAGTTTTCGTTTACGGGTGATGTCGCCACCGTAGCATTTGGCGGTTACATCTTTACGTAAAGCCTTGACGGTGGCACGAGCCACGACCTTATTCCCGATGGCAGCCTGAACGGCGACTTCGAATTGCTGACGCGGTATGAATTCCTTCATTCTTTCGACCAGATCCCGGCCGCGCAATTGGGATTTATCCCGATGCACAATGAGGGACAGGGCGTCGACCGTTTCTCCATTAATCAGGATATTCAGTCGCACGAGTTCACTGGGGCGATAATCGAGGAAGTCATAATCCAGAGAGGCATATCCGCGACTGACCGTCTTGAGGCGATCGTAAAAATCGAGAACGATTTCGTTGAGAGGCAATTCGTAGACAACCATCACCCGATTGGAGGTAAGGTATTTGATCTCACGCTGAATGCCGCGCTTTTCTTCGCATAGCGCAAGCACGCCGCCGACGTATTCATTCGGAACATGAACCGCCGCCACAATGAATGGTTCCAGAATGTGGTCGATGTACTGTACATCGGGCAACTTGTTGGCGCTGTCGACAATCAACTCTTCACCTTTGGTGGTGATGACCCGGTAGCGAACGGTTGGAGCCGTGGTGATCAACTCCATGTTGAATTCGCGCTCAAGTCGCTCCTGAATGATCTCCATGTGAAGCAGGCCGAGAAAGCCGCAACGGAAACCGAATCCCAACGCGAGGGAGTTTTCAGGTTCGAAAGAAAAGGACGAGTCGTTCAGGCGCAACTTTTCCATGGCATCGCGCAAGGCATCATATTCCCCGCTGTCGATGGGATACAGCCCGGAATAGACCATCGGCTTGACTTCTTTGAAGCCTTCAAGAGGGGTTTCTGCAGGTTTGTGAAAATGAGTGACGGTGTCGCCGACTTTGGCATCCTGCAGCACTTTGATGCCGGCAATGACAAAACCGACCTCCCCTGCCGCCATCTCGGGGAATTCCACGGGATGGGGACTGAAGGCACCGATCTTGAGTACTTCATGGCTGCGTCCGCTGGCCATAAGCTTGATCTTGTCGCCTTTTTTGAGGGTGCCCTCAAAAATGCGAACCAGCATGATGACGCCCTGGTAGGAGTCATACCAGGAATCGAAAATCAAGGCTTTCAACGGTGCCTCGGCATCACCCGCCGGTGGTGGGATCTTGGCGACGATGGCTTCCAGGATTTCGTGAATCCCGATCCCTTCCTTGGCGCTGGCCTCGACGGCATCGGAAGCGTCCAGGCCGATGATTTCCTCGATTTCCTGTTTGATACGAGCAGGTTCGGCACCTGGAAGATCGATCTTGTTAAGCACAGGAAATACTTCAAGATTTTGGTCGATGGCCAGGTAGACGTTGGCCAGAGTCTGGGCCTCAACGCCCTGGGATGCGTCGACCACCAGCAGTCCACCTTCGCAGGCAGCCAGCGAACGGCTGACCTCATAGCTGAAATCGACATGACCGGGGGTGTCGATGAGATTGAGAACGTAGTCCTTACCGTCATCCGCATGGTATTTCAGACGTACGGCCTGGGCCTTGATGGTAATGCCACGCTCTCTCTCCAGATCGAGCTTATCGAGAAACTGATTAGTCTTCTCACGGTCGGTGAGCGCCCCGGTGGTCTCCAGGAGGCGATCCGCCAGGGTCGATTTACCGTGATCAATATGCGCGATAATGGAAAAATTTCGAATCCTGCTACGGTCCATGAGGCTCTTTTCCGTGTAGTTTATGATAGATATGCGAATGGAGTAATGTACAAAACCCCCCCTTTTTTGTAAAGGGAAAAGACTATATCGCGTCATGCCGCAAAATAACTCGGAGGATTTTTCTGCCACGCACATTTTAACATTGATTCCTTGGCTTTTGGTGGATACCATTCGCCAAAGCCGGATATTATAAGGTGTACGCCTCAAAGGGCGGTCCCGACGTTGTTATCATGGCCACCACCGGGCGCTTGTCGGAGTTTGACGGGTCATAGCCGTAACTATGGGCCGAAAAGGAGCTGGGATATGGACCACACAGCCGAATTTGCTGCCGGCTCATGGATAGTCCGACAGACCCCTCTTGCATGAAATTATTAGGTCCCCAATTTAAAGACGTCAAAGGAAAGCCCTCAAAGGAGTCCCTTTTTGAAAACTATAGATGAGCTGATCGAACTCTCCGTAAGCAAAGCACCTGAAAAACCGGCGTTACGCATCAAGATGGCCGGAACCTGGCAAACGACAACCTACCAGCAGCTATGGCATGAGGTTAGTCGCATAGGCGGCGGTTTGCGCCGATGGGGATTGGAAAAAGGCGATCGCGTGGCTTTGCTTGGCGCGACATCTCCCGCCTGGGTTGCATCCTATCTCGCGATTCTGCAAAGTGGCGGGATCGTGGTTCCGGTAGACAAAGAGCTGAAATCGGGTGAGTTGCGACACGTGCTGGGTGATTGTGGCGCCAGACTTCTGATGGCGGAGCGTGCCTACCTGGAACCTCTTCACGAGATCGGGCAGGACCTTTCCGCCCTTGAAAAAATCGTCCTGCTCCAGGATGCAACCGACCTGACGTTACCTTTGCAACTCAACCAGGCTATGGAAGACATTGTCGATACCTGGCGCGATCTTGTACAACGTCACCAGATCCCCGTGGAGATCCAACAGCACATGGAAACCCAGGGGCGCAATCTGGAAGAAATGCTGCATCGGCATGCTGCCAGGACCGAAATGACTGAGAGGAAACAAAGATCCCATACAAGTGTATTTAACGAAACCTCGGAAGGGCAACGTTCCTTCATTCGGCGCTTCGGACTTGTCCCGGTGTCAGGATTTGCCGGGGATGGCCCCCCTCCCCCGACTGATCGCAATCCCGTGGATACAGCGGTTATTCTCTACACATCGGGAACTACCGGGCGTGCCAAAGGTGCCATGCTAAGCCACGCCAACATCGTTACCAATATTGAAGCGGCCGTCAGGCATCTGGAGATCGACGAGAGGATGCATACCCTTTCCTTTTTGCCCATCAACCATGTTTTTGAGCAGGTGGCCGGCATCCTGGCTCCGCTATCTCTAGGCGGCACGATTTCCATCGCTGAATCCCTCAAAAAGATCGGCCAGAATCTGGTTGAAGAAAACCCGACCCATGTCATGGGCGTTCCGGCAGTCTATCGGGTTTTACTTGGCCGCATAAACCGTAGCATTGAGGATAAGCCCCTGTCGCGAACGCTGTTTGCCATCCCTTTCACGCGCCCGCTTGTGACCGCCAAAGTAAGAAAAGCCCTCGGGAAAAACATAACCTTTGTAAGTGGCGGAGCGGCTCTTGATCCCGAAATCGCAAAAGGCATGGCCAAGTTGGGATTTACCATTTTGCAAGGTTACGGCATCACCGAAACCTCGCCAATTATTTCTGCGGAATGCCCCAAAAAACGCAAGTTCGGCACCGTCGGACAAGTCATTCCCGGTGTTGAAGTGCGCATTGATAATCCCAACGAAGAAGGTGTTGGTGAAATCCTGGTCAAGGGTCCCAATGTGATGCAGGGATACTACAAACGTCCGAAGGCCACCGCGGCGGCGATTGTCGATGGCTGGTACCACACCGGGGATCTCGGCCATCTTGACAAGGATGGATTCCTGTCGATTTGCGGCCGCATGAAAAACCTGATCGTTACCCCGAACGGCAAGAATGTCTATCCGGAAGAAGTGGAAAATGAACTTTTGAAATGTCCGTTCATTGCAGAGGTGATGGTTTACGGGCACAAGCTTTCTGAAACCGCCGAGGAGGTTCATGCCATCATTTATCCGGATCAGGAGGCGTTGGATGCTCATGTAAGGGAGGCAGGCAAACCGTCGCTGAGCGAGGCCGATGTGGAGGAATTGATTCGCCACGAGGTGCTAGCAGCGGGCAAGCGCCTGGCCGATTACAAAAGGGTGAAACGTTTCACCCTGCGCGACGATGAATTTCCCAAGACAACCACCAGAAAAATCAAACGTTATGTGGTGGAGGCGGATATCCTGGCAGCCCGATAGTTACGAGTCCGGTACCGGCGAAATTGCCGTTTTTCTGCTACGCCCCTCCCCTGTTGATTTCGGATACCTGACTGTTCAGAGTCCAGAAATCGTAAAGAATGCCTAGCCCGAAGAGCCCTGCGGTTAAGAGGTACACCAAGCCCGTAACCCATTTTCCGAGATAAAATCGGTGAATACCAAGTACGCCAAGGAAACCTAGGAACAACCAGGCGATATTGTAATCAATCCGCCCGGAACTAAACCGCTCATCGGCCTGCCGATCCATTCCCGGTATAAGGAACAGATCAATAATCCAGCCGATAAAAAACAATCCAAGGGTAAAAAAATAAATGGTGCCGCTGATGGGTTTGCCGTAGTAAAAGCGATGCACGCCAATAAATCCAAAAATCCATAAAATGTAACCGATCACCAGGCTATGGGTGTTGTTGTCCGTCATGGGTTCTTCCTCCAAAATATGCGGTGGATTGTTAAAAACATGCTCCATCCCATTGAAACTGCGCCCTAACCTAGTACCCTGTAACCCATAATCTTTCGCACCTTGCTTGTTCTTTGCCGCGTCAGCTACGTTCCGATTTCAGCTGCTTAGCTACGGCTAGGCAGAAGAAATCGCGCCTTACTGACACGTCAAAGCCCTACGCAATCCCTCGAAAGCCTATGGGTTACAGGGTACTAGGACTCGAGGCCAAGTGTCGAAACTTCCGGTCCGCTATCTCCACAGTGCAGATCGATGTGAGAATTTTCCTGTATGGTAGTAGATAGCACTTTTGTATTCTGGATCCCCAATTCACGCAGATTTTCGGCGCGGCGAACCAGATTTCCTCGCCCGGTTGAGAGTCGCTTATGGGTCTGATCATAAGCTTGACGGGCCTTTTCAAGCAAGTCTCCCACCTTCTCCAGTTCAACCACGAAACGGACAAAGTGATCGTAAAGGTTACCGGCCTGGCGTGCAATCTCCATGGCGTTGCGATTCTGATATTCGTAGCGCCAGATATTCTGGATGGTTCTTAGCGTCACCAGCAATGTCGAAGGAGAAACGATCATGATGTTATGTTCGAAAGACTTCCGGAAAAAATTATCATCCTCCTGCAATGCAAGCATAAACGCTCCTTCGACGGGGATGAACATGAGCACGAAGTCGAGGCTGGTGATTTCCGGCAGCGTTTCGTAATGTTTCCCCTGCAAGTCCTTGATGTGCGCATGCAGGGATACCAGGTGCTGACGGACGGCCTGGGCTCTCAGGTCATCGTCGGTAGCATTCACATATTTTTCATACGCTGTCAATGACACCTTGGAATCGATAATGATATCTTTATTCTCCGGCAAATGGACAACAATATCAGGTCGCAGTAGACGGCCTTGTGCATCGCGATAGCTGCCTTGTGCTTCATACTCGCGCCCTTTGTGCAGGCCGGATTGCTCCAGAACCCGCTCAAGAATGACTTCCCCCCAAGTCCCTTGCGTCTTTGATTGTCCCTTTAATGCATTGGTCAGATTTACGGCATCTGTCTGAATCTGCTGATTGAGATCTTGCAGTCTTATGACTTCCTGACGCAGGGAAAATCGTTCACGGGCTTCTTTCTGGTAAGTATCGTCTACCTTCTTTTCAAAATCTTTGAGTTGCTCACGCAAGGGATTCAATACTTGATCGAGGTTAGCCCGGCTCTGATCCGTAAACCGGCGGCTTTTATCCTCGAAGATGCGGTGGGCCAGGTTTTGAAATTCAAGACGTAGCTGTTCTCTTGCATCCTGAAGAAGTTCCAGTTTTTCTGTGGCCTGCTTGCGTTCTTCAGTCAGGCGGGTTTCCAACTCTGCAAGGCGCACCGTAGCCAGGGCAAACGATTGCGCGATTTCCCGGCGCTCATGATCGGTTGCGCTCAATCGCCCGTTCAGGGCGACGATTTCCTGCCCCCTGGCATCCAAACGCTCCTCGAGCACCATCTGTGTTGCCGATGCCTGGTGCCGAAGCGCCAGTTTGTCGGCTGTCGCACGGCGTTGCATTATGGCTGCGACCACCAGGGACGCAAGAACCCCACCACCGCACACCGCGAGAAAAATAATCAACAGATCCATTTTCAATCCATATCTACCTCAGGAGCCTGTCGGACAGGCTCCTGGACCCAAAGAACAACTCAGTTTTGCCCATAGCTATTAAAAAATACCTTATCGCCTGGAAGTGCATCAAGGGCATGGGGACGTTTGCTTTCATCGGGATAACCAAGACTGATAATCGATGCCACCTCAAGATTCCCTGGAATCTGCAGTAATTCTTTAACATAGTTATCGGCCGACTGGCTGTCACGGTGCTGGCGTAACCTTATTTGGATCCAGCAACTTCCAAGCCCCATTTCCTCAGCGGTGAGTTGAAGGATGGTGGCGGCAATTGCGCAATCTTCCACCCAGACGTCGCAGCGCTCGGCATCCGCGACCAGAACGACAGCCAATGCCGCCCCTTTCAAAAAACCGGAACCATGTTCCTTGCTGCGGCCAAGTTTAGCAAGCAAACCAGGCTCGGTGACAAAAATAAACTGCCAGGGATTAAGGTTTCGGGAAGAGGGAGAACGCAACAAGGATTCAATGAGGATTTCGATTTTTTCTTTTTCGATGGGACGAGGTTGGTATTTCCGAATGCTGCGCCGTTTTCGAAGCAAAGATAGTAGCATGGCTTCCCCTCCTGTAAGAGACATCATCCCGGGTGTCTTCAGTATATAAAAGCGGGACACTCCCGCAATTTATTGGCCCTGATAAACGTTTTTGTGAATTTTATGCATGGGCAGAGCATTGTGGGGATGAGCAGCAATGCTGGCGACCGGATAGCCTATGCCTACAATGGAGGCGACCTCGAGATTGTCTGGCAACTGCAGGATATGCCGTAATACGGTGGTTGCAGGAGTTCCCGATTGATGTTGTCGACGACGGATCTGCGACCAGCAACTGCCTAAGCCAAGGTCTTCCGCGGCGAGTTGGATGAAGGTAGCCGCAACCGCGCAATCTTCTATCCAGACATCACTGATAGCAGGATCAGCACAAATGACAATACTTAATGGTGCCTGGGCCAAAAAGGCCCCGCCTTTGGCCTTTGCAGAAGATAATAAGGACATGATTTCGGGATCGGTAACCAGTACAAATTCCCAAGGATGCCGCCCTTTAGATGCAGGCGCTCGCAGCAGCGCCTCAGTCAAAAGCTCTATCTTCTCAACCTCTATCTGACGTTGATCGAAGCTGCGGATACTGCGACGTTTTCGCAACAAGTCGATAAACATACTCAAGACCTCCTAAAAGTCCTATATTTTCAATTACTTCTAAACATTAACAGCTGAAGGCCAAGAACACAAGGTTTCCGGACGGAAGAATTGGAGAGACAGGATCAAGGGAATTCAGAAGATAATGAAGGAACGCTGGATGATCATTCCGCTTCTGAGGTGACCATGGCGGTCTGCGAGGCGGGTACGCGGCAAGGCACATCAATCTTGATGATTTCGCCACGTTTTTTGATAAAAATGTTTTTCTGTTTCAGGGAAGGCTCATACTCGTTACTTGTGCATTTCAATGCGTAGTTTGTGCCATTCTCAAGCCCTGGAATGAAAGCGGGCAAAGCATACTCAATCTCGTCGAGGACGCATAATACGGTATTTTCCAACGATTTTTCTCCGCTATCCCATTGCTGGTTATTGTTTTCATCAAGATAGGCGTCGATGATAACCGTGGCGTTTTCAGTCGGCATAAGGGGCGCACCCCCAAAAATCAGGTTGAAGATGTTGTCCTTATTTACGCCTTCATTTTTGATGTTGAACTCGGTACCCGCCTGATCGGCCCATGCGGATTGCCCACCGCCGGTTATGTTGAACAAAGTCATGCAGAATATAATCATGGCAACAGATGCCATGCTTCCTGAAATTTTGATCATTTCTAACTCCATGAGGCTAAACAACCGATTGGCGCACCGCTCACATAAAAATCCGGGTTGCGAGGCCATTATAGCTTTAATAGCGATTGCCTGCCAACAGGCAATAATTTTTGGCAAAAGGCAGTAGTAATCTTGCTATATTTCAATAGGTAATTTTTAAAATTCCAGCCCTGCAGGCGGGACCATACATAAAATCCTGATTACGAGAAACGGCCTCCCCGATACCAGGGAGGCCGTTTCGTAGTGAAACCGGTCGGTGTTAAAAAACCACAGTCGGCAACATCAATGCGCATGATTGAGAAAAGCAGGAGCCATTTCGCGATAAATATCCTCCGCCGCTGGAAAAGGCTTGAGAGCACGCTCGAAAATGCCAAGGGAATAGGCAATAGTGAGACCGTAATTGCTGCACGGCACTCCAGCCTGCTGGCAGCGCAAAATGCGGGAAAGGACCTCCCGCCGGTTCCACATACAAGAGCCACAATTGATTACAAATTTATAGGAGGAAATATCCTCGGGGAAGTCATGTCCCTGAACATGAACAAAATCGAGCTTTCCACCGACATACTGCTGTAGCCAGCGCGGGATCTTCACCCGACCGATATCCTCCCCGATGGGGTGGTGGCTGCACGACTCGGCAATCAGGACTCTATCACCCGGAACCAGGTTTTCTATTGCCATGGTACCGCGAACATATTCCGACAAATCCCCTTTAAACCGTGCAAAAAGGATGGAAAACGAGGTCATCAGAATATGATCGGGGGTGTCGCCCGCGACTTTCAGAAACGCCTGAGAATCGGTAACCACCAGAGCCGGCGGCCGATTGAGGCGATCAAGCGCATCGCGTAATTCCCGCTCTTTAACGACCAGGCAATAGGCGTCGTTGTCTAGAATGTCGCGAATAGCTTGCACCTGAGGCAGGATAAGGCGCCCCTTGGGAGCCTCCATATCGATGGGCACCACCAGGACCGCCATTTCCCCGGAGGGCACCAGATCGCCGACAATGGATGGCGGGCTGATAAATTCCTCGGGCACGGTACGAACCAGGGCTTCGCGCAAATCCAGCAGGCCTTCGCCTTTTTCAGCCGCGGTAGATACACATGGCACCGCAAGTTTGGCAAAGCGCTCAAGGTGCAACGGATCAGGCTGAACCACGTCGACTTTATTAAAGACTACGATAAAAGGGATATGTCGCTGTTGAAGTTCCGCAAAGATCGCTTCTTCAAAATCACCCCACTTGCCTGCTTCGGTTACGATAAGGCCGATATCGGTGCGATCAAAAACCTGACGGGTCTTCTGCACGCGCATTTCGCCCAGGGCACCAACATCATCGATACCGGCGGTGTCGATAAACAGCACGGGTCCGATGGGTAGCATTTCCATGGGTTTCTCAACAGCGTCGGTCGTTGTACCCGCCACATTGGAAACGATGGATACGTTCTGTCGGGTCAAGGCATTGAGCAATGAGGATTTGCCTACATTGCGACGCCCGAACAGACCGATATGCAGGCGCATTCCTTTTGGAGTCGATTTCATCGAGATACCTTGTTTATGGGCGTACCCAGGCGGGTAACGCTCTCGGGGGTGATGAGTTCATCGAATGTTTGTTCCGTTACCAGTCCGCTTTCAATGGCCAGGTCACGAAGTCCGCGACCTGTTTCAGCGACCTGTTGCGCAAGTTCAGTCGCCTTATCATAACCGATAAGGCCCACCAAGGCCGTTACACTGGCTGTGGCATTAATTACATGTTGTCGGCAGCGTGCTTCATTGGCTTGCAGTTGTTCGATACAGAAGCGACGGAATATGCGACAGGCACCGCTTAACAAGTCCAGGCTGCCAAGCAGGGCATCTGCCACCAACGGCAAAAAAGGATTGAGTTCCAGGTGCCCCATGGCACAAGCCTGAGCTATGGCCTGGTCATTGGCCATAACGACCATGGCCGCTTGGGAAACCGCCTCCGGTATGACCGGGTTGACCTTGCCGGGCATAATCGATGAACCTGCCTGGCGAGGCGGAAGCCGGAGCTCACCGATCCCGGCATCGGGCCCTGACGACAAAAACCGAAGGTCACCGGATACCTTGATAAGATTGATCGCCAAAGCTTTGAGAATCCCGCTGACCTCGACAAAAACGTCGACATTTTGAGTGGCATCGATGAGGTTTTCGGCACGGGCAAGACCAAGTCCGGTAATGGCGCGCAGTTGTTCCACCACTTTAAAGATATACTGCCGGGGTGCGGCTAGCCCTGTGCCGATGGCGGTACCCCCCAGGTTGACAACCCGCAGGCGCTCTTCACACTTGTAGATTCTCCAGCGATCCCTGGCAAAGGCATCGGCATACGCCGACATTTCTCTGCCCAATGTAGTCAACGCTGCGTCCTGCAGTTGGGTACGACCGATCTTGACGACATGAGCCAGGTTTTTTTCCTGGGCCTGGAATGCCTCAAGTAACGCCACCACCTCCCGTTCGAGTTGGCGCAGTTGCTGAATGGCAGCCACCTTTAGAGCCGTGGGAAAGGTGTCATTGGTAGACTGATGGAGGTTTATATCCTCCAGGGGGCTTATTGTCGAGTAATCCCCGAGCGGTTTGTCAAGCAATTGAAGGGCACGGTTGGCAAGAACCTCATTCACGTTCATATTGGTCGAAGTCCCGGCACCGCCTTGCAGGGCATCTACCAGGATATGCTCATCGAGTTGTCCTTCCATCAATTCCGAACAGGCGCGATCAATGGCCTGGGCCTTTTCCTCGGGCCAGTATCCGAGCCCATGATTGGTCCGGGCGCAGGCAAGTTTTACCGCTCCGTATGCGTGCACCAACGCCCTGTTAACCGCCCGCCCGGCCAATGGGAAGTTTTCCAGGGCCCTGACGGTATGGATGCCATACAACGCATGATCCGGTACTTCCAGCTCTCCGAGGAAATCTTTTTCAGTACGGAAGCCCCCCATATCAAAAGTAAATGTCGCGTGCATCGCGATGTTTGATTTCTTCCAACTGTTTGAGGGTCCGATTTTTCATTTCCCCCTCTTCCATCTTGGCAAGCTCTTCTGCAATCAGCTTTTCTCCCACCGCACGTGTCTCTTCCGAAGCGTAATCGACCAGGTACTCCTCAAGGGTCAAAAGTGCATTGGGGGTACAGTAGCGTTTTATGAATCCGGGGATACTGAACTCCATGAAATGTTCACCGGTACGGCCACTGCGGTAGCAGGAGGTGCAGAAGCTGGGTACATAACCGTCGCTCATAAGCTGACACATGACTTCATCAAGAGAGCGGACATCCCCCAAACTGAATTGCTCGCGCTCCATAACCTGGGCGTCGCCGGCTTCGGTATAGCCCCCCAGCTCAATGCGGCTTCCGGCATCGATCTGCGAAACGCCAAACGACATGAGTTCCCTGCGAAGTTCCGGCTTTTCCCGTGCGGTGAGAATCAGCCCGGTGTAGGGCACGGCCAAGCGCAAAATTGCGATAACGCGCTTGAATTCTTCGTCGTCCACAAAGTAGCGCTCGTCAAAATCCACACCGGAGGCAGGCCGCAGGCGCGGAAAGCTTAGCGTATGCGGGCCGACGTTGTAGCGTTCCTGGAGGTGCAAGGCATGACGCACCATGCCAAGCACTTCAAAGCGCCAGTCGTACAGTCCGAACAGGACGCCGATCCCGACATCGTCAACGCCGGCTTCAAAAGCACGGCTCAATCCGTCAAGGCGGTAAAGGTAGTCACCTTTTCTTGTATTGCCCGGGTGCATATCAGCATAGGTGGCATGGTGATAGGTTTCCATGAATATCTGATAGGTACCGATACCGGAATCCTTGACTTTCTTATAACCTTCGATGTCCAGAGGGGCGGCATTGATGTTGACCCGGCGAATTTCACCGTTTCCTGACCGGACGGAATAGACGTTTTTCACCGTATCGGCAATAAAATCGGCATCGTATTGCGGGTGTTCACCAAATACGAGAATCAAACGCTTATGCCCTTTGTCCTCAAGGGCAACGACCTGCTGACCGATTTCATCGGGAGTAAGAGTGCGCCTTACCGCCTGAAAGTTGGAGCGTTTAAAGGCGCAATAGGTACAGTCGTTAATGCAGTCATTGCCGATATACAGGGGAGCAAACAATACGATACGATTGCCGTAAACAGTTTTCTTGAGTTGTCTGGCCGCCGCAAATATCTCTTGAAGCAACTCGGGATCATCGGTCAAAACCAGCTCAGCTGTTTCTTCGACGGTCAGGGCTTCTTTTGCCAGGCTTTTGGCGACGATTTCGCGTATCCGTGCGGCATCGGGCTTTTTACCGGCAAGAAGACCGTTCAGGTGCTTTTCATCGATAAAATCGACTGCATTTCTGCTGAGTTCCATGGATGGTAATGCGCACATGATATCAACCCTCTTTCCGGATAGTTGCTGTTTTATTTTGAAGATGATGGGGCGAATCACCGCGGCCTTGGCCAAGACTTCTCCCCAGATGCTCTATCTGTCTGAACGCGGCATCCCTGCTTTCTTCAGCGGTTTCAGTTGAAGCCGCTTTACTGGGATAGATCTCATACAATTGACGATATTTCAAGGGTGTCAGGTTCGGCATGACAACGTTGGCACCCCAGCAAAGCCCCATTTCACGGCCTGCCTTGCGGTCCAGCGTTGCCAACGCGGTGGTGCTGGGGATATTGGCGCCAGGACAGACAATGCGCGCCAAGGCAATAACTCGCAGACCCATTTCAAGGGTGCCGGGTACCTGTTCATCCCCCTCCTGCCCCCCCTGCTGCGCTCCCAACGGGGTCTGCGGATGGGGAATGTAAGGGCCAACGCCGATCATGTCAAGTTCGAGTTCTGCAAACAATGCGATGTCGCGTGCCAAATCCTCGTAGGTCTGTCCGGGCACGCCGATCATCACACCACTGCCGGTTTCGTAGCCGATGGACTGCAGGGTTTTTAACATCGAAATACGATCACAACCTGCATGCCCATCCAGCGGAGGGTGGATGCGATCGAACAGTTCCCGGTTGGATGTTTCAAATCGCAACAGATAACGGTCGGCGCCAGCTTCACGCCAGGCAAGCCATTCAGATGGCTCTCGTTCGCCGAGGCTGAGAGTAATGGCAAGTTTGGTCTCAGCCTTGATGAGGGTAATCAAGTCGGAAATAAAATCCTTGGTCAACCCGGGGTCCTCGCCACCTTGCAAAACCAGAGATCCAAAGCCAAAATCTGCAGCCTTGTGGGCACACTCTAGGACTTCCGGGGCGGTAATGCGATAACGAGCAATGGAATGATTGTCGCGCCTGATGCCGCAGTACAAACAATTGCGAGCGCAGATATTGGAGAGTTCGACCAATCCCCGCAAATGAACGGCATCCCCAACGTGTTCCCGCCGAACCTGGTCGGCCCGCTCTTTAAGTGAATCCAGATTGGGCCCGGACGGACACTTCAGCCAATGTACGATGTCTTGATGATCCATATTTTATATCCACCCCGAATAATGATGTGAACTTGATACCAATGTCAGGATGCATAGTAATGAATAAAACAAGAATATTCTTTGATTTAGATCAAATTTGTGGATTTTGGTGGTGTAGATAAAAAGGCCGGATGCAAAGCATCCGGCCTTTTTATTGTGCCTGGAAGGATAAATCCTTCTTACAGCTGATGACGCTTGAAGTAGTGCGTATGGAGCAGGTGATGTGCTTTTTCGCTAAGCGGTTTGCCCAGGAATTTCTCGTACAGTTCGATGATGTACGGGTTTTCGTGGGACTTACGGAATTCTTTACCAGCGTCTTCGTTATACAGAACTTTATTACGCTTGGCGAGGAGTTCCATATCGCCATGGTGGTAAGGCTGACCGCCACCACCGATGCAGCCGCCGGGGCAGGCCATGATTTCAATAACATGGAACTGCTTTTCGCCGCTCTGAACCATTTCGAGCAGTTTGCGGGCGTTTCCAAGACCGCTGGCCACACCAACATTCAGAGTGTGAGGACCGACCTGGATTTCAGCAGTCTTCACGCCGGTCAGGGTACGTACTGCTTCGAATTCGACTGCAGGCAGGGTTTCACCGGTAGCCAGTTCGTATGCGGTACGAAGGGCCGCTTCCATAACACCGCCGCTGTTGCCGAAGATCGGAGCAGCACCGGTCGAAGCACCGAGAGGATTGTCGAAATCTTCGTCGGGCAGTTTAGCGAAGTCGATGTTCATGCGCTTGATCAAGCGGCCCAGCTCGCGAGTCGAGATAACGATGTCGACGTCGGGGTTGCCATTAACGGCAAACTCAGGACGGGAGCATTCGTACTTCTTGGCGAGGCAAGGCATGACCGAAACGACAACCATTTTTTCGCGAGGAATGCCAAGAATTTCAGCATAGTAGCTCTTGGCGATGGCACCAAACATCTGCTGGGGCGATTTGGCTGTGGAGGGAACGTCGAGAAGATCAGGGAACTGATGCTCGAAGAACTTGACCCAACCAGGGCAGCAGGAGGTCATGATAGGCATTCTGACGTTCTTGTCGCCATCCAGGAATTTCTGAAGGCGATCGAGGAACTCGGAGCCTTCTTCCATGATGGTGAGGTCGGCGGCAAAATCGGTGTCGAACACGTGATCGAAACCGAGGCGACGCAGAGCGGCAACCATTTTACCCGTGAAGCTCTGACCGGCTTCCATGCCACAAGCTTCGCCAAGGGCAGCGCGAACGGCAGGAGCGGCCTGAACAACAGTCACCTTGTCAGGATCGGCGATGGCGTCGATAACTTTCCAGGTGTGGTCGTTTTCAACCAGAGCGCCTACGGGACAAACCTGGGTACACTGACCACAGTTGGTACAAGTGGTGTCGTACAGGTTCATTTCGAAAGCAGGAGCGACAACAGCATCAAAACCGCGGTTTACGCCCGACAGAACGCCGCAGGTCTGAACGTTGTTACACATGGTTTCACAGCGACGGCACATGATACATTTATCCATATCGCGAATGATGGACGGGGAAACGTCCTGGCGATAAGTGGACATTGCACCGGTAATACCAACTTCGCGCATGCCGAAGTATTCGGCCAGGTCCTGCAGCTCACAGTTGCCGGATTTGGCGCAGACCAAACAGTCCTTGGGATGATCGGACAGGAACAGTTCGAGCACGGTGCGACGAGCATTGAGTACACGAATGGTATTGGTTTTAACAACCATGCCGTCCATGACCGGAGTGGCGCAAGCAGGAGCCAGGTTGCGACGGTTTTCAACCTCAACGACACAAATACGGCAAGATGCAACCATATTGTTAAACTTCAGTTCATCCATCTGCAGAAAACACAGGGTCGGGATGTGGACATTCAGCTTTTTGGCCGCGTCCAGTATCGTGCTACCCGCAGGCACCTGAGTAGTTTTACCGTCGATGGTTATATTCATCATAGACATCTGGAATGTCTCCTTTCATTACTGTTTGATGATGGCGTCGAATTTACACTTGTCCAGACATGCGCCGCACTTGATACAGGCGGCCTGATCAATGACATGGACTTCCTTGGGCTTGCCGCTGATGCAGTTAACCGGGCAAACCCTGGCGCACAGGGTGCAACCCACGCACTTTTCATCCACAACGGTAAACTCAAGCAGATCGGCGCAGACACCAGCAGGACACTTCTTGTCGATGACGTGCGCGCGGTATTCATCTTCGAAAACGCGCATGGTCGACAGGACCGGGTTGGGCATGGTCTGCCCCAGACCACACAGCGCGGTGTCCTTGATGTTATCGGACAGACTGCGCAGTTTGTCCAGGTCGGCTTCGGTACCCTGGCCGATGGTGATTTTGTCCAGCAGCTCGTACAGACGCTTGGAACCGATGCGGCAGGGAGTACATTTGCCGCAGGTTTCGTCCATGGTGAAATCGAGGAAGAATTTGGCAACCGACACCATGCAGTCGTCTTCGTCCATGACGATCATGCCGCCAGAACCCATCATCGACTGACGGGCCACCAGGTTTTCGTAGTCGATGGGAGCGTCCAGGTCCTTGTAGGTCAGAGCGCCGCCGGAGGGACCGCCGGTCTGTACGGCTTTGAATTCCTTGCCGCCGGGGATGCCGCCACCGACATCGTAGATGACGGTTTTCAAGGAGGTACCCATGGGAACTTCGATCAGACCAACGTTGTTGATCTTGCCACAGATACAGAAAACCTTGGTGCCCTTGGAGGTCTCGGTACCGATGCCACTGAACCAGTCCGCGCCCTTCATGATGATGGCGGGGATATTGGCCAGGGTCTCAACGTTGTTGACGATGGTCGGCTTGTCCCAGTAACCGGCTTCGGCAGGGAAAGGGGGCTTGGTGTAGGGCTCGCCGCGGTTACCTTCCATGGAGGCGATCAGAGCGGTTTCCTCACCACAGACGAAAGCGCCGGCGCCGTATTTCAGTTCGATATCAAAGCTGAAGTCGGTGCCCATGATGTTGTCGCCCAGAAGACCCATGTCTTTGGCCTGCTGGATGGCCAATTTCAGACGGGCGATGGCAAGCGGGTACTCGGCACGAATGTAGATGGTGCCTTTGTTGCCGCCGATGGCGTAGCCGCCGATGGCCATGGCTTCCAGCACGTTGTGCGGGTCGCCTTCGAGTACTGCGCGGTCCATGAACGCGCCCGGATCGCCTTCGTCGGCGTTACAGACGACGTACTTGGTGTCGGATGCGTACTTGGCAGCGAAGCCCCATTTGACGCCGGTGGGGAAACCTGCGCCGCCGCGACCGCGCAAACCGCTGTTTTTCATAAGATCGATCACGTCGGCCGGCTTCATTTCGGCCAGGCATTTACCCAGTGCCTGGTAGCCGCCAACGGCAATATAGGATTCAACGGATTCGGGATCGATGAACCCGGTGTTCCGAGTGGCTATTCTGAGCTGATTTTTGTCCACCATAGCTATGTTCTCCTTGTATTAAAAAACAATGCGCTCGTAGCTGGCCGGAATGACGCCGTCGACCAGTTCGCCGCTCTTGATGTACTTGCTCACCAGTTCCTTGGCCTTGTCACCCTTGATGTAACCGAACACAACCGGCTCTTTGCCGGGCAGGGTGATTTCGACAGTGGGCTCGGCGAAACAGTACGTCATGCAGCCGGACATGGTGAATTCGACGTTGTTGATGCCGAGGGCGGCAGCTTCCTGCTTCATAGCTTCCATGACTTCCTTACCGCCGGAAGCGATGCCACAAGTTGCAAGAGATACGTTCACTATGACTTTTTCGTTTTTGGTTTTGGCGGCAGCGGCTTGCAGCTCGTCACGCTTTTTCTGCAGTTCCGCCAGAGAATTTATCTTGGCCATATCGTGTCATCTCCCCGTATTAAGCAAAATCAGAAATAATGTCTTTAACCTGGTCGGCCGTAACATTGGCATAAACCTTCTCACCTACCAGTACAACCGGAGCAAGGGCGCAAGCACCAACGCAACGCAGACAGTCGATGGAGAACTTGCCATCCTTGGTCACTTCGCTAATTTCGACACCGAGTTGCTGTTTGAGGGAGTGAACGACCTTGTCGGCGCCCTTAACAAAGCATGCCGTACCCATACAGACAGAGATGGGATGCTTGCCCTTCGGTATCATGGTGAAAAATGTGTAAAAACTCACGACACCATAAACTTTGGCCAGGGACTCATCCATCTGGTCCGCAACGAACTCCTGTACTTCCCTGGGCAGGTAACCGAACAAGCTCTGAGCTTTGTGCAGAACCGTTACCAGGTGCCCTTCCTTGGTTGGCAGCGTCGTTACGAACTCGGCCAACTGCTGATACAGCGTGGCCGGCAACGTGGCACGATCTGGAATCCTACATTCCCCGGTTTTTTGACATGTTGACGTTTGCATACTGTTCTTCCTCTCCTTTTGATTCGCCAAATCGGAATTTGGCTTTGGTTTACGAAAGAAACTTAAAATCTTATTCAGCATTGGCGCCTCCTGTTATCAAAAAAACGCAATTTGGAATATAGCAGCGGAAAACAGCGGAAAACGGTTTTTTTAGCCAAAGCAGTATTTCCCGCGCCAATCACAGTCAGCCGCCTGAACCCGTCTCAGCCCCTGAGGAGCGCATCTCGAATCTCTGCCAATAAACCATATAATCAGTGGTACTGTCAATGGCATAACTGTATAATTTTAAAACACTTTTTAATGCCAACTGAGGACGACCCGCGTATCAACTCGGAACAGATTGCGCAAGAGTGATAAAAATCCGTTGTCAAGGCTTGCAATGGCCAGGAAAACCGGACCTTGCACTCGGGATAATGGGTGTAAAGGTTAATTTCAGAAGCATGTATAGGGGAAAGTGTGCCCCGGAGAAGAAAGCTGAGAGTTAAACGGAACAGCGGTTCTCCGGATGGGAGGGTCCTCGATATTTGAATGTTGGGGCGACCAATATTCATGGAGGGCTATTTTAATTCAGATTAAGAGGTTCGAGGTACCTGTAATGGGGTGCGGCAACCCCCCAAAATCGGTCGTATATAACCATTTTTTACCTGATTGGTCAATACCATAATTAGCATCCCAAAATGTTTCAAATAGTATCATTATCTATACGGATAATGTAACGCAATGAGACACCGTAGCGATCCTGAGGATTCTTCAACCCCTCCATGCTCAATTAATTTAAAATACTAAAAATTCAAAACTGTTTGTTTTTTAAACCCGATTATTGGTATACTTCTCGGCTTGTGTCTTGAATTAATAAAGATGGCGTCGCAAAAAGTCCGCCCTCCGGCGTTACGGCGTTTTTTCAGGACCTCGACATACTATATGTATGCCTTCGCCCCTGAAAAACCACCAAGCCTTGTAGGGCGAAATTTTTGCTTAGCCATCCTATGAGTTTTTGCTAGGGCATTAATAAAAGGAGCTTTACAGATATGAATATGAAGAAAGATAACGTTTCACTTACCGGAAGGCAGGTCCGGCATCTGCGGGCTCTGGGGCATCACTTGAAGGCTGTTGTGTTGGTAGGCAAGGAGGGCATCACCCCTGCCCTGGTAAGCACTGTCGACGAGTGCCTGGCGAACCATGAACTGCTTAAGATTAAATTACTGGAAAATTGCCCCGAGGACCGCAGGGCAGCCGCATACGAAATTGCGAAACAAACGCGCTCCCATGTGGCGCAGGTCGTTGGCAGAACCATTCTTCTCTATCGCAAGGCGGAGAACCCGGAAATTATTCTGCCCTGAAACGCTCCCGGCAAATCATACCGGCTCGTACGGTTCGAATAGTTTTTTGAATTCATCCAGAGCATAACGGTCCGTCATGCCCGCCACAAGATCGCAAATGGTGCGCTCCTTTCCAAAAACCTCAAACTTCCTGTGATATTCCACCGGGAGCAATGAGGGGGCCTTCAGGTAGCTTTCAAAGATCATGGAGAGGATGCGCTCTACTTTGATACGCATCCTCTCTACTTTATGATGCCTGTACAGACGCTCCCTCAGAAAGTTTTTCAGAATTCGGTTCTCTTCTTGTATCCCAGCACTGAAGGAAACAACCCGGGCTGTCTGCCGACGCACATCCTCCATGGTATTTATTCTGCGATCTGCAATGTTTCCAAGTGTCGTTGACACCACATCCGCAATGAGTCTTCCAATCAGGGTACTGATCGTTTGGTGAACATGCCTCGATTGATCCAGGCCAGGGAACTTCTGTCCAATATCTGCGAATGTTGTTTTCCATAGTGGGACTGATTGCAATTCAGACAGGGTAATATAGCCGGCTTTCAAACCATCATCGATATCATGATTGTTGTAGGCAATTTCATCCGCCAAATCGATTATCTGCGCTTCCAGGGTAGGAGGAACCTCGGGAAAATATTCTTGGGCCTCAGCGCAGGCACAACTGGAATGGGGTGAATGCTTGATGATCCCTTCGCGCGTTTCCCACGTGAGGTTTAACCCACTGAAGTCAGGATAACGCTCCTCCAGCAATTCGACAATGCGGAGAGATTGCCGGTTATGCTCAAACCCTCCATGCCCTGCCATGAGTCGATTGAGAACTTCTTCTCCGGTATGGCCAAAAGGGGTATGACCGAGATCGTGAGCCAGGGACAGGGCTTCGACCAGATCTTCATTGAGGAGTAAACAGCGTGCTATGCCGCGGGCGATTTGCGAAACTTCCAGTGAATGAGTGAGCCGCGTACGATAATAATCGCCCTCGTGGTTTACAAACACCTGGGTCTTGTATTCAAGTCGCCTGAATGCCGCGCAATGTATGATACGGTCACGATCTCTGGCAAAACCAGTGCGTTCATCCCTGAAAACCTCGTGATGGCGACGCCCGCGACTTTGATTGCTGCGAACTGCGTAAGGGGCAAGGTCAGGTCGTTCCATTCCGATCCTCCGTTTACAGGGCCAGCTATGCCTGGAAAGCAAAGCCCTTCAGATGATAGACAATAACATACTGTAATTCTATACTAAGTCTTCTTGACCCATTTGGTGCGCTATGTTAACTTCTGCGCGTCTTCAACCTACCATTTAAAGCTATTAACAGGGAGCCCTTGCTTGCGCATTATAAGCGGATCGGCTAAAGGAAGAAAACTCAGGCAATTCAAGGGACAGCATATCCGACCTACGGCAGACAGGGTGCGGGAGGCTATATTCAGCAGCCTGACAAGTCGCCTCGGTTCTTTTGACGACCTGACCATTCTGGATCTTTTTGCCGGCACAGGCGCTTTGAGCCTTGAGGCCCTGAGTAGGGGGGCGTCACTCGCTATACTTGTCGACCGAAGTGCCCAGTCAGCCGAAATCATTGCAGAAAATATTCAGACATGCGGAATGAAAGACCGTGCCGTGATGCTCAAGGTGCCTGTCAGTAATTTTGTCGACAAGCCGTCATCCCACGGTCCTTTCGACCTCATCTTTCTGGATCCACCCTACAACCAGAACTTCATCGTTCCAACGTTGAATGAGATCGTCAAAAACGGCCTGCTTTCCAGGCAAGGTATTCTTTGCATTGAATCAGCACGCGAAGACCCAATCCCCAACGACCTGGCAGGACTTGAGTTGTTAAGTCGTCGAGAATACGGTTCGACCGCTGTTTCTTTCTATTCTCTTTCCAACCCAAGGGAAGATCACCCATGAAAAAACGAATCGCAGTTTATCCCGGATCTTTTGACCCGATTACCAACGGCCACCTGGATATCATCCAGAGAGGCCTTGAAATATTTGACGAACTCATCGTGGCAGTAGCTCACAATGTTTCCAAAAAAAGCCTCTTTTCCATTGACGAACGACGTGATTTGATTCAGGAAACCGTCAAAGACTTTCCTCAGGTGAGGGTTGATACCTTCAGAGGGTTATTGGTTGACTACGTTGCGCGTCAGAATGCCCGCGTTGTCCTGAGGGGGTTGCGGGCGGTGTCGGATTTTGAAAATGAATTCCAATTGGCGCAAATGAATCACAGCATGAACAAGCAACTCGAGACACTGTTCATGATGACTTCTGTATCCTATGGCTATCTGAGTTCTTCTATTGTCAAGGAAGTGGCAGCATGGGGGGGCAACATCGACGACCTGGTTCCACCATGTGTTACTGCTGCCTTAAAAGCCAAGTTCCCTTACCCGGAAAAAGCCGACTGAAGGTTCTATCGGCTTCGCCATGACTCGACGGGGCCGATAATAGCTCGGTCTGCAACTGCCCAACAAGCCTGTTACTCCTGCCAGTTTTCGAATTTATTAACAAATCGCTCCAGGGCGTCGACCACCAGCTGTTCGATTTGGGCGCCCTTCCCGGCCGTTGCCTTGGTTGGGTCTCCCCACACACCGCCAGGCCAGAATTTCTGTTTGTTCCGCACCAGCATTCCCATAGGAAAGTTCGGGAATTCCCTTTTTGCACTACCTTTGACAAGGTGAGGATGGGAGTTGAGCATTCGGGATGTCTCGATTTCCCCGGCATGGGAATCGCCAGGGGTTTCCACCAGTCCCCTGCCCTCCTCGGCAGCCAGTTGATATTCGGTCAACACGGCGATTTTCACATCGGGAAATCGCTCCAGCAACTCCTCCCCCGCATCGATAAGGGCCGCATTATGGGTGCCCCCGGCATGTCCGGTAAGCAAGATAAAATTCCTGAGACCATGACGATACAATGAAGATACGATATCGCAGGCCAGAGCTTTAAGGGTGGCCGTGGTGATGGTCACTGTGCCCGGATGCCGGGAGGTGGAACGGCAGACGCCATAAGAAACAGCAGGTGCAACGAATATTGGCCTGCGCTCCGCGAGACGGCGACCGACAGCCACCGCCTGCAGTGTATCGGTGGACAGGGGGAGATGGGGACCATGTTCCTCCGTCGCTCCGAATGGAATGAAAACCGTTCGGGTTTTTTCCAGACCGGCAACAAATTCGGGCATGGTCATGTCTTCAATAATCATGTCAACTCTCCAAATGGATCCGACTGGAATACTCCTGTTTACAAGAGGCCCAAAAACACATGCGTCTGGGGAATGATTCTTATGTTTCCATGCACTTTGGAAAGGGAGGTCTGCAGTTCTAACAGGTGATCATTGGACATGCCTACCTTGCTCCCCCGCGTTACCGGCTGCAGGTAGATCGTGGCGTCCGGGGCCACCTGATGCACCAGTCGCCCCAAATGAAGCATTTCGTCAGCCGGGGTCTCCTCGCCAATAACAGCTTTAACCCATACGCGGGTTCGGGAGGCTAACTCAAGAAAAGCTCGGTGCAGTTTCCATGGCGTAGCAACCCCTGTCATGGAAGATAGTTTGATATCCATGGATACCCACTCGAGATGCGGTAGCAAGGGTGCCAGGGATTCCGGGCAGGTTCCATTGGTTTCCAGGTGCAAAGGCAGGATTTCCCGCAGTACCGGTAGCCATTCCCGCAACACTCCGTCCTGAAGCAGAGGTTCGCCACCGGTCAAACTTATGGAATGATGCATACCGGGGGACCGGTCCACCCAGTCGGCCATTATTCCAGCAAGAACTTCCAATGCGACAGGATTGGGCACGTTACGAAACTGGCCGGACCCCGGAGCATCTTCAATACGGCAATTATCCTGCGGGGAAAAGTCGGTATCGCAGTAAGCGCAATCGAGGTTGCATCCTGCCATTCTCACGAAAATCTGACGGCAACCGACCAGCCCTCCCTCCCCTTGGATGGAAGAGAATACTTCCAGAAGCTGAGCCTCACTCGAGGGAATAGCTTGCACAGGCATGGTCGGACTCCCAAATACGAACGCTTTCCACCGTTACGGATTGCGGAAAAACATCCGCCAGTTCTTCAAAAACAAAACGAGCGATGTTTTCCGACGACGGGCTGATCCCTTTAAAAAAAGGAAGGTCGTTCAGATATTTATGATCAAGCCGATCGAGGATGCGATTGGTTTCCTTTTTAAGGATTTTAAAATCGATCCCCAACCCGGACTTGTCCAGATCACGGGTCGCTACTGTTACCTCGACTTTCCAGTTGTGACCATGCAGATTTTCGCAATCCCCCTGATAATTCATCAGATTATGGGCAGCAGCGAAGTGCGTAAAAATCATCAGACGATACATTAACTTTCAGCTCCAATCAGTTGTTTTTTCGCTAATTTTGGATGTGTCGGACTCGTCTTGCGAGTGGTTGTTCTCCACCGGGACGCGGTATTCTTCATCAGCCCAGGCACCAAGATCGATCTGACGACATCGAAGTGAGCAAAAAGGCCTGTCAGCATTCCCCTCCCAGCGGGTTGCCACCCCACAGCGCGGGCACTTGACTAGTAATTCCTTTTTAGTATTTGCCATATGTTGAAGCCTCGATAAGGTTCTGGGATTGCTTTCAATTAAAGTAGCATATTGCGTAACCCGGACACAATGTCCAGGAGTCTGTTGGACTATCCGGGCCGAAGCGATGCAGAGTCAATGCACAGAGATACCACAAAATCCCATAAAATCAAAAAAGGGGGCAGGCGATTAGCCTGACCCCTTGAATTTTTTGGAGCGGGAAACGGGATTCGAACCCGCGACCTTCAGCTTGGGAAGCTGACACTCTACCACTGAGTTATTCCCGCTCTGTGGGCCCGAATTATAGGAGCGCCCCTAGGTATTGTCAATCGATTTCTTATACTGTACCTGTAAAAACTCTCGCGCCTGCTTAACGGAATGAACTCTCCCCGCAATTTCTTCATAACGAAGGGTATGCAAGGCTTCACCTACAAGAGGGCCTGGTTCGATTCCGAGACATTGACACAGCCAGTTACCATCGACAAGATCTGTTATCGGATCTGCTGAAGCATATTCCTCAGCAAGCGTCAACGCTCGCAATCCCAGCTGTCGACTATGGCCGGAGATACTGGAGGCCAGATACAGCAAACAGCCGACAGGATCCGGCCCAAGGCCTGAAACCCACCAGTAACGGCCACGAAATCCGCAGGCAAGATTTTGGAGTTCAAGCAGCTTCGAAGCGGCAGGAAGGTCCACATACCCTGTCAATGCCTTTGTGCTCGCACGAGCCAGTTTCATGCGAGCAATCACTCTTTGAACATCGCACATCGGTCGGTCCTGCAAGACCATGGCGAGATTGAGTAATGCCTGCCTGGGAAAACCCTCTTCAAACTCCTCCTGCATGGCATTAAAGAAAAAATCAGCATGTTCAGCAGTTGCGATACCCAGGACATTATGGCCAAACCTTGCAAGGCGCTTCAGGAGACCCGAGGGCTCCTCTGCGACGACCCACGCCCCGAATACAGGTTCCGCGGTACCGGTGACCAGCATCCCGCGCAAAGGAATTGCCGGCATGGCCTCGTTAAAGAGAAGCCCCAGCTCTTTTCGCACCCTTTCTCCGGCAACCTCGGTCAGCAAAGGAGCCGCCGCCCGCATTGCCTTAAGGGTTGTATCACCGAGCGTCAGATGCAAGGTTTTGCAGTGCCGCAGGCCTTTTAAAATACGCAAAGGGTCGCTTCGTAAAACATTGGCGGAGCAGATCGTCAATTGCCCCGACTTCAGATCTTCAAGCCCGCATAACGGATCATAAACGTCCGCAGGGCATATTTGGTCATGGAGGCGCACCGCGATGGCATTTACCCTGAAATCGCGCATAGACAGGTCGGCAACAATGTCTGTGGACCGAAAAGGGCTGAAATCGCAGCATAATTCGCCATTACCAGCAGGGATAACAACACGGCTTTGGCGTCGCGGTGCGTCAAGAAAAAACCAGTGTCCAGACAAGTGGCGAGCAAGATCCCGGGCGAGGAAAGTGGGATCAAAAGGCGTGATGAAATCGAAGTCGTTGCAGGGCCTGCCAAGAAACATGTCCCTGATCGCCCCTCCGACAAGAAAGCATTGCTGCTGTGCTAAAAGCAGGCGTGAAAGTTCCCGAAGTAAAGAAATCTGATTCAGCTCGTGGCACACTTGCGGGAGAGAGCGTATCTTCATCCGTATTCCTGCCTGGAAACAGCAAGGCCCGCTTTTCGCGGGCCTTTTGAAGGTTTCAGACTCAGGATAGATCCCCTGCTGCCTGGTAAATCAAGGCAAACAATTCGGGTAAATCTTCCTGTTCGATACAACTGAAAGCTATACGCAAATCAGTACTGTTTATCGCTATGGTACCTATCCCGTATTTATCCAGCAAGTGAAGCCTCAATGTTTCGGCATCGACCGTCTTGAGCTTAAGGCACATAAAATAGCCGGAATTGAACGGATAAAACGACCATGCATCATCGAACTTCCCGCTTTCAAGGACTTCTCTGGTTTTGACAGCGCGGCCCTTCATGATCTCGAACTTCTGTTGCTTCTGGGCCTGATAATCCGAGGATTTCAATCCTTCAATGATAAAAGTTTGAGAAGGATGTGGACAGTTCGAAATTGTGCCACGAATAACACCCATCGTTTTTGATTCCAGAACCTTCAAAACGTGAGAATTTTCGGATGCCGCGCAGCCACCAAAAGTGATAAATCCGGTCCGGAAACCCCAGGCAAAATCCTCCTTGGTTGCACCGTCAATCTTGACGGCAAGAATCCGCGGATGCAGGTCGACCAGGCGGCCAAAAAGGGACTCTTTAAGACAGTCTTGATAAAACAGTCCAAAATAAGCATCGTCAGTAACCACAACGATGTTGCAACCGCTTTCGGCTTCCTGGCGTAATACTTCGACGATGGCATCCCCTTCGGCCACGCTCGGAGTATAACCGCTTGGGTTGTTGGGAAAGTTGAGCACAACTACGGCCTTGCCATGTTCTTTTGCTACAGCATGCAAAACCTGACGAAAAGCCTCAATATTATACTCACCGCTTTCTGTGAACGTCGTATGCTTGCATATCTCGCCATCACGCCGAACGCCGAAAGTCAGGTTGTAATTGCCCCACATCATGTCAGCCATAACGACCTGATCGCCTTTATCAACGAACAGATCGGCGACAATGGAAAGCCCGTGCGTCAGGGCGTTCGTTACAATCGGATCCCCGAAAAACTTCCCGACAAGACCCGGGTTGTCCCTGAGCATTTTTTCCCGCCACAGCTTGCGAAGCTCGGGCTTGCCTGCGGGAGGTGCATAGCTATACAAATCCGAAGGATTGAAGGCTGCTAACTTTTCATGGATGCAGGGCAAGTACATGGGTTCGCCCTTTTCGGTGGCGATACCGATCGTGGCATTAAATTTGTAAGCCTTGGTTTTAGCCTCGGCGGACTGGGATAAAATCCCCCTGGGAAAATAGAGATTTTTTCCAAGCCGTGAGAGCAAATCTAAGGCAGCAGGACTTTCCTCTTCCAGCTGCTTGTTCAAGGCAATCGCCAACGGATTCACGGTGTTTCCTCCCCCAATTTTAGTTTTTGGCTAATCTGTCGATACCGGCGGTGCGCATTAGAACAAGAATATCCCTTTTTTTCAACGGAAATGTTTTCTCTTTGAAAAGCTTTTTTTGCTAGAGTTTTTCACTGTTGCGCCACTGCAGATCCGGGGGACTTTCAAGTCGCAGAAAAGTCATGCAATGCCTGCACTTTCCTCTGGATTTCCACCTGATTATGCGGACGGGATACAAAGATATTACCATGCCTGTACTGAAAATGTACTTACCGCGGAAAGTACCTCTGGCTGGTTTTAAAATATCAGGCCATCCCAGGTCTACTCGAGAATGCCATCAAGAATCGCCCAACAACGACCTCTGATCGCAAGATTCATCGCGGGTTGTCTAATCCTGGCGGTGAAATGTGAGAAGCTCGGATTCTGTAGCGAGGGGGGGCTTCGACAACCCGCACAGCGGGTTTTGAAAGCAAACCAGGGGAGTCAAGCAATTGGCAGGTTAAAGCAAACCGTTCAACTTTAAATGGGTGATTTCTCCCGAAGGAGAAATCACCAAAACGGCTGGAATAAATAAAGGCATATTCGCCTGGCATCATTGTCCATCCTTTACACGAGGCACAATGCATAAAAAAAAGGTGAAGCTTTCGCTTCACCTTGTGGCCGCCCCTCGGGACAACCCAAACTTTATGGAGACACGCTGAACAACGTGTTTTATTTGGCTGGGAGACAAGGATTCGAACCTTGGTTGACGGAGTCAGAGTCCGTAGTCCTGCCGCTAGACGATCTCCCAAAAGCGAGGCAATTTTTAACAAAGCTGACCGTCAGTGTCAAGAAGAAAAAATATTTATTTCAAAAAGTCTCTTCCTGCCCCTCCATGCATGGCGCAACACGCCATGCATGTAAAAAACCACCCAAAGGTGTTCAAAGAGCGTTTTCCTCGGATTTTACCAAACAACGTTCAACAATTTCTCTCAAGTCACCAGAAAGTCCCTCCACCGAGGAAATCTCTTCCAGTTGTTGTCTCATCATTGTGCTTCTGGACTTATCGTAACGCTTCCAGGTACTGAATGCTCCGGCCAGGGTTGCGGCAACCTGAGGATTAAGTCGATCGATTTTTACGACATACTCGGCAATCAGCTGATATCCTGAGCCATCGGTACGATGGAACCCACCAGGATTACCGCGGGCAAAAGCATGCAAAACCGAACGCACTCGATTGGGATTACGCAAATTAAAATCCTGATGATTCAACAATACCTGCAATCTCTCAAATACAAAAGGATGGCGTGCAGTGGTCTGCACGGCAAACCATTTGTCGAGCACCAACGGAATATGCCGCGCCTGTAGGTAAAATTTCGTCAGCGCAGCAGGGCCTTCCACCGTCTCGCTTTCTGCCAGAAGAGCCAATAACGCAAGGCGGTCCGTCATGTTATCTGCATCATCCAACCAACCCAGGACTTTCAGCCAGAAGTTTTCTTTTGGATGGGCCGCAAGATAACCGAGGCAAACATTTTTCAGGGCTCGGCAACCCACCTCTTTGGGGGAAATGCCATAGAGACCGGCATTTTCCTCGACACACTCCTGCCAGGTCGCCTGCCATTCACTATAAAGCTGAATGGATAACATTTCGCGAATCTTTTGACGCGCCAACAAAATCCCGTCGATATCTATTCGGGGACGTTGATCGATCAGGTAATTTTCGCTGGGAAGCATCAACATCTGTGCAGCCAGCCCCCGATCCTCACGGCTTGACCGCAGAACTTCACGAAAAGCGTCCAACAGAACAGAGTCAACTTGAACCGCCCTTCCCGCCCGGAAACTATCAACGCCACGCATGATAACACGCGAAGTCAACTGTTGAGTGGCATCCCAACGGTTGAAGGCATCGGTATCGTGAACCATTAAAAACATCAGATCCCGGTCGGAGTATTCATATGAAAGTTTCACGGGAGCTGAAAAATTCCGCAACAGGGATGGAACAGGTGGACACGGAACTTTCTCAAAGTGAAAAGTCTGTTCTTTTTTGCGAAGGGACAATACAGTGGTGGTATTTGAAACGACGCTGTTGTCGCCCATCAGATAAAGAGGTATCTCACGACCTGCAGAATTCAGCAATCCGACCGCCACCGGTATATGCAGCGGTTTTTTCTCTGGCTGGTCTGGCGTCGGCGGACATTCCTGGCGAAGAGTCAAACTGTATATCTGTTTAATTGGGTCATAGTTACCCGTTGCATGAATATGTGGCGTACCTGCCTGGCTGTACCACAATCGAAACTGGGCAAGATCGATATGCGATGCATCTTCCATGGCGCCAAGAAAATCCTCAATAGTCACCGCCCGCCCGTCAAACCGTTCAAAATAGAGTTCAAGTGCTTTTCGAAATCCCTGCGTGCCTACCAGATTGCACAGCATGCGAATAACTTCAGCGCCCTTTTCATAAACGGTAGCAGTGTAAAAGTTATTGATTTCCTGGTAGGCTTCAGGACGCACCGGGTGCGCCAGCGGTCCGGAATCTTCCGCAAACTGGATCGTCCGCAGCTGTCGCACATCAGAGATGCGTTTTAGAGATTTGGAAACCTGGTCGGCGGAAAATTCCTGATCCCTGAAAACAGTCAACCCCTCCTTGAGACTGAGTTGAAACCAGTCCCGGCAGGTGACGCGATTACCCGTCCAGTTATGGAAGTATTCGTGTGCAACGACCTCTTCAATGGCCTGAAAGTCTGCGTCCGTGGCAGTATTTACGTCTGCCAGCACGTACTTTGAGTTAAAGATGTTGAGACCTTTGTTTTCCATTGCTCCCATGTTGAAATCATCAACAGCTACGATCATGTAAAGATCGAGGTCGTATTCGAGCCCAAAAATTTCTTCATCCCATTGCATGGCTTTTTTGAGTGCTGCCAGCGCATGCTTCCCTCGCCCGACATTATGGCGTTCCAGGTAGATGCGCAATTCTACCTGGCGGCCTGAACGTGTAATAAACGAATCCTCTTCGCAGGCAATGTCTCCTGCAACCAGCGCAAACAGATAACTTGGTTTAGGAAAGGGATCATGCCAGACAGCCTGATGTCGACCTTCTTCAAGATCCTCGGATTTAACCAGATTGCCGTTGGAGAGCAGTACCGGATAACACTTTTTATCTGCCACGATGGTGGTGGTAAACGTGGTCATGACATCGGGTCGATCCGGGAAAAAAGTTATGCGACGGAACCCTTCCGCTTCGCATTGCGTGCAAAACATCCCCCCCGATCGATACAACCCTTCCAAAGCCGTATTATCCTGAGGGCGGATGAGAACCGTGGTTTCCAGCTGAAAAACATCCGGGGGATGCAGGACAAGAAGACCCCGATGATCCTGAAAAAAAGCATGCCCAGGGACGTTTTCCCCATCAATTCGCATGGATTGCAGGGTCAAATCCGTGCCATGCAGAAAAAGCGCGCTGCTTTGGTTCTGGCATGCAGGGTTGCGACGTAAAGCCATGCGTGTCCTGACAACCGCATGCGCCTCAGTGAGGTCAAACCGTAAGTTCACATCATCAACCAGAAACGGCGGAACCGTGTAATCTGCCAAATATACGGTTTTAGAAATGGATTCTGTCATTCAAAAGCCCCCATGGAATTGAACAAAACTTTCTAGTTTTCATCCGGAAACGGCCCTTTTCCCCAATCTCGGCGTCACTCCGGTTTCTCTCCGTGCCCAAACAAAACAGGGCGCTTCGCCGGATCGATAATCGGAAAAGCACCCCGTGTGTATGACGAACTGCATCTACCCTGTGCTCAATCGCAAAGTCGAGCGACAGCACCCTGTAATCGCGCAAGCGTTTTTTCGCGGCCGAGAATCTCCATGATAACGCAGATACTCGGTCCGTTGGTGCTCCCGGTCAGGGCAACCCTTGCAGGTTGTGCTAGTTTGCCGAATTTCAATCCGGTGGCCTGAAGAACTCCTTTAAAAACCTCGTCCAGAACCTCCTCTTTCCAGTCGTGGCAGGCCTCAAGCGCAGCGAACAGGGTTTCGAATATTTCCCCGATATCCCTGGTAAGGAATTTTGCCGCGGCAGTTTCATCGAATTGAACTTCGGTACCAAAAAAACATTGAGCCTGCTGGGCCATTTCGACCAGGGTTTTGGAACGGTCCTGGAGCGCCACGACAATGGCCTCAAGCTCGGGACCGGGGGAAACTTCAATGCCTTCTTGTTTTAAATGCTCGCAAAGCAATACAGCGAGCCGGGCCGGGTGACCGGTTTTGATGTAATGGCTGTTAAGCCACAAAAGTTTTTCAGGGTTGAAAACACTGGCCGATTTTCCGACATTCTCTAGACTGAACAGATTGATCAGCTCTTCCATGGAAAAAATTTCCTGGTCGCCATGTGACCAGCCGAGACGAACCAGGTAGTTTACCAAAGCCTCGGGCAGATATCCCATATCCCTGTAGGCCATAACGGAGGTGGCGCCATGGCGCTTGGACAAGCGGCTCTTGTCAGCCCCGAGAATCATCGGTACGTGAGCGAATTCGGGCACTGGATACCCGAGGGCTTCATACAGCATGATCTGGCGAGGAGTATTGTTAATATGATCATCGCCACGCAGAACGAGATTTATTTTCATCTCCGCATCATCGACCACAACGACAAAATTATAGGTCGGGGTACTATCGGTGCGCTGAAGGATCAAATCATCCAGCTCTTCGTTTTGAAAGGTAATGTCGCCTTTGATGCGATCGTTGAAAGTGGTCGCGCCTTCCTGGGGCGCTTTGAATCGAACCACGTACGGCTGGTTTTCGATCGTGGCCTGGCGTTGCCTGCATGTACCATCGTACTTGGGTTTACGCCCCTGCGTAAGAGCCAGTTCACGTTTTTGTTCGAGTTCCTCTGCCGTGCAATAACAGCGATACGCTTTACCTTCGGTAACAAGTTGCTGGATTTTGGCGCGATATAAATCGAATCGGTCTGACTGATAGACCGGTCCTTCGTCGCAGGCCATGCCTAGCCAATCCATGGCCTGCAAAATGGCATCTACCGATTCTTGAGTCGAACGGGCCACATCCGTGTCCTCAATCCTGAGAACAAAAGTACCTTGCTCTTTGCGGGCCAGTAGGAAATTGAACAGAGCGGTTCTTGCCCCTCCGATATGTAGATAGCCTGTAGGACTGGGCGCAAACCTGACGCGCAACTTGGACATCACATTCTCCTGTAAACGTAAAAATAACAATGGGCTGTCAGTTGGACAGCCCACACTTTTATACTGCAACGGCTATATCTTGACAAGAAGTATTTGGTTAAATGACGGGCCCGACTATTCGACAATAACCCCCGCATAGCCGACAACCTCGGACTGATCACCGGTAACGTCGCCAGAATTTCCATAACAAACCAGACTGCCTTTTTTGGCGCCAAGATATCTGGCAGCGGCCAGCATGACCACAGTGGAAACGACCCCACACATACTGATATGTTCGCTGGTGACGGTTCGGTACAACCCTTCCGGATCAAGGGCGCAGACATGGTCAAGTGCCATCCGATCCTTTTTGCGAGCAGAATTACCAGGTTCATAATGGGTCATGTCTGAACTGGCGACGATCAGGGTTGGCTCCGATTCTGTCTCAAGAGCCCTACCGATAGCTTCGCCTAAGGACAATAATTCTTCAAGCGGGACGGGGGCAAGACATAGAGGTACAATCTTGGCGCTGGGAGCTTTTACTTGAATGAAGGGAATCTGAACTTCCAGAGAATGTTCAAAACGATGTGCGAGGTCATCAGCTACCAAACGAGGATATGCTTTGAGAATTTTATCTGCGAGATTTTCAGCAATCAGGACTTCTCCCAGCGGAGTCACCCAACTTCCCCTGGTGAAAATGGCCAAGGATTCTCCATAACCGGTATGATTCGGTCCGATAACAAGCACCCTTGAAGGGATATTCACCTCACCAAAAGTCCGACCTGCGAAGCTTCCGGAAAAAACATACCCGGCATGCGGAACCATAAGTCCGTGCACTGTTCTCGAAGCTGCGGTCTTATCGAGAAACCCCTCCACCATGGAACGCAAGCTTTCCGGATCTGCAGGATAAAACTGACCAGCAACAGCAGGCATGCGACGCATAACAACCTCCCTGTCCACTGAATAAGGGGCTTTTCTCGACATAACACCCAGGAGGTGGAAGCCTGTTTCGCCATGCTCTTCGTGGACGTTTCACTTTATCATGAATCATCTCTTTAGCAATCCCCACGCTCTGTAGTGCAGAATGGTGATTATGAAATTCAGGGTGAAGAGCGAAGCCAGTGTTCCTGTGGTACGCCTTTTTGCACTGGCGAGGTGTTGTCTCTGTTTGGAGAAAAAAAAGAGCCGGCGAAATGATCGCCGGCTCTTTTAATTTTTTATGGAGGCCCCGACCAGATTCGAACTGGTGATGGAGGTTTTGCAGACCTCTGCCTTACCACTTGGCGACGGGGCCTCATGTCTCAAAAGCCCGATAGTGATACCAGATCGTCCGCCTGAGTGTCAAGCGGAAAAAATCCATGAACTGTTTATGTAACGAGAATCCTTCATTGTTCCCGCAAATTGCGAATAAGCTGGACATATTCATGCTGGTCATAGGGGATTTCATAAAATAGCGCCCTCAAAAAACCATGCTCAGGACCATCAAGTGAACCATATAGTTTATTTTTAAGCCTGGTAAAGGGATAAACTTTGCCATCATTGAGAATCCCGTCCACCCTGGAAGCAAAAACTCCTGCCTGAGAAGAACTCTGGTCAAGCAGGATCAATGGCTGAGTCTCGGAAAAATCTGCCTTGCCAAGGCTTGCCATCAAGGGGTCTATCGCGGCGTCATCACCGGTACGGGCATCGAATACCTTTTCCAGGACAATAGCCTTGCGATAAAAACCATCCTCCGTGCCTTCCGATTCCCGGATGACATTAAGGAAGGTATAAGCATTCAGCATGATTCCAGGGATATTTTTACTGACATGTCCCATCATGGCGTTAAACGGGGTATCATGATTGGCCTGCCACATACCCGCGACCTTGGACTGCTCCAGTCGTTTTGCGATAGGAGTCATATGCCGGAAGTAGTCTTCGACGCGTCCGTCCAGATTGGCTTGATAAGCCAATTGCAAAATGTTCGTGACGTCGAAAGGGAACAATTCGATGGCCTGCAACTGATAGGCAAAAAACCGTGAGTGTGCTTCTACCCCGGTATTGAATGCAGACAGCTGCTGATACAGATCGGCAAGCTCACGGGCAGCATACGCGGCAAGGAAATAAGCATTGTCGGGAACGATATCCTGATCAATACGCGCATGTCTCTGGAAAAGAGCGCAATATTTCAAAAGCGGACTTTCGACCGGGAATAGTGTTTCAATTTCATAGGCGTTGCGACGCGACTTGTAGTAATCGGCAAGTATGATGGAAAGCTTGCCGGATGCATCCCACAGGCGATGCATCGACATCAGATAATGACCCCGCTTGTAATACCCGTCGGCGACATAACCGTTTACCTGACGCGAATGCTGCGCCAGGCCATCGTACAGCTCGATACCCTTGTCCAGATGGGCAACCGCCATACCTGGCACCTGTTCAAAGAAACGGATCGTGGCAACGGGATCGTCAGAGTCGCTCATGCGCCTTGTAACATAGGTCAAAAAGCCCATGTACTGGGACATGATCGTCGCCCTGCCCTTGTTGGTATCCGCCCAGGAATAAGCCAATTGATAGAATTTGCGGGCAGCATTAAATTTGGCTACCAGCATGTCCGGGTCGGTTGCAGATTCAAAGTCATTACGATTGGCGGTACCTTCAAGAAAGGCGACGGCAAAGTTCAGGTTGTAGTTGTCGGAGGAAACCCCATCCATACGTTCGGCTATCGCTTTTACGAGAATTTTATAGCCATTTTCTAGTGAGAGTTTATTGCCGATGGATAGAATAACCGTGCCAAGAGGAGCAAGATTGGGCATTTCCTGTTCAATGATGGCACGTCGAATAACCAGGTGGGCAATATTCTCATACAGGTGGGGCAACTCCTTGACAAACCCGACCTTGGCACGATCGGCGTCCATGAGAATGTCATCGACTTCCTGTTTTAGCACGACATTTTCCCAAAGGGAGAAGACCGAGGTGACAAAACGAGGGCTGTCTTTGGCCGCCATCTGCCGATAGGCCACAAACAGATGCTTCCAGAAAGTCACATCTCCCTGCGATTGCTTGTCGGAGAAAACGGATAGCGCCGTTTCGGCATTGTCCAGATGGACAATTTCGTCGCTCTTCAAAAACAGGCAGAACTCCGCCAGGGCAAGCCGGTAGAAATCCGCCAAAGGCTTGCCGGCAAGCAACGCATCCTGTTGCAAGCGGCCATCGGGCCCGGCATCGGAAACGAGGGTCTGCATCAAACCATCGCGGTAAGACTCAAGACTTTCACCATACTCCGTGCCCTTTTCCTGCAAAAGACTCTGCAAATCGCTCTTTGGATACCAACTGAAACGATAAGCGACATCCAGCAGACTATCCCACTGGGACGCTCCGGCCATAGCCGGCAAGACCAACAGCACTCCAAGAATGATTCCCATTTTCAACGATTTCATTGCGCTAGCCTCACTTCTAGGGATTAATGCATTGTATAGCCGTGCGAAGCGCCTCGCACCGGTCAACAAATTTTTCGGGATTAAAGAGATCAACCTGCAGGGTGTAACCGTTTTCCGTATTTTTGAAGAAGAAAACCATGTTGCGGATGGAACATTTGCCATCCGTATCTAATGCGGCAGCAAGGGATGTTTTCAATGTCCATTCGGCATTGGGATCGATACAGGCCTTTAGCTGATTCAGGCTGATCATGCGGGCCGGATCGTAGTGTCCATCCTCGACTCCATCGAAGCTGATGCTGCCGGAGACCAGACCATCCCCCGCCGGGCTCGAAGCGGATACCGTGCCGCCCAAGGATCCTGCGGCCTTCCCCGAACCGACCAGAGACGGAACTTCAACCTCACCGGTACCTCCGATCAATCCGACCCGCTCACCAGTGCTACGCTTGGCGCCAACAGGGGCCTGGACAGAGGCGACGTCCTTCACACCGGAATTGGCCAAATTGCCACCAACTCTGGACGACCGGCGAATGGCAACTTCTCCACCGCCATCACCGGGGACAAAGGACTTTGCACTGCCTCCTCCGCGCAAACTTTGAGCAGTATGGGCCATTTTGAAATTTTTCTGTATGCCACCACTCGATGGCAGATCGACCTCGGTTCCGGAGGCTGTGGAAAGCCCGGGTTGTGCGCGTTTTGGAAGTGCCGTGGGTGAAACGCCTGGCGACTTGCTGCTATATCGATCATTCAAACTCGAAGATGCCACCAGCGTTTCCTTCCGCATGGGTAGCTCAAACGTTGCAGCAGGGTTGCCTTCGGGAACCGGGCCGGCAACAACCGGGGTCTCCCGGTACTGGCGCGCAATAGTGCGCGGGCCTGGCAAGGCTGTGTCCCGGATGGGCCTGTCAGGCAAAACGGCGACCCGAGAAGGTAATTCGATTGTTCTTTTTTTGGGAGGCGTAAGTACCACAGTCTGTGGCGGCTCGGCTGGTTTGGGTAATGGACGGGCGACCGGTTTTTCAGGGCGCATTACCGGTTGGAGATCTAGTGCCACCTGGGGTTCCACGGTGACAGTAGGAATTTCGTGAACGGATTCTTCCAACATCGTGGCGATAATTTCAAGTGGAGGAGGATCTTGCAGCTCGATAGCGGGCAGATAAAAACTTGCCAGACCGAACAGGATGATCATGCCCAGGGAAACCGCTAAAACCGAAAACACCTGTAAAACCGGCAGGTCCCGTTTCACCAAGGCCGCCCACATCGCCCAGATACTTTTGGGAGATTCGTATAGGCGGCGCTCTATCGCAGCGGTTCCGTGCGGCAGTTTTCTTCGATCGTCGAAGATATCTTGAGTCGCACGCGGTTGAGGAATATTGCAGACACCCCAACCATATTGACTTTCCCTCAAAAATATCATGGTACAGAATCTCCACCGACAGTTTCGGTTTGTACAACAGTACGGCTATCTGTCCATACTTTGGCTATAACGCCCGCGGCGTACAGGAAATCCTGACTCAGGGAACTCTTCTCGGGTAGAAGCATGGGGCGGATATTGCGCTGTTGGAGTGCAAGGAGCTCCGGCAATAATTCTTCCTTTGTGAGAATCTTGCCATCATCCCCGGATACGACCTTCCCTATCCCGGCTCTGAGCAGACGATAAGGCGTAGGGTGTTTTTCCGATACGGCGAATACTTGCAATTCCCATACTTCCCGAGCAGTGGCAACCGGGTCCAACTGCCCGTGTTCAGGGACTACCGGAACATCCATTTCGGCCAGTTTAATGGTAATATTGTTGGGCGCACTCGGGATCAGGCTAAGGCTTATTAACAGCAGAAAAGCCAGATCCGTAAAAGAAAAAAGCCAGGTTTGGCTGTTCTTCATTTTCATAACGGTCACCAACCTTAAAGATCTGACGAATCGTCCGCCAATTGTGCCATGGCAGCCAATCCCTCATCGATTCGCCTGTGTGCCAGGGCATAAAATACTTTGCGCATGAACTCAAGAAAGGTGAAACAGATGAGCGCTATAAAGGTGGTGTAAAGGGCGGTAGCGATGCCTGCTACGGTAACTTCACTATTGAGGGTTCCGGAATTTGAAAGAAAATGCACAACCATACCGATAATGGTTCCGATAAAACCCAGTGGAGGCATTAAATTTGCCATCATACCGACGGGGTCCAGAAATTTTTCTTCGAAATAACGTTCGCTGAATTGAAAAGCGGCATCTCGGATAAAGGCATCGGGCGGGATGACCTTGTCGGTAGTCCCACGCTGTTGCTCTTGCTTATAGTGCAACTTGGTGCGTGCAAAAAAGGATGCCGAAATCAGCGCAAGTGGCATTGCTATGTCAGCCGTCATATTGTACAGCGGCTTGCGGCTGTTGAGCTTGGTGAAATCGTAAAATGCCAATGCCCGGAACGACTGGAAGGATTTCATGAGAGCAAAACCGAAAATGCAGGCCATAATCAGGTAAACGATAAGCTGCAACAGCCCTGAATAGCTATTGATCAAATAGGTTAAGACATCGATGATACCGTTGGACAATACGTTAAAAATGTTATCTTGCTGTGGCATATACATCACCTCTGAAATAGTTACAATTTGTCCCACGGGGTTTGCCCGCAATGTGGGGAAGTCGAATGGTTTGCGTTAAGGAGTCAGCAGCTTGACTTCAAGTTGAGCAACACCTTCCGCCAGCCGCGAAAACCCCATTTCGGCAGGATCGACGACAGCATTCTGGATGGAAGCATCATTTTTATAGCGTTTATTGAATAGCTTCAGAAGTTTTCTGGCACGGGAGTCCTGGCCGGTTTCCTCGTAGACGGAAGTGCTTAAAAGGGTAACTTTTGCGACTTCGAGGCGGGTTTCAACATGCTCCTGCGCCTCCAGATCCTGAATAATAGGCATGGCATAGAGTTCAACGTATTTCTGAACTTCGCAACGGAATTCCTGCCCGTTACAGGGTTTTTGCGCCTCTTCCGAAGTCATCCGCTGATGCGAATCCAGCTCTTTGGCGGTCAAGCGAAAAACCTTCAGGTTCTGCCTGACATTTTCCAGATAGATTTTTTTCTGAGGAACGGACATGTGCCCCAACACAGGCTCTTTGGGCCAATCACCCTTGTTGCAGGCACAACAACCGGAAAGTGACAGGATCAAAACCGCTAGCGCAAGGAAAAGGCCTTGATTTTTCATGCATAACTCCTTCAAAGGTTCACATATTATAATTAACTAGATATCGCCGGTATTTCCACCTCAAGGAACCGACAGAAAGACTATCAAAATCAGTTGCCATGCTGCCAAGGCCGTTTCCGGATGAAAACAAGCTAGGACCCAGTTGGACTATCCGGATCCTAGCAAAAAAATCCATTACCCATGCAGAATACCAAAAAAACCAGGTTTGTCGCGATTGGCAAACGAATCAGTTGCCGGCAGAGGTCGGTCCCGCTACCTTGCGCTCATCACCTGAAACCTGACGCAGCATATCGTTTAGCACGGAAAATGCTTCGCCGACATACAAATCGTCCGCGATTTCATCGCTCATCCGCTTGGAGCCGGGTTTGTCCTGCGGAACTTCTGAGTCAAAATCGGCCTCGATAGCGGCGTCTCCCATTTTTCGTATGGAATCTCGCTCCTGCAGGACTTCTGACAGGGTAAGGGGTCTTAGAGTTTCCCTGCTCCTTTGAAGATTGCGTTGTGTTTCAGCGACAAGAGCAACAAATCGGTGCCCTTTTTGGACTCGCTGCTGGCTTAAATTTCGGAGCTGGGTAACATCAGGGGGTTTTTCCCATGGCTGGAAAGGAACTGCCGTGACAATATCCCAAGGCAAGGCCTGTTCTATGAATTTTTCGCCGGATTCCAGGAAGGCCAGACGGTCGGGCAACTGAATGTCGGGCTCGACCCCCTTGACCTGGGTGGAACCGCCGCTAATTCGATAGAATTTCTGTACAGTAACCTTTAAGGCACCGAGGGGTTTGAGTTTTTCCAAAGGACCATATATCAGGGGCTGATCTATGTCGAAGATGGCTTGAACCGTACCCTTGCCATGCGTACCACCACCTCCGATCACAACGCCGCGGCCATAATCCTGTATGGCGCCGGCAAGAATCTCAGAAGCTGAAGCGCTGAAACGATTGACGAGGACCACAAGCGGTCCGTTGTAGGCGATCTCCGGGTCCTCATCCTGAAACACGGTGATATTGCCGTCGCTGTTTTTGACCTGGACAACGGGACCTGTTGAAATGAACAGTCCGGCGACACTGATAGCGTCCGACAAAGAACCGCCACCGTTGTCCCTCAGATCCAGAACAAGCCCTGCAATCCTCTGTTTTGCAAGGGAGGCGAGCTCACGGCGCACATCATCGGTAACATTTCGAACAGGACGACCCTCACGGCCACCATTAAAGTCCCGATAAAACGAGGGGATCCGCAAATATCCGTAGACCTGGCCCGGCTGGCCGGAAACAGGAACCGTGGTACTTTTAGCAAAACCTTCTTCGATTTCGACAACGTCACGGGTAATGGCAATAACCTGTTCCCTACCCGTCGGTTTTTGAATGGTGAGCCGCACCTGGGTGCCCTTTTTGCCCCGGATCAATTTCACGGCATCGCGCAGCTGGGTCTCGGTAACGTCAACCGGTTCCTGAGGTCCCTCTCCTACCTTGAGGATGATATCTTCAGCGGATAATTGCCCCTGTTTGGCGGCCGGACTCCCGGGAATGATTTCCACAACCCTGATAAAACCGTCATCTTCACGCAGGGTTGCACCGATACCCTCTAGTGAACCTTTCATATAAATTTCAAAATCTTCCAGGGCATCCGGTGCCAGATATGCTGAATGGGGGTCGAAGGCACGAACAAATGCATTGATGAAGCGATCGAAATGGTCCTGCTCCGTTTGCTCCAAGAGGCGGGTCAACAGGTGCTGGATGCTGCGGCGAACTTTTTGGGTGGCTTCACGCAGCAGAACAGGATCCATGGGAAGCTGCGCGGAGGCGGCTTTTTTCTCCCCTATAGTGGTGGCCTTCTCCCGTTCTTCAAGGAGCTGCACATACCGCATCAGAACCTGGTATTTGAGGATCTGCTGCCAGCGTTTTTGCAGTTCAACATCATTCTTCGCATAATCAATTTTGTCGGGATCGGTTTCAAAATACTCTTTTGGCTCAAAATCAAACCCCCGTTCAAAAATTTTCGGCACCATGTCGGCGACCGTCCCTATCCTGAGTCGCAGCAACCGCGCACCGAGACCTGGTAAATCAAGTTCACCGCGCATGATGGAGTCATCAATATTATCTTTGTGCAGACGTAACTTAGCCATGTCTGACTGAGTAAGAAATCGCTTTTGCGAATCAAGTTGCTGCACGTACAAGTTAAACGCCGCTTCAGACAATGAATCGTCGAGGGCCTTATGGCTAAAGTGGTTAACGGTCATTTGCTGCCGGATTAGATGCGTCAGAACCTGCGTTCGCAAACGCGCAAGATCTTCGGGATTCTCCTGCGAGGAGGGACCGGCCCAAGAGCCGGTAACCGCCACGAGCAACACAACGGCAAGCAGGTAAAATCGAAATGTTTTAAATTTCATCAAGGCTCATCTTTCAGAAAACCCCAAACCTGTGGGGATGGATAAGCTGCAGAAAATACCGCAGGTAACCCGGAGCAGGGCCATTCCCTGAAGTCCGGGCTAACATGCAACAGATCCCCGCGCGGCGGGGTGCGAAACCAACTGCCCATCTTTGCAAGGCTCATTCCTGATACTGATTCCGATATTATACAATACCTTGCAATCACCCCTTGGCGCAATAAAACTAACCCGGATGGTCGTTTCCCAATTGAACCTCTTTCTTTCCTGGCCTGCGCGTAGAATGGTTGAATCGATACTTGACTGCGTCAATGTGGCTGCTAAAGTCTCAAACAACTCGATCAATTTTGAGGGCGTCACAAAAAGTCCGACAGACTCCTAGGTTACGGTGTATTTCGATGATCGCGATAGACTCCTGGCTTTGCACGGATACGTAGATGTTTACGCCGCATCTCGCCGCAGGTTAGCGAAGTGGACAGCCCCCCAGGGAGAATAAGATGAGAGCTCGGTTTGCCATCTGCATGGTGGCTCTTTTGTTGATGTTTCAACCGGGATGCAAAAAGGAACATCCAGGGCAGACAGATATCGATTTAAAAACGTCTGTCGAGCGTCCTCAGGCAAATGGTGTATCTGTCATCGCCTATATTACCGAGATGAAAGATTACCGGCAATGGCCGTTTTTTCCGAACAAGGGCACGCTGTATCCGGGCAAACACCCCCACGGTTCACTGTTGGTGACTTATGTCTCGCCCGAGACTCTGATCGCCTTGCAAAACAACGAAGCCAGGTTACCGGATGGAACAATCATCGTTAAAGAAAACTACAACTTGCAGAAAAAACTACAGACAACAACGGTCATGTACCGGATTGATGGCTACAATCCTGAAAACGGAGACTGGTTCTGGCTGGAATATACCCCGGACCAAACCGTCTTGAAGGAAGGCAAGGCTGAAGGATGCATAAACTGCCACCGGGCGGTGAAAAGCAACGATTGGATTTTTTCAGGGCCGGTAAACTAAATCTGTTCTACAGTGTTAATTTCGTCCGAAAGTCCGGAAGGCCCCTGGCCCGAAACCTCGTACAACCACACGATCCCGATTCGGGATATTCTTTCTCAGAAGGCCGAACTTTCGCAGAATACGCCCGAGCAAGGTCAGTTTTGGTTGCTCCTGAGGCTTCCTGAACGGTATTACCTTGCATTTTCCCATGGTTACCTCCCGCCGAGGATAATCATATTCGGCATTCATCGGTGAGGCTTTTAAAATTGCTCCTAGGACCCTGTCGGACTATCCGGGCAGAATTTGCAGCCGGCGCATGGATAGTCCGACAGACTCCTTAGTTAAAGATATAGATGAATTGATAAAAATGGCAAGCTCAGGAGCCTGTCCTGCCAAACCCTTTAATTCCAAACCCATGATTAGAGACTGCCCAAATACTGCTTCCGGGGAGAAACCGTCACACTTTAAGGATTTTAAGCAAATGAGGGAGCAATTGTTTCTTACGGGACAGTACGCCTTTTAGCTCGTAAAGGCCGGTATCGAGCCGAGGATAGCCCACCCGGCCAATCAATTCACTGTTCCCGGACAGCAGTAACAGGCTTGTTGCCCTCACGATATCCGTTACCAACAGGCCCCCGAGGTCAAGCGCACGGTCTGTGCAAAGTTGTCCGAGACTCAAAGCAATTTCACTGCGTTTGTCCTGGAATTCATCAAAACTGACAACTTCTACCTGCCCAACGCCAAAACGTCTACCTTCCTGGGTATATTCTTTGAAATCCGCCAAAATCAATTCTTTCATGCTTCCGTAGGCGGCCAGGGCGCTGCCTGCGGCAAACATGCGTCCGCCAAATTCCTGCGGATCGAGTTTGGCCAGATCGGCCAGCCAAACACATAGCTCACGATCGATATCGGTGGAGGTTGGCGATCTGAGCAATACCGTATCGGAAAGCAGACCGGCCAGCAGCAATCCGGCAGTCTGGGGGTCGGGAAGCATATTGGCGCATTTGTAAAGATCTGCAACTATTGAGCAGGTACTGCCCAAGGGCTGGTTGACAAAACGGATGGGTGCGTCGGTGTGGATGTTTGCGAGACGATGATGATCAATTATTTCCAAAATCTCAACACGGTCGGCGCCAGGGACAGCCTGGCTTAGCTCGTTGTGATCGACAAGCATGAGTTTAATCGGTAACGGTGCCAGCAAGGTGCTTTTTGTGGCAACCGCAACGACTCGTCCGGTACCATCCAGCACCAACACCCCCGGTTGGGCTGAATCCATGAACCGATAGCGCAGGGCTTCAAGGGATTCATCCATTCCAGCGGTAGCAAAATCTGTGGACATAAGGCATTCCACAGGCGTGGAAAGCCGTACCAGCGAAGCGGTGGTCGCCGTATCATAGGCTGTCGCCAGGACCGTAACGCCGTTTTTTCTGGCCGTTTCAAGCACCTCCACGCTCATGGACTGCCCGCCGGTAATTACCAGCAACCGCACACCGAGGCTTGCCGCGTGACGTTGAATGTCCTCGCGGTCGCCGGTTACCACCAGAAGCCGGCCAGGATCAAGTCCCTCCATATGGTGGCAGAAGCTCTCGTAAGCCATGGCACCTACGTAAAGATCCAGATCCTCCACACCCTGCGACGCTCCATGGTTTAGCACCTCGGCACCTAAACAACGCGCCAGGGTTAAAGGGGAAGTCTGAATCTGCCTGATGCGCCCTTCCTGACCGGCAACTAAAAATCTTTCCGCCACCTGACGTAGAAAAAGCAAACCCAAAGCCCGTCCATCTTTATCGATGACCGGCAGCACCCCTATATTGTGACGATGCAGCAGATCAAGCGCCCAGGCCAGGGGGGCTCCTTCGTGGATGGTTACCGCCGGCTGTTTCACCACATCCCCCACCCTGGGCACTACGTCAGACAGTAACCTCGGCGGTTCCACGCCGAGGGATTCAAGAACAAATTCCGTCTGCCGGTTGAGATAGCCGGCCCGCGCAGGGATGACATTATTCACGCCCTGCAGACTACGCAAGCGAGCATAAGCCAGCGCACTGCATACAGAATCAGTATCAGGGTTGCGATGTCCTACGACAAAAATCCTTTCTTGCATCATTTAACCTCTTCATGGGAACGCAGAGTTGCTCGAACATCGCCAAGACCAACGACATCCTTCACAATAACCTTACCGGGGCGCATGTCGCCATCGAACCAGATATAGAGGGTCCCATCTCCGGTATCAAAAACCTCAGGGTCGAGTACCACTTTTACAACCAAACCGCTGGCTGGCAATGGCGTATCCTTTGGACGCCGGTTTTCAGGCAATACCGCGATGGCGATATCGGTCGATCCCCCCCTGGCAAAAGAGGGGATCTGATAGGAAGCGCCACCCTGCACCGGACCGAATAGCCCTGCCCTGAAATTATAAAAGGCCCCCAGGATATCGTAGGGGTAAGCCCCCTCCCCCATGGAGTAACGCTTCACCGGACTCTCTCGACCGTTGCGCGTTACCTTTTCGATAATCTGACGACGAGGATAGTCATATACCCAATTTTTCAGGCGGGATGTGACCGTCCCTCCTTTGGTTCTATACATATCGGCATCGTAGCTTTCAGGGCGCAGACTTCCATCATCGGCCAGCCGCAGATACGATACATAACGCTGTCGCCGATTACCGGTCAGCCAGCTTGCTATTCCAAGAGTTCGCGCCTCCAAAACCGCACGATAACGATTTGGCTCATCCGTTTTGGTAAGGGAGAACTCCGCAACGGCCAGGCGTTCGAACCATAAAAAAGCAATGTCGTAAGACAATGTTTCACCACGAAAGGCATTCAAGGCTTCGCGGGCACCGGCCGGACCGGATGGGACATTTCCAGGCTCAGCCCATAGTGGACAGGAAAAAGAGCCTAAAAAAATAACCATGAACAACAATAACCCTGTTTTCATCTGTGCTCCCCCTGGCCGCAGTGGATGAAGCGTAAAAAATCTTATCGAGTTTACTTCGTGAAGGTTCGGCAAGTCTGCCGCATACGCAGCTTCAACCCTAAATCCTTGACATGCAATCCCGGCCCCACTACCATGCGCTGTACCGAGAAGATCCAGGGGGCTGTCGAGCTATCCATGAGCCGGTTGCAGATTCAACTGTTTGGCCCGTATAGTCCGACAGGCTCCTGGGCGAAATCCCCTCAACCACGCGAATACCGGACCGATGGACTTCGACAAAACCAAAACCTATGAACGCGAGGCGGAAATTCTCAAAGCTTTGGGGCATCCCATTCGACTGAAAATCGTAGCTGGCCTGCTCGCGGAAGCCTGCAATGTCAAAAAGATTTGGGAGTGCCTTGGCTTGCCTCAGGCAACGGTATCTCAACATCTGGCCCTGCTCAAAAATAAAGGTATTATCGAAGGGCGCCGCAACGGCGTCGAAGTTTTTTATACAGTCATTTCAGAAGATGCGCGCCGCATCGTTGAAGCCGTATCCCAAAAGAGTACTCCTTTATGATTCAACTGCATCTCCGGTCCGGTCACGACCGCCGCATCCGTCGTGGCCACCCCTGGGTTTTCAGCAACGAAATCCAGACCCCCTGTAACGAAATAAAACCGGGTGAAACCATCGAAATATTGACCGCAACCGGTGAATATCTTGGGACTGGCTACTATAACCCCCACTCACTGATTGCCGGCCGTCTTCTATCCAGACAGCGCGAATGTATCGATTGCGTCGAGTTTTATCGCGACCGCCTGCACAAAGCGATGCTCATGCGCAAGGCGATCTATGGCGAGTCCACCGCAATACGTCTGGTCCACGGCGAGGGTGACTATCTGCCGGGCCTGGTGGTCGACCGCTACGATAACGTTCTTGCGGTGCAATTTCTGACCCTGGGCATTGATTGCCGCAGCAGTTTGATATTGCAGGCCCTGACCGAGATTTTTGAACCTGTGGCTATTGTCGGACGCAATAACGTTGCGGTCCGGGACCTGGAAAACTTGCCACGTCAGGTTGAAATCCTGCGGGGCCAACTTCCTGACCGCCTTGAAATAACCGAAAACGGGCTGCGATTCAAGGTAGATATTCTGCATGGCCAAAAAACCGGGCATTTTCTCGACCAGAAAGAGAACCACCTCGCTCTTCGCGACCGTGTGAACGGTAAACGGATCCTCGATCTGTTCTGTTATTCGGGAAGTTGGTCCGTCCATGCGGCACGCTACGGAGCCAATGAAGTAATCGGCATCGACATTTCTCCTGGAGCGGTAGCTCTTGCGCAGGAAAATGCGCGGCTTAACTTCCAAGAAAACATCTGCCGCTTTGTCCAGTCCGATGTTTTCGACAGTTTGCGGCAGTTCCATGGGAATAACGAACGATTTGGCGGGATCATCCTCGATCCGCCAGCCTTCATAAAAAACCGCAAACGCATGCGCGAAGGGATCAAGGGGTATCTGACGATCAACCGCCGCGCCATGGAACTGCTGGAACCGGACGGTGTTTTGTTCACCTGCACCTGCTCTCACCACATGGATCGCGAAACTTTCCTCGACACCCTGCGTCAGGCCGCTTTCCAGGCTGGACGCGAAATGCGTCTGCTCGAAATCCGCGGCCAATCCTATGATCATCCGGTTTTATGTTCATGCCCCGAAACCGAATACCTCAAATGTGCCGTGCTGCAAGCTTGCGGATGAGGGGGAGATCGATCGTCAGGTTTTGCGTGCCACGCCATAAATCACATGATAGGTGGCGGACAGCATGCCGCCGGTGGAGAAACGCCGGTCATAACTGTCGGTGAGGCGGTGCATGACGCGACGGGAGGCCAGACCGCGCGGCCGTCGCAGCGATGCGTTGTGCGCACCTACCCCTTTGAGAGAGCGCAAAAGGTCCGCCACTGTGACGTGCTTTTCGCATTCATCCTCTTCCCATACCTGTAAAATTTCAAAGCCCCCTTCCCTCAGGGATGTTTCCACCGATGCTCTGCTCGGCAGCGCAAGCAGGTAATCCGGCTCCGTATGTCCTTCCATGACCAGTGCCTCGCGGTAACAGTCTTTGAGCTCCCACAGGGTTCGGTTGCCGAAAAGGGCGAAAATAAATACGCCTTCGCGTTGGAGAACCCGAAGGCACTCGGCAAACGCCATTCCCAGGTTCCCCACCCATTGATAGACCGAAGCACTGCAGATAAGGGGCAGCCTTTCTGAAACCACCGGCAGTGCGGCAGCGTCCAGATCGACAGCCCAGGCCCCGGGCAGGCGTTGTCGGGCAATCCGGGTCATGGCATGGGCAAGATCGGACACCATCGGACGCAATTGGGGATTCGACCTGGTTAACAGCTCTGAAAGATAGCCCGTACCTGTGCCTATTTCAAGGAACCGTCCATGGCTTGGGCCATCGGACTGGACCAGGGCCGCTACCTTTCGCGCAACCCGCTTCTGAACATCGGCGTAGCCATCGTATGTTTCAGAACTGGCTGAAAATTGACGTTGCACCTGGCGACGATCCATGCCGTTCATGTAAGAAATTCTTTCAGAACCAGGGCGCACCGACCCGGTTGACTGACAAAGGGCGCGTGCCCGACCCGATCCAATGGCACCCATTGCGCATCCGTCAGGTGCAAAGCCAGGTACCTGCCGGCTGCAGCAGGTATGACGGTGTCGCAATCACCATGCATAACCAATGAAGGAATGCTTGGCCATCGGCTCCCCCGCAAATCCACGTTGCTCAAGGTGTCCAGACCGCCCAATCCGGCATCTTTGACCGGCGGCGGGCAGGGATCCAGAATCTCATGCTTGAGGGCATGAAGAACCGTCTCGTCGATGTCCTCGCCCTCGAATTGCTGCATGAAAAATCCTTCCAGAGCGCCGCGGGGATCACGCCTGAACTGCCGTGCCAGAATCTTGATTTGTGCCGCGGGTTGACCTGCCGTCCACGAATCGCGCTTTACAAAACAAGGTGTGGTCGATACCAGGACCAGTTTTTTAACCCGGGCACCCAGACGCTCGGCAAGTTCTAGCGCCACCATCCCGCCAAGGGACCAGCCCAGAAGGTAGATTTCCGCGGCATTCACCGTCCCAAGCCATTCCTCCACATCTGCAGCCAGATATCCCAGATCATATCCTGGGCCGGGGTCCGACCTGCCATGCCCGCGTAAATCTGGCGCCAGCATTCTGAACGAGTCTGCCAGCGGTTGCATAAGCTGCCGGAATACGCTCGAAGACATGCCCCAGCCGTGTAACATCACCAACGTCGGACCTTCCCCCTGTTCTCGGTAGCTGACGGTACGACCATCGCCAAGGCGGCAAAATCTCATGACTGTCATAGGGCCAGAACTCTCCGGATAAGGTCTGCGGCACGCAGCAGATCATCGGGCTGATGGGTGGCCATGAGTGTAACCCGCAGTCGGCAGCTCCCCTCGGGCACCGTCGGAGGCCGGATGCCCTGCACAAACACCCCCTGATCCTGCAGCCAGGCGCTGGCACGCATGGTAGGCTCGGGATCCACCGTGATTATCGGCAAAATCGGGGAGACGCCATCGGTATCGACAGGCAAGGAAGTCGCAAGGCACCGGGTCATAAGACTGCGCAGTTTTTGCAACTGCAAGCGCCGTCGGCGGCCTTCTTCACCGTCAACGATATCGAGTGCGGCAAGTCCTGCCGCGGCAACGCCCGGTGGGAGACTGGTTGAAAAGATAAAGGAGCGGGAACGGTTGATCAATGACTGAATCAGAACATCCGGACCCGCCACAAAGGCGCCGAATCCCCCCAAAGCCTTACCGAGCGTCCCCATATGAAGATCGATATCCGGCATGCATCCCCAATACTCCCCGGTGCCTTTACCACCATCGCCAAGCACTCCGGTGCCGTGCGCATCATCGACCATCAGCAGGCAGTCGTAGTGGTTTTTCAGGGCCACCAGTTCCGGCAGTGGTGCCAGATCGCCATCCATACTGAAAACACCATCGGTGACGATCAGCCACTGACCTTTACGCACCGGTGCTTCTTGGACCATCAACCGCTGTAGAGTGTGGGTATCCCTGTGGGGGTAGACCACCACCCTGGCCTGACTGAGACGACAACCATCGATGATCGAAGCATGATTGAGACTGTCGGAAAAGATTACGTCGTCAGGCCCCATCAATCCTTGCAGAATGCCGACGTTGGCGGCGTATCCCGCATTGAAAAGCAGTGCGCTTTCTGTTCCTTTGAACTGACTCAGCCGATCTTCGAGATCACGGTGCAGGGTCATGCTGCCGGAGACCAGCCGACTGGCTCCGGATCCTGTGCCATATTGCATGGTGGCCCGACAGTGCGCTTCGATAAGGGCCGGGTGGTCAGCCAGGCCGAGGTAGTTATTTGAGCACAGCAGCAAAACCTCGTTGCCATCCAGACGGATATGGTCTCGCTGAGCCCCCGAAACGGTTTTCAGTTGACGCAGCATGCCCTCGCCGCGCAGACGCTCAAGAGCGTTCTGCCAGGTTTCAAGACTCATGCAGACCACCTTTCGTCAGGGAGAATCCGTCCGACACGGTCAATAAGCACTACTTGTTTTTCCAGATAATGGGACAGATCGTCCAAGTCAACCCCGGGAGTTACAAAAAAGGCCCGTCCGCCATTTTCTTCACCCAAGGGTTTGAGCAGAGGAAATCGCACATAGCCCAGGCAGGAAGCCGCCACATAACCGGCCGTGTACCCAGGGTCGTCGGACCAGCACAATTCGGCGACAATACCGGGGGCCTGCAGAACCTTGGCGGCAAGCACCAGGGCCTCTTTTACATGGGAATTATCCAGTCCGGCCGCTTGCAGCAATTCCTGCAGGCAGCAAGCCGCTGCGTCACCAAGATCCATGCGCGAGACCCTGATTCCTCGCTGAAAATCGCCTTCAAGGCGTATTCCGGTAACGGCATCGATCAACATGGCACCGCGCATGCTGCCGCCATCCGGCGCCGCGCCACCAGCCATGGTATCCATGGCGCAGCGGGCTGCCTTGGCGGACACTCCCGCCTTTATTAGCATGGACAGAGCCGCCGCCCTGCCCTCATCAACGGACTCAACGCAGACCGTGCGAACATCAGGCAAGCCGAGATACATAACCTGCGTCGGATCGACCTTTTCCACCGTCAGAAAAATCTGTTCTGCCTGGCCTTTGTCATGACACAGTGCCCGTCGTACCATGGCAGCCGCCAACTCATCGATCCGACTTGCAGTGGCCAGATTTTCAGCTCCGGATGTATGACGTTCATTGCGCGAAGCACGCATGCGTATGCTATACAATATTTTGTCCATGGGGGTGAAAATTACCAGTGCGGGCAGGGATTGTCAACAACTAGAGGCGTTGCCGTTGACAACCGATTTCTTTCAGATACAGCAAAGTTAAAGGCCGCCTGTCCAGAGACAGGCGGCCTGAAAACATGAAGGCATAAATTCCATATTTATATGTCGATAGCTTCCGGCAAAGAGGATGTGGTTTCCCGACCTATAAAATTACGGACACTCGCCGCAATACCTTCGGCATCCAGTCCGTAGCGAGCAAAAAGCTGCTGTTGCGTGCCCTGCTCAACAAACCGGTCGGGCAACCCGATACGCAGAACTGGCACCGCAACGCCTTCATCGGCAAACATCTCCAGCACTGCGGAACCGAAACCGCCCTGACGGACATTTTCCTCTACGGTCACGACCATACCCGTGCGTTTCGCTTCGGCAATCAACAGTTCCCGGTCCAGAGGTTTGAGGAATCGCGGATCGACCACGCCAACCGATAATCCCTCCCCGGCGAGAATATCGGCAGCCACAAGCGCCTCCTGGCATACTACCCCCAAGGCAAGGATAACAGCATCGCCGCCATTGCGCAGCTTTTCCCCTTTTCCAATCGGCAACGCTTCAATCGTGTCCGGCAGGGTCAGCCCAAGGGCTTTTCCGCGGGGATAACGGTATGCCAGCGGACCGTCATGCAGTGTGCCGGTCAATATGGCTCGCTGCAATTCGATCTCGTCTCGCGGCGCGATCACCACCATGTTGGGGATGTGCCGCAGAAACGAATAATCGAATACGCCGTGATGGGTCGGACCGTCCGCCCCGACCAGACCACCGCGATCAATGGCAAAGGTTACCGGCAGACGTTGCAACGCCACGTCATGCACAATATTATCGTAAGCACGCTGCAGAAATGTTGAATAAAGCGCCACGACAGGTCGCATACCCTGGCAGGCAAGACCGGCCGCAAACGTCACGGCATGCTGTTCGGCAATACCGACATCAAAAAAGCGCGCAGGGAACCTTTTGGAAAACTCCTTGAGTCCCGTACCCTCGAGCATGGCCGCCGTAATGGCTACGACCCGGTTATCCTTCTCCGCCAAGGCAACCAGGGTGCTGCCGAATACCCCGGTATAACTGGCGGGACCGCCTTTGGAAGAGAGCACCTCACCGGTTGCGCGGTCAAAGGGACCTACACCGTGAAACAAGCTGGGATTCTTTTCGGCCGGCTCATAGCCCTTGCCTTTACGGGTCACCACATGCACCAGGATCGGACCTTCGAGGTTGGCGACATTTTCAAGGGCCGGGATAAGAGTTTCGAGGCGATGTCCGTTCAGCGGACCAACATAGTCAAAACCGAATGCTTCAAACAGCATTCCGGGGGTAAAAAAACCCTTGAGCGACTCTTCCGCCCTGCGTGCAACTTTCAACAGGTCCCCGCCTATTCGAGGAACATGACTGAGAAAATTTTCCGCCTCTTTTTTCAAACGCACAACCAATTCGGAGGTCATCTTGCGGTTAATCAGGGCGGAGATCGCACCGACATTCGATGAGATGGACATTTCATTGTCGTTAAGCACGACAATGAGGTTTTTTCTCTGGTCGCCGGCCTGGTTAATGGCCTCGAAGGCCATGCCACCGGTGAGAGAGCCGTCACCGATGACGGCGACGAACTTTTCATCGCCGCCACGGCAATCACGTGCGGCAGCCATGCCCAGTGCGGCGGAGATCGAGGTGCTGGAATGCCCGACGTCGAATGCATCATAGGGGCTTTCTTCCCGTTTGGGAAAACCACTGATCCCGCCGAGCTGGCGCAAAGTATCAAAACGGTCGAGACGCCCGGTCAGCAGTTTGTGAGCATAGGCCTGGTGGCCGACGTCCCATACGATCTTGTCTGCAGGAGTATTCAAAACCCTGTGCAGGGCGATCGTCAATTCGACAACACCCAGAGAGCTGGCAAGATGGCCACCGGTCTTTGACACGGTATTGATGATCTTTTCTCGTATCTCGCCAGCCAAAACCTCAAGTTCTTTCACGGAAAGGTTCTTTAACTCAGCGGGAGATTGTAGAATTTTCAATAGACTCACTACAAAAACCTCCGTCGCACTCAGAAAGAGCGGTCTACGATATAGTGGGCAATGCTTCTTAAAGGTTCAGCTCGTTCATCAAAACAAGACAGGCTATCCAGTGCCACATCGCGCAATTCCCGAGCACGGTCACGGGCTGCATCTAGCCCCAGCAAGGCCGGATAGGTCGCCTTGCCACGCTCCTGATCGCTGCCGACATCCTTACCCAGCAATGCCTGATCACCCACGATATCAAGGATATCGTCAGCTACCTGAAAAGCCAGGCCCGCAGCCTTGGCATAGTGCCCCAGCGCTTCGACCTGATCCTGGGAAGCTCCTCCCAGCAGAGCGCCCGCTTCGACCGAGGCAAGGATTAGTTCACCGGTTTTGCGGGTATGGATGTATTCGAGAGTGGCCAGATCGATCTCTTTACCTTCCGAATCCATATCCACCACCTGACCACCGACCATGCCCATGGAGCCGGCACAACGGGCGATCCGGGAGGTTACCCGGCGGGCCACCTCAAGCGGAACCCTCTGATCTTCGCCCAGTTGCGACAACAGGATAAAGGCTTCAGTCAGCAAGGCGTCTCCGGCCAGAATGGCCAATGCCTCACCGAAAACCTTATGGCAGGTAGGCCGTCCTCGACGGAAATCATCATCGTCCATGGCCGGCAGGTCGTCATGGATCAGAGAATAGGTATGAATCATTTCCATGGCACAGGCCGCAGGCATAACCACATCCACCGCGCCGCCAACGGTTTCGCATGCCGCCATCATCAGGATGGGGCGAATGCGCTTGCCGGCGGCAAACGTCGAATAGCGCATCGCCTTGTGAAGGCTGGCGGGGAGCACGTCCTCTGCGGGAAGATAGGCGTCCAGTGCCTTGTCTACACGAGCCCGGTATTCTTTAAGGTAGACATTGAGATCCATTGACCCTCCATTTCGAAAAAAATATTCAAACGGCTATTAAACCATTATTCTTCAAATTTGCCAATGGCAAGCGAGCCGTCTTGTTTTTTCAGCAGGGTTTCCACCTGCGTTTCGACGGCCTTCAGCAATTCCTGGCAGCGGTTGGCGCACTTGACCCCTGCTTCGAAAGAGGCAAGGGAATCCTCCAGGGAAAGATCGCCTGCTTCAAGCTGTTCGACAACAGTCTCCAGAGATCGCAGGGCTTCTTCAAAAGTTGCGGGTTTGTCCATGGATACCTCACATTAATTTTTCGGGGGGCGATTATCCACACCGACAGCAGGGCGAGTCAAGGTTTTTACCGGCAGAAATTTTACCTTGCTTAAAACTCATGCATCGAAATGGTCAACGGTTGCGGTTACCGATCCCTTTGCAAATCGGATATTCAGCCGGTCGCCCTTCTGCAAACAGCGCGCATCACGAATCGCCGTATGTGTCTGTTCATGGAATACGATAGCATAACCGCGGTCCAGAGTGGCAAGGGGCGACAAAGCGTGCAGATGACCCGCTGCCAGACCGAGACGGTTTGCCGCACGGTTGAGAATTTTTTCCATGGCCAGATGTAAACGTTTGCGGGTCTGTTCCAGGGTGTTATGCTTTCGATATAATTCGTCAACCGGAGACCGCAACCGGCGTTGCAAGCCGTTAAGTCGCTCCTTTAGCAGTAAAAGGCGTCCCTGCATCTGACCGGTGAGCCTCATTATCAAATGATCGACATGTCGTTCGAGTTCCTGACGTCCCTGCACGACGAGTTCCGCAGCCGCACTGGGCGTTGGCGCACGCAAATCGGCGACAAAATCCGAAATTGTCACATCTACTTCATGACCAACAGCGGAGATGATCGGGATACTGGAGGCAAAAACGGCGCGAGCAACGACCTCTTCGTTAAATGCCCATAAATCTTCCGGGGATCCGCCGCCTCTTCCAACGATCAATACATCCGCCTGCCCGTGCTGGTTCAAATCCACAATGGCTTGGGCGATTTCCTCGGCCGCCCCGTCTCCTTGCACGCGTACAGGTCGCAGCAATACGCGCAAACCGGCGCCACGCCTCCGCAAGACATTAAGGATATCATGGATAGCCGCACCGGTGGGAGACGTCACCACGCCGATAGTCCGCGGAAACGAGGGCAAAGTCCGCTTGTGGCTGGCATCGAACAAACCCTCCGCATCGAGTTTGATTTTGAGTTTTTCAAAAGCCAGTTGCCAGTTACCGACCCCCAGAGGTTCCATGGTGTCAACCACCAGCTGCAATTCTCCGCGTTGCTGATAAAGAGACACGCGGCCCGAACAGACAACCTGCATGCCATTTTCCGGCATGAAATTCAACATACGGTTGCTGGATCGGAACATGACACCGCGTAATTGGGCCTGGTCGTCTTTAAGCCCGAAATAGTAATGCCCGGAGGAAGGTGCAGAAAAATTAGCAATTTCGCCAGTTACCAGAACGTGGACAAAATTGTCTTCGATCACCTCCTTGAGCAGCCAGACCAGGCGTGATACCGATACGGTCCCTTCAGAAACACTCATATTAAAAACCTGTTTTTCGTCGAGATATTGACATCCTTACCTTGTTTCCTTATACAATGCCTGCATCATTCATCAAAGCGAAGGACACAACATGCTTGAACCCTATGTGGTAACCGTTTCCAGTGAAAAAGGCGGCGTCGGCAAAACTACCCTGGCCACCAACCTGGCCATCTATCTTAAAGCCCTGAATGAGGAATTGCCGGTTACCCTGTTCAGTTTCGACAATCATTTTTCCGTAGATCGCATGTTCCGCCTCGGTCGGACCCTGCCCAAGGGTGACATGCTCGATTTATTGTCCGGGACCCCGGTAGAACACTTGCTGGAACTCGGTGAATACGGTGTTCAATTCATCCCTTCCAGTCGCAAGCTTGAAAGCATTGCAAGCCGCATGAATCGGTACGACATTCTGGCGCGCGCTTTGGCTGGATCCACACTAAAAGGGATTGTCATCATAGACACACGGCCTATCCTGGATATCTTTACGCAAAACGCCCTTTTTGCCTCCGACCGCGTCATTGTTCCGGTTAAAGACACTCCATCCCTGGAGAACTGCCGGAATCTCTACGATTTCTTTGAAGACCAGGGATTATCCAAGCGTCCGTTACGACTGCTACCGTGTCTTATCGACTCGCGTGTGCATTACGATGGTCCCTTTAAAAATGCTTATCAGCTGCTTAAGGGCTATGCCATCAATCGTGGCTACCGCTGTCTGGAAGGCTATATCGCCAAAAGTCCCAAGGTTGAGTCCCTCAATACCAACCCCGAAGGGAAAATCTACCCGGTTCTTACCCACGGACGAGGCACCAACGTCCACTTTCAGTTTGCCCACCTGGCGCGCCAGATTTTTATCGGTGCCAAAGATGAGCCGCAGCGACGACTGGATGAGATTCGGCAGGGGCTTGAACAACAAGAGCAAACAAGGGATGAGAACTTCCATACGCGCCGCGACCTGGTGCTGCCGGATTGCCCGATTTGCGGGAGGCAACTGGTCCGTCACAATGCCATGGAGCCAGCGAGTTATTTTTATACAACATCCGATCATCAGGTTGCGGGTTTTCTTGACGAAGCCTGTTTTTCCTCATTGGTGTTTCGCCACTGCTACCATACCCAGAAAAAAATAAGCCCGACGGATCCTCTTGTCGATTTATTCAGGGAATCGGCCTTGCGCTCCTATTTTGTTTTACGCCATGCTGATGACAACCCGGCCACAGGGGCTCACAATCTGCTTTTTTACCGATTCGATGACGAAGGGTTTGAAATTTCCCACAAATCCATCGAATATCGGAAAAACGAAACGCGTTTCCTTCACAAGGGACCATCCGCCCTGTACCGTCTTGCGTCTCAAACCCTTTTCAGCGAGGATACGCCGATCAAGGAACGCTTTTTATTTATTCGACGCATAAACAGCGAGTTTCCTGAAGAAATTCTACTGGATGAAAACTACGCACGACTGGATGCAGCGATGCAATACATCGGCAGCAAGTTGCCGTCCAATCCGGAGGATTGACGCATCTGCCACTTTTATGGGCGGCACATCATTCCTGGCTGCCAAAAACAACAGAAATCAGCGCTGCAAAAGCCGTGACACAGGGACCACCTGTATGTCCTGCTGGCGCAAATATGCCGCTTCTTGACGCAATGCCTGCACCGTCTCGGGATATGGATGGCAAATCGCCACCACCTTGCGGCGTGAACGGGCAATTTTCACCGCTTCCCGCAACTGACGGGCAATCGCATCCACATTCTGGCTGTTATCAAGGAAAATATCCCTGCCTATTGTGGCCACATCAGCCTTGCGCGCCTCGGATACGGCGACCGATCCGGGACTTGTACGGCTGTCCACAAAAAACCAGTCACCTTCCTTCATCACTTCAAACACAGCTTGCATACCCTCGGGATACTGAGTAAACCGGGAGCCCATATGGTTGTTGCCGCCCACTGCATGTGGCACTTTGGCAAACATACTGGATACACGGCGCTTGATCTCTGAACTCTCCTGCCCAAGCAGCAAAGCGCCGGTGCCGGGATTGTTTTCCGGATAGCTTTCCGGTTCCATGGGCATGTGAACGAGGACTTCACGACCGGCTCGAAATGATAATTCGGCGGCCTCGCTGGTATGCGGCTCCTCAGGCATGACCGCCATGGTCAAATCCAGGTCAATCGCCAGCAAATTACGCACTGCACGCAAATCGCGGCCAAGATCATCGACAATAATGGCAATTTGCGCTTTGGGGCGTATTGCTGCAGATTTGATATCAGGTCGCTTGAAGTGCAATAAAAAGATGGAATTTCCTTGCAGGGAGATACGGATCTGATGACTCGGCGCACCGCTCAGTGCCGTCTCAAGCTGTGACGATTGTCTCCCCAGCGCCTGGGTCAAGGTATTATACCAGGCATCCCCGGGGAATTCGGCCGGTAAGTAGTAATGCGTAACGCCGTTTTCTTCCCGCACATCCATGCCGGTAAAGGAAATGCCCTGACGCCACAGGGCGCGCTCGATCTCCAGCTGAACCGTCGAGGTCAAAAGATGATCCTGACCCGGTTCAGAGGGAGAATATGGCTCAGGTTTTGGTTCAGAAGCCGAATATGGTTCAGGCTCCAGCGACCTGTCTGCTGCTGGCGGCGCGACTGACGTGAGCCCACCTGGCTGCGGTGCTCGCTGCACAAAAGTCAGGAGCATGAGGGATACGACCAGGAACGCGATCAGAAACAACGACGCCAATAACACCTTGAAGGTACGATCAGGCTGTTGCTTTTTGGACGGATTTTTCCGCCGGGTTGGTTTTTTTTTGGTGGCCATAATTATAAAAAGGGGGATGAGACATCCCCCTTGTATGAATGAGGTGGAGTGATCAGGCGGCGGCTTTTTTCAGACCCTTCAGCAATTCCCATCCTTTGAGCAAATCCAGCGCGCGCAGGAGTTGATAATCCCGTTGCAGCTCTTGTTCCAGGCTCAGGGAATCCTTTGATTCTTCCTTGACGGCGGGATGTGCATCCGGCTTCCTATCACTCTCCATGTGATTGTTGAGATCTCTTTCTCGCACAGATTCGTTATCTTCCACTTCTTTCAATTCCATGGGTCGTACGACAATGTCTGGGGTGATGCCTTCGGCCTGAATCGAAGTGCCCAGCGGCGTATAGTAGCGTGCCGTGGTAAGGCGCAAGCCTGCATCATCTCCCAGAGAAATGACGGTTTGCACCGAACCTTTGCCGAAACTCGGCATGCCGAGGATGACTGCCCTTCGATGGTCCTGAAGTGCTCCGGCGACGATTTCGGATGCGCTGGCGCTGCCGCCGTTAATAAGTACGACCATAGGGTAATCCGGTTCGGTCCCCGAGCGATGCGCTTGAAAGCGCATGCGACTGTCTTCGACTCGCCCGTCGGTATAAACGATCAAGCCTTCCCGCAAAAACACATCAGCAACTTCCGCAGCCTGATCGAGAAGTCCGCCGGGGTTATTGCGCAGGTCGAGAACCAGGCCTTGAAGTTTGCCATCACTCGAAGCATGCAATTTTTTAAGTGCATTTCTGAGATCCTTGGCGGAGCGCTCCTGAAACTGGGTGAGTCGCACGTACCCGAACCCATTTTCAAGCATTCGGAATTTTACACTTTTCACCTTGATAATTTCGCGAATCAAGGTAAATTCACGCGGTTTGTCAAAGGAAGAGCGCATAATCGTGATGGATACACTCGACCCTTCAGGACCACGCATCATACTGATCGCTTCCATAATGGACAGATCTTTGGTCCAACGCTCACCTATCTTGACAATCATGTCGCCTGCAGCCAGCCCGATACGGTCGGCCGGGGTATCTTCAATGGGCGAAACGACTGTCAAGACTCCTTCTTTCAGGGTAATTTCAATACCCAGCCCACCGAATTCCCCTGAGGTATCGATCTGCATCTCCCGAAACATATCCGGGGAAAGATAAGAAGAATGAGGATCAAGGGAACTCAGCATGCCATTGATAGCCCCTTCGATAAGTTTGGACATGGGGACTTCTTCAACGTAGCTGTTTTGAATAATGGTCAAGACATCGGTAAACTGCTCCAGTTCCTTATATGGAGTGCCGGTTTCGGCTTCACTGCAGCCGACAAAAAGGTCCACCAGCCAGCCCCCCAAAACCAGGGTCAACAGCAACAATAAGGCGATCCGTTTCCCCTTGCCCATCAATGTATCTCCTTCCTCACGTATCATCGTCGCGGCTTGAGCCACTGGAGGGGATCCAGCGGCGTGCCACGTTGCCTGATCTCGAAATAGATTGTTTTACTGTCTCCAAAACCGGAAATGCCAACTTTATCCCCGGCGGCAACCTTCTCACCAACTTTTTTGACAAGCTGGCTGGCCTGTGCGTACAAAGAATAATAACCGCCACCATGATCCAGGATCAGAAGATTACCAAATCCGCGAAACGGCTTTGCAAAAACGACTTTCCCTCTGGCTACAGCCTGAATGGGCGTTCCGGCAGCCTGCGCGAGTTCGATCCCCTGGCTTTCATAGCTGGTGCCCAGTTCCTTGTTGGCATTAATCCCGAAACGGACCACCAACGCGCCTTGACCGGGCCACGGCAAGGAACCTTTCTGCTGCTTGAATTCACCCGAGGCGCCACCCGAGGCGCCACTATACTCGCGGGTTTTTGCCGTTTCAAGCGTTTTAAGCAGATTACGCAAGCGGCGGGCTTTTTCCTGCAAACCGGTCATTTCCTGCTTTAACGTCGTACTGTCTTGCTTCAGTTTGCTCAGTGCTGTTTTGCGGGCTTGGTGCCCATTGTTCAGGGTCTTGTGGCTGGCGTCGAGCATAGCCAACCGCCGTTGCTGTTCGCTACGCAAATTTTCAAGCTCTTGCAGAGTATCGCGTAAAACACGCCAGTCATCACGATAACTTTTCAGGAGCTCGCGATCTTGTCGTACAAGTCGCGTGAGGTAATAGAAATTTTCCGCCAGAAGAGAGGGCGAATTCTTTTCAAACAATATTTTGAACATGCGCATTTCCCCACGGCGGTATACGGATCCAAGACGCCGACGCACATATTGCTCCCTTTCGGAAATTTGTTTACTCAATATTCCGGCGCGTTTTTCCTTGTCGCCGATATCTTGTTTCAAAGCGTTCAGGCGAGATTGAAGGCGGCGCGAATTTTGTTGCAGACCGGATAATTCCTTCTCCAGTTGCGCCAGTTCCTGTTTTACTTCCCCTTCCCGCTCACGACTGCTTTCAAGTCGTTTTGAGAGGCGCTGGATGCGGCTCTGAATGTCCTTGAGGCTCTGGCGTTGACGATCGATATCGTCAGCCCTTGCTGATGTTACCAGACATACGAACAACAGCAGACAACAAAACAGCCGCGCAACAATGCCCTGTCCCTGAAAAACTTCCATCTTCAAATCCTGACGAACTTTCTCAGGGAAAGCAGACTGCCGGTGAGTCCCAGCATCAGGCCGCACAGGGCCATTCCCCACTGCTGCATAGGAGAGAGGAAAAGAATGCCCTCGGTACCGGTTACCATCAAAACCCCATACAGCCCTTCCCGTAATACCAGGGTAAAAACCGCCCAGACACCGCAAAGCGCCAGCAGACCGCCCAAGATGCCCTGTAAGGCCCCCTCAATCAGGAAGGGCATTTTGATGAATAAGGGCGTTCCCCCCACAAGGGCCATTATCTCGATTTCCTCGCGCCTGGCATAAAGAGTCAGTTTAATGGTATTCGATACAATGAACAAGGCGGCGAACAGCAGAAATCCACCGAATACAATCCCGGCAACCTTTAAAAGACCGACAAAGGCATCAAATCGTTCAAGCCATTCCGGTTCGTAACTTATATCATCCAATTCAGGAATCTGTTTGAGCCGTTGGACCACGGCTTCGACACCGCCTTTGTTTTGATTGTCATCATGCAGAATAATCTCCAGCGAGGCCGGCAAAAAATCGGCGCCGACCCCATCAAGCAAATCGGCATCGGTCCCGAGACGTATTTTAAAACGTTTGAACGCCTCATCCCGCGACACATATTCAACGCGCTCGATTTCAGCCATTGCTTCGAGGGAGGACCTCCACTGCTGTACCTTACCCAGATCCGGGACCTGATCGAAATAGGCGACTACCTGGATTTCACGGCTCCACTGCTGAGCCACTTGCTGCACGTTAACAACAACAATGCCGAAAAAGCCGATTATCATGAGGGCCACGGCCACAGTACCGATAGCGGCACTGCATAGAACAGGGGTCTGCCTCAGATTGCGCCCTACCCTGCGCATGAAATATCCGATGGATTGCAGCACGATTCTTTCCCTTCAAAGCAAAATGAGACGCGGTAAACTGAAACGATAGACTGGAAAAGGCAGGGTCAAGGAGTATGGTCGTCAACCAGGCGGCCCTTGTCGAGGGACACGATGCGGCGAGGATAACGTCGAATGATTTCCCGGTTATGCGTGGCAAGCAATACGGTCGTACCCCGCGCATTGGCCCCCTTGAACAGTTCCATGATTTCACAGGTAACATCGTCGTCAAGGTTTCCGGTCGGTTCATCCGCCAGCAGAATCAACGGATCGATAACCAGGGCACGGGCAATGGCGGCTCTTTGCTGTTCTCCCCCTGAAAGCTGCAGAGGAAATCGATTCAGTTTGCCCTGCAAGCCGACATGTTTGAGTGCCTGATAGACTTTATTACTGATTTCAAAGCGTTTTTTCCCCTGCATTTCCAAGGGGAAAGCCACGTTCTCAAACACGGTGCGGGTGGAGATAAGTTTGAAATCCTGAAAAACGATGCCCAGTTTACGACGCAGCATAGGGATGCGCCATGAACGCATACGCGTTATGTTCATGCCATTGATAAGAACTTGACCACGAGTCGGTTTTACAGCGCCATAAAGCAGTTTCAAAAGGGTGGATTTACCTGCTCCGGAGGGCCCGGTCAGATAAAGGAAATCTCCCTTTGGCACCTTGAGACTGAATTCGTTAAGGGCTGTGGCTTCCTTTTGATAAGACATGCAGACATTGTAAAGTTGAATCATTGGGTCTCTACCAGTCGCGATAAGGTATACCGTTTAGTCCTACCAGGTCGCTGCCGCTATGAACATCGAAAACAGCACCGAGATCTCCCATGGCAGGATCGAGAACTTCCGGAGGTATGGTGTACCATGTTTCCGCACTTCCGGTAAAGGGGTCCCTGGGAAGACCTCTCAGGTAACGTTTTTCAACCAGTTCATTCAAACTATCGGGATATTTACGATTATCGGCATAAAACGCATCTATGGCCTTACGCATCTGGTAAAGGTTTTCGTTCAACACCGTCTCGCGGGCCCGGATGACATTCCGCTGGTAATGAGGAACGGCAATTGAGGCCAGGATAGCGACGATCGTCATGACGATCATGAGTTCTATAAGGGTAAAAGCAGCACAATGCCTCCTCTTGTTCGGGCCCATGGCGGACCTGTCACCAGGAATTGTAGGCTGTGCCATCAAGTGCGGTCCGGTCGCTTTTAGAATAGACATCATAGATATCCTTGCCATCCCAGGAAGTCGAATCAGGAGCATCCCGATAGCCTCGCAAGCCCCACCCCTGCCCATCATCAAAAGGATCCACCGGGAGGCGTCGTAAATATTTACGGGGAAATGCGTAAAGCCCTCCCCAATCCATACCTTCGATCAACTCGTCAAGGCTGGTCGGATAACCGGTCTGATCGGCTTCAGGAATAATTTTTTGGTTTTTAACCGCCTGGTCGAAATCCTCCTTATACTGATCTATGGCTATGCGCAAGGTTCTTAAGGAATGACGCAGTTCAAATTCACGCGTTCGTTGTACGGTAATCTCTGCCAGAGGCAATACAGTGGATACCAGGATGCCAAGGATGGCCACCGTAATGACGACCTCGATAAGGGTGAAGCCGGTTGAATGTCGTGATAAAAAGCCGTCCCTGATGCGCATTTATTCCATCTCGATCGTTAAAGGAGATGCCACACAGGCGGCAGTCACCCCCTGGCTGGTTTCGAGCCTGCATTCCTCGAGGAAAAAATCGGGATTACCACGACCCGTCGCCTTGAACTCGAAGACTGCCACCGGGCCATCTCCGGATACCCCGGATCCGCCTTCAGACCGTCGCACCTCGGTAATAACCGTATCCAATGTTTCGGAAGGCAGGACTGAAGCGAGACTATCCTCCACCGCCCTCCCTAGCAGGCTGCCGGGTCTGACCCCCACAAATTGCACCAGCGACGCAGAATAGCGCAAGGCAAGCCGGGCCTTCACCATATCCTGAACACCTGTTGCCGAGATATGCAGGAAAAACGACTGACCTTCAATAATCTCTTCCGGCCCGCCAATACTCAATTCAATCGGTGTTCCGCCATCCGATTCCGGCATGACGGCCGTCGCTTCCAGTCCGGCTGTAACATCGCTGGAATAATCATTGACTGCATCATCAACTGCGAACGATGGAAACCGCGATCCCGGAGCGAGATCCTCTTCGCTGCCCGACCAGATCGTGGCTATATCGGAGCGTGGCAGATCGAGGTTGCGCGCAATGTGAGGAGTGATCGACAGCAGAATTTCTCTTTTTTCCTTTTCATTACTGCGACCGGTAAAGAGCTGCCCGATGATGGGAATGCTCCCCAAAAACGGCAGGGTGTTGCGCGTGGAGGCCAGATCGTCACGAATCAAGCCTCCGATGATGGTGCGTTCTCCATCCTTGAGAATCAGGGACGACGCAGCATTGGTAGTGGATATCCGCAAAGCGAATCCGCCGCCGGCAATAGTCTCTCTTTCCAGGATATTGCTGACCTCAAGGCTAAGAGTGGTGACAACCGTATCGTCGAGTTGAATGTTCGGTTCGACGTCAAGCTTGACTCCGACATCGATGTACTGCACGTTGGTCGAAGTAACATCGCCGGTGGTCGTACTGATATTGGTGGTTACAATGGGTTCCCGGGTGCCGATGTGGACTTTGGCTTTCTGCCGGTTTTTGACCCGGATTTTCGGGTTGGCCAGAATTTCGCTATCCGTCAGTGTTTTGGCAAAATCAAAAGTCGCCGTCGGCAGTGTATAAAAAGATTCGAGACTACTAAAGCTGCTCACCAGGGTGTCTGTCGTTCCACCTGCCGTCAAGACATCGCTCACCAGCCTGCCCACGATGTTTCCTTGGCTATCGACGGTGGTTTGACCTAACCCCGCACTAATGGAATAAGTACTTAATCTCGGGCCAAGGTTCAATACATCGCGATGACTGACTTCCACAAGTTCGAGATCAAAAACGACTTCCGAATCGTTACGATCCGCCGCCTCCAGAATCTGCCTGGCGAGTTCAACGGTCTCGGGCTTGTCACGCAGGACAATCGCATTAAGCTCCTCATGCACATAAATTTTTCGCGCCTGCAGCATGGTTCGCAGCATGTTTACCGCATTTTTGGCTTCGATATTGGAAAGATAAAAGACCTGGATGATGCGATCTTCGTATTGTTTTTCCTTTTCCTGGGTTTTGGGATACACCAGAATGGTCTGACTGTTCAGAACGCGCTTGCCGAGGCCGTTCAGTTTAAGCATCAGATCCAGTACCTGCGCAAAGGAGGCCTTCTTCAGCAACAGGGTGACGGGGCGGGGGCTGATTTCATCATCGAGTATGAAATGAATCCCGGACAGCTGACTCAACACAGCAAAGGCCTGCTGCAAATTTATATTGGCAAACTGCAGGTTCAAAGGTTCACGTGAGGTCAACTCCAGTTCATAACCATCCATAATGGTCTGGCCGGCCAGTTGAACCTGCTGCATGAGCTGTTCTGCCCGAGGGTCAGGAGAAACCAATCGCAGCGCCTGGCCGAGGTTGGATCTGGCCTGACTATATCTTCCCTTCTTGAAAAACTCTTCAGCTTCGGTAATCAACTGGTCCGCCTGGATGCGGTCCTGAATCTCTTTCAATCTCTGTACGGCCACCGTCAGGCTGCCATCCAACTGGGCTGCCTGGCGGTATTCCGCAGCAGCCAGGGCAAGGTTGCCATCCCTGGAAAACTGTTGCGCCCGTTCATAATGCCATACAGCCGATCGACTGCGAGCATCCAGCCATTTCATACGATATTCGTGGCGTTCGGGTTCTGCGGCCACGGCCAGGGCGTATTGTTCCATGGCCAGATCGTATTCACCTTGCTGGAGGTACTTGTCCCCGGCATGAAAAGCTTTCTGCCCGGCACAACCTGCCAACACCATGAATAGCAAACCTACCCCCCAGACGGCCCTATTCATCGATGATGTCCTCAATGTCCACCTCCCCGTTTATAGGCTCCGGTTCACTCGGTACGGTAGTCCCCGGTTCACTCGGTACTGTAGTCGCTGGTTCACTCGGTACTGCAGTCCCTGGTTCACTCGGGACTGTAGTACCTGGTTCACTCGGGACTGTAGTCTCTGGTTCACTCGGGACAAAAGCTTCCATCGGAGCCTGAGGTTCCTGGTAGGATGCCCCTGGCGCCGATAGTATTGAAATGGGTTGCTCCTCAGCCGCTATTTCAAAACTGTCGACGTCATCGTCATGCTGAACGGTCAGGCTTTGCGGGGAAACTTTCAGCAGCCGAAACTTGTTGTCCGGGCCGAAGCGATCTCCCGGGCCGACTACATACACTTCCCCGGCGAAAGAGAAAAAAACGCGCTGTCGGCCTTCGTAACGCAACATGCCTACAAAAAACGGTCGGGGTCTCGGAGGAGGTGGAGGAGGCTCTATTGAACCGACCGTATCAGGTGGCGGAACAGGCGTTTTGATTGCGGGCCTCGCAGGTCGGGCCGGAACGGAGAAAAGCGGAGCAAAAATATTCCGGATGACCACAGGCGAGTCATCCTGCCCACCTTCTGGCTCCTGTAAGGCAACCCCGTTGGTGGCCGGCATATCAGCTGTTTCGGAAGGAACGACGGCACGCGGGGCAGTTGCAGGCCGGCTGGCGACACGGGCTTGCCGTGGCCAATTAATGTAGGCATAAACCAGAGCAACTGCCAACATGCTCAAAAACACAATCAATATTTTAACCGAACGGGTCATGATTCCACCGTATCGAAGTAAGCAGCCAGACGAATGCTCAAGACAACCTCATCACGCTCCGGTTTCTGCCCGGTCAATTTAACCTGTTCAACCACTACCAGTTGTGACCAATTCTCAAGAGCTTGGATAAACTTCTTAATCTGTAGGTATTGGCCCGTTACGGAAAAATCGAGTTGATACCTGAGTACCGTCCGTAAATCGGTTTTTTCTGGACGATAGGCAATACGCTCGATGTTCAACCCGGAATCCCGGGAATACAGATACAGTTGTTTTAAAAACTCTGGAAAACTTTCATAATCCGCGACCTGGCGATAAAACTGTTCCAGGGGGTCGCTAGCATCAGATAAAGCCTGCCCCGGCTTTTCGACAGCAAGGGCGCGTTGAGCCGCCTGGCGCTGGATAAGAGTCGCTTGATCTTTTTCCAGCCCGGGCAACATGACGGCATGCAATAACAGCAAAAGGCTGATATTTACCAGCAATCCGCCGAGAATGAGAATACACCCCCTGCGGTTGGTTCGCCACAGCTCGTCCAGAATGTCCATCACGCGTGTAAGTGTCATCTCAGAAGCCCCCACGGATGCTTATCTCGCAGCGTAGAGCAGCAAAGGTCTGTCCCACGGCATCCTTGATGTCGACATTTTCCTGCCGCAACAATAACACTTGGGAAAACGGTTCATATCGCAACAGATTTTCAAGATATTCCCGAAAAACAGTCTCATCCCTCGCTAATATCTGTATGGCCAGTGTCTGCTTCTCAAAGTCGGGTTGGATAGAGCGAATCTGTATCCCTTCAAGCGAGGTTTTTTCGAGGTGATTCAAAATGCGCGACCAACGAAACCCACGGCGCTGTAAAATACGCTCGGTCTTGGAAATTTCAGCTTGCACTTCCTTCTGGCTCCCTGCATTTATTGCGGGAACGGCTACCTTTTCAGGCATTTCGGACAGCAACTGCATGATATTCTGATGCTTATGCCTGACCATAATCATCATGCCCACCGTGACAAGCAACCAGAGCCCGAGCAACAGCAGCAAGGCTGTGGCGAGTTTTCTCAAAACAGCCACATCGACAGGGCGTTTAGTAACGAGATTGACTGTCAGCTTCATTCAACCTCCCATCATCATGCACTCAGCTGCTCCAAGAGCAGCCGCCAAGGCGGGGGGAGAGTCTGCATTCCCCTCCAGAAGCTGGACTTTTCGGCCGAAACATTCACTCAGTGCCTCTTGAGTTGCTTGCTCAACGGGTTTGTCGGCATGTAAAAAAACTCCGAACCTGCCGCTGCCGGTGAACTCACGACCATAACCCGTCACGATTCGATGCAGTTCCTGCACTTGATGGGAAGCCTCCCCACCAACTGCACGTGCCCGGTAATATTCCAGCACGCCATCTCGATAGGACTGAATCACAATGCCTTCCTCGTTCATGGAAAACAGAATCGCATCCCCTTCCGGATCGAGGCGGTATCGCCAGTGACGGTATAAGTTGAGGCCATAAAAACTTATGTACTCAGGAATATACCCTGCTTGCTGAATGAAGTTTTCGTACCGGCCCAGAATCTCTTTCTCAATGGCAATAACCAGCAACCTTGCGGCGCCACCGACCTCACGCCTCAATACCTGATAGTCAAGATGGAGATTGGAAAGGCCAGGCAGCAGGTTTCCGACCTGCCATGCAACGACTCCCCGGGCCTCCCGATGTGAGCGGGAGAAATTTTCAATGTTCAGCGTCAGAACATAGCCGCAATGGTCGGGTAAGGAAACAGCTACCCGTCGTTCGCCAAGAGCCACCGGTTGTAAAGTATCGCGCAATGCGGACACCAGTGCGGTTTCGCTTGAAGCGGGTATCAATAGAGTATCATCCGAGCCTGAAGGGGTTTTTGGCATGGCTTGGATTCGGCTCTCCAGCAATTGCCCCCCCTTGCGCCATCTTCTACGCAGTGCTACGGCACGAATTTCACCGCCCTGCATATCGACTCCTACATATCGGCGCCATTTCATGACGATAACCCCTCATCAACAAAGGTGACTCTGTTGATTTCCGGCAGACTGGTAATGCCTTCAAAAACTTTTTCAAGCGCGGCCTGCCGTAAAAAAATCGTCCCCGTGCGAGCTGCTGCTCGGCGTAATTGGCCAACGGGAACGCGATTGTTAATCAATTCGCGAAGTTCGTCGTTCATTTCAAGCAATTCAATTATCGCCGAGCGACCGGAAAAACCCAGGCCATGACAATGATCGCAACCGGCACCCTCATAATATTCGTGTTTTCCATAACGCTCAAAATCCAAGCCGGATTTTTCCAGTACGCTACGATCATAACTGACTTGTCGTTTGCAATGGGGACAGAGCTTTCGTACGAGGCGTTGCGCCAAAACCATATTGAGGCTGGAAAGGAAATGATAGGGATCCAACCCCATATGTAAAAATCTACCAAGAACATCAAACACGTTGTTGGCATGCACAGTAGTAAAAACCAAATGACCGGTAAGCGCTGATTGCACGGCAATCTGGGCTGTCTCGGGGTCTCGAATCTCTCCAACCATGATTTTGTCGGGATCATGCCGCAATATGGAGCGCAGTCCCCTGGCAAATGTCAGCCCTTTCTTTTCATTAATAGGCACCTGAACTATACCGGGGACCTGATATTCCACTGGGTCTTCAATGGTTATAATTTTTTCTTGTTCCGTATGAATTTCTGCCAACGCGGCATACAGAGTCGTTGTTTTGCCGCTTCCGGTAGGCCCGGTTACCAGCACCATGCCGTAAGGAGCCTGAATCTGCTTGCGAAAACGTTTTATTTCCCGATCGTTGAAGCCCAAAGACTCCAGTCGCAACCCTTTAAGATCAGCAGCGATACTGCTCTTATCAAGTATCCTGATAACGGCATCTTCCCCAAAACTGCTGGGAAGAATGGAAACCCGGAAATCGATGGGTCTGCCCCCCATGCGTACCTTGAAACGACCATCCTGAGGAATGCGGCGTTCGGATATATCAAGTTCACTCATGACCTTAACGCGCGAAATGATGGGCCCCTGGAATCGGCGATCGAGGGGTTCCATGGCACGGGACAGCACGCCATCGATACGATATTTAATGAGAACCCCTTGGGCGCCTGATTCAATATGGATATCACTGGCACGCTTATTCAGGGCATCGACCAAGGTGGTATCGATCAACTTGATAACAGGGCTGTGATCACCCCCAGCATCGTCGACAACAAGGAGATCCTTGTCCTCTATGGATTTATTTGCTACCTGACCGCGGAATTTTTCAAGGGTGAGCTCCAGGACTTCACCGGTCACGGCATGGCTACCGGTGGTCATCCGCTGGATATGGCCCTTGCTGGCAACCTTCAGCATGACCGTACCGCCGATAAGCCACTCAAGTTGATCCAGACGAATAACATCTGTTGGATCGGCAGTGGCAGCCACCAGTGTGTCCCCTTTGCGTTGCAAAGGTACGACTCCAAAACGGATCGTTAGATCATCAGGGATACCGATCAATTGCTCCGGATCTGGTTCAAAAGTACCCAGGTCTACATACTCCATCCCGAACTGACGAGCGAGGGCCTGGGCGAGCACCTCTTCATCGTAAAAACCAAGCTCGATGCCCGTTTCTCCGAATCGCAAACCGATGACTTTCATTCTCTCGAGAATGATGTCGATCTGCCACGGCGCAATAGCTCCTGATTCCACGAGCATTTCGCCTATTTTGAGCCAACGATACGGCATACAGAAACTCCCGATGTCTACCGGACGGTACCGGCCAGCTGGAAAATAGGCAGATAAATGGCTACGACAATTCCGCCTATAACAAATCCAACAAAAAGAAGAATGAGAGGTTCGGCCAAACTCGCCAATCGCTCAAGACTGTTATCGATCTCCGCTTCATAGTAGTCCGATACCTCCTCGAACATCGGACCCAAGGTTCCGGTCTTTTCTCCGGTGCCGATCATTCGCACTGCTACAAGTGGGAAAATCTGATTACGTTGCAAGGCATTGCCCAGCGTATCTCCCTCATTTACTGAGATAACCACATTAGTAACACCCTGTTGCAGAATGCGATTATTAAGAACAGCGCAAGCCAGGTTCATGGCTTCGACAAGCGGTAACCCGCTGGCAAGAATGGTTGCCGTGGTCCTGCAGAAATTGACCAGACCGCTCAAACGAAACAGGTGGCCGATTCCGGGTGTTTTCAAAATGGCCTTGTCCAGCAACAGTCTACCTTTCGGGGTCTGTATAAAACGACGTAGCATCCAGAAAAGAAGCACCAAAAATACCAGTACAAAAGGCCATCCACGAGCAGCCAAGCTCGCACCGGCCAGCACCACCCGCGTCAGCAAAGGTAAGGCTACCTGCGCATCGGCAAAAATCTGCATAAAACTGGGAATGACGAAAAAAATCATGAAAAGGAGCACGGCCACGGTTGCTGCCAAAAGAAACAGCGGATAAAAAGCGGCCGATTTCAATCTTTCCCGTAAACGGGCAAGACGTTTCTGGTAGGCAAGAAACCGTGACACGGTTTGTGGAAGATCACCGGTTTTTTCGCCGGAGGCAACAGTGGCCACGTACAGTGATGAAAAAAATTCAGGATAAGCAGAAAAAGCCTCGGACAGAGAATTGCCTCCCTGCACGGCCGTTTTAACGTCCCGAAGGACTGCTTTGGTTGCGGAGGAGTCTTTTTCCTGTACCAGAGAATCGAGGATTTCGATGATCGGCATGCCGGATCGGAGCAAGACTAGCAATTCCTGGTTGAACAACAGGAAGCGGTGTTGCGACCATCGTTTTTTGCGACGATCCGTAAAAAAGGTCAGGGAAAAGAGAGCGCGCCGGACCTTGAATATACAAAGGCCCTCCTCCTCAAGACTTTTTTGGAGTTCGTAGCGGTTGCGGGCTTTGCAATACCGCACAATAACCCGTCCGTCAGGAGTGCCGACCTTACAGAGAAACAATGCCATGATGCTTAGAATTGTACCATAGCTGAAACCATATTAAATAAACTGCCACAAAAGAAAAAAGGCACCGCAATCTGCGGTGCCTTCTCTTGTTTACAATGGCGGGGCTGACGGGACTCGAANNTTGTAACCGACTCTACTACAGCCCCAGTGTTTCCTCGGACGCATCGTGCGCCTTTTAAAATGGTGGGCGAAACAGGGATCGAACCTGTGACCCTCGGCTTGTAAGGCCGATGCTCTCCCAGCTGAGCTATTCGCCCGTTTAATAATGGCGGGGCTGACGGGACTCGAANNTGTAACCGACTCTACTACAGCCCCGTGTGGTCTTACATTAAAATAGGAAGCGCTTGTAGTCCGAAAACAGTGATACAGATCCGCGACTAGGGCGTTTCCTATCTAAATCAAATCTTCAATCAGTGGGTGATTATCCAGTGTTTAATTAACGGAATCCTTGAGTGCTTTGCCAGGTTTGAACTTAGGTACCTTGGCAGCAGGGATATCCATTTTTTCGCCGGTCTGGGGGTTCTGGCCTACCCGAGCAGCTCGCTCGCCAACACTGAATGTACCGAATCCAACCAGCGCTACTTTTTCACCAGCTTTCAGAGCGTCGGTGATTACATCGGTAAAAGCCTTGATCGCTTTTTCGGTTTCGGCTTTGCTCATACCTGCTTTTTCAGCCATCGCATTGACAAGATCGGCTTTGGTCACAATATACCTCCACTTTTGATTGAAAGATTTGGTGTCGCTGAAAGTGCGATACTTATATCAGAACAGGAAAAAGAGTGTCAAGATATTATTTTAACTTTTTTTCTAATGACAAACTGGCCCCTCCGTCCCAAGAACTTTGTCTTTCTTCGATGATACGGCACCTAAGGGCAAAGGCAATTTAAGTGACTGCTCGAGCACTTCATCCATGTGGGAGACCGGTATGATTTCCAAAGAAGTCAGGATAACCTCAGGTACTTCTTCCAGATTCTTTTTATTTTCCACAGGGATAAGTATCCGCTTCAACCCTGCCCTCTTGGCAGCCAGCAACTTTTCCTTCAGGCCACCTATGGGCAGCACACGGCCTCTCAAGGTGATTTCTCCAGTCATAGCCAGGTTACGGTCAACCTCGCGTCCTGTCAAGGCAGACGCCAAGGCAGTCGCCATGGTGATGCCGGCAGATGGTCCATCCTTTGGAATCGCCCCTTCAGGAACATGTATATGGATATCGACTTTATGGTAAAAGTCCTTTTCCAAATGTAGTTCCTTCCAACGGGAACGGATATAACTCAAAGCGGCCTTGGCGGATTCCTGCATGACCTCCCCGAGCTTCCCGGTAACGGTAAGTCTGCCATTTCCGGGCAGAATGGTCGTTTCAATGGTAAGAAGCTCCCCTCCCACTTCCGTCCAGGCCAAACCCGTTACAAGACCGACCGAGCTTTCCTCTTCCTTGACGCCATATTCATAGCGATGCACACCAAGAAAATTACCGACAGCGTCACCATCGATAGTAAAGCGAGTCGTTTTATCTTTGGACATAACGACCTGACGCGCAACTTTTCTACAGATGTTGGCGATCTCCCGCTCGAGGCTTCTCACCCCGGCCTCCCGGGTAAAATTCCTGATAATCCGGTAAATTGCAGCATCGTCAAAAGTAACACATGCCGGGTCCAGCCCATGGGCTTTAACCTGTTTGCCAATCAGATATTTCTGGGAGATGTTCACTTTTTCATCTTCGGTATATCCTTCGATACGAATAACTTCCATTCGATCGAGCAGAGGACGGGCTATACCGTGCAGGCTGTTGGCCGTCGCAATGAACATGACATCGGACAGGTCATATTCAACTTCGATGTAATGGTCACCGAAAGTAGTATTCTGCTCAGGATCAAGCACCTCTAGAAGAGCCGAGGACGGATCCCCTCGAAAGTCACTACTGACCTTGTCGATCTCATCAAGCAGAAAGACCGGATTTTTCACCTCGACCTTTCGCATATTCTGAATAATCTTACCGGGCATGGCACCGATATAAGTGCGCCTGTGACCCCGGATTTCTGCTTCGTCCCGCAATCCTCCAAGGGAAATACGCGCAAACTTGCGCCCCAACGCCAAGGCAATGGATTTGCCCAAAGAGGTTTTCCCGACACCGGGCGGCCCCACAAGGCAAAGGATCGGGCCCCTGATTTTTTTAACCAGAGCCTGGACGGCAAGATATTCGAGAATGCGTTCTTTGACCTTATCTAAACCATAGTGATCGGCTTCGAGTATTTTCTCTGCATAGACCATATCACGACGATCCCGGGTTTTCTTCTTCCAGGGAACGGAGACCAACCAGTCTATGTATGTACGCACCACTGTAGCCTCGGCGGAAGCCGGAGACATCATACGCAATTTGCGTAATTCGCCCAAGGCCTTCTCTTCAGCATCAACGGACATATGGGCCTGCTTGATGCGCTCTTCCAGATCCTTGATTTCGGCTTTGAACTCATCGCTTTCTCCGAGTTCTTTCTGGATAGCGCGCATCTGCTCGTTGAGGTAGTACTCTTTTTGACTCCGCTCCATCTGGCCTTTAACGCGGGATCGGATTTTTTTCTCGATTTCCAGAATTTCAATTTCGCGAGCCAGCAAGGTAATGAGTTTTTCAAGACGCTCAATCGGATTGAGAACACTGAGCAACTCCTGTTTTTCCTGGACCCTCAGACTCAGATGGGCAGCGACTGTATCAGACAACCGCCCGGGGGCCTGGGTTCCGGCAACCGATGCGGCAACCTCGGTAGGAATCTTCTTGCTCAATGCCACATAGGACTCAAAAAGTTCACTGACACTGCGAAGCAACGCCTCGAGCTCCGAACCTTCAACCACCTCGATATCATCCTGGGCGGAATAATCGACATAAATAGACTCATCGGTGGCGGACCAATGATCGATGCGTCCCCTGTGCTTACCTTCAACAAGCACTTTTATCGTGCCATCAGGCAACTTCAACAACTGGACAATATGGGCAACGGTTCCGACCTCATAAACGTCATCCAGCGAAGGATCATCGACCTGAGGATCTTTTTGGGTAGCCAAAAAGATAGTCTTTTCCCCTTCCATGGCTTCTTCGAGCGCAAAAATTGATTTGTCACGCGCTACAAAAAGCGGGGTCACCATATAAGGGAAGATGACGATATCGCGCAAAGGCAGCAACGGGGTTCCGCTGCTGCCTGTATTTGATTCCTGAATATTCATTATGATTCAGTATTTCTCGGCAATCGTGCCATCAACCAGCTAGGCCGATTCCGCACAGTCGTACACGATTATAGGTTTGCCCTGCTGCCGGATAACATCTTCATTGATAACGACTTCCTTAACACGATCCTGCGAAGGAATATCGTACATGACGTCCAGCATGGCATTTTCAATAATGGAACGCAAACCACGCGCTCCGGTTTTACGCTTGAGAGCTTCTTCGGCTACGGCAACCAATGCACCGTCGGTGAACTTAAGATGAACCTTTTCCATATCGAAAAGCTTCTGATACTGCTTAACGAGGGCGTTTTTAGGTTCTTTAAGAATACGCACAAGCGATTCTTCATCAAGCTCTTCCAAGGTCGCAATTACAGCCAGACGTCCTACAAACTCGGGTATAAGACCGAATCGGATAAGGTCCATAGGCTCTGTCCGAGCCAGAATTTCCCCTATGCCCTGATCCTTTTTCTCCTTGATCTCGGCGCCGAACCCCATAGACTTGCTTCCGCTACGCTGCTTGATAATACTCTCAAGCCCGGAGAAAGCACCGCCACATATAAACAGGATGTTGGTTGTATCGACCTTGAGGAACTCTTGCTGCGGATGCTTACGACCACCTTTAGGCGGAACACTTGCAGTGGTGCCTTCGATGATCTTGAGCAGAGCCTGCTGCACACCTTCCCCCGAAACATCCCGGGTTATGGAAGGCGAGTCTGATTTCCGTGCAATTTTGTCGACCTCGTCAATATAGATAATCCCACGCTGAGCTTTTTCGAGGTCGTAATCAGCGGCCTGCAAAAGATTGAGGATGATGTTCTCTACGTCCTCGCCTACATACCCGGCCTCGGTGAGGTTGGTCGCGTCGGCAATGGCAAAAGGCACATTCAGTAATCTCGCAAGCGTTTGGGCCAACAACGTTTTACCACTGCCGGTTGGTCCTAGCATCAGAATGTTACTTTTCTGGATTTCGACATCGTCGCCATCCAGAATCGTTTCTACGCGCTTGTAATGATTATAGACAGCCACGGAGAGAATCTTTTTAGCTCTCTCCTGCCCTATCACGTATTCGTCCAGAGCATCTTTGATTTCCGAGGGGCGCGGCAAACGCTTGGGGCTATTTTCGGAAGAATCTTCCAGTTTGGCCTCCTCGGCGATAATATCCTTGCACAATTCGATGCACTCATCGCAAATGTAAACTTCCGGCCCAGCAATAAGCTTTTTGACATCATCCTGCCCCTTACCACAAAAGGAGCAGGTCAGATATCCGGACTTTCCATCATGGTCGCTCACAAAATCCTCCGTCCTAAAAAGCTTAGGTTTTTCTCTTTACTATATCGTCAACGATACCATACTTTTTAGCGTCCTCGCTACCCATGAAAAAATCACGCTCGGTATCGGCGGCAATTTTCTCAAAAGTCTGCCCGGAATGCTTGGCCAGCACGCCGTTCAGGGTTTCACGCATCCGCAGTATTTCCTGGGCGTGAATATTGATATCGGTGGCCTGCCCCTGGAACCCACCCCAAGGCTGATGAATCATGATACGAGCATGCGGCAATGAAAAGCGTTTACCTTCGGCTCCCGCAGCGAGCAACACAGCTCCCATGCTGGCTGCCTGCCCGACACAAAGGGTAGAAACGGGGCACCGTACATATTGCATGGTATCGTATACGGCCATGCCGGCAGTGACAACCCCACCGGGAGAGTTTATGTACAGGAAGATATCCTTTTCGGGATCCTCGGATTCAAGGAACAATAGTTGCGCAATAATCAGGTTAGCAACCTGATCATCAATGCTTCCACCCAGAAAGATAATGCGATCCTTGAGCAGTCGGGAAAAAATATCATAGGCACGCTCGCCCCTTCCTGTCTGCTCAACAACCATGGGTATAAGACTCATACGATCACTCCTCTGCCATTTGGGCCTGATCCAGGGACTGCTTGTCGACCATCTCGATTTTGGCCTTACCGCTCAAAAACGCAACAACCTTTTCTTCGGCCATTTGAGACACCAGGCCTCGGCGTTTTTCGTCGCTGCTGTAAAAATTGATGACCGCCTCTTTGGGAGCACCACTGGTCTCGATGATTTCGTCGAGCTTATCCTTGATTTCGTCTTCGTCAATCTTGAGATTTTCCTGAATTGCGATCGCTTCCATAATCAAGCTTGATTTAACCTGCTTGGCAGCAATCTCACGATAGATTTTTTTGAAAGATTCGGCATTGATACCCATGTCTTCCAACCGCATTCCCTGCGCCTGCATACGGTTCTGAAGGTTCTGCAGCATGTAATCGAGCTGAGATTCGACCATCGACTCCGGCAACTCAATCGGGTTCGCCTCAATCAAGGCATCGGTCATGCGCTCGTGAAAATCCTTCTCTATACGCTCGGCCTCCTGGCTTGCGATACTTTCGAGGATTTTGGCCCTGAGATCTGCCATGCTCTCCAGTCCGGCTTCCTTGGCGAATTCGTCATCCAGCTCCGGAAGAACCTGTTCCTTTATTTCCTTAAGGCAAACCTTAAAAACCGCGGGCTTGCCGGCCAGATCCTTATTGCCATAACTTTCGGGAAAGGTTACCTCGATATCCTTGCATTGACCGCACTCAAGCCCTGCAACCTGATCTTCAAAACCGGGGATGAAGGTATTGGAGCCAAGTTCAAGGTGATGTCCCTCGGCTTTGCCGTGGGCAAAAGCTTCGCCATCGATAAAACCTTCAAAATCGATAACTGCAATATCACCCACCTGAGCGACATTACGCTCGCTGGTCGCTACCTTGGCCTTGCTTTTACGCATCTCGGCGAGACGAGCATCCACTTCGGCATCATCGACGACAAAAGATTCTTTTTTCAGCTCAAGGCCGACATAGTTCTTGGCCTCTACTGCGGGGCGCACTTCAACTTCGGCTTCATAAACAAAAGGCTGGCCTATTTTAAGCGAGCCGTTGTCAATAACCTCAGGAGGTGAAACGGCATCAATCTTGTTGTCGACAATAGCCTTGAAAAAGCTCGCGCTTACCAAGCCTTCAAAAACCTGACCTTCGATTTGTCCGCCATACTGACGCTCAAGCACGCTGCGAGGAACTTTCCCGGGACGAAAGCCGGGGACTTTGGCTGTCTTTGCCAATTTGTTGTAAGCTTTGCCGAATTCGGCATCAACATCTTCAATAGGGATTTCGAAGGACAGTTTTTTCTTGATGCTACTGATATCTTCAACCTTGATATTCATGTTGTAACCTCACAGTAAGATTGGGACTATTTCAATTATAGGGCTCCGTTCAACAGACGCGCTACTAACAAAAAGCGCGGTATAATTCCCGGACCCGCATTTAAGTGGATTTGCGAATGAAATGGTGCGAGAGGGGGGAGTCGAACCCCCACGGTTGCCCGCTGGATCCTAAATCCAGTGCGTCTGCCAATTCCGCCACTCTCGCCAATCTGGAAGCCGACATCCGGTCAAAACCTCCGTCCGAACGCCGTTACAAATAGTTTTATTGCAAGCAATTCTCGTCCCCAGTTCTTTAATCTGGGACATTAAAACAAAAAGCCCGTCATTCGTCAACCGGGCCGACAACCTTATCAGGTTCGGCGCCATGGTCTACGGTAGACGGGCATGGTTGATAAATGGGGTGAGTGAAGGGGCTCGAACCCTCGACAACTGGAGCCACAATCCAGTGCTCTACCAACTGAGCTACACCCACCATAGAAGCGGCGGCATCTTACTTAACCGTCACACTGTTTGTCAAACTATTTTTTCTTATCCCGGCAGCCGTCTCGCGGCCTCGCCACTGCCTCAACTTTAGCCCTCAGACATCCGTCATGTCGCTTGACTACAGCAACTATCAGGGGCCAAGATCGGCGAAGCAGGAATATATGCCAAGGACATCTGACAAGTCAACAAAAAACAGACCATTGAAGCGACCAATGCTATTACATTCTTGCACGAACCATCCAACTCAGTTTGTCATCCAACTGAATACCACTTATTTATCAGCTTGTTTGTCTTCTGGGATCATCCTTTTTCCGCATACCGAACCTGCGGATTTACTCCAGCAACAGACTCGGAACCTGTCGGCCTATCCATGAGCCGGCTGCAAATTCGGCCCGTAAAGTCTGAAAGGCTCCTTGATATAGGCATCATCCCCCTTCTGTACTCATTAATAAACCCTTCGCGTCGAACGTGGAAATTCGCAGGCCTCCACCCCGGGTTTCCGGATGAATGCCCGGCAACGCCAGCTGTCAAAGGGAGAATTTCCTTGATAATATCACTGCCGGTTTCTATAATTAGCCATTTAAAGGTTTAATGACGGATCGGAAACGGGATGTCCCTATTCATAAGTTTTGAAGGAATTGAAGGCAGCGGGAAAACCACCCAGATCAAACTTCTGGCTACCCGGCTTGAGAATCAAGGCTACGAAGTGCTGATCACCCGCGAACCCGGCGGTTGCCCCATAGCGGATCAAATCCGTCATATTCTGCTCCACCCTGACAACGACCGCCTGGTTCCCGGAGCCGAGTTGCTGTTATATGCTGCGGCACGTGCTCAGCATGTAGCGGAGGTTATTATCCCAGCCTTGCAGCAAGACAAGATAGTGCTTTGCGACCGGTATTGCGATGCGACCCTGGCTTATCAGGGGTACGCCCGAGGTCTCGACCTGCAACTTGTCCAACAACTTAATGAGTTGGCCGCCGGAACCTGTCGCCCCCATCTAACGCTATTACTCGACATGCATCCGGACCAGGGACTTAATCGCGCGCAAAATCGCAATGCTGTGGCCGCCGGCCCCGACGAAGGCCGATTCGAACAGGAATCTCTCGTATTTCACAACAAGGTGCGTCAGGGCTACCTGGATCTCGCACGACTCGAGCCGCACAGGATCAAAGTCATCGATGCGACAGGCACCCACGAGCAAGTCGCCATGCGTATCTGGAACACGATCTCGGGCTTTCTCGGCCTCGCCAGGAGGGCATGATGTTTGCCAGGGTCCTTGGTCACCAGCGTCAAAAAAATCTGTTGCAACGGGCCGTGGCTTCCTCGCGACTGCCGCATGCCTACATGTTCGAGGGTCCGGAGGGCATTGGCAAGTGTCTCATGGCCCTTGCATTGACAAAAATGCTCTTTTGCGCCAACGGCAACAGCTGTAGCGAGTGTCCGGCCTGCCAGAAAATCGACCACCATAATCATCCGGACCTGCACTCGATCAGTCCGGACGGAAGTTCTATTAAAATCGAGCAGATTCGCGCGCTGCAAAAAGAACTGTCCTATAGGCCGCTGGAGGCGCCTTACAAGGTATGCCTGATCGACGGTGCCGAAAAAATGAATCTGGCCGCAGCCAACGCACTGCTGAAAACGCTTGAGGAACCACGGCCCCAGACGCTTCTCATACTGCTTACTTCGACACCCGATGCTGTCTTGCCGACCATCCGGTCGCGTTGCCAGAGACTACCCTTCTCTCGCATACCCAAGGACAAATTGCAGGAGGTGTTAGTCGAACAGTTGAACATCGATGATACCCAGGCGCATATCCTGGCCACTCTGTCCGAAGGCAGTTTCAAAAAAGCCTTGGGCAAGGATCGGGAATTGTATCTGCAACGTCGCAGAGATCTGCTTAAAACCCTGGCAGCCCTGAGTGCGGGCAGCGTCATCCCGTTGCTCGACATGGCACAGAAACTTGCCGAAGAGAAGGATCTGCTGTTCGAGATTCTGGAAATCATGCAGGCTTTTTACAGGGACTTACTGTTGCTCAAACACGGAAGCCCCTTGGACGAACTGGTCAATATCGATATGCTTGAAACTCTGAATCAGGTATCCCGCAAAGAAGATGTTACATCCCTTCTTGGCAAGCTTAATGCTATTATGACATCAAGGCGACATCTTGAACGAAATGTTAACCGCCAGCTGGCCATGGAAGTTCTGCTGCTGCGGCTTGTCGCCTGAATATCGTCCTTGAGGACAGACGCAGCCTGCTTCAAAGAGCTGCCGCAACTTACAAGACAGGATCTATGATTAGAATCGTTTCCATAAAATTCCGCAAAGCCGGCAAACAGTACCATTTCAATGCCGGTCAGCTGGAGCTGTCCTCGGGACAGTCGGTCATCGTCGAGACGGACCGGGGTCGTGCCCTGGGTTCCGTCGTTGGTCCCCCTCGGGAGGTGCCGGAAGATCAGGCACCGGATAACCTTAAAAATGTCGTTCGACTTGCCTCGGATGAAGATATCGCTTTGGCTGAAAACAGCGTCGCCAAAGAGAAGGAAGCCTTCAGTTTCTGCCTGGAGCGCATCAAATCCCGACAGATGGATATGAAGCTGGTGCGGGCCGAATACCTGTTTGACGGCTCCAAGATCATTTTCTATTTTACGGCTGACGGCAGGGTCGATTTCAGAGAATTGGTCAAAGACCTGGCGCATTACTTCCATACGCGCATCGAAATGCGCCAGATTGGCGTTCGCGATGAAGCCAAACTTATCGGCGGGATCGGAATCTGTGGAAGAGCTTTATGTTGCTGTACTTTCCTGACCGATTTCGCACCGGTTTCGGTAAAAATGGCCAAGGAACAGGGCTTGGCGCTGAATCCCAACAAGATTTCCGGGCAATGCGGCCGTCTGTTGTGTTGCCTCAACTATGAATACAAAACCTATCTGTCGCTGAAGCAACGCATGCCCAAGTGTGGACGCCGTGTTCGGGTTGAGAACCAGGAAGGCGAAGTCATCAATCAGAATGTTCTCGATCAGACGGTTACGGTCAAACTTGATGAGAACCAGCGAATCGACGTTCCTCTGGACAAGGTACAAGTCACCGACAGTCAAGCCAAGCCGACCACGAGCGATGAACCGTCGTCCGCCAGGCCTCGCCCCAGGGTTCCTTCACGCTCACGAAAAACCGTACCTTCCAAGGAGCCCCTCCCTCCGGTCAAAGAAGAAGGCGAACAGGAGGGACAGGTTAAACCAGGCAAAGCTCCCCCCAAACGTCGCGGCCAGAAAACAACTCAACGGGACGCACCTGCTGCAACCGAAGGCGATCAGAGCACCCGCAAGCGCCCCAGAAGGAAGAGTCGCCCCAAGCATCGGCCACCCCAGAACACGCCCCCAGGAGACAAACAATGAGCAAGCGCTTTTATGTAACTACGCCCATTTACTACGTGAACGACGTGCCACACATCGGTCATGCTTATACCACCGTTGCATGTGATATGCTGGCCCGTTACAAAAGAGCGCAGGGATATGAAGTTTTTTTCCTGACCGGGACCGACGAGCATGGCCAGAAAGTCGAGAAAGCCGCGCAGGCCAAGGGAGAAACCCCGCTTGAACTGGCCGATCGGGTCGTCAAGCGCTACCAGGCCTTATGGGAAAAACTGAACATATCCCACACCGATTTTATCCGCACTTCCCAGGAGCGGCACAAAAAAGGTGTCTGCAACCTGTTTGAACAGCTACTTGCATCCGGGGATATTTACCTGGGAGAGTATGAGGACTGGTACTGTACCCCTTGCGAAACCTTCTGGACCGAAACGCAACTCCTGGATGGATGCTGTCCGGACTGCGGGCGCCCCACGGATAAGCTCAAGGAGGAATCGTATTTTTTCCGCATGAGCAAATACCAGGACCAACTCCTGAAACACATCGAGGAGGACCCTGAGTTTATTCAGCCAAGAACGCGGCGCAATGAAATCCTCAACTTTGTCCGCGAAGGTTTGCGCGATCTTTCGATTTCCCGCACTTCCTTTTCCTGGGGAATTCCCGTACCCGGCAACGAACGTCATGTTATTTATGTATGGTTCGATGCCCTGACCAACTACATCACCGCCCTGGGATACCCCGAAGATCCCGAGGGCCGGTGCAAGAATTTCTGGCCGGCGGATGTTCATATTATCGGCAAGGATATCCTGCGGTTTCATACCGTTTACTGGCCGACCTTTCTCATGGCGGCCGGCATCCCTCTCCCCAAAAAGGTTTTCGCGCACGGCTGGTGGACTGTCGAGGGGCAAAAAATGAGCAAAAGCATGCAGAATGTCGTGGAACCGAACATGCTGGTTGACAAGTACGGCGTGGATGCGATTCGCTACTTTCTGCTGCGTGAAGTACCCTTCGGCCTGGATGGCGATTTTTCCCATGCTGCGTTGATTCACCGTATCAATTCGGACCTTGCCAACGATCTGGGCAACCTGGTCAGTCGCTCCACCGCCATGCTCCATAAGTATTTCGGCGGCATTCTGCCGGAACCGAGCGACCAGCGTCCCGAAGATCAACCATACATTGCGGCCTTTGCCGATACGGTTAAAAATGTTGATGGTTTTATGCAGGACCTTGCTTTCAACAAGGCCCTGCAAACCATCTGGGAATTGGTCGGCCTGGGCAATAAATATATTGACGACATGGCCCCCTGGGCACTGGCCAAAGACGAGACCCAACACGAACGCCTGGGAACCGTCATGTACAATCTGCTGGATTCTTTGCGGCTTGTTTCGCTTCTTATCGCACCGGTCATGCCCGAAACTTCTGATAAGATTCTGGATATACTCGGTTGCCAACCGGAGCAGTTGACATTAGCCGGCAATGACCGCTGGGGGTTACTCAAACCAGGCACGGAAATCGCCAAGGCGAAACCCCTTTTCCCCCGGATCGAAACGGAATAAGGTCCTTTCAAATAAACCATTTCCTTCCAAGGGGCGCAGCAGCGCCCCTTGGTTTTTGGAGCGATAGCTTATGCCCCGGACGTTTTCCACATTCATCGATACTCACGCGCACCTCGATCACCATCAGTACGACGAGGATCGGCAGCAAACCATCCAACGCGCACTGGAATCCGGCATTTCGCACATGATCACCATCGGATGCGATCTCGCAAGCTCCAGGGCCAGCGTGGAACTGGCGCGTCAGCACCTTGCCATTTTTGCCGCGGTGGGCATCCATCCCCATGATGCGGTCGAGCTTGATGACAAGGCACTCGAGGTGCTGGAGGACCTGGCGCGCGAAAACAGCAAAGTTGTGGCTATCGGTGAAATTGGCCTGGATTTCTATCGCGACCGCAGTCCCAGGGATATTCAGATCCACGCTTTTCGCCAACAGATACGTCTTGCGCGCAAAGTCGGTCTGCCCGTCATCGTCCATGACCGGGATGCCCACCAGGAAGTACTTGAGATTCTTCGACAGGAAAAAGCTGCGGAAACTGGCGGTGTGCTGCATTGTTTCAGTGGCGATCTGATCATGGCCCAGGCCTGCATCGAGCTGGGATTCTACCTGTCGTTCCCGGCTACCATCACCTATCCCAAAAATGATGCCTTGCGTGAGGTTGTTAAATCCATACCAACCGAACGGTTGCTGATGGAAACCGATTGCCCTTACCTGGCACCCCAACCGTTGCGCGGCAAACGTAACGAGCCGGCCTTGCTGCGCCATACGGCGGAGCAAATAGCCCACATCAAAGGCCTGAGCGTGGAAGATGTTGCCCGCATTACCAACCTGAATGCATACCGGCTGTTCGGGATCGGCCATGTCGACCAGTCCGCTAAAATCGCTTACCGGATTCGTAATTCTCTCTATCTGAATATCACCAACCGTTGCAGCAATGTCTGTGTTTTCTGTGCTAAATTTCGTGATTTTGCTGTCAAGGGGCATGAACTGAAACTCGACCGCGAACCAACGGTCGATGAGATCAAGCAAGCTATTGGCAACCCCGGCGAATATGCCGAAGTGGTTTTTTGCGGCTATGGCGAATCGTTGTTGCGACTCGATGTCATCCGCGAAATCGGCTTGTGGCTGCATCGACAGGGCATTCCGGTACGCATCAACACCGATGGTCAGGCCAATCTGGTCCATGGCCGGAATATCCTTCCCGAGCTGGCTGGCTTCGTCGATGCCATTTCCGTTTCCCTCAATGCCGCCGACGCCACCACTTATCAGAAGATATGCCAGTCCTGTTTTGGCGAAGCCGGTTACGAGGCGGTCAAGGATTTTATCCGGGAAGCGAAAAAACATATTCCTTCTGTTACCGCAAGCGTAGTCGCCATGCCTGGCATCGATATCGAAGCTTGCCGGCGCATTGTCGAACAGGAATTACAAGTGAATTTCAGAGTGCGCCCCTACAATGAAGTGGGGTGATTTACCCTCGGTGATCACCGTACCCTGGTTATCAGGAGGATAGGAGTCTGCCGGACTAGATTCCAATTGGGATAAAATCCGCTAGAATTTCTAAATAGTGCGCATCCGGAAACTATGGATGGACACGGTGTAGTTTTCATATGGGAAACGAGCAATTTTTCTCAAGGTCAAGGAAATCAAGCGCTTGCACGGAGGCGTAGATGTCTACGCCGCACACGCAAGCGTGCGGATTGACGCCGAGATTGGGGAAAAGGGCCGTTTCCGGATGAAAACTGGATAACAGCGACCATTGCAAAGCCCCCTGCTCTTCCTGCAACAGGAGGTTCCAACATGAAAGGTCTACTGATTAAAGACATGACCCATTGGTGTGACTCCTGGTCCGCGCATATTGCCACCAGACTGGAAATCCTCGATTCAACCTACAATCTGCTGATTTTTCACCAGCGGCATAGCACGGATGAGATTCTGGCGCATGTCTCCGATGCGCCACCGGAGATTTTCCAGATCATCGACCTTGAGGAAACGCAGGAAGAGCGCAGCGACTTTGTCAGCGATTCAGGCACATTCTACAGAATGACTTAGCCATGTAGACGCATATTGGAAAATTGGGTTGTGTCCTTGACTCCAGTGATTTGTGAAGTATCTACACTATCCCGGACACAAAAAAAGACGCGTTACCACGAATGTCCGGGTAACGCGTTAAAAAATGAAGGGGGCAACCTGTTTGCGCCAACTTTTGATGGCTAATGTATCGTATCGTGATCTTTCAAAGTCAGCACTTTGGCCGGCCCATGTTGCTCGGCGGCCTGTTCAGCAAGAAATCTTTGTGGATCATTCAATACGCGGTTGAATTTTTCAAACTGCTCCCAGAATATGCCGATCATGAGGTTCATGCGCGCGATGGGGTCCCGATAACGGCGCAGACGCATGTCGAGCTGAAATTGCATGCCGTAGGCGCGGGTACGGTATTCCTCCGGCAAATCCTCAAGCATCTGATGAATGATATCGGCCCGCATCTTCTCGAAAGCTTCCGGGTCTTTTTGATACAAACCAACCATTTCCAGGACTTGGCTTTTTTCTTTAGAAGCACTCATGCAACCACCTCCTTACCTTGATATTAACACTCGGTATCGAGGAGGCAAGACAGGCCTGGATAACTATTTAGAAATCACTCATCATCAGCCTGGTAGCGCATCAAGATCGATCATGGTGATCCCCGAATCAAGTCTTTGCCACAGCCCCAGGCCGTGCCCACAGCGCAGAGCCACGCCGGATATTACTTTTCTATAAAGGTCCAAAGTCCATGGCGACTGCTTGTCCAGATGCGCCCGTGCCTGCTTGGCCACATCGCCGAGAGGGTTGCTTAATAGATAAATTCTGCTCATCTGCAAATTGCTGCCATAAAACCGTACCATCAGCAGCTTCTGGTTCTCCAGAGCCGCAAAAACCTGGCGGTCAAAATCATCGTTGTAATTTAGCCAGCATGTATAGACATATTTGACGACCTGCCCAACGGCCAGCAAAACACCAAAGGCGGCACAGTTATTTTGATAGAATAATCCGCCGCGAACTTGTGGCCTTGAATCGCCAAAATACGCGATGGTGGACGATCTTTCCAACACCTGAACGGCAATTTGCAGCGGCGTTCGACCGATCGCAACAAAGCCCATTTCCTCAAAAACGTATTCCGACAGAAGTTTTCCTGGCGCTATGCACGTCACAACTGCCTCCAAACGCTTAGTGTTCATCCGGCAACTATGGATGGGCACAGTGCCGTTGCCGGATGAAAAAGCTAAAAAGCCGGGGCCACATTCTGTGAACCCCGGTCTGGCAGTTTATTCCGGAGTCTACCGTTGGCTATTCCCTCGGAGGTAGCTGAATCGCTTTTATCTCCAGAAACTCCTCAAGTCCGAATCGTCCCATCTCCCGACCATAACCGGATTGCCGGTATCCTCCGAAAGGCGCCTCGGTATTGTAAGGCGCGCCGTTGATATCCACCTGCCCGGCGCGCAACCGGCGCGCCACCCCCATGGCCCGATTAGCATCGGCCGACCAGACGCCGGCAGCAAGACCGTAGGGAGTGGCGTTGGCCAGGGCCACCGCCTCATCTTCGCTTCCGTAGGTCATAATCGACAAAACGGGACCGAAAATCTCCTCCCGGGCGATGGTCATTCCGGCTGTTACCCGGCCGAAGACCGTCGGCTGGACATAATAACCGCGCTCCAGCCCGGCCGGAGCATCCGCCCCGCCGAGCAGTAATATCGCGCCTTCCTGGCAGCCGCGGCGGATATAATCGGTGACCCTTTGATGTTGACGCTTGGATACCAGAGGTCCGAGGCGTGCATTTTCATCCCTGGGATTACCGGGGGGGAACTTTTTGGCGGCATTAACCGCCAGCCTGGCTGCTTCATCGTAACGGTCCTCGGGGACCAGCAGGCGGGTCCAGGCACTACAGGTCTGCCCTGAATTGAGAAAACATGATTTTACGGTGCCTTTAACCGCCTCTTCCAGATCGGCATCATCGAGAATAATGGAGGGGGATTTTCCTCCCAGTTCCAGAGCAACACGCTTGATCCCTGCGGATGCAAGCTCGGCCACCCGTTTGCCGGCACGTGTAGAGCCTGTAAACGAAACCAGGTCGACCTGCTCATGACTGGCAAGGTGCTCGCCGACTATGGGCCCGGCACCGCTAACAAGGTTGAAAACCCCTGCCGGCAAACCGACATGGTCAATGATGTCCGCCAGTAAAAAAGCGTTGAGGGGCGTTACTTCACTCGGCTTGAGCACCACCGTGCACCCGGCGGCAAGAGCCGGAGCCACCTTGGCTATGATCTGATGCAGGGGATAATTCCAGGGGGTGATGGCCGCGACGACCCCCGCAGCCTCCTTCACAACCAGGGAATGTCCTACTTGCTCTTCAAAGGGGAAGGTTCGTGCATGGTTGGCGAACGAAGCAAGAGTGACCATCGGCAACCCGACCTGAATCGATCGGGTCAACTTGAACGGCATGCCCAGTTCATCCGTAATCAGTTCGGTCATTTCCCCGGAGCGATTTTTGAGTTCGACGTGAATTTTTTCGAGCCATTGGGCCCGTTCCGCAACCGAGGTGGAGGACCAACGCTCAAAGGCGTTGCGCGCCGCCATCACAGCCGCATCGGCGTCCGGTTGCCCCGCAGCCGGTATTCTGCCGATGATTTCCTCGGTGGCCGGGTTGACAACCTCAAAGACATCACTGCAGGAAGCAGCTACCCATTGACCGTTTATGTACAATTTATCCCTGATCAGCATTCTCTCCTCCTGTTGACGTTATTAACTTGGCGTGTTTCGGAGTATAGCAAATCAGCTGACCGGTCTGAACCCCCCATGTTATGATTGATCATTGCGATTAAGTTGGAAAAGTTAAAAAAGAATTTTCTTGATAGCTGTCAAGGGCGGTTAAGCGCTGGTGTGAGAGGATCAAGCCATCAAACGAACATAACTCTATCTCACCATCTAAGGGAGACTATCCATGAAACGGAATATCATTCATATCGACGAAGATAAATGCAACGGTTGTGGCCTCTGTGTACCCGCATGTGCTGAAGGCGCCATCCAGATCATTGATGGCAAGGCCCGCCTGGCGGCAGACAATCTTTGCGACGGCCTTGGTGCCTGCCTTGGCCACTGTCCGCAGGATGCCATCCATGTCGAGGAACGCGAAGCCGATGAGTTTGATGAAGCCGCCGTGGAAAAACACATAGCTAAAACCGTGGATGCCAAGCCTGCCCATGGCCATGGTGGCTGCCCCTCGGCCCGTCTCATGTCTTTCGAAAAACCGCAGTCTGCTCCTGTGGCGGCCAACGCCCCTCAGGCTTCGGCCATCGGCAACTGGCCGGTACAACTTAAACTGATCCCGGTTTCAGCGCCATTTCTCAAAGGAGCGGATCTGTTGCTGGCGGCCGATTGCGCACCGTTTGCCTATGCCGACTTCCACCGGGATCTGCTGACCGGCAAAGTGTTGCTTATCGGTTGCCCGAAACTTGACGATGTCGAAGAATACAAGCAGAAACTGACTGCCATTCTGGCCCAGAACGATGTCAAGTCCCTCACTGTAGCCTACATGGAGGTACCGTGTTGTACCGGTCTTGTGGCCCTGGCCAAACAGGCTCTGGCGGCAAGCGGTGCGGATATCGAACTGCAAACGGTTTGCATCGGTATTCGTGGTGAGCGCCGCTGAATTCCCACTGACTCAAGCATGGATTCCCACTGACTCAAACAGGCCCGGTCCTCCGGGTCTGCTTTTTTCGTCCGCCCTGCCCGGCGCCCAATAAAAAGTCCCGACCCGTGCACGGGTCGGGACTTTTTTAATTGAACAATAAACAGATCAATCTTCGGCGGTAATCGGGCTGATGACAGTCTTGACTTCGGAAATGCTGTTGGCCGGGAAGCCACCCTTGGTAGCATGCTCAAGGATCTCTTTTTCGCTGGGCGAAATATAAACACAATAGATCTTGTCCGCGGTAACAAAACTTTCCACCCACTGAATTTGGGGCCCCATGTCCTTAAGGACCGCACAGGAGGCCTGGGAGATGCTCTGCAGATCCTGGGCGGAAAGATTTCCCGCACCGGGAAGTTCCCTCTCGATGATGTACTTGGGCATGATCCTGTTCCTTTCGTTGGCAGCAAAAGACACATGGCGGACAGCAAACCTGCCCGACCATAAAACGTCGTTCCATAATGCCGTGAATCAAGGAAGGAGGCAATGAAAAAAACTCCCTCCAGGGGGCCTGTTCCTCTGCCCCGATTCTGCCTCCCCCAGGAGATTCTTCTTTATTCCCGAATGCGGGAAATCTGAATATCGGTGCCCTCTTGCTGGGTATTTTCGGATAAAACAACGGTTTTCACCGTACCGTCTTTTTCAACCGTTATCGTCACCATTTTTCCGGTGGGCATGGCCATTTCATAAATGCGGGGCTGTTCGTCTTTGGTCTCATTTTTATAATATTGGGCAACTTTGTCGATGCCATCAGCACTGTGCATGGATACCGAAACCACCGAACCGGCCCCGTCTCCACCTTCTCCTTGCACATGCAACGTCCCTCCCTTCCCGGCAGTGGCACCGGGATACAAGGATAGACCGAGATCGTCAGGCAGAGACACTTTGCCGTGTTCAATGGTTGTCGTGCCTTCTTCGCCTGCAATGGTTATCTTGCTGTCTTCATTGGAATCAACGGTCTTCTCTTCTTTTTTGCCGCAACCGATCATCATTGCAGCCATGCCGATGGCCACCAGAGCTACTTTGAATTTCATCCAGGAATCTCCTTTTCGAATTAAAAGTGATAGCATGCGCCAACCGGTCAAATCCGGTTATCAGGAAAAACGTGTATCGATTGATCAAGCATACCCGCTCTCAGAGGGTAATCCACCCGTCGAGCATGGGAAAATAAAGAGCTGTGCGCACCACGCGCGCCGGTTCCATGGCCCGCAGCAGGCGGGCATAAAGATCAAGTTGCCCGCGGTAAATCTGCGCCTGTTCCTGGACGAAAGCTTCCGTTTCAGCTCCTTTGTCGTCACCGGTTTTATAATCGACAATCCAGCGAACCCCCTGCTCGTCAACAAAAGTGCGGTCGATCTCGGCATGCACCATACGCCCATCGACAATCCCTGAAAGGGAAAATTCGCAAGCAGCCAGTTCATGGCTCGTAAGCAGCCACCGGCCCCGTTCGCTGCTCAAGATTCTGGAAAGCGCCTGCACCACCTTTTCGACAGCCGGTTCGAGTCGGTCGTCGGCCACGCCCATGCGACCAAGACGATGGGTCGCCGCTGCGCGTTCGGTTTCGGGGCGCTGTGCGGGCCACTGTTTGAGACCTTCACTGGCGATACGTTCCAGATAAATATGCACCAGACTACCGATGTGGCGTCCTTCTTCCGTTTCGGGCATGAGGGTCGATACCACAGGATGCCGGGCCGCCGACGATGGGCGCAGAACGTCCACCGATACCCCTTCGTAACCGGCCGGTATGACTGGCAGCTGCCAGTCAACCGGCAACCGCCGCAACACGCTGAGAGATTTCGCCGCATCGGCCGGCACCGGGGCATCGGAGGGCAAACCTGCAAAGCTCCCCTCAATAGCCGGCCATAGTTTTTCCAGGAATGAACTTGCTGCCGGTCGGAACTCTCCGTCCGCTGCCGGCCGCGCATAGCCGAGCAAGTGAAGGCGCTTCTTCGCCCGGGTGGCGGCAACATACAGCACTCTGGCTATTTCCAGTTCGTTTTTCTGCTTTTCAATGCGGCCGATGGCGTCGTAAATGGGGTCACGGTTCGGTCCGCCCAGAGGCGCCAGGGGCGCCAGCAGCAGACCGGTTTCGGGCAGTTCGAGCCAGCGCATGAGCGGTGCGTCTTCAGCGCGCGGCCGGCGTCCGAGTCCCGGCAGGATCACGGTATCGAACTCCAACCCTTTGGCCTTGTGGATGGTCATCACCTGCAGGCTGTCGTCAGCACCGGGATCGGGAGCTGCATACAGTCTGCCCAGTTTGGCTTCCAGTTCCTCCAAAGGCAGCAGGTCGCCGCCGTGGTCGAGTTGTTGCAGCAGCCCGAAGACGGCTTCGGCATCGATCAGACCGGCATCATCCAGGCAGCCCGGCCCCCCCAGAGCCAGCCACGCTCCCTCGACCAGCGCTCTAAGGGAGGTTCTGCCCCGTTGGGTCGCGACCTGGCTCAACACATTGGTTACCCGCGCCAGCCGGATGCGGCCATCCTCGGAGAGCTGAAGCAGACGTTTGGGTTGCCGCAGCAATTCGGTCAGGGTGGCATCAGGCGTTTCGCCAGCCAGGGCATGCAGATCATCCAGGCACAATCCGCACCACGGCGCCCGCAGTACCGCCAGGTGCGCAATACGATCCGAAGGATGCAGCAATGCGCGAGTCAGGGCCAGCAGATCCCGGGCCACCGGCCGGCCTGCCAAAGGATCGATTTCCTGAGCCCGAAAACGTAATCCCGCCTGGTGAAACACCCGCAGGATTTCCTGAAGATGACTGCGCGCGCGCACCAGCACGGCAACGCTGCCTTGCGGATCGTCCCTTCGGGCCTGGTGCACCAGTTCCACCACCCGCAGAGCCTCGGCGCGATCGTCGCGGCTGGCCATGGCATGACAGATCACGGCCTGCACAGCCATAGCCTCGTGCGCGGCCACCGAAGGGGCATACGTCACTCCCCCCAGGGCTTCGTCCTCGCGATCGGGGAACAAGGCCGGGAATACGCCATTGACCCAATCCACGATGCCGGCCTGGGATCGGAAATTGGCGGTCAGATACAGCGGCTCCAGCTGCAGTTGGTCGATGCCGTGATGTCGCGCCTGCAGGTAAAGGCCGACCTCGGCCTCCCGAAAACGGTAAATGGACTGCATCGGATCGCCGACCAGAAACAGGCTGCGTCCGTCACCCTGCTGCCAGCCCGAGGTCAGTTTTTTCAGCAGCAGAAACTGTCCCCAGGATGTGTCCTGAAACTCGTCCACCAGGATATGCCGAATGCGACTGTCCAGGTGCAGCAGCAGATCGGTGGGCGCGTCGACCTCGCCAAGCGCCCGGCCGGCCGCCAGGGATACCTCGACAAAATCGCTCTGGCCGACCTCCTTGAATACCAGCCACAGCTCCGCCACGGCGCGCGGCAAGAGGGTGGTCAGGGCCTGCAAAACCTGCCATTGATCGGATTCATAGACCACCGGTGGCAGGGCGCGCACTTCCGCAAACAACCCTGCCACTGCGTCGTTTTGCCCAAGCTCCTCCAGCAATTGGCTCATGGCCTGCTTCATGGACGCGAAAGGTTCCTGCTTGCCGGGAGGGAACCCGCAGTTTTTGTCCAGACGTTTGCGCAAGGTACCGCCACCGGTCAGCAACAGATCGGCCAGACCGCGCCAGACCTTCACATCATCTGCCGACACCGCCGGAAAGCGCTCCAGCCCGGCGAGACCACTGATACCATTTTCAATGCCCTGGGACTGCAGGTTGGCAGCCGCAAGGGTGCCCAGGCGGATCATGGCGTCTTTTTGCTCCAAACTCAATACCCGATTCAATTGGTCGAGCACTCCTTCGACCAGGCAACGCAATCCCCCTTCCAGGATCTGGCGCTGTTGCTCGGCCTGCTGCCCATAGAGGTGCCGCAACCAGTGATCGCGGCGGGCCAGCATGCCGACCAGCAGGTCGCGCAGGCGCTCCATGCGGTTGTCGAGGTGGGCCAGCAACAGGCAGGCTGCTTCGCCATGGGGCGTTTGGCTGTCGGCCAGCGCCAGCACCCTTTCGCAAGCCTGCCGATAAAGATCGCCGGCATCTTCAACAATGGAGGCCTGGGCACCGAATCGCGACTGCCAGGGCATGCGCCGCACCAGGGAAGCGCAGAAGCTGTCGATGGTCTGCACCGCCAGCCGCACAGGGTTTTCCAAAAGACGCCAGTCGTGGTGCTCATCGTTATCCAGTACCTGCCTGGCCAGACGCCAGGTGGTACGGGCATGTTCCGCTGCCGGTTCGGGCCCGCGGGCTGTCTCCAGCGAGCGCACCAGGCGATCACGCATTTCACCCGCAGCTTTGCGCGTAAAGGTAATGGCAAGCACCTCCTCGGGCCGTTCCACCACGCCGAGAAGCGCCAGCATCCGCTGGATGAGCAGTTCGGTCTTGCCGCTGCCCGCCGGAGCCTGCACGATGAATGACCCGGAGGGATCAAGAGCCTGCCGCCGGGCGTTGTGATCGGGGGGCTGAGTCAGACGCAGTTTCATGACAAGTCCTCATCCTGGTGCAACCCGTCCTGGTCGGCAATGCGACACAAAGACTGTAAATCGCAGCGTTCGCATGCCTGGCGAACATTGACCGGATCGACGGCCGCCTTGCCGCCGGAAAAATCGCTGCCGAGTTTTTGCAGGGTACTGCGCCAGCCCTGCAGCAGGTCGTCCCAATCACCTATGTCGGTCCCCTCCAGCTGCCGATGGCCGGCAGCACCGGAAACCCCGGGCAACAATTCGCTTTCGCGGCCGAGTCCGACAAAGGCACAATCTCCGCGCCTGACCTTGGCAAAAGCCACCGCAGCGAGTTCAGAACTGTGGCGGCCAAGGGTATACAAGGGCAACTGCGGCTCCACCGGGCGCTCTCCGAGCCAGTCGGCCACTGTTGTAAGACCGGTTTTGTAATCGATGATGACCTGCGAACCGTCATCCAGGCGATCGATGCGGTCAATGCGGGTCTGCAGGGTCAACGGACCGAAATTCTCGCGGTGCCATGCCTCCAGAGTTTCGATACTGAAAGGTGGCCGCTGGCTTTCGACTGCGAGCCACTCCCGTAGCAGATCCGCCAGCCTCTGCCGTTCCAGCATCTTCTGGCTGGCTGTCAGCGGCACTCGCCGCTGCACGGCAAGTTCATCCAGGGCCTGGTCGCAATACTTCAAAATCAGCGTGCCCATATCATTGGCATCCAAGGCCGTCAATTGCCGCCAACTGCCGATTTCCAGCCAGAACAACTCCAGTATGCGATGCACCAGCGAACCCCGGTCCAGACCATCGAGGCCAAGGCTGGCCGAGGCTAGTCCCCAGGCCCCCAGACGATGGCGGGCAAAGGCCCGAAACGGACAAAGCGCCTGGTCTTTGAGCAGGGCCGTGCCACCGGAAACCCTGGCCCCTTCCGGAATGGCCGGCCCCTGAACATCGGCCAGCGTTTCAAGCCCCTCGGTCGAAGCCCGAATCACCAGGGCAGCCCGTCGACTATCGCACAGAAGCGGCGTAACCGCTGGCAGATGGTGAATCAGCGGACTCGGCTGACGTTCACGGCCATCCATGCGTTCGGGCCAACTGACTACCAGCGTCTGCGCGGAGCCCAACAGACGCTGCAACACCTTGCGGGCAAAATCGAGTTCGCGGGCGGCATCGGCATGCGGCATTTTAAGGCGGCGCTGCAATTCCGGCGGAATAAAAGGATTGGGGCGGGCGGGCGCCGGCAGCGCTTCTTCATGGGCACCCAGCAGCCACAGGGCCTCGAATTGCATCCCCGCCGCCTCCAGGGCGCCCAGCACCTGAACCCGCCCTTCGGAACCTTCCGGCTGAAAGATTTCCTCGGCGGCCAACCGTCGCAGCAACGCCATGGCTTCACCGCGCTGCATCGGTTCGGAAACCGTGTCCAGACAGGCCATGGCCGCCAATAATTCTTTCCAGGCCGTGAAGACCTGATATTCGCGGCTGGTCAGACTGCGATCGCCCGGCCATTGGCAGGCATCGAGCAGTTTGGCGAAATGCCGTGCCCAGGCGCCGGGCAGACGCGGTTTGGTTTCCTTCAGAGAAAGACCAAGAGTTTCGAGTTGACGCGCAAAGATGTCGGAACGGCCGAGCTTTTTTTTAAAACCCTGATCGGCAAAATGCTGCACCTGTTTCAGTGGCAACTCCGTCATGCGCAGGTTACGCACCTCCCGGTCGAGAATCGCTCGGGAGTGTTGTTCGGACAGATGGCCCCAGACAAACGGGGAACGCAGTAAATAGCTCAAACTGTCCAAGGCTACCGTACGCCCCAGGGACAAAAGTTCAAACGCCGCCGTTACCATGCCCTCATCCAGCAAACGGGTTCCAAGCGACAGGTTAAAAGCTTTTTCGGAACCGGATCCGGGCAACAGGGCCGCAGGGGTCAGCTCTTCCCGAAAAATGCGCTGCAAGCGGTCCTGGTAGGCGGCCATATCGACGGCGATAATACCGATGTTTTCCACGTTGGCTTCCAGCAGATGGCGTACCCAGCGTGCACAGCAGCGAACCTCTTCGTCAGGATCGGCATATCCGACCCGCCCACTTGACCGGATCGGCGATACCGGTGGCATCCAGCGGTGAATGTTGACCCCGCGTTTCTGCAGAGTGTCGCAGAGCACCTCAACCATGGGTGAAAGGTCGTCGAAACCAGCCAGCCACAGATCGTCGGGCAGCGGCGTATCTTCCTGCTCCAGTGCCTGCACAAGCCGTCCGGGCAACAGCGTCGGATCGTCCCATCCCCCATCCCGGCACAGATCCTGCCAGCGTTGGCGCCAGCGCAAAAACGTCCGGTGATCGTCCCCGCCCTCCTCGGGTCGGAAAGTTACGTCGTACTCTGCCAGCAACTGATGGGCTTTGGCGGCTTCCCTGGCAGCATCGGGCACGCGCATGAGACCCTCGCCGGACGCGTTCAGATCAGCTTCGACGGCCCTCTCCCACAACCGCAGAACCTGCGCCCGATCAAGAGTCCTGTCGTCGAGGCGAAGGCGGCCGGCCATCTTCCGAAACCACGCAGCGTAGGAATATACCGCCGGAGACTGCCATGCCGCGCGGCCCTGGATGTGCTGGCGGCGATCATAACCCTGCGTTAGATAGCGGGCCAGACGCTTGTTGACAGTCAACACCAACGCGCCCTGTTCGAGCCGTGACAGTAAATCATCCAGGGGAAGGTTCTCTATTTGCATGAATTCAAATCCCGCGAATGAAAAAATATCCACCAGAGCAGGTAAATCATACCCGCACCGAAACTGTTGGCCACGGCATCCCCGAATTCTGCTGCGCGGTACCCGCTCAAAGCCTGCGCCCCTTCAAGCAATACGCCATAAACGATGGCCAGTCCAAAGGCGCGGCGCCAGGCGCATGCAGCGCCCCAAAACGGGGTCAAAGCCCAGCCCCCCAGTACGGTAAGGCATGCATAAGCGAGCGCATGTTGCGCCTTATCCCGGGGAATAACGTCCTTTACGATATCCGGCGGACTGGGCATTAGAGACAGTATGAGGATAAGCATGGCAAAGGCGCAAAACAGGGTAAGGCGCACTCTTGGCGGAATTGGGATCATAAACACCTTTATGGAGTCCTTTCAGGGGCGTTGGAACGCCGGCTTGATGCCTGGAAAAACCCGATGATGTGCATGCACCGGGCCTTCGGAAAAAAACCAGGATACAGCCTGCATAACGATGTACGGTACTCTATTTTCCCATTTAAAAAAAGCTAAGAAGTTTCAAAAAACCCTCTACGTCCACCCTTGCAAGTTGTCGAATATATGTTTTGATTGAAGAGATTCATACACCGCTAAGGAGGACAAAACCATGACTGGCTCGAAACAGGCAATTAAAATTATCTTTATCCTCTCCCTTGGACTTTTCATCATCCCGGGCACCAGCCAGGCCGACAAAATGCGGGGTGGAGGCGGATACCACATGATGAGCTCGGATATGATGTCTCAACTTACAGCCGAGGAGCAAAAAACCGTCACGGAGGTGTCCAAAAAGTATCAAGGCCCCATGATGGAACTCAGAAAACAACTCTTTGCCAAACATGCTGAACTCAATGCTGTGATGGCTCAGGAAAAGTTCGACCCTAAAAAAGCCCGCGCTTTGAGCAAGGAAATCCTCACCCTGCGCAACAAGATGATGGAACAACACATGGAGATGAACATCGAAATGCGTGAAAAAGGCGTCTCCTATTACGGCACTTGCATGACCGGCGGAAAAATGGGCCGGGGCATGATGATGGATGACAGTATGATGGATGACGATATGATGAAACAGGATATGAAACAGCCCGCGAAGAAATAGTCCGCCTCTGAAACCCCTGATAATGCTTCCATCTTTAATTGATCATGAACGGCATGTTGACTCTCCCTGCATGCCGTTCCTTTTTTTGCTGCCCTTCCGACACCTCGCAAATCTACTGGAGGGACCCCATGATCCCAAAAACCACGTATTTATGCCTCATGTTTCTCGTCCTGGTGCCGTCACTCAGCCTTGCCGCCGTCCGGGAATATCATCTGACCATCGCCCGGGAACCGGTGGTCATTCAAGGCAAACAGGCCCCTGGCATGACCATCAATGGCGGGATCCCCGGTCCGACCCTGCGTTTCAACCGCGGCGACCTGGCCCGCATCCATGTCGTGAACCAGATGGATGTCGCCACCTCCATCCATTGGCACGGCATCCTGGTGCCGCCGGATATGGACGGCGTACCCTTTGTCACCCAAGCTCCCATCGAAGCGGGTACCACCTTCACTTACGAGTTTCCCATTCGTCAGACCGGGACCTACTGGTACCACTCTCACTCCGAACTGCAGGAGCAAAGCGGTCTGTACGGCGCGATCGTCATCGCCGAGGACGAATTCCGCCGGGCCGCGGACCAGGACCATGTGGTGCTGCTCTCCGACTGGACCACCGATGATCCCCACGAGGTGTTGCGCACCCTGAAGCGCGGCAGCGAATGGTTCGCCCTGGAAAAGGGTTCGGGCCAGAGCGTGCTCGGCGCGGCCCGCACCGGAAACCTCGGGGCGTTTTTATTCCAGGACCTGCAGCGCATGCCGCCCATGGATATTGCCGATGTGGCCTACGACTATTTTCTGGCCAACGGCCAGGTCGAAACCACCATCCCTGCACAACCTGGGGAGACCGTTCGCTTGCGGATCATCGACGGCTCCTCCTCCACCTACTTTCACCTGGAATATGCCGGCGGGCCCATGACGGTCATCACGGCCGACGGCCAATCGGTGGTACCGGTGACACAGCAGCGCTTTCTGATCGGGGTTGCGGAAACCTATGACGTACTGGTGACCGTGCCCGACGAGGGTGCCTTCGAATTTAGAGCGACCGCCCATGACGGTTCCGGATACACCTCTGTCTGGATCGGCACCGGGAGCAGACAAACGGCGCCGGACATTCCGCGCCCTGATCTCTACCAGGGCATGCGCCACGGCAGTCTGGCCACGCTCTTCGCCCTGACTCCGGCCGGAGTCATGGGGATGCCGGATTCCCTGGTGGAACGGGGCCAATTCGACCGGCCGGGCATGATGGGTATGCCCGGGATGGAGCACGATCATGCCGAGCCGGCCACCGAACCTGGCCCCCCCATGCCGCACGATCATCCCATGCCTGGTCATGATCATGAATCCATGCTCCAGCAGCTCCCCACTCCCGCCGCCGAACCGGGCGACCCATCCGATGGGGATCTGCATCAGCATCACCCGCTGGCCAAACCGGCCACGCAGGACCATGTGGCCCCTGCTCCAGCCGCCGACCGTACTGCCCGCCCCTTCGGTGCCCGCTTCGGCCTGCTGGCGACAGACATCGCCTCGCGCAAACATCGGGCAGTCGAGGGCAGTGAACAACGACCGTTGACGCCCTATGCCGCCCTGCGTTCGGCCAGGCCCACCAGCCTGCCGGCCGGCCAGCCGCTGCGCGAGATTCGACTGACCCTCGACGGCGACATGGAGCGCTTCGTGTGGTTGTTGAACAACCAACCCCTTTCCGAGGCGGACCGCATCCTGATCAAAGAAGGGGAAAACGTCCGTTTCATCATGATCAACCGCACCATGATGCACCACCCCCTGCACCTGCACGGACATCTGTTCCGGGTGATCAACGGCCAGGAGGATTACGCCCCCCTCAAGCACACCGTGGATGTCGCCCCCATGTCCACCACGGTCATCGAGTTTTACGGCGATGAAGTCGGCGACTGGTTCTTCCACTGCCACCTGCTGTATCACATGGAGAGCGGCATGGCGAATGTGGTCCATTACCAGGGTTTTCAACCGGCTCCTGAGGTGCTGGCGAGCCAGTCGCGCTTATCCCACGACCCCTGGTTTGCCTGGGCCCGGGCGGATTTGCTGAGCAACATGACCGAAGGGGAAATCTCCCTGAGCAAGACCCGCATCATGCTGGAGGGCGCCTGGGAGGTGGGCTGGCAGCGGGTCGACAAAACCGACTGGGAGGGGATTGTCACCGCGGGGTGGTACCTGAACCGCTTCACTTCGTTCTTCGCTGGCGTGGATGCCCTGGGCGAAGGCTGGGACACGGAGGATCTGCGCGGTATTCTGGGATTGAAATACCTGCTGCCCCTGAGCCTGGAATCCACCCTCTGGGTGGACACCGAGGCCGGCGGCCGCTTCACTCTGGCCAAGGAGCTGCCCCTCACTCCCCGTCTCGGCCTGCACGGGGAAGTGGAATACGACACCCACGACCAGTGGGAAGGCTCGGTCGGTCTGCATTACATTCTGACCAGGAAAGCGTCCCTGGTCGGCCGGTGGCATTCGGAGTTCGGCTTTGGCGGCGGGCTTTCGCTGGCCTTCTGAGTTGCCCTCTCATCAGGTGCATTGATGGATGCCGGCATCGTTTGCAGCAGGGGCATGGTACCGGAGGCCGAGCAGGGATCCTTCAGGAGGAAGACCGTCCAGACGGAAGAAAAAAGGCAGCTCCTGCATCCCCTTGCGGTGGGAGGACAATCCTTTGACCCGTGTGGTTTCGTGACGCAAGAGATCACCTTCCGGAGTACAGACAATCAGATCCAGATGGCCAGGAAGTTGAACTTTATGGGGTCGTTTGACTTTCCCGGCCACCATCAGATCATCCCCTTTGGCGTAAGCCTGAGCGTGGGAGACGTTAACAGAAGAGGCCAGGACCAGCACCGGTAAAGCCTGTGGCTCATAATCCATGCTGTATCGCCCCCCTTTTTTCGCGGGGTCCGAGCCAGTGGCGCATCCTGCCAGCAAGACGGCCATTACCAGGAGAGTTGTTTTCATCGTCTTTTCCTTTTGCTGAAGGTCTCGGTTCTGGAATCTTTTCGATGTTCACCTGCTTTCATTCTATGGCAATTGCCTTCCTCGCCACAAACATGACGGAAAAACCTTCCCCTTTCCGGATCTCCGCCGTCAATCTCGCTTGCTGAATAAAACTCCGGATGTCCTCCGGCCGGAGGAATCAACTCCCCATCAGGGTCAGTTTTTCCAGAAAGGCGAGCACCCTGACCGGTAATCGGCGGACGTCGAATTCCTCGATGACCAAGACCCCGCCCGGAGCCAGTGCCCTGGCAAGTTCCCGGGTCACCTCCCGCTGCCGGCTGAAATGATGCAATGCATCGGCAACCATTATTCGCTCGAAGCTGACCTCCGGGAAGGGAAGCCGCGCCGCGTCGGCCTGGATCGCATCGATCCCGCCCCGGTCCCGGGCGCGGCGCAGCATCCTGAGGGAGGCGTCGGCAACGACAAGTTGCCCGACCATGGGGCGCAGGGGTCCCGACACTCATCCTACCATTCCCCGAGGCCGTTGAGACCATTCGTATGCAATCCTGTCTGAATTTGACATTACTGAGGATAAGGATATTCTGAAAACATTGCAGTTACCCCCGAACAAAGCCTAAAAGACTGTCGGACTATCCATGAACCGGCTGCAAATTCGGCTGTTTGGCCCATATTTCCGTTCCTTTTCGGCCCCTAGCTACGACTATGAACCTTCAAACGAGCTAAAATCTTTTCTCAAACACCCAAATTTCGCTTCGGCCCGGATAGTCCGACAGACTCCAAGGAGGCATGCATAATGATGTACGCTAACGGGATGATGGACGGTTGGGGCATGATGAATCCGGTGATGTGGATCTTTATGCTCTTGTTCTGGGTGTTGGCCTTTTTCGGCCTGATCTTTGCCGTTCGGTGGCCGGTCACTCTCGGCAAAACCGGGAAAGAGAAGCAGGGCCCGGAAACGCCCCTTGATATTCTCAAGGCCCGCTACGCCAGGGGGAAATCGGTAAAGAACAGTTCGAACAGATGAAGAAGGATCTGGAGTAGTCCCCAAACGCGGAGCAAAATATCGATGTTCAACTCAATGGTCACGATTTTCGGCAAGCTTTTGGCAGCAGCCTTGCTGTTGGTTCCGGCCGCCGGTGCCACGGCGGCTGCCACTCTCACCCACGTCCACGGACTTGCCTACAGCGCAGACGGAAAGCACCTTTACGTTCCCAGCCATCACGGGCTTGCCGTTTACGAGGGGGGCAAATGGCACAAGGCGCCGGGTCCCGAGCACGACTACATGGGCTTTACAGCGACCCGGGAGCGTTTTTACAGCAGCGGCCATCCGGCGCCCGGTTCGAGACTGGTCGATCCCTTCGGGCTCATGCGCAGTGACGACGGCGGCAAGACCTGGACCCGACTCGGACTTGAAGGAGAGTCCGATTTCCATGTCCTTACAGCCGGATATGGCAGCAACGTCGTGTATGTCTACAACCACGATCCCAAATCCCGTATGCCGAAGACCGGGATCTACTTCACCCTCAACGACGGGAGCGCCTGGACACGGGCGCGGGCCGAAGGTTTGCAAGGCGAACCGACCGGCATCGCGGTCCATCCGGAGGACCCCGCCATCGTTGCCGTGGGCACCAAAAAAGGTCTCTATCTGTCGGCCGACTCCGGCGACAGTTTCCGCGCGCTTGCCTCGGGCCCGGTATATTCAGTCTTCTTCGACCTCGACGGCCGGCATCTCTGGTACGGCGGCTACGCCAAGGCCCCGACCCTGACACGACTCGAGTGGCGAGCGGGAGATGGCCACAGCGTCCCCTTGCCGCCCCTGGACCGTGATGCGGTGGCCTATATCGCGCAGAATCCGGGGAATCGGGACGAATACGCCATCGCCACTTTCAAACGCAGCGTTTTTTTGAGTCTGGACGGCGGCAAAAGCTGGATGGAGATCGCCCACGAGGGTAAAGGGGGCTGACGGATGAGGTACTGGTTGAATTTCCTGATCAGAACCCTGACAGCAGGCTTCACCCTCGTTGTCGTCGGCCATGGGTTGATCTGGGCCCAGGGCATGATGGGCAGAGGCGACCACATGATGGGCGGTCGCCACATGCGGGAAATGATGCAGCGGATGATGGGCGACATGCTGCCGCCCCCCATGGACCCGGCCTTCCTGCCGGACCCGAATTCCGAGGGAGCGCGGCTGTTGCAGCAGTACTGCGCTCAATGCCACAACCTGCCGGGGCCGGGTCTGCACACCGCCGCCGAATGGCCGGCGGTGGTGAATCGGATGAATCGGCGGATGCGGATGATGGGCCGGCACGGCATGATGATGGGAAGGGTCGAGTCCCCCAGCCGCCAGGAGAATGTCGTCATACTCGACTACCTTCAGGCCCATGCCCAGCAGCCGCTGACAGCCCGGCTTTCCCCGGCTCTGGAGAGTAAAGCGGGACAGGCGTTCCGCGCCAGCTGCGCCCAGTGCCATGCACTGCCCGACCCGGGTCAACACTCGTCCGGGGAGTGGCCGACGGTGGTCGAACGCATGAAAGGCTATATGACCGCGATGGGCAAGGTAGTTCCCAATGAATCGGAACTGACGGCGATTACGGGCTTTTTGCAGCGCCACGTCGGAACGGAGGGAATCGAGCCAAGGGAGCAGGAACGACCGTAACCTGTCACCTGCTGAAATACACCCAAACGACGAGGGACTGAAATAATGAAAAATTCCCTGTTTCTGGGAGTAACCGTCATCGGTTTCGCTCTCGGCCTGTTTTTGCTCGAGCGACGTTTTCCCCTGCGCCGGGCAAGCCGGCCGCTGGCTGGACGTCTGTTCGTCAATCTCGTCTACGCCGCCCTCGCCTTTCTCACCGTCGCTCTAACCGTGCGCCCGGCCGCCGAGGCCATGTTCGCCTGGACCGGCCGGAGCGCCTTCGGTCTGCTTAACATGCCGGCGATCCCCGCGCCGCTCCGCCCGGTTCTCGCCTTTTTGCTGATGGATCTGACCTTCTACTGGTGGCACCGGGCCAATCACCGTATCCCGCTGCTATGGCGTTTTCACAACGTCCATCATATCGATCCGGACCTCGACGTTTCCACCGCCTTCCGTTTCCACTTCGGCGAACTGGCCTTTTCTTCGGCCTTCCGGGTGGCCCAGATCGGCCTGATTGCCCCTTCCCTACCGGCCTATGCCGCCTACGAACTCGTCTTTCAGGCCAATACCCTCTTTCATCACAGCAACCTGCGACTACCCATCCGCATCGAGAGACTGCTCAACCGCTTATTGGTCACCCCACGCATGCACGGCATCCATCATTCGCAGATCAGGACGGAAACCGACTCCAACTACGGCTCGGTCCTGCCCTGGTGGGACCGCCTGCACCGCACTCTGGGGCTGAACATTCCTCAGGCCGACATCGTTATCGGCGTGCCGGGTTATGCACAACACCAGGACAATCGCCTTCAAACCACCCTGGCGATGCCTTTCCGGCACCAGCGCGACTATTGGTTCGGCACCGAAGCAACCCGAAGTCCCTCGGCAAAGAGAGGCAAACCTGCGATCCTGGCAGAATAAGGCCAAGGCGGTTTTGAGGACCAAAGGGGAAAGTCAGCGGGAACCGGATGCCTCTCGCAGGCGTTGAACAATTTGCGGCAGCACCTCCAGCACATATGCCACATCTTCCTGGTTGTTGTCCCGACCAAGGGATAACCGGAGGGTTCCCACCAGCGTCCCCTCCACTACCCCCATGGCCTCCAGAACCCGGGAGGTCTTCAAGGTGCCTGAACTGCAGGCCGAAACGGATGACGCGGCAATCCCGGACTGATTTAATGCTTCCAGAAGAGCATCGGATTCGATATGGAGGAAGGACAGGTTGGTGGTATTGGGCAGGCGGTGTTCCGGATCCCCATTACGCCGGACATCGGGAATCAGCGTCAGGATGCCCTGTTCCAGTCGATCGCGCAGCTCCTGCAAACGAGCGGTCTCGGTGGCAAGGGTATCGGCGGCAATTTCGCAGGCTTTTCCCAATCCGACGATGCCAGCTACATTTTCAGTCCCCGCCCGCCGGTTTCGCTCCTGCGACCCGCCATGCAGCAGGGGGTGAAGCCTGACGCCGCGTCGAACAATCAAGGCCCCGACCCCTTTGGGGGCATACAGCTTGTGGCCTGAAAAAGACATCAGGTCGATGTTTTCAGCCTTGAAATCGACCGGGATCTTGCCGACGGCCTGAGCGGCATCGCAATGAAAGCAGACGCCACGGCGCGCGGCCAGTTCACCAATCCGTCTGATGGGAAAAATGGTGCCGGTCTCGTTGTTGGCATACATGACCGAAATGAGGATCGTCGCATCGGTGAAGGCATCCTCGAGGGCAACCGGATCGAGCCTTCCCTGCCGGTCCACATCCAGGCAACTCACCGTAAACCCGAAATGTTCCAGATAATAACAAGGCATCATCACCGACGGATGCTCCACCGTCGTGGTGACGATATGCCGGCCCCTTTCGCCCCGGATTGCCGCCACCCCTTTGATCGCCGTGTTATTCGATTCGGTGGCGCAGGAGGTGAACACCACCTCCCCCGGCTCGCAGTTTACCAATCGGGCCACTTGCTCGCGGGCCTCTGCGATGGACTGCCTTGCGCTCTGTCCGGCCCAATGGACGCTGGATGGATTCCCGAAGGATGTGCGCAGATGCGGCAGCATCGCTTCGAGTACCAGCGGATGGATGGCGGTGGTGGCATTGTGATCCATGTAAATATGGCGCATGGTCGCTCTCTCTTAAATTGTTGCCCTGCGGATAAGGTCAGGAATTTTCATTTATATTCGGCCCCTTTTTTTTATTGTCCCATATTCTTGATAATTTTCATAAATTACCAGAAAACTAATTCTCCAGCGCAATTAACACCACCCGACTGTTTTACCTCCTCCTTAATGTAATATTGCGCATTTTTTCTTGACTCTTTTACTGGTTTCCTTAATATATTCAGGTCATGTTAAAATATCTATCAGGTCAGGACTGCTGAATGAGGGGAGAGGCGACATGTTTTCCGAGGAACAAATCGAACGCTATTCACGCCATATCATCCTGAAAGAGGTCGGCGGCAAGGGCCAGAAACGGCTTCTGAACGGCAAGGTGCTTATTATCGGTGCCGGGGCACTCGGCTCCCCCGCCGCCTTGTACCTGGCAGCCGCCGGCGTGGGAATGATCGGGATCGCCGACTCGGATGTGGTGGAGTTGTCCAATCTGCAGCGCCAGATCATCCACCATTCCGGGGATCTTGGCATCGCCAAGGTGGAATCGGCGCGACAGAAGATGGAGGCTGTAAACCCGGATGTCAAGGTCAATACTCATCAGCTCTGGATCGGCGCGGACAATATCCTGGAGATCATCAGCAACTACGACTTCGTGATCGACGGCACGGATAATTTCGCGGCCAAGTTTCTGATCAACGATGCCTGCGTCATGGCAGGCATCCCCTATTCTCACGCCGGTATTCTCCATTTCATCGGCCAGACCATGACCATTCTGCCAAACCAGTCCCCCTGCTACCGTTGCGTTTTTCCCGAACCGCCGCCACCCAATACCATCCCCACCTGTTCCCAGGCTGGCGTAATCGGGGTTCTTCCAGGGGTTATCGGCTCCATCCAGGCCACCGAGGCCATCAAATTCCTTCTCGGCGTAGGGGAGCTGCTGACAGGCAGACTGCTGGTGTATGATGCCGAAGAGCTTGACTTTCAGACCGTGCCCTTCGACAGAAATCCGAACTGCCCCGTTTGCGGCGACAACCCCGTCATCACCGATCTGCGGGACGAGCCGGAGGCGATGAACGTGTGCGATCTGGTGTGAAATAATTCAGACTCTTCAAATTCGCATCAGGCTGATTTTCCGAAGTTTTCATCGGGAGTTTTTAGATGACTCAGAACAGTGGAAAAACCACGATCGATTTGAAAAACCTTAAAGCCGGGGGCTTCATCAAGGAGCTGGGCAAGGACCTGTTTACCGTGCGACTGCGCGTACCGGGGGGCAGGATGTCGATCGAAAAGCTGAAGAAGATCGCCAAGGTGGCCGAAAAGTACGGCAGCGAAGGCGTTCATCTCTCGGTACGGCAATCGATTGAGCTGATCCACATCAACTTCAAGGACTTCGACGCGGTGGTGGAGGAATTGGCCGAGGTCGGGCAGGAGGTCGCCTCCTGCGGTCCGCGGCTGCGGGTGCCGGTGGCCTGCGGCGGCTGCGAGTACAATCCCAACGGCCTGATGGACACCCAGCAAGCCGCCCTGGAGGTCGACCGGGAGCTGTTCGGCTCGATGACCGGCCATCACAAGTTCAAGGTCGGCTTTTCCGGATGCCCCCACGATTGTCCGAAGGCGGCTATCAACGACGTCGGCTTCGTCGGTGCGGTGCGGCCTGAATGGAATGGAGAAAACTGCCTGACGTGCGGGCTCTGTAGCGGTGCCTGCCGTGAGGGGGCCATCGTTCCCGGGGAGGACCAACGACCGGTATTTTTGGCCGAAAACTGTCTTTATTGCGGAGACTGCGTCAAGCTCTGTCCGGCAGAAGCCTGGCATGTCCTGAAGAAAGGGTATGCGGTTTATGCCGGCGGCAAATGGGGACGACGACCCATGGTCGGTACCCTGATCGCCACTTTCCTCCCGGCCGACCAGGTGGTACCCATCATCCGGGAGATCCTCTCCTGGTACCAGGAACAGGCCGAAGGCATGGGCCGGATCAGGCTCGGCGAAGTTCTGTTGCAGAAAGGGATCGAATCCCTCCTCGATCGGCTACGGACGACATTCCCGAACTCTGTTAAACTGGAAACCACAGCCCCCACCGTCATCGATCGCCAGATTCGGGGGTTAAATAGTGCTGAGTGCTGAGGGGTGAGTGCTGAGGCAAAAAACACAACCACTGACCACGAACAACTGACCACGGACCAATCAAATATGCAACCCATCGACCTGCGGGGCGTCTGCTGCCCGACAAACTTTGTTAAAGCCAAACTGGCCATCGAAATGGCGGACGTTGGCGATGTCATCGAATTCTATCTCGATGACGGTGAGCCGGTGCAGAGTGTCTCGCGCAGCCTGAAAGGTGAAGGCCACAAATTGCTGAGTCTGAAAAAGGCCGACGGCTATTACGTCCTTGAAGTGGAGGTTGCCTGACCTCAGGTACTCTTATCGCCTTTACAACCCAAGGATTCACTCCCCCGTTAGGGCCGCCGATACCTGAATGTGGAACCGATGCTCTGCCACATTTAAACGACACCATCCCTCTTTGTTACCAAACGCATCGGTTTACGCTGTCCGCCGCGGCGAACAAACCAGGGGCGTCCATGGGAATTACTTCCTCGCCACAATCATAACGCCCCCCGTCTTCCGTATTTACGCAGCCAATCCCGCTTGCACCATCATCCTCCTAGGAGCCTGTCGGACTATCCATGAGCCGGCTGCAAATTCGGCTGTTTGGCCCATATTTCAGCTCCTTTTCGGCCCATAGCTACGGCTATGAACCTTCAAACGAGCTAAAATCTGTTCTCAAACATCCAAATTTTCGCTTCGGCCCG
>DIWZ01000024.1 GCA_002435955.1 Pelobacter sp. UBA6093
GTCCGGCGACCATGAGGGCCTGCCGGTTTTTACCCAGGGGCGTCGAAGCGCCCGAGATCAAAGGGAGGCAAAGATGAGAAAAGGGTATGAAAAGGTGGTTTTGTTGGCGGTGTTCTTCTTGCTTGCGATTCCGGTCATGGTCCAGGCGATGGGCTGGTTCCGCGCAAAGCTGCCGGAGGCGGAAGGAAAAGCTCTGTACGAGTACATCACCCAGACCAAGCCTTATGAAAAATGGGCGATGTGGCCGGGCAAAGGGAAGCTCTATCAGGGGACCGAACCGCACGGGGCGTTGCTGACCACCTACGTGAACGAAACGGCTCTCAAGGGCATCGAGAAGCAAGGCGGCGAGCTTGCCGATGGCGCCATCATTGTCAAGGAAAACTACATGCCGGACAAGACGCTGGCCGCGGTCACCGTCATGTACAAGAAGGCCGGGTACAACCCGGAAGGGGGAGATTTCTTCTGGCTCAAGTACACCCCGGACGGCAAAATCGAGGGCGAGGGTAAGGTTCCCATGTGCATCGGCTGCCACACCGCCGCCCAGGGGAAAGATTTCCTGTTTACCAACGACAAGAAGTAACCAACGGTCTGGGAAGCATCAGGGGGAAAGCCGCAATGGCTGTCCCCCTGTTGTTTTTCAGCCGGCAACCCCAAAGGAGCCCAACCATGCGAATTTTCCTTCTGACGATCCTGCTCATGGCCTGCCCCATGGCTGCTTTCGGCCAGTGGGACTTTTCGAAACACTCCATCCCGCTGGACGAGATCCAGTCCGGCGGTCCCCCTAGGGACGGTATCCCGGCGCTGACCGACCCTGAGTACGTTTCGGCGGCCGAGGCCGGCTTCCTGCGCGAGGAGGAGCAGGATCTCGGCGTCTCTCTGAGCGGCGTCGCCCGTGCCTACCCGATTCCATGGTTCTTTCCCTGGAAACCGGGTTTGACCGCGATTACAGCCGCGACCCCTACGAAGATTATTACAAGAGTCGTCGCGGATTCTTCGGGTTCTTCCGGAGACTCTTCGAGGGACACGAGGGGAAGGAACTGGTCGCAGGAGTGACCGTGGATGGCCGAACCAAGGCCTACCCCCTGGACAAACTGCGGCAGATGGGGAAGACCACGGATACCTTCGCCGGCAGGACCCTGCGGTTCTCCTTCGACCCGGTCACGGGCGATCTGGAGTTGACTGACGCGGAAGGGAACCGAGTTCCTTACATCACCGCTTACTGGTTCGTCTGGAAGGGAGCGCACCCGGAGACGGAGCGGTACGGGCAAACATCGAATTAATCTTTGCACCCGTTGCTCCGACCCTTCTCCTTTGGTTCCGCGACGCCGACCGCAGAATGTATCCCGGCTTGCAAAAGCTCCCTGATTTAGGACATTGCAAGGCCTTCTGAATTGTAATCGCCATGACAGACTTTCCGGATCTTTCCTGGTAGATAATAAGATATTATAATTTTCATCCGGAAACGGCCCTTTTCCCCATATGAAAACTTCACCGTGTCCATCCATAGTTTCCGGATGGACACGAGCCAACTCTTTTTGAGGACGAAGATGTCCGAGTCCCTGAGCAGATAAAGGTCGGGAGATTCTGGAATTTTTAGGAGAATTGCGATTTTCAGGGATGGCTGCGATAATTTGGGAAAGTAGGAAAAGGAACACGTATCGTATCCCTGTGCCTGCGGCTACATGGGGGACAGTCTCCATACCCGCACCAGCATCCCGGTGATGATCCAGTGCTACCGCCGCCGATTTAAGTTGTCGGGGTAGTAAGGAATTTCAAGGAGAAAACAATTTACAGAGGAGGCAGAAATGTCACGGTTGATTATTCTTGCATTATTGGTTTCGGCTTTTGTTGTCTACGATTTCAATTCGACATTAATGGCAGCCCCGCAAACCGAGGACTCCAGGATACTGATCAAATGTTCTACCTGCGGAGTGGAATTCACTTCCATGTCAGCGGCAGAGCAGCACACGAAAGATCTTCCAGGTCATGAAGTCGCTGGATCGGCGCAACCGTTGATCAAATGCTCCACCTGCGGAATGGACTTTACTGCGCAAGCGGGCCTGAAAAAACACCTGCAAGAGAATCCTGATCACAAGGGAGCTCCGCTGGTCAAATGTTCTACCTGCGGAGTGGAATTTACTTCTCCGGCGCTGTGGAAGGAGCACCTTAAAAAACACCCTGAGCATAAGGCGCTTTAGGATTGATGCTTTCGCAAAAAGCCCGCAGACCGTTCGGTCTGCGGGTGTGGCTTTTGGGGTCAGGAGCTCTGGCCGCTACGCAGCAGTGCCAGAAACTCCGTGTAGCCGGAGACGTTCATGACCTTTTCCCGAATCACCCTGGCTTTGAAGGAAATAGCAATATCGGCCAGGATTTCCAACTGCGCCCCGTCGTCATGGATCGGGGTCAGGATCAGGCATATGACATGGGCCGGGGTATCGTCCGGGCTGTCGAAGTCGATGCCGGCACTTGACAGTCCGACCGCCACCACCGGCTTGACAAGACCCGGCAGGCGGGCGTGGGGTACGGCCAGGCCTTTACCGATGCCGGTTGCCATGATCTTTTCCCGGGCGAGAACCGCTTTGGCAACCGCTTCCGGATCGAAATTGATCAGCGGAGCCGCTACCTGCGAAAGGACGCGAATGGCTTCCCGGTGATCGGTGGCTTCCAGGTGTTTGACAAAACACTGGGGCTGCATGTAGTCCGGGAAGCGCCGGGGCTTCTTCAGTCGCAGGATGAATTGCAGCATCGGACCACTCACCAGCGAGGTGATCAGGGCCATCACCACCAGGGAAACGAAAACCTGCTGATTGATAAGTCCATACTGCAGGGCCAACACCCCCAGAATGATCCCCATGGTACCCTGGGCGCTCATGCCGAACCCGACCCCCAGGGCGTCTCGCCGGGAAAGCCCGCCCCAACGTCCCCCCAAGGCACTTCCCGCCACCTTGCCGGTGAGTGCCAGGGCCAGAACGGTTAAGGTCAGCAGCAGGTCAAAGTGCTCAGCAAAGTTCACTTTCAGGCCGATGCTGGCGAAAAACAGCGGGGCGAAGATGAAGGAGACGAACTGGTCGATGGTGGTGCGGGTCCGCTCCCGCAGGTGGCTGGAGTGGCCCAGAGCCACACCGGCCAGAAAAGAGCCGAAAATAGCATGGATGCCCACCCACTCGGTGAAGGCTGCCGCGATCAGGCAAAACGAGAGGGCAAAGCCGAGGACTCCGCCGGGCCAACTGGTATGGGCCTGAACCCAGGGTAGGATCCGATGGATGCACCAGGGCACCACGGTGAGCATGGCGGCGGTGAAGACCAGAGTCATCCAGAGAGTATGGCCGAGGGGCATGCCATCCCCGGCGCCCAGCATAGCGAGCACGACGGCAAAAACCAGCCATCCCAGCAGGTCGTTGAAAACGGCGGCGGCAATCACCGTCACTCCCAGGTCACTGCGGTAGATGTTCAGATCTATAAGGATCTTGGCGATGATCGGCAGGGCGGAGATGGAAAGCGCAGTTGCCATGAACAGCGCGAAGGCCAGGTGGTTGACGCCCGGTTCGTAACCCATCAGGCCCGGCGCCCACCATGCGACCGCAAAACCGAAGCTGAACGGCAGCAGCATGCCGGACAGGGCCACCCACAGCGCCACCTTGCCCTGCCGCCAGACGGTGGCGAGATCGACTTCCATGCCGGCCACCAGCAGAAAGAGGACGATGGCCAGGGTAGTCAGCCCGTCAAAGGCAATCGCCCCCCCACCGAACCGGGGAAAGAGAAAAGTCTGCCATGCGGGGGCCAGAGCGCCGAAGATTGTCGGTCCCCAGAGAATGCCGGCCGTGATCTCACCGAGCACCGCCGGCAGGTTGAATCTCCGGGCCGTCTCGCCGAGCAGCCTGGCGGTGGCCAGCAGCAGGCCCAGTGCCAGGAATAAAGCGGTGATTTCACTGTGGCTCAGGGTATCCATGCATCCTCTGTCTGTGGGGATCTCTTCCGTTGGGCCCTTTCGCTTCAAAACCAGGGAGGGCCGAAAGGAGGAGAAAATCGTCTGTCAAAAATGAATCATAATCTATCCGCCCCACTTTGGGGAGGCAAAGGAAAAGTTACTGACCGTGGCCCCTCAGCTGTCCATGCGAATGCCGCGCCGCTCCAGCAGGCTGCCTTCGGCGAGGAACAGGTTCACCAGCGCTATGCGGTAATTGACGATGGCTTCGACTTCGTCGATCTGGCTGGCCAGCAGGTCGCGCTGGGCCTGGGTGACGAGCAGATTGGTACTGGCGCCGACCTCGAAACGCTCCCGTTCGGCAACCAGGGTCTCTTCCTGCAGGGAGCGGGTGGTCGCCGATGCTGCAATCTGCTGTCCGGCCCGTTCCAGCTCGTTGATGGCCAGGCGGATGTCGAGATGGACCAGTTGGCTCAGGTTGGCGACGGCTTCCTGTGCCTGCTGGCGGGAGGTCCGGGCGGCCAGATCCCGTGCTTCGGCGGCGTTGTTGCCGAGGGCCTTACTCAGCCGCAGGCCGGCCTGCAGGTCGAAGGTCTTGCCGTCCAGCTCCCGAAAGGAGTCGGAAAAGGTGTCGGCGAAGCCGGTTTTGCCCAGGGAGACGAAAAAATCGAGCCGGGGCAGCAGCCCGTTACGGGTGATGACCGTTTCCAGACGTTGTTGCTGGAGCAGCAACCTTGCCTCGTTGAGTTCGGGGCGCATCTTTTCGGCCAGTAGCAGGCGCTCGGCTCGATCCTGCACCGATATCGGTACCAAGGCGGTACGCGGGTCGCTGGTGGCGGCGAGCCGTGCATCAAAGGCATCGTCGCGATCGGGGTTGAGCAGGCGCAGCAGCCGCAAACGCCGCGCTTCCAGCAGACTGCGGGCGTCGATCAGGGCCTGTTCATTTCGGGCCACCTCGGCGCGCGCGGCCGCTGCCTCCACCTCCGGCAGGAGGCCGACTTCGATGCGCAGTTCCGTTTCGTCCCGTTGCTGACGCGCCACGCCCAGGGAACTTTCAAAAATGGCGATCTGTTCCTTGGCCAGCACGAAGTTCCAGTAGGCGGTCTCCGCCTCGGCCAGCAGCACCTCGGTGAAGGCGCGCAACTGGTAGCGGCTGGCGACGGTGCCGAGTCGCGCCTGGCGCACATCGGCGAGATTCACCGCCGGGCCGAAACCCTGCAGCAGCGACTGGGTCACCGTAAGCCCCAGTCGGGCCACCTGCTGTTCGGGAGAGCGGTTGGAGATGCTGCGAGACTGCTCGACGCTTGCCTCGAGGCTGGTGCCGGTCGGCAGCAGGGTGCGGATGCCCGCAATGGCGGCGCTGTCGCGGCCATCCACGTCAAACTGGGTGCCGGTGGAACGGGCGGTTTCGCTGGCCCGTTCCCTGGCCACCACCAGTTCGGCGAACACTTCGGGATCGAACACCCCTCGTTCGAGCTGTTCGAAGGTCCCGGTAATGATGGGGTTGAGCCGGCGTACCTGCAGGTCGCGGTTGTGCTGCAGAACCAGCAAGGCGACCTCCTCAACGGAGAGTTCGAGAATCTGTCCGCCCGGTTTGGCGGCAACCTGCGGCTGAGCCAGTCCGCTGGCCTGTGCGCCGGGCAGCAGCACCAGCAATAAAAATAGAATTCGAATCGATCGCAGCGCCGTCACGTGCGGTCTCCTTTGGCATCGGGGTGGAAGAGGGCATAGACCGCCGGGATGAGCGCCAGGGTGATCAGTGTCGAACCGGCGAGGCCGCCGACCACTGCCCGCGCCAGCGGGGCCTGGGCGTCAGCCCCCTCGCCGATGCCGAAGGCCAGCGGCAGCAGCGCCAGAATGGTGGTCAGCGAGGTCATCAGGATCGGCCGCAGCCGCCGCCGGCCCGCCTCGGCCACCGCCTCGTTCACGCTCAATCCGGCGCGAACCAGTTGTCCGGCCTGATCGACCAGCAAAATGGCGTTGTTGACCACGATTCCCCCAAGCATGATGCAGCCGATGTAGGACTGCAGGTTAAGCGTGGTTCCGGTGAGAAACAGCATGAGCAAAACACCTACCGCCGCCACCGGTACGGAGACCAGCACCACCAGGGGATCGCGCAGCGACTCGTACTGACAGGCCAGCACCATGTAGACCAGCAGCACGGCAAGCAGCAGGGAGACGACCAGCTCGGCAAAGGCCTTCTGTTGTTCTTCGAAATTCCCGGCAATCGACAGGCGATACCCCACCGGGCGGGGGATGCGATCCAGGCGAGGCTGGATGTCCGCCGCCACCGAACCGAGGTCGCGGTCGGCCACGTTGGCCAGCACAGTTACCAGTCGCTGTTGGTCCTTGCGATCGATGAGGATCGGTCCGCGGCCCGGTTCGGTGGTGACCAGGTTGCGCAGGGCCACCTGCTCCCCGTCTCCGGTCGCCAGGGTAAGGTCGAGGATTTCCTCCAGGGAACGCTTCTCCACCGCCTCAAGTTGCACGAAGATCCGGTAGGAGTTCCCTTCGGCGCGAAATTCCCCGGCCCTGGAGCCGGCCACGGCGGTCTCCAGCACCTGCGTCACATCCCGCACGCTCAGACCGAGATCGGCCACCTTGTCCCGGTTCACGCGGATCTCCTGCTGGGGAATCCCGGCTTTGTTGCGCGTTTCAAGGTCTGTCACCCCCGGTACGTCGATGATGGCTTTTTCCACCTGGGCAGCGAGGGCATCCAGGGTGGTGAGATCGAAACCGCGGACCTCTACCGTCACGCCGGTATCTCCCCCCAGTAGCCGCTCCAGCAGGAACTGCCCCTGAGGCGCCCGGGTACGCACAATCATGCCGGGGATCTTCCCGTCCAGGTTGCGGCGCAGGTCGGCGGCGATCTCCTGGTTGGAGCGCTGTCGCCGGGCTGCCGGGGTCAGGGAGAGGGTAATCGCCCCGCGCGAAGCGTCAGCGGGGCTGAAGCCCGTCGTCCCCACGCTGACCACTGAGGAAACCGCTTCCGGTACGGTGGGGTAGACCAGCTGTTCCAGGCGCCGGGTCTGCTGATCGACCAGTTCCAGCCGGGTGCCGATGTCCATTTCGCCGGTGATCCGCACTTCCCCCTCGTCGCTGGGGGGGAGGAATTCCGTTCCGATCAGCGGCAGCAGCAACAGACTGATGCCCAGCACCGCCGCCGCACTAAAGACGGTCCGCCATGGGTGATGCAGGACTTTGCGCAGCAAATCCCGGTAGCCGTAGTCGAGCCGCCGGAACGCGGCATCGGCCCGCGCGGCCAGAGCGCGGGTCCACCCCGCCGGTCTCTGGCCATCAGCCTGGCGCGGTTGCAGCAGCCGCGAGGCGAGCATCGGCACCAGACTGAGAGAGACCAGCAGCGAGCAGATCAGCGAAAAGATGATCACGTAAGCCAGTTCCTTGAAGAGGATGCCGGCAACTCCCCGAACGAAAACCATCGGCAGGAACACCACCAGGGTGGTCAGGGTGCTGGCCACGATGGCCGGACCGACCTCTCGCGTTCCCGTCACCGCGGCCAGGGCCGGTGCTTCTCCCTCTTCGTCGCGGCGGCGGAAGATGTTTTCCAGCACCACCACCGAGTTGTCCACCATCATCCCTACGCCCAGTGCCAGTCCTCCCAGGGTCATCAGGTTGAGGGTGAAATTGCCGAAGTACATCAGGGCGAAGGTGGCCACGATGGAAATGGGGATGGCCAGGGAAATGACCAGGGTGCTGCGCAGGTTGCGCAGAAAGAACAACAGTACGATAATCGCCAGCCCGCCGCCGTAGAGGACCGAGCGGGCCACGTTGGCGATGGAGCGTTCGATGAAGTTTCCCTGGTTGATGACCGGCACGATGCGGACCTGGGGAAAGGCCCGATTGACCTCCTCGATTTCAGCCAGCACCTGCCTGGCAACTTCCACGGTGTTGGCGTCGGCCTGCTTGCGGATGGCCACCCGCAGGCCGCGCTCGCCGTTGACCCGCACCAGGCGCCGCAGTTTCTCGTAGGTGTCCCGCACCTGGGCGACCTGCCCCAGGGTCACCGCGGCACCTTCCTTCCGATAGACCACCGTATCGCGGATCTGGTCGAGATGGGTGAATTCCGCCGGCGCCCGCAGGGTGACCTCGTAGCGCCCCTCTTCGATCTTGCCCGCAGGCAGGTCCAGGTTCGCGTCGCGGATCGCCTGCAGCACCTGGTTCAGAGGCAGCCCCAGAGCCTTCATCCGGTCAGGGTCGAGCTCGACCCGCACTTCGCGGTTGAAGCCTCCCCAGAGGTCGACCTGGGCCACCCCCGGCAGGCGGGAAAAGCGGTAACGTACCTGATCCTCGATGAGTTGGGTGAGCTCTACCGGATCGAGATCGCTGGAGATCCCCAGCAGCACCACCGGATAACTGGACACGTCGAATTTACTGATCCGCGGTCGAACGATATCGTCGGGCAGTTCGTCGATCTCCTGCTCAAGCCTGGCCTGCACGTCCTGCGCTGCGGTATTGATGTCGGTTCCCCAGACAAAGCTGACCCGCACGCTGCTGTTGCCCTCGGAAGACTGGGAGGTGATGTCCTCCACACCGGGCACCGTAGCCACGATCTCTTCGATGATCTGGCTCACCAGGCGTTCGATGACCACGGGGCTGGCCCCGGCATACTCGGTACGGATGGTCAGGGTGGGCAGTTCGATATGTGGCAGCAGATCGATCTTGAGCCGGCTCAGGGAGACCGCGCCCAGCACGATCACGATGAGCGTGACCATGGTGGCGAAGACCGGTTTCTGGACGCTGAACTGCGGCAGTTTCATGGCCGGTCTGCCTCCTGCCGTGCGGCCGGTGATCCCGGTTCGCCTGGGATCGTGATCGCCGTACCGTCCTCCACCAGTTGCTGGCCGAGGGTGACCACCTGGCCCGAGAGCGGCTCGCCGAGTAACTGTACCCGGTTCCCCTCACGCAGGCCTACCCGGACTTCCCGCCAGCTCACGCTGCGTCCGTCATCGCTGACTACAAACACCCCGGTCCGGTCGCTGCGGGTGGTCAGGGCCTGCTCCGGCACGATGACGGCGTCGGCCACCCGGTCGAGCACTACCGTGGCGCGGATGAACATCCCGGGCTTCAGGCGGCGGTCGGGGTTGGCGACGGTGATTTCGACCCGCGCCTGGCGGGTGGCTTCCCGGAACACCGGGGCGATGCGCTCAATGCGGCCGGCGAAAGTCTCGCCGGGGTAAGCGTCGGTGTTCAGGGATACCGCCTGGTTCGGTTGCAGGCGTGCGTAATCCTGTTCGGTGACGAAAATGATCGCGCTGATCGGATCGAGTTTTACGATCCGCAGCAGGGGGGTGTTGGCTGCCACGGTCTGCCCCTCGTCCACGTAGCGCTCCGCTACCACCCGGCTGCCGCCGCCGTTGCTCCAGTCGGCGCGGATCCTGGTGTAGCTCAACCGGATGCGGGCCGTTTCCAGGGTGGCTTCGGCCCGAGTCACCCCGGCTCGGGCGACCTCGAGCTGGGCCTGCCTGGCCAGCCGGTTGGCCCGCGCCGAATCCAGGTTCGATTCGGAGGCCACCCCCCGTTCACGCAGGCGGGTTATTCGCTCCAGTTCCCGGCTGGAGATTTCCAGAGCGCTTCTGGCTTCCGTCAGATTCGCCCGGCTGACGGCGAGTTCGGCCCGGGTCTGGGCCACGACCTGGACGTATTCGTCATTGTCCAGCTCCGCCACCACCTGGCCCCGGGAGACGGTGTCGGCCAGGTTCACCGCCAGGCGCTCCACGCGTCCGCTTACCTTCGGAGCGACCACGACCTGGGCCGGCGCTTCCAGGGCGCCGCTGAAGGTGCGCCGTTGTTCCAGGGCGCCGCGCTGGATCCTGGCCACCTCGACCGGGATCGCCTGGGGATCGGTCGCTGTCCGGGGGGCATGCGCCTTGTTCTGCAGGGGCTCCAGGTACAACCAGGCAACAACGGCTACGGCGACCAGCAGCACCGTTATCAGGAAGAATTTTTGCCGAACCGTTACGTCCATGAAAAGCTCTCTATATTCGCAGGAGGCGGTGTTGGCACCAAACACCTTCAGGAAAGGAAATGCAGGAAGATACCCGTGGGTAGAAGGTATTATAAACGCCTTCGATTCGACCCGTCGAGGGTTTTGATATTATGACAAAAAAGTGATGTGATTAAAGGGGAATGGCTGAAAATTGAGTGAGGCAGCACCGGGCCCAGAAATAAAAATTAATTTATGGCTAACATTATCCTAACATAACTGTAATATATGGGGCGTGCGTTTTGCGAAGGCATCAATCAAATGGAGCTGGCACAGATTTCACTCGGTGGAGCAGACACAACCGTAGCCGGACAGACCCTCGCGGGGCTGCCCGGTTTTTTGCGGATAAGGTCGCAGCTGAACCTGACTCCGACATACGAAGACAGAAAATACAACCGGTCACTTTTTATCCCGCCGCGTATCTGGCAGGTATGGGCTCGCCTTTGGCGGGGGGTGAAAACAGGGCCGAGATGGAAAGGATAACAGAGCATCATGAGTAGTGAGATTCTACTTGCCGGGGTTATCATTCTCGGTATCATCGCAGTCCTCGACATCCTGGTCGGAGTGAGCAACGATGCGGTCAATTTTCTCAATTCATCCATCGGTTCGCGGGTAGCCTCGCGAACCACCATCATGCTTATCGCCAGCGTCGGGATCATGGCCGGGGTGACCTTTTCCAGCGGCATGATGGAGGTGGCGCGCAAAGGGATCTTTCATCCCCAGTTCTTTACCATGCCGGAGCTTTTGACCATCTTTCTGGCGGTCATGATCACCGACATCCTGCTGCTCGATCTGTTCAACACCTACGGGTTACCCACCTCCACCACCGTCTCCGTGGTTTTCGAGTTGCTCGGCGCCGCGGTGGCCGTGTCGCTGCTCAAGGTCATGCAGGCCGGCGACAGCCTGGTAACCGTCGTGCAGTATATCAACTCGGCCAAGGCGATCACCATCATCATGGGGATTCTGCTTTCGGTGGCGATCTCCTTTGTTTGCGGTGCGGTGGTGCAGTTTTTTACCCGCCTGCTGTTTACCTTCGACTACCACCGCAGAATCAAGCGTTACGGAGCACTCTGGGGCGGCGTGGCGCTGGCGTCGATCAACTATTTCATTCTGGTCAAAGGAGCCAAGGGTGCTTCCTTTATCTCGCAACAGAATGCTGCCTGGATCAAGTCCCACACCGGCCTGATCCTGCTGCTTATCTTTGTCGTATCCGTGGTTTTCCTGCTGATTCTGCAGTTGATGAAAGTCAATATCCTCAAGCCGGTCGTGCTGGTCGGTACGTTCGCCCTGGCCATGGCGTTTGCCGCCAACGATCTGGTGAACTTCATCGGCGTGCCGCTGGCCGGCATGCAAGCTTTCAAAGCTGCCATGGCGACAGCCGATCCGCTCACCGCCACCATGGGGGCGCTCGGTGATAAGGTGCATCCGCAGACGGCCCTGTTGCTTTTGGCCGGAGTTATCATGGTTACCACCCTGTGGCTGTCTAAGAAGGCCAGGACAGTCACCGAGACCGAACTCAAACTCAGCCAGCAGGAAGAAGGTAACGAGCGTTTCGAATCGATCTTTATTTCCCGGTCCATCGTGCGGCTGGTGCTGCACCTGTTTGAAACCGCCAGACTGATTGTCCCCCAGAGGCTGCGTACCTGGGTCAGCCATCGTCTTGACTCCAGCGTAGTCCCGTTGGTGGGGGTCGAGGGTAAAAAACCCTCCTTCGACCTGCTGCGCGCCTCGGTCAACCTGATGGTAGCCAGCGCCGTGGTTTCTTTCGCCACCGCAAATAAACTGCCCCTTTCGACCACCTACGTAACTTTCATGGTCGCCATGGGGACCTCCTTCGCCGACCGGGCCTGGGGGCGTGAAAGTGCCGTTTACCGTGTCACCGGGGTACTGGCCGTCATCGGCGGCTGGTTCATGACGGCGCTCATTGCCTTCACCTTTGCCGGGCTGTTTGCCGTCGTTATCTTTTACGGTAAGGCGCTGGGGGTGATTATCCTGCTGTTTCTGGCCGGAGCGCTGATGTGGAATGCGCATCGCAAGCACAAGGCCATGGAGGCAGAGGCTTTGCAGGAAAAGGTTTTTAATCTCAAGTCCGTCGCGGATCCTCTCGCCGGCGTCGAGACGACTTTCGAACATATGAGTTTACTGCTCAGGGAGATTCGCGCATCCCTCGACACCGCCCTCGATGCTCTTTTCAGGCAGAATTTCGACCGCCTGGGGGTGGAGCGAAAAAATCTGAGGAAGGTCCAGCAGTGGGCGAACATCATCAGCGCCAATGTGTTCAAGGCGATGCGCCTGCTCGACCAGAAGGGGCTGGCGGTCTCCCACAAATACGCCCAGACGATTCGCCGATTACAGAAACTCAACGACGGTTACCGGGATATTGTCCTGCGCGGCTACACCCATGTCGGCAATCACCACAAAGGGCTGCTGCCGGCGCAGATCGAAGAGTTGGAGCAGGTGCGCCGTCTGCTGTATGAAATCCTGCTGGAGGTGGAGGAGACATTCAGCCGCAAGCAAACCGCCAACCTCGAACGACTGATCGACAAAGACGCGCAGTTGCGGGCGCTTGCCGCCGAATTGAATGCCACCCAGGTTGCGCGGATTCATGACAATACCTGCAAGACCCGTCTGAGTATTCTCTATTACGCGATCGTCGGCAATGCGATGATGCTCTCGAAGCAGAGTCTGGAGCTGCTGGAGATTTTCGATCACTCCTTCGGGACCTTCGAGGAAGAGATGAGAGATGATTCCTGAAGAGGGCAGGCGATTCATTTATGTTTTTTGACCATAGGGCGGCCGTATAGGCCGCCCTTGTTCATTTTTCCGGTACCTGGTTCGCTTGCTTGGAATGAGCTGAGGAAGTCGATGAGGCGCGGCGATTCAGGCCGGTCGAGCACCTTTTCGGGGGGGCCGGATTCGACGATGCGGCCTTCGTCGAAAAAGCAGAGGCAATCCGCCACCCGGCGGGCAAAATCGAGGTCATGCGTGACCACCACCATTGTCATGCCGGCTGCCGCCAGACCGGTGAGCAGTTCGTTAATGCCCGAGATCATTTCCACGTCCAGGGCACTGGTAACCTCATCAAGCAGCAATACTTCCGGATTCATGGCCAGGGCCCTGGCGATGGCAACCCGCTGTTTTTGCCCTCCGGAGAGCTGCTCCGGCCATGCCATGGCCTTCTCCTCAAGGCCAACCTGCTGCAAAAGCTGCATCCCCTGTTCGCGTGCCTTGCGTGTCGGCGTGCCGAGCACCTGTACCGGACCTTCGATGATATTGTCCAGCACCTTACGGTGGGGAAAAAGATGGAAATGCTGAAAGACCATGCCCATTTTTCTGCGGTGGCGGCTCAACTCCGCAGGACGCATGTTTCGATAGTCGACCGGCTCTCCTTTCCAGAAGATCTCTCCGCTATCGGGATATTCAAGCAGGTTAAGGCACCGTAGAAAGGTGCTTTTGCCCGATCCTGAAGGACCGAACAGGGCATGAACCTGATGGCGGCGCACCTTGAAATCGACCCCATCGAGGACGGTGAGGGGGCCGAAACTTTTTCGCAATGCGCGGGTTTCGATTTCCACGCGGGGGCGGTCGCTCATATCGATTCTCCCAAGGCCCTGCGGGAACGTCGCAGGCGGTTTTCCAGGGCTTTGACGCCGAGGGTGACCAGCGAGATCATGGCAAGGTAAAACCCGGCGGCGCACAAAAACGGCAAAAAGGCCTGGCCAGTCTGAAACACCACATTGCGGGCGACATAGGTCAGCTCGATAAGGGTGATGGCGCCGACCAGCGAGGTGTCCTTGATCAGCACGACCAGGTTGTTCCCCAGCGAGGGCAGCGCATCGCGAAACGCCTGGGGCAGGACGATCCGACGCAGGATTTTACTCCGGGTCATGCCGATGGACGCAGCGGCGTCCCACTGGCCCCGGTCCACGGCAGTGATGCCGCCACGCAGGGTTTCGGCATTGTAGGCGGTAGTGTTGACGATCAGCGCGATGAAGGCGGCTCCCAATGCGCCGATGGCCTCGAACCCGAGCAGGCGATTGATCAGCGTGGCCAGGGCGAAATAAGCCATGAACAGCTGCACCAGCAGCGGGGTGCCTCGTACCACCCAGATAAAGCCGTTGGACACCCGGCGCAAGAATGGCTGCCGGGATACGGTGCCGATGCCGACCAGGGCGCCAGTGCCCATGGCTGTCACGGCGGTTACCATCGAAAGCAGCAGGGTAAGCACGGCTCCCCTGGCGAGCAGCGGCAGCATGGACGACAGGCTGTCGGCAAAAACCGGTTGTTGTGTTTCGGCAGCGGGCCGGATGCTTTGATCGGATCTAGGAATGTGGCGGGCATAATCGCCCCAGGCGGAGAACAGTAATTTGAGATCAGGAGTGGTTCCCACCCATTTGCGGTAGATTTTTTCGTAGGTGCCGCTCTGTACCAGGGCCAACAGGGCCAGATTGACCTGTCTGATCAGGGCCGAAGAGTCGGTGCGGGCGGCAATGCCCACCGCTTCACGGTATAGCAGATCGCCCCACGGCCGGATGTCTCCGGCCGCTCCTTGCCGGATATAGAATCCGCCGACAATGCGGTCGGAAACGAAGGCATCAATTTTGTCAGTGTTCATGGCCGCGACGATTTCCGCTTCGCTGCCGTAGGTGAAAATGGACACCTGGGGAAACAGATCGGGATGTTCCTCGATGTAGTGGGCGTAGGTCGAGTCCTCGGTGACGCCGATGCGGCTGCCGCGCAGGTTATCATTGCCCCGGCGGGTGAAGATCTGGGCGCCGCTGACATAATAGGGCAGGCTGAACAGCATCTTTTCCAGCCGCTGCTGGGTAATCGCCATGGAGCCGCAGATCAGATCGTACTTGCCGGTCTGCAATCCGGCCTGGATGCCGGCCCAATCGGTTTGTATCAGCTGCGGTGCGTATCCCATCTGTCTCGCCAGTTCCCGGGCCATGTCGGCATCGAAGCCGACCAGTTTACCGGCGGCATCGGTGGTGGAAAACGGCTGGAAGGCACCGGACATGGCGAGCCGTAAGCTGCTGTCATTCATGTCGGAGGCCCCGGCTGCGACCCGGAACGGCAGCAGGGCAAGGCACGCCAGCAGCACCAGGCTGAGGATTCCGGGAGTTTTTTGCAGTTTGTTCATGGGTAAAAACCTTTTTTTCGGGGTTGCGTTCACCCTAACAGATTCGCGGGGGTATGACAAATCAGCCCCTGACGCAGGAAGATTCGCGCCATACCGATGATTTCAGCCTATGGAAGAGGAGTCTTTTTGCCGATAAGGAATAATTGGGGTCATGTTCCATGGAAACCCCTGTATTCCACAAAAGCGTTAACAGGTTTGGTGGGGTAATTTATGTTGCCGAAGGAGGGCCATGTGAGTTGGGTAAAAATCGGAATGTCCATGGGTGGGCTATTACTGCTGGTGCTTTTTTCAGGTTATTCGAATAGCGGCTTGAGCGCCACGAACGGTAAGGGATATCAGCTGCAACAGCATCAGGGGCGCTATTTCCGGGTTGCCGTGCCTAACGGCTGGCAGATCAGGGAAAACGCCAGCGCCGTGGAAGTCGGCGCGCCGGACGGAAAAACCGGCTACAGTTTCGTGCTGCTCATGGGCGGTTTCGGCCGGATGACCCCTCAGGCCTTTCTCAACATGCAGCTGCAGAACGGACCCTACCAAAACCCCCGGGTTCTCAAGCTCACAGTTTTGCCCAACCAGCCGGGACCCATGGGTATCCCCTGGCAGGTTATCGAGGCGGATTTGCGGTTTGGTTACCAGGGGACGCAGGTCGATGCCCATGCGGTTTGCGCGGTGATTCAGGGTGCCGGACAATACAGCGCCGTGCTCAGGGCATATCAGGCCCCCACCGGCAACTGGAAGTCGGTGCGCGGCCTGCTGGCGGCGGTGGATGAAAGTCTGCGGATCACCAATCCGTATCAGGTTGCCGGGGTGGACAAAATCCAGCTGCCCAAGGGCACTTCCCACGATGAGATTTATGGTAGCTACAACCAGGGCTACAATCAGCGCCAGGCCCAGAGTGCGGACCGGCTGTCCAAACAGCAGCATGAGGCGACCATGGGATATGAGCGGATGAAGGATCCGAATACCGGCCGGTTCTACGATATGCCCATGTCCCGCTATGATCCGAGCGTCGGCGGCTACCGCAATCCCAACGATCCGACCCAGCTGCTGGTGCCGGCAGCTCCGGGTGAATAGCGTCGATGGCAATGCCGGCAGGGATCCTGACGGCTAGCTGTTACTCGGGCTTCTGGCGGAAGGGGCGAAATTGCTTGATGGGTTTGCCTCCCTTGGTTTTGGCTCTGAGTTGTGAGTTCGAGAGATTCCAACATAACCCACGTTTGCAAGGGGCAGGTCTTTTTTTGTCAAATGTCAGCCATTATGTCTAGGGTACCAGTGGTCGGCCGTTTTCGGCATCCGGTGGGCTGGTGCCGTTTTTGCCTTCTTGCGGCTATCCCGAGCACCAGCACGAAGGGGAGCAGGCAGTATACAGCCCACCACTGCAGACGCGCGATTTCATTTGCGGCCAGACTCTCCGTGAACGGCAGGACGTGCAGGCTGCGACCTTGAAACAGAGTTCTGGTGACATGAGGATTATACCAGACCGCCAGTTGCGCCCCGGGGGGGAACCGTCGGCGCAGGCCGGCATACCCCAAGGCATCAGCATCGGCCAGAGTCGGGGCGTAAAAGCGTTCGGATCGCCCGGCGATGTGCCCTTCGAAGCCCCACCTCAGCCCGCTTTCATCGTCAGTCTGGTAATGCAGGGCCTCTACGCTGAAGGTGGTTTGTTGGTAGCCGTCGTGATGGCTCAGGACGATGATGGCGGCCGCCACATCGACGAGGTGGACAAACATCCAGGTGAATGTCGCGATGACCGCCAGGGTCAAGAGCAGACTTGCCCGCGATGCACTTCTGGCCGCCTTGCCGGGGGTTGCTGCGATGTCAGGTTGTTCGGCGAGCCAGACCTCGACCGTGTCCCTGGCGTCCTTGAGCCCCAGGGGTTGAGCCAGCCGCAGACGCTTGATTGCTTCGATCTTGTTGCCCGAATGCAGGGCTGCGACCACATCCTCCGGTAATTGCAGTGTTTGCGGGCGTACTTGCGCGGGACTTGAACAACGGGCTGCGGATCCGCTTCCCTGCCAGGATTCAACCGCCGCCTTGGCCTCTGCGAGGCCCATGTGTCGAGCCTGGCGCAGACGCTTGATCGCTTCGATCTTGTTGCCGTGGCTCAGAGCCTCAATGACATAGTCCGGTAAGTCCATGATCAGGTTCCCATGCTTGAAATAGTGGTGCAACGGGGTAAATTTATAGCAGATATCAACGCGGAAGTATTAAAAAAGAGGTGAGGACAATGAAACACTCGAATCCGCTGGATGTGGGTATTTTGTTGCTGATCCTGGCCTTATCCGCCTGCGCCGGGAAGACGACCGAGGTATCCGTGGTGCCCGCCGACGGGAAAAGGGGGGTTGTCATTCGAGCCAGCAGTTTTTCGCTTACGCCGGCAGTGATTCGGGCGCATAATGGGGATCACCTGTTGCTCCAGGTAACGAATGCGGCAGGAACGGTTCATAATTTGACCATAAAGAAACCCGGTGGTGAAATCGTCAGGAGTGTCGATCTGGGCGCCGGCGAATCGGTCGAGGTCCCCTTGGACCTGACGGAGAGCGGCACCTGGAAATTTTATTGCAACAAACCTTTCCATGAGACACTGGGCATGAGTGGCAGCATCGAGGCGATGCCGCCGCCGTGATGCTTGAGTTGTTTTCATCCTGAGGTGGTTCTTTTTCCCAATCCCAGAGACCATCGAAATCAACATTTACCCCCGCACCCGCGCCACCTCGAGCACCGGCACCTTGCTCAGGGCACAGAGTTCTTCCTTCAGAGCTCCGGCCAGGATGTCCATGCCCGGGGCTTTGCCGAGCCCCATGTCCTCGGTGGCCATGGCCAGCAGCACCAGATCGGGCTGCGCCTGTTCCAGTACCGTCTCCAGGGTCAACGGCGTCAGGACTTCGTGAATATCCACCTGATCGATAATCCCCTCATCCACAGCGTAATGCTCCTGGCGGGGATCGGCGGTGATGATCTCGATAAGAGGATTTTTGCGCAGTTGTTTAAGCACCTTGGCTCCGGTGCGACCGGCGCCGATCACCAGAATTCGCATGGTTCCTCCTTTCAACTTCACGATCGTTGATCCCTGGCCCCTGCACCTTGGACCTTGGACTCACCCAACATACCCGATCCGGGCAAACAGGTAGAACAACCCCGCCAGCACCAGGGAGCTGACCAGAGTCATGAGCAGCCCGTAACGCAGCATGGTGCCTCGAGGTACGATCCCCGTGGCGGACACCAGGGCCATGCGTCCGGAAGCCGATGGCAGGGAGTAACCAAACGTGGTCGCCAGGGTCACGGACAACACCAGCAGCACCGGATCCAGGGCCGGATTGTCTCGCGCCAGCGCGATAAGCACCGGGACGAATACCGCGGCGATGGTGGTATTGTTCAGCAGGTTGGTGAGCAGGGCGGAGATCGTTACCAGCAACATCAAGGTGATGAGCAGCGACGGGCCGGTCACCAACGGACGGATCAAAAGAGCAAACCATTCGGTGACGCCGGTGCGGACCAGGGCTTCACCCAGACTGAGACCGGCACCGATAATCAGAAAGATGCCCCAGCTGATGCCTTTGAGGTCTTCCCAGTCGATGATTTCCCGGATCGCCAGGTAACAGACCGCCATCACCGCCACCAGGGCGGCAGAAAAAAGCGTATGCGGCAGCCCCAGGGCGGTTTCCAGAAAGGGTCCTCCGACCCACAGGCAGGCGGTCACCAGCAGCATCACGAGGATCTCCCCCTCCACGCGGCTCATGGGGCCCATGTCCATTACCTGCTGGCGCGCCGGTTCCACGTCGAGACGGACGACGGTTATCGGCATGAGCTTGTAGAGCAGAAACCAGGTCAGGGGAAAAATAACCACAAAAGCCGGCAGGCCGTATTTCAGCCAGTCGAGAAACGTCCAGGGCATGAGCTGGCTCAAAAAGCCCGAGGCCACGGCGTTGGCGGCGGCGCCCAGGATGGTGACCATACCCCCCACGCTGGCGCTGTAGGCAATGCCGAGGGCGAGCAGGGCCAGCAGATCGGCGGCCTCGTCCTTGTGGGTAACCTGCCGGGAGATGGTCATGGCGACGGGGATCAGCATGGCGGCGGTGGCGGTATTGCCCACCCACATGGAAAACAGGGCGGAAATGCTCATCAATCCCAGCAGCAGGGCACCGGTGCCGCCCCCCGAAGCGACAATGGTAGCCAGGGCCAGACGCCTTGTCAGGCCGTGCTTGCGCAGTGCTTCGGCCAGAAACAGGCTGGCCAGGATCAGAAACACCACCGGACGGGAAAAGGTCTCAAAGGACTGGGGGGTGGTGGCGATCCCCAGTACCACCTGCGCGACCGGCACCATGAGGGCGGCGATGGGCAGGGAAACCGGTTCCAGGGCCAATACCCCGGCGGTAAAGACGAAGGCGGCCAGACCGCGCTGCCCGGCGGCGGACAGCCCTTCGGGGAGGGGCAGCAACAGCACGCCGCCGGTCATGGCCAGCACCAGGCCGAAACGTCCGACAAAACGCCACACCCGGCCGACGCCGCTGAGCACCATCGGACGCAGCACCCGCAGCGGTTCTCTGAATCCGCTGCTTTCTTCCGCTTGGGGTCGGATGGACAGACGTAGTTTGGCCAGCAGCGGTTCGACAATGACCAGTTCCCCGCGCAGCAAACCCTTGACGAAGCGTCCCAGAACGCGAGCGGCACTCCCTCCCCGGTGCCGCTGCAGCGCTTCCACCGCCTGCCGGCAGCGGCGGCATCGCAGCAGGTGGACCTCGGCTTCCCTGGCCGCCTGGCCGGTAAGTTCCCCGTCCACATAGTCCCGCACCCGGATATGGCGCTGCGTCATGACCCTTCGGTTCCTTCTTCCGGCAGGATAAGCACCTCTTCCTCGATGAAAACGCTATTAGGCAACGACACCCGGCCGTCTTCGGTGTCGAGGATCGCCTTGACCGGGCCGATGAGCAGCAATTGGCCGCGATGGCCGCGCACCTGCAGCCTCTGGCCGACCACGAAGCTCTCCCGCAGGTGGAACCCGGCCATGATGTTCCTGGCCAGTTCCCGGCTCCCCCAGCCGAAGGCTACGGCCAGTGCCAGCATCATGGCGGTTACCAGCACGGTGGCCAGATTTACCAGCAAGGTGGTTTCCACCCCCAGTTGTTCCAGGGCCAAAACGGCCACGAAGACGAGAATGACATAGCGGGTCACCTGGCCCAGTGCCAACCCTCCCCGAATGCCTGACCGAACGGCCAGGGCCCCCAGGGTGGTGCCCACCAGCCGGGCGATCAGACCTCCGAACAGCAGGATCAGCATGGCCGCCAGCACATTGGGCAGATAGCCGACCAGGCTGTGCAAGGTGGTGCTTATCCCCTGCAGGCCGAGACTCTCCGCAGCCGCCAGCACGAACACCAGCAGTACCAGCCAGTAAACCAGTCGGGCCACCAACTGCGATGCGGAAGTATCCAGCCCCAGATCCTCCAGCAGCCGGGCCGCGCCCGCCTTCTCGCCGAGACGGTCCAGACCAAGGCGCTTGAATATTCCTTTGATCACGAATTGGGCCAGTCGGGCCGTCAGCCAGCCGATAATCAGCAGCGCCAGGGCGGCTCCCAGCAGGGGAACCCACTGCACCACATCGGCAATCAGCATCTCGCGCAAGTGTTCAGTCCAGAACTCCGCTTCCCAGGGCATCGGCATCCTCCTTCGATCCGGGTTAAATCCCCTCCATGTACTTTACCAGTGAAATGTATTTTTGACAGAGCAGACCATTGCCGAGCGTCGGCCGGCTGCAATGCCGGGATGCATTAGCCTGTTGATCCACAAAAATCCGGCCCGATTTTCCATCCTCTCGTAACGTTTTCCCACGTCCGATAAACTCCTGGCGAGTTAAGCGAACGGCGAAGAAAATGAGCCAGGCACATGACCAGTTAAAATAACGTCGTATGCTTAATAGATACTTGCGCAGGCATGTCACCGCCATGGCGGCGTGGAGAACCTTTTATGATCAACGACCAAGCGGTCATTTTTGTGATTCTCGCAGGGACGATCATCCTGTTCATCTGGGGGCGTTGGCGCCATGACATGGTGGCCCTGGCTTCGCTGCTGGCCTGTGTGTTTGCGGGATTGGTGCCGCTTGAGCGTGCTTTCCTCGGACTGGGACACCCGGCGGTTATAACCGTTGCCTGTGTACTGGTGTTGAGTGCGGGATTGCAGGCCACCGGCGCGGTGGATGCGCTGATCCAGCGCGCCTTACCCAAATCGACGGGCATTACGCTCAGTATCGGAGCACTCGTCGTTGTGGGTGCGTTTCTTTCGGGTTTTATGAACAATGTCGGCGCCATGGCGCTGCTGATGCCGATGGCGGTGCAGGTTGCAGCCAGACATGAAATCCCCCCCGGCAGGGTGCTGATGCCTTTGTCTTTTGGAACGATCCTTGGGGGGATGACGACCCTGATCGGTACGCCGCCCAACCTTATCGTTGCGGGTTTTCGGGCTGAAACCGGGGCAAGTGGGTTTGCCATGTTCGATTTCACTCCGGTCGGTGCTGTCGTTGCCGGTGCCGGCCTTGTTTTTGCCGTCCTGGTGGGGTGGCGGCTGGTGCCTTCGCGGCAGGCGGCCGGGGCCGCAACCTTCGATACCGGCACCTATTTTACCGAGGTCCGCATCACCTCTGGAGCCAAGGCTGTTGGTAAAACGCTGCGTGAAGTTGAAAGGAGCCTGGAGGAGGCTGATGCCCAGGTGGTCGGCATGGTGCGCAACGAATTCCGCATTTCGGTCCCCAATCCCGTAAGTGTGCTGCGTGAAGGAGACATCCTCGTGATCGAGGCCGAACCCGAGTCCCTTGCCGAAGTTTTGTCGAGCCTGGGTCTCAAGCTGGAGGAGGAGGTCCCTGTTCAGGAAGAAGAGGATAAGAATGATTCGGATGATTCGACCATTTCGGAAGGGAAATCGGCCGAAAAAAAGTCGGACGATAAAAAAGACCCTCAGGGGGATGAAATCGAGGTGCAGGAGTTGGTCGTCATGCAGTCCTCGGGTTTGATCGGTCGCTCTGCAGCCGCTATTCAGTTGCGCACCCGCTATGGCATCAACCTGCTGGCCATTTCACGCCAGGGACGGCGATCCATCCAGCGGTTGCGGAGTACGTCGATTCAGGCGGGGGATGTATTGCTTATGCAAGGTTCCCAGGCGGCTCTGTCAGAATTTACGTCCGCCTATGCCTGCGTACCGCTGGCAAAGCGTGCCATCAGTCTGCCCGTCAAAGGCCGCGCCATGGCGATGCTTGTGATGGGGATAGCGATTGGCGCTGCAGCCTTCGGCCTGTTACCTGCCGCTGTGGCCTTTGCGACGGGGGTATTGGCTTTCATGGTGTTGCGCATCGTGCCGCCGCGCATGGTTTATGAAGCGATCGATTGGCCGGTCATTATTTTGTTAGGGGCGCTGTTTCCCGTCGCCGGGGCCATGGCTTCGACCGGTGCCGCCGATCTGCTGGCCCGGGGGTTGCTGAAAACTATTGCCCACGGACATCCGGTTGCGGCCCTGGCGCTGATTCTGATCGTCACCATGACCCTGTCGGATTTCATGAACAATGCCGCGACCGCCGCGGTCATGTGCCCTATCTCCATCAGTATCGCCGCACAACTCGGGGTCAATGCGGATTCCTTTCTCATGGCGGTGGCCATTGGTGCTTCCTGCGCGTTTCTGACTCCCATCGGGCATCAGAACAATACCTTGATCCTGGGTCCCGGCGGGTTTCGTTTCGGCGATTACTGGCGCCTGGGCCTGCCGATGGAAATCCTGGTGGTGATCGTCAGTCTTCCAATGCTGCTGTGGGTCTGGCCGCTATGACTAGGAGGCTGTCGGACTATCCATGCGCCGGCTGCAAATTCGGCTGTTTGGCCCATATTTCAGCTCCTTTTCGGCCCATAGCTACGGCTATGAACCTTCAAACGAGCTAAAATCTGTTCTCAAACATCCAAATTTTCGCTTCGGCCCGGATAGTCCGACAGACTCCTGGCAATCAAGGGGCGGCAGGTGGATCATGGCGTTGCTTTTCCAGCAGGCGCAGATCGAAAGGCTTGCTGGCCTCGCCGAAATAGACGGTTCGATGGGGGAATGGGATCTCGATGCCTTCTTCGTCGAAGGCCAGCTTCAGCCGCCGCAGAAATTCCCGGCCCACCATCCACTGGCGGATCGGCCGGGTCTTGATCCGTCCCTTGATGATCACCGCCGAATCGGCGAATTTGTCCACGCCCATGATTTCCGGCGGTTCCAGAATCAGCGGACCATAGGTTGCGTCCTCGACCATGCCCTGCAGTACGGCATCCATCACGGCCACCACCTTGTCGGTATTTTCCTTGTAGGCGACCCCGATTTCAAACACGTAGGCCGACCATTCCTGGGTCATGTTGCTCAGGGTGTGGATAGTGCCGTTGGGAAACACATGCACCACCCCGGCCAAATCGCGCAGAACCAAGGTGCGGAAATTGACCATCTCAACCAGTCCGCCGGTACCGTTGATGATAGCCACATCCCCGACCCGCACCTGGTTTTCGAGGATCAGGAAAAACCCGGATATGACGTCGCGTACCAGGTACTGGGCACCGAAGCCCACCGCCAGCCCGATGATTCCGGCACCGGCCAGAATGGGGCCGATCTCTACGCCGATTTCCTGCAACATCACCAGCCCGATGGCTGTCCAGAGCACCAGATAAACGGCCTTGCGAATGAGCCGTACCAAGGTGTCGGCGCGCTTGGCCGCTTCACTGGGAGGTTCTCCTTCGATCTGGCCTCTTTTGACCAGACGCAGTTCCAGTTTCTTGAGGACGCGCCCTGTTATGGCCCCCAGGATCCAGCCGATGACCAGAATAAACAGAATGCGAATGAAGCTAAATATGAGGATCTCCCAGCTGATGGTTGACAGAAGCTGGTTAAGCATGTTCATAACAGTCCCTCCATGATGTTCAACAGGCCCACGGATAGTCCGACAGACTCCTTAGGTGTTAAAGGTAACAGCGGCGCAGCCGGAGTCAATACCCCTTACCGGCGAACTGGATTCGGCAGTTGCAATGAAAGACGACGGGGTTAAATTTATTGAAAAGATTAAAACAGAGCCGATGGAGAGAGGAATCCACGCGTGAGACAGTTGTTCGATCTGAAAGTTTGCATGAAAGTTCGGGCATGATCGGCCGCATTGACGCGGCGTCGCGTTACAGTGAGGCGGACGACTGCCGGAAGTGGGGAGGTCGGCGGGGCCGGTTACGGCTGCGGGTGACAAGCGGAGGTGGTTTTGCGTGAAACCAAAGCGAGTGTCTGGGCTCTGCTGCGGACCGTGCTGGGTGGCCTGATGCTGCTATGGGCCGTGGAAGTGCGCGCCGCCACCGACGGCGAGGCGGCAGCCAAAGCAGCAGCCATCATCGCTCGCATGACCGCTGCTTATGCCCGGGTGCCCGCCTACCAGACCGAGACGGAGACCAGCGAGTACCGAAAAGGTCGCCTCGTCGAGACGCGACGTTTTCGGTATTCCTTCAAAAAGCCCTATCAGCTGCGCATCGATATGGAAACACCGCACCCTGGTATGCGTCTGATCTATCCCGACGAAAACGGCAAGGTGTTCATCCGATTCGGTGGGTGGAGGGGATTCATGCCGCTTCGCCTGGCGCCGGATAATGTTCTGTTCGCGACTCGCTCCGGGCAGCGCATCGACCAGTCGGACTTCGGCTTGCTGATCCGCAATATCGGACGCAGCCTGTCCGGCCAACGGCGCGGCGAACTGCAAGTCATGGAGCGAGACAGGCAACTGCTGCTGGAAGTGGTGGCGGTGGATCATTTCCTGCCCGGTGTGGTGACCCGTTTCCGGTTTGTTATCGACACGACCCTCTGGTTGCCCGTGGCGGTGGAAGAGCTGACTGAGGAGGGACAGCTGAAGAGGACCATTCATTTCCGCCATTTGAAGACGGATCCCGCATTTTCGCAGCAATTTTTCCACATCGATGAAAAGGATTCCGCACATGGACAATGAGCAGGTCGGGGGCGAGCCCGCCCGAGGGGCCGAATGGTTCGTGCCGCAGTGGGGGCCGCTGCGGTTTCGCACCTTTGTCGGGCTGTTGTTTTTGCCCTATACCGGCATGGTGTTGTCGTTTGTCGTCATCGGTTCGCTGCTGGCCCGGCATATTTACTATGGGCGCGTGCTGGCCATCGTGCTGGTCTATTTCTTCGGACTGGGGGTCGCGGCTCATGCCCTCGACGCCCTGGGCAGTAAAGGGGTGAAGCCCTGGGGCACCGTCTTCAGTCGCTCTCAACTATGGTGGCTGGCCCTTGTTTCCCTGGCGGCGGCCTACGGCATCGCCGGTTACTACATGCTGCGCTACGTGCCGCTGTTGTGGAGCATCGCCCTGCTCGAGGGTTTTTTCGTGTTTGCCTATAACCTCGAACTGTTTGGCGGCCGCTTCCATACCGATGGCTGGTTTGCCTTTTCCTGGGGGGCGCTGCCGGTGCTGGCCGGCTATGTCATGCAGACCAACCGTCTCGCATTTTCGGCGCTGTTGCTGGCTGGCGCCATGGCGCTTTTCAGCCTGGTGGAGATCAAGGTTTCCCGCCCCTACAAGGTACTGAAAAGACAACCCGATCTTGCGCCTGAAGACCGGGCCCTGCTGCAGCGCTACGAAACCTTGCTCAAATGCATCAGCCTGGGGGTCCTTCTGCTGGGGACGGGGTTGCTGATGGGCCGCCTGGCTGGATGATGCTTATTCTGACAGCGGGTTCTCATGGCCGTGGTCAGCCTTTCAACCTCAATCCGAAGTGCGGGAGATTGCCCATGTTCGCAGATTTTCAGGCGTATGCGGCGAGTGTCAAGCCGGGAATCGAGACTGCCCTGTGCGATTGTCTGACAACCTTGCCGGGGGTGGTGGGACTGCCTGGATCGGCTGAGACCGGGCCCTGCCTGCGCGGCGGGAAAAACATTCGTGGAGCGCTGCTCTGCCTGGTCGTCGAGGTTCTCGGCGGCAGTCCGGAGGCTGCCCTGCCGCGGGCGGTGGCCGTGGAACAGATCCAAGCCGCCAGCCTGATCCACGACGACTTTGTCGATCAGCATCGCACCCGTCGCCAGCGTCCCGCCCTGTGGATCCTGGAAGGGCCCCGCAGGGCGGTACTGCTGGGGGATGTGTTGTTCTCCTCGGCGATCCACATGATGAGTGAACTGGGCCGGGAGGATTGCCGTATCGTCGCCCAAGCCATCGCCGAGCTTTCCCGGGGGGCCTATCATGAACCGCTGGATCCCGCCGCCCTGCTTGCGAAGCTCGACGAAGGGGGTGTTGGCGCTGTCGGCTACGAGCAGGTCATCGCCCTCAAGACCGGCATCCTGTTCGCGGCCGCTTGCGAACTGGGGGCGGTAGCGGCGGGTGCCGAGCCTTCCATGCAGCAGCGCTGGCGGCGCTACGGCCAGCAGATCGGCGAGGCCTACCAGCTTGCCGATGATCTTCAGGAGATGGTCCAGGCGCTCGACAAGGCGGTGCTGAGCGCCGCCGATCTCATCGATCTGGTGCCGCCCTTGCTGTTCTTCGTGCCCCAGAGCGGCCCCGCGGTGCGCAGGGCGCTTCGCCGGCAATCGGCCGAGCGGCCCGGGGAGCTTGGACCGCATATTCAGGCGGCAGTCGGGCTGATGCAAAAAGCGCGACAGCGGCGGCTGCGCGCGGCGGTTGCCGAACTGGACGGCATGCTGCAGGGCGGCCCTCTGCTGCAACTGGCGCGCCGGACACCGCGGGACCTTATCGGGATGTTCGATGCGACGGCTTTCCCTGCAGCAGATTGTGCGGGATAGGGGGGCGGCGCCTGCTGCCTGCGGCGACATCAGCGGGGAGGCTTTCTGGCCGTAACGATCGCCGCGGTGCCGAAGGTCAGGGAGATCCTGGTGATATCGACAAAACCCTGCTGACGCAGCAGGGCAAGGGTGTCCGTTTGCCAGCGGGTTTCCTGCAGAAAGGTCGGCAGTTCCTGAAAAACGGTGCGCCACTCGGGAAAAAGGCGGCCGCCGATGGTGCGCATCAGGCGAAACCAGATCCGCCAGAGGCGTAAAAACCAGGGGTTGGTCGGGTAGGTGAAATCGTGCAGCAGGATCATCCCGCCCGGGCGCAGCATCGTTCCGGCGTTTGTCAGCAGAGGAGCCAAATCGGCATATTTGGCCAGGTAGGATGAGGTGATGCAGTCGAAGTCGCCCTCCGGGACCACCTCTTCGGCCCGACCGAGCAGAAACCGAACATTGTCCAGCCCCTCCAGGTACACCTTGGCTTCGGCCAAATCGAGATATTCGTCTCGCAACTCGACCCCCGTTATCTGACAGCCGGGAAAGGCCCGGGCGATTTTCAGGGTGAGGATGCCGGTGCCGCAGGCCTGGTCGAGTATTTTTAAGGAACCGGCCGGGATCAGATCGATGATGCGGTTTTTCCAGTACCGGTCGAAGCCGCAGGTCCAGAGCGTGACGACCCGGTCGTAGGAAAAGCCGGTACCGGAAAAGAATCGATAGACCACATCCAGTTTGGACTGCTGCGTTGCCATGAATCCTCCTTCATGCGTGTTCCGGATGGGACGGAAAGAACGCTAATCCCCGACGATTTTCACAGTATAGCAAAAGCATTTCGGGTGGGGCTGGAGAGCACGCGCCAGGTAAAATCCATGCCATGAGTCCTGCTGTTGTTACCGACGGTTTGCCTGCCGCAAGGACCATCTCAGCACCGACGGCGCTGAACGGCGGGATTGACATTTGTGCCGTTTTCCCCTATTCCGGTAGCATGTTATGGCATGAGGATAAGTCCTCGAAAATAGAGCGCACTGCACAACTCAGGGTCTCCCGGAAAGGTTAGTCGATGAAAACCGAAATGCCTCAGGATATAGTGGAAACCAACCTGCAGCTGTTGGTGAACGAGCCGACAGTGACCCCCGTGTCGACGGTCATGGCGCGCTCCAATCTCTGGAAGGCTCTTGGTCCCGGCATCCTGATGTCCTGCGCGGCTATCGGCGGTTCCCACCTGGTGTGGTCGACCCGGGCCGGGGCCGATTTCGGCTGGAGTCTGCTGGGTCTCATCCTGCTGGCCAATCTGTTGAAGTTCCCTTTCTTTCTCTACGGCCAACGTTATACCGCCGCCACCGGCGAAAGTCTGCTGGCCGGCTATCATCGCCATGGCGTGGTGTATGTCTGGATCTTTCTGTTGATCAACATCCTTACCGGTACCATCAACATTGCCGGCGTGGCGATGCTCAGCGGAGCGCTGTTCGCCGGCTACGGGATCGTCGGGATGTCCATACCCCATCTCACTATCGGCCTGATGGCAGTCTGCGCCCTGCTGTTGCTGCTGGGGCACTACAAGCTGCTCGACTCGATGGCGAAGGTCATTATCATCCTGCTTGCGCTGGGCACCTTGGCAGCGGTGGCGCTGGCCATCCCCGAAAGCCGTTCGTTGCCGGCGGAGTTCGTCGCTCCCAGTCCCTGGACCTGGGCGTCCTTTGCCTTCCTGATCAGCCTGCTCGGGTGGATGCCGGCGCCGATCGATCTGTCGGCCTGGTCCTCGCTGTGGATATTCAGTCGCAAGAAGCAGACCGGGCACTTTGCCACCGTGAAAGAGACCACCATCGATTTTTACCTCGGCTATGTGGCGGCGGTGGTCCTGGCGGTATTGTTTTTAGCCCTGGGCGCACTGGTGATGTTCGGCTCGGGCACGTCGTTTTCGGACAGCGGCATCGCTTTTTCCCATCAGTTGGTCACCCTCTACACCGCCACTATCGGTGACTGGTCGCGTCCCCTGATCCTGACAGCGGCTTTTTTCACCATGTTCAGCACCACCTTGACCGCTATGGACGGTTATCCGCGTTCCCTGGCGGCCTGCTGCACCCTCATCGGCGATCTGTCGGTGCGGCGTTTTCGTCAGATCCATCAGGCCTGGATTCTCATCTCGGTACTGGCCGGCTCGCTGGTGGTGCTCTATTTCGTTAAAAATCTCCTGCAACTGTTAACCTTCGCTGCGGTGATCTCCTTCGTCACTTCGCCCATCCTTGCCGGCATCAATTACAAAGTCATAAACGGCGACAACGTCCCGGCAAACTACCGCCCCGGGCTGTTCCTCAAGCTACTCAGCTGGTCCGGGCTGGTGTTTTTCGTGCTGATGACGGCCGGTTACGTTTATGTAACCTTCTTTCATACATCGTGAGCATTTGAAGACGGTTTGACGTGCCACCATGCCGATCTTTTTTTTGGGAGAGCGCTATGGAGCGGCCGGCAGAACCTGGGCGGCCTCGATTTCGCAGAAGTTGCGGTCGAAAACTTCGGCGAGATGCTTCCCCAGCTGGGTTAAAATCCCCGCCATGGAGATCTTGCGGCCATTTTCCACCGCCAGAGAGGTCATCTCCACCGCGGCCAGTCCGCAGGGCCGGATCCAGCGAAACGGCTCCAGCGCCGGATTGACGTTAAGGGCCAGGCCGTGGAAGGCCACCCCGTGGCGGATGGCAATGCCGACGCTGCCCAGTTTCCTGCCGTTGCACCAGACACCGCGATTTCTCGGATCTCTGACCGCCGGCACCCCCCAGTCCCGCGCCAGGCGCAGCATCAGTTCTTCCAGGAGAAAGACGTAGGCGGCTACAGAAAGTTGCGACTGACGCAGTTTCAGGATCGGATAGATCACCAACTGGCCCTGGCCATGGTAGGTGATGTCGCCGCCGCGCTCGATGTGAACCAGCGGTATGCCCGAGTCCGCCAGGAAATCCTCGGAGACCAACAGGTGCTCACGGTTCCCCCGCCGTCCCAGGGTAAACACCGCCGGGTGTTCGGTGATCAGGAACAGATCCCGGGCAAGTTCGCCCCGGCGGCATTGCTCCACCAGGTCGCGTTGCAGTTGGTGGGCAGCTCGATAATCGAGCAGGCCCAGATGACAATAGAGGGCTTCCATCACCGCTTTATCCTGAAATTCCTGCTGGAACTGGTATTCTATGACACTGATTCCAAATTGTAACGGAGTTGCTGCTCCTGTCCACCCGACGCACCGGTATCCGGCCGGGCAGTGCTGGAGCCAGGGCGACAGGATGCCTGGCTCATGCGTCGTCGCTCCCTGTTTTTTCGAGGTATCCCATGACTGGTTATTATAAAGATCCCGATCCCGCGGAAACCCGCGACTGGCTGGAAGCCCTGGAAGGTCTTATTGCGGCGGAAGGTAACGAAAAGGCCGATTACCTGCTGCGGGAGTTGACCGCCAGGGCCCGTTCCCTGGGCGTATCCACCTCCCCCGGTTTGCTCACCCCCTACTGCAACACCATTGCCCCGGCGGATGGCGAAAAAATTCCCGGAGATTCCCTGATCGCGCGCAACGTGGCCGCGTATGTGCGCTGGAATGCCATGGCCATGGTAGCCCGGGCCAACAAGAACGGCAAGGCCCTGGGCGGTCACATCGCGACCTACACCTCCATTTCCTCCATGTTCGAGGTCGGTTTCAACTGGTTCTTCCGCGGGCCACAGACACAGCAGGGTGCCGACATGGTCTACTTTCAGGGCCACAGTTCGCCGGGCATTTACGCCCGCGCCTTTGTCGAAGGGCGTCTGGATGAAGAGCAAATGGCCCATTTCCGCCGCGAGGTCGGCGGCCGGGGGCTTTCTTCCTACCCCCACCCCTGGCTGATGCCGGAGTTCTGGGAATTCCCCGTGGTCTCCATGGGGCTGGGCCCCCTGACGGCCATCTACCAGGCGCGCTTCATGAAATACATGGCGAGCAGGAAGCTCAAATCTGCCGGAGACCGCAAGGTCTGGGTGTTTATAGGCGACGGCGAGACGGACGAACCGGAGTCTCTGGCCGCCCTCACCCTGGCCGCGCGGGAGAAGCTCGACAACCTGATCTTTGTGGTCAATTGCAATCTGCAGCGTCTCGACGGACCGGTGCGTGGCAACGGCAAAATCATCCAGGAACTGGAGGGGCGTTTTCGCGGGGCCGGCTGGCATGTCATCAAGGTGATCTGGGGGAGCGAATGGGACCCTATTCTGGAGCGGGATACCGAAGGGCTGTTGCTGAAAAAGCTCGGAGCCATGGTCGATGGGGATTTCCAGACCATCCACGCCCGGGGACCGGCCTATCTGCGCGAGAAGCTTTTCGGCGATGATCCCTACCTGACGGCCCTGATCGAAGATATGAGTGACCGGGATCTCTGGCAGCTCGGTCGTGGCGGGCACGATCCCAGGAAGGTCTATGCCGCCTTTGCCGCCGCCTGCCGACACCGGGGCCAGCCCACGGTGATCCTGGCGAAAACCGTCAAGGGGTTCGGTATGGGCCAGGCCGGAGAATCGGTGATGGTGGCCCACAACGTGAAAAAGATGGATCAGGACGCGCTCAAGGAGTTCCGGACTCGCTTCCATGTGCCGTTGAAGGATGACGAACTCACCGATCTGCCTTTTATCCGGCCCCCCGAAGGCAGCCCCGAGGAGCGCTTTATCCGGAGACAGCGCGAAGCGCTCGGCGGCCCGGTGCCGTTTCGCCGGACCGAGTCAACCCCCCTCAAGGTGCCGCCGCTCAGCCGTTTCGAGAGTCTGCTCGAAGCGTCAAAAGATCGTGAATTCTCGACCACCATGGCTTTCGTCCGAATGCTCAGCGCGCTGACCAAGGACAAGGCCCTCGGCAAATACATCGTGCCCATCATTCCCGACGAGGCCCGCACTTTCGGCATGGAAGGGCTGTTCCGGCAACTGGGGATCTATGCTCCGGACGGGCAACTTTATGAACCCCAGGATGCCGAGGCCTTAGCCTGGTACCGGGAAGATCCCGAGGGACAGATTCTCGAAGAAGGCATCACCGAAGCCGGGGCGGTCTCCTCCTGGATTGCGGCCGGCACCGCCCACGTCAATTACGGGGTGCCGATGATCCCTTTCTATACCTTCTATTCCATGTTCGGTTTTCAACGCATCGCTGATCTGCTGTGGTCGGCGGGGGACAGTCGCGCTCGAGGTTTTTTGCTGGGGGCCACCTCGGGGCGGACCACCCTGAACGGCGAGGGGCTGCAGCACCAGGACGGTCAGGGCCTGCTGTTTGCTTCGGCGTTTCCCACCTGCCAGGCCTACGACCCGACCTTCGCCTACGAAGTGGCGGTGCTGGTGCAGAAGGGCCTCGAACGCATGTATGCCGACGAACAGGACATCTTTTATTACATCACCCTGCTCAATGAAAATTATCCCCACCCGGCCATGCCGGAGCAGGTAGAGGAAGGCATCCACCGGGGCATGTACCTGCTGCGCAAAGCCGAAGCGGGGGAGCCACAGGTCCAGCTCATGGGCAGCGGCGCCATTTTGCGCGAAGTCATCGCGGCGGCCGATCTGTTGCGGGAGGATTTCGGCGTGCAGGCGGATGTCTGGTCGGTGCTCGGCATCAACCAGTTACATCGGGACGGGATGCAGGTGGAAGAGTGGAATCGCCTTCACCCCGATCAAGCGCCCCGCAAATCCTGGGTCGAACTGGCCTTGCAGGGACACGCCGGACCGGTGGTCATCAGCACCGACTATGTCCGCGCCTATGCCGAACAGATCCGCGGCCTGATCCACCGGCCGTTGACCGTACTCGGTACTGATGGCTTCGGGCGCAGTGATACCAGGGAGGTGCTGCGCGATTTTTTCAAGGTGGACCGTTATCATGTTGTCGTTGCGGCGCTGAAATCCCTGGCCGATCAGGAGCAGCTGCCGGTCTCCACCGTGACGGAGGCGATGGAAAAATACCGGATCAACCCCGAGGCTCCGCCTTCGATCTGTCGATAGACCGGAAAATCAACCTCTTGCAACCCGTAAACCTGCTTTTTACAAGGAGCATGGCACATGGCCGTTAAACAGGTTACCGTCCCCGATTTTGGTGATATCGAGGAGATCATCGTTGTGGATGTCTATGTTTCCCCCGGCGACCGGGTTGCACAGGAGGATCCCCTGGTCGCCCTGGAAAGCGAAAAAGCGGTGATGGATATCCCTTCTCCTTTCGCTGGCATCGTCAAGGACGTGAGCGTGAAAGAGAATGATCGAGTGAAAAACGGGGATCTGATTATCCGGATTGAAGTGGAAGCAGAATCGGAAGAGACAGAAGAGACGGAAGAGACGGAAGAGACGGAAGAGACGGAAGAGACGGAAGAGACGGAAGAGACGGAAGATAAATCGGCGCAGGAAAAGCAGGAAAAACAAAAAGCGCGCGCGGAAAAGAAATCTGCCGACGAAGAAGCCGAGACGTTGGAGCAGGAAACGCACACAAAAGCCCCCGAAAAGGCCACGGAAGCCACCACGGAGGAAGAAGAAACGGCTCCCCCGGTAAACCGCCAGAAGCCGGGCGAGGTGCATCATGCGACTCCCTCCGTGCGTGCCTATGCCCGGGAACTCGGCGTGGAGCTGTCCCGTGTCGAAGGCAGCGGGCCGAAGGGCCGCATCCTCAAGGAAGATGTTCAGGCGTTGGTGAAGCAGACCATGCAGGGTGCCGGTAGCGGTGAAGGGTTCGTGTTGCCGCAGATTCCGCTGGAGGATTTCAGCAAATACGGCGAAGTTGAGGAAACTACCCTGAGCCGATTTAAGCAGATCGCCGGTGCCCGGTTGCATAAAAGCTGGCTCAGTGTGCCCCATGTTACCCATTTCGATGAAGCCGATGTGACCGATCTGGAGGATTTCCGTAAACAATCGAATGAAGAGGCGGAGAGTGAAGAATTACATTTTAGCCCTCTGGTCTTTATCATCAAGGCCGTGGCGGCAACCCTGAAAGCCTTTCCCCTTTTCAACAGTTCACTGGTGCCGGGCGGCGAAAAGGTGATCCTCAAACATTACTATAATATCGGCATCGCGGTGGATACCCCTCATGGGCTGGTGGTGCCGGTCATCAAGCAGGCCGATAGCAAGGGGGTCACGGAAATCGCCCGGGAGCTGAAACAGCTCAGCAGCGCGGCGAGGGAAGGCAAGCTGGGTATTGCCGATATCCAGGGGGCATCGTTCACCATCTCCAGCCTGGGCGGAATCGGCGGCAGCGGCTTCACTCCCATTGTCAACGCGCCGCAGGTCGCCATTCTGGGTCTGGCCCGTAACTATCGCAAACCGGTGTGGGACGGAGAGGCCTTCATCCCGCGACTGACCCTGCCGTTTTCCCTGTCCTACGACCACCGGGTCATCGATGGCGCCGAAGCGGCCCGCTTCTGCCGTGCGTTGAGTCGCGATATCGAGGATTTGCGGCGGGTGTTGCTTTAAACTGAACGAGCAAAGCCGTTTGGTTTTGCTCGCGAAGACGCGAAGAAAATCTATTTTCCCAATAAAGCTTGCCTGCTCTGCTTGGGATTTTGACTCTCCTTTGCGCCTTCGCGGCTTCGCGTTAGACAGATTTAATAATTTTCCGTTACGGAGCAAAAATCATGGCTGAAAAACAGGCGTTTGATCTCGTCGTGCTGGGTGGTGGCCCCGGTGGCTACACGGCTGCTTTTCGGGCCGCCGATCTGGGACTTTCCGTCTGCCTGATCGAACAGTCCCGGCAATTGGGCGGGGTGTGCCTGCATGTGGGCTGCATCCCCTCGAAAACCCTGCTCCACGCTGCCGCCGTGATGGAAGAGGCCGAAAAAGCGGCCGCCTTCGGTGTGAAGTTTGCGCCACCCGAAATCGACCTGACCGCCCTCCGAGACAAAAAAGACCAGGTTATCCAGCAACTGGCCAACGGCCTGGAGGGGTTGAGCAAGGCTAGGGAAATCACCCGCTTAACCGGCCGGGGAGAATTCCGGGATTCGAAAACCATGCGGGTTGTCGGGGAGGAAGGGGAGACCCGGATCACTTTCAAACACGTCATCATCGCCACCGGCTCGCATGCCGCTGGCCTGCCGGATGCTCCGGATGATCCCCGCATGTGGGATTCCGACGATGCCCTGGCACTGCCTTTTATACCGAAGCGGCTACTGATCCTCGGCGGCGGCATCATCGGTCTGGAGCTGGCCCAGGTTTACAGCGCCCTGGGATCCGGCATCACCATGGTCGAAATGCGCGACCAGCTTATCCCTTCCGCCGACAAGGATCTGGTGCAGCCTCTGTTGCGCAAACTGAAGGATAAATACCGGATTCTCACCGGCACCCGAGTCACGGAAATCAGCGCCCGGAATAGCGGTATGCAGGTCGGATTTGCTGGCGACGACCTTGATGAAACCGGCGAATTCGATGCTGTGCTGGTGGCCATCGGTCGGCGCCCGAATACTGCAAGACTTGGTCTCGATGCCGCCGGACTGGAAGCCAACGAACAGGGCTTTCTCCAGGTCAATGAACGTCAGCAGACCTCCCAGTCCCATATATATGCCATCGGCGATGTGGTGGGTGAGCCGATGCTGGCTCACAAGGCGACTCACCAGGGCAAGGTGGCTGCCGAGGTTGTTGCCGGCCGCAAGACCGCGTTTACACCGATGACCATTCCGGCGGTGGCCTACACGTCCCCGGAGATCGCCTGGATGGGGTATACTGAAAAACAGGCCAAGGCACGGGGGGTTGCTTACACCAAGGGCGCATTTCCATGGAGTTCCAGCGGTCGCGCCCTTAGCGCCGGGGTTACCGGCGGCCTCAGCAAGGTTCTGTTCGATAAGGCAAGTGGTCGCATCATCGGCGCCGGCATCTGCGGCAGCCATGCCGGCGAGCTGATCCACGAGGCGGTGCTGGCGCTGGAAATGGGGGCCGATGCCGAGGATATCAGCCGGACCGTGCACGCTCATCCCACTCTGGCGGAGACCTTTGCCCTGGCCGCGGAAATGGTCGATGGGTCCATTACAGATGCCTTGCCGGCGCAGAAAAAGAGGTAAAAGGAGGCAGTATGAAAGCCATTCGCGTACACCAGTTCGGTGCCCCCGAGGTCATGTCGCTGGAGGAGGTCCCAACCCCCACCCCCGGTAAGAGCGAGGTGCTGGTGCGGGTTGCGGCGGCAGGGATCAATCCGGTCGATACCTACATCCGCTCCGGTACTTATCCGCTGCGTGGTGAGCTGCCCTATACGCCCGGGTTCGATGCCGCCGGGGTCATCGAGGCGGTCGGAACCGAAGTGGGGCACCGCCGGGTCGGTGAACGGGTTTACCTTGCCGGCAGTCTGAGCGGCACCTATGCCGAATTGGCTCTTTGTCGCGAGGATCAGGTTCATCCTCTACCGGAGCGCATTTCTTTCTCCCAAGGGGCAGCGCTGGGCATCCCTTACGGTACGGCCTGGTATGCCCTGTTCGAACGTGCCAGGGTGCGCCCCGGGGAATTTCTGCTGGTACACGGGGCCAGCGGCGGGGTTGGCATCGCCGCGGTGCAACTGGCACGCGCCGCCGGACTGTGGGTCATCGGCACCGCCGGCAGTGAGCAGGGGCGGGCACTGGTAACGGAAAACGGTGCCCACCAGGTTCTCGATCACCATCGCTCCGACTACCTCGACGGCATCCCCCAGTTGACTTGCGAGCATGGGATCGATGTGACTCTGGAGATGCTGGCCAACGTCAATCTCGGCCAGGATCTGCTGCTGATGGCGCCGGGCGGCCGGGTGGTTGTCATCGGCTGTCGCGGTACCTGCGAGATCGATCCGCGCGCCGCCATGCGCAGCAATATCGCCATCCTCGGCATGCTCCTGTTCAATACCACCGCCACCGAGCAGCGTCGCATACACGCGGCTCTTTACGCCGGGCTGGAAAACGGCAGCTTGAATCCGGTGGTTGGACGGGAGTTGTCGCTGGCCGAGGCGGCTCGCGGCCATCATGCGGTCATGGAGCCCGGCGCCGGTGGCAAGATTGTGCTGCTGCCCTGAGTTCAAGGCTGCATCGACCGGGCAGGGTGGGCCATGCGGTTAATCTGTCAATTCATGTCTATCTTAAACAGGTCATTCATGTCGTTTAATCCCTGAAATTAATGCCGCGTGCATGGCTGAGAAAAGGAGTTCATCATGCCGACAATCATGGAAACCATTGCTGCTGATCCGTCCTTGAAAACCCTTAAGAAGGCGTTGGATATTGTTGGAGGAGTTCGTGAGAGGTTGGAAAACGACGGCAGCTTGACTTTTTTCGCCCCCAATGACGAGGCCTTTGCCCGGCTTAATGTCGAACATGTACTGGGTGACGTCCCCAAGCTGGCGGATATTCTGAACTACCATCTGGTGGGAGAAACACGCTACCAAAAAGAGATGGATGTGAAAAATCTCGACTCCCTGGTGACCGAACTGGGCAAGAGTCTTTCCATCTATCTGGACGAAAACGAGGTCATGATCGATAATGCCCACCTGGTGAGTGCTGATATCGAGTGCAGCAATGGCGTGATGCATGTAATCGATAATGTTTTTCTGCCGCAGCATTCCGGGTGGTACGAAACCCTGGCTTGATCGAGCAAGATACAACGAGCGGCCTGACGCTGCAACCGTAAATGCCAGGAGTTACTTTTAAAATCCCCCGACTTAGGGTTTTGTGTCGGGGGATTTTTTTTGCCACAACCCGATCATATGGATTTTTTTTGGGTAAAATGTAATCATATGATTGAAAATCATTTTCAATAATACCGGCTATCTGTCGGATGTCCCTGATTCAGGCATCGGAACTGATTTCCCGATGTCCGGCAGTGTGTCCTTAAGTCGAAGGGTGTCCTTCCCCGAAATAAACCCCAGGGGAAGCGCGGCAGGGCTTCTTCGCAAAGGAGTCAAACATGAATATTTTCGAGTTTGCCTTGCAGATGGAAACAGAGGCCTCCGAGGTTTACGCAGACCTGGCTCGGAAGGTGGTCGAGAAAGGCCCGAAACGCATATTTACCGATCTGGCTTCGGACCATATGGACCAGCGGCGGTCCATTGAGCGCATGCGAGCTGCCTGCGGAAAGTCGTCCGGCCTGAACCGGCAGAATCTGGAAGAGGGCGCCATTCCCTGGCACCGACAACCGCCGGGGATCGCCATGATGGCTGATGTCGATGATGAGGAGGCGTACCGTCTGGCCTTGGAGCTGGAGGAAGAGGAGTTCCATTGCTATGAGGAACTGCTGGAGCATTCGCGAGCCAAGGAGGCGAAGCGGATCCTGCAGCAGATCACCGAAGAGGAGGGACGACTTCTTGACCAGTACCGGGAGCTTTATGACTTCATCAACGCACCCAACCAGTATCTGGCCTGGGGCGAGTTCAGCAACCTGGATGAATACCATCAGTTCGGTCGGGATGTTGATTAAGCCAGTGTCTGTCCTGGAAAGATGCGTTTCTGTCTGTTGGTAACAAAACAGAGCTAAAAAACATCAAGCCCCGTAAGGATCCATAAATGGTCTGCGCGGGGCTTGATGTTAATTTTAAATTTTAGATTAATGAGACTCTGAAAAACTGCAGGATCTTTTCAATATCCAGAGCAAACGGCCCGCTGAAGGCAGTCTCTTTATATGGCTACTTGCCCAGAGTTTTAAGCCGCTGCTTGGCGGTGGCGGCTTCGTCGGACAAGGGGAAACTCTTGGTCAGTTTTTCCAGGATCGCACGCGCGCTTTGGCGGTCGCCCAGTTGCTCGAAGGTCAGCGCTTGTTTGAGATAGGCGGAGGCGGCTTTGGGATGATCGCCGTAGCGGCGGATGACTTCCTCGAATTGCAGGATGGCTTTTTCATATTCCTTTTCGCCGAGATACGATTCCCCTATCCAGTAGGCCGCGTTCGGTGCCAAGGCATGGCTCGGATTTTTTTGCAGAAAGCTTTCCAGCTGTTTGCGGCCGTTGGCGTACTGCTGTTGTTTGCGGATCAAGTCCACGGCTTGCAAATAGATGGTTTCAGGCTGTGTCGGTGTCGCTGCAGCGGCCTGGGTTGCAGGGGCGGTGCGGGTGGTACCTGCGGACAATTGTGTTTCCAGGGCGTTGATGCGCAGCCCAAGATCGTCGCGGATCAAGGCCAGTTCTTCCTGTGACTCATTGCGCTGTCGGTCAAGATCGGAGAAGCGGCCGCTGATGCTCTGAAGTTCAAGCCGCAGGTTGTCCAGATCCGCTTGGGTTTTCGCCTGTTGTTGGGTCAGGGTATCCAGGCGTTGGCGGGTTTGTCCGACCCGGTCGGATTGCAGGGAGGCAAGGTCCCGTTCAGTAGCGGCCAGACGGCGTTTCATTTCAGTCAGGTCGCGGCTCATGGCCAATTCCTGCTGGGAGGCAAGGCAGCCTGTCAGCATGGCCTGCAGTGCCAGGAACAACACAACGGTTTTAACGTTTTTCATGACAATCGATCCTCATTTTTTGAGGGTGGCGGGTCGGCCTGGCCGACCCGCCATGGACAAAATTCTCGATCAGGGCATGACTTTGAATTCGGCACGCCGGTTCATGGCGAAGGCGGCTTCGGTCTGGGCCGGGTCGAGAGGCATTTCCTCACCGTAGGAAATAACGCTCAGGCGATCCGCGGCGATTCCCATGGATTCAAGGTACTTCTGGGTAGCCAGGGCACGACGCTCACCCAGGGCCAGGTTGTATTCATCCGAACCACGCTCGTCGCAGTAACCTTCGATGCGCACTTTCAGGTCGGAGTTGGTTTTGAGATAGTTTGCGTTGTTGACCAGAATGGCCTGCGCCTCGGGGCTCAGGTCGTAACGGTCATAGTTGAAGTAGATGCGTTCCAGGGAAGAAACGGCTTGAGGCGTTGACATGGCGCTTTCATCACCAATCATGCTTTCGCCAACACCAGTCTCACCAGCGCCCATCTCTTCAACACCCTGAGCAGTCTGCATTGCGCCTGCCTGATCCTCTCCTGCTGCGGTTGTTGCGGCCGGTTTTTTGGCACAGCCTACCGCCAGCATGGCAGCAAAGACCACCATCAACAACACCTGCATCGAAATCCGAATACCTCCGCGTTTCATGGTTTTGCTCCTTTTACATTGACAAATGGGGTTGAAGAACAAAAAACAACTTCGGGGACATCCCGAAGAGCTGAACTATGGGTTGATTAAAAAGGTCATATTTTTCAGAACGGGCCCATTATACTTAAGTGCATAAAAAAAAAATAGAGGGAATCGTATGCGCCTCAGCGTTGGCGGGACCATGCCGGATGCTGACTTTGTCCGCCCGAGGAGGAGATCCTCTGTATCCCGGTGCCGTCGGCCCGCATGATGTAGATACCCCTGCCACCATGCTGATCGGATGAGTATACCAGAAACCTTGCGTCCGGGCTCCAGCGCGGATGTTCCTTGTTGCCGGGGCCGAATGTCAGGCGGCGTTCGTCGGTACCGTCAGGCTTGATGGTATAGATATCGAACACGCTGCCTTCCTGCCGGGTAAAGGCGATGCGGTCGCCCTCCGGGCTCCAGGCCGGGGTGGCGTAGTACTTGCCGTTGCCGCTGATCCGCCTGGTCTGGCCGCTGAGCAGATCCATAACGAAAAGATGCGGATTACCCTGGCGGTCGGAGACAAAAACGATGCGGTCGCCGGCCGGACTCCAGCTCGGGTCGACATCGATACCCCAGTGGTTGGTAAGCCGGCGCCGCTTACTGCCGTCGGTACCCAGAAGCATCAGTTCCGGATTCCCGCTACCCGATTGGGTTAATGCAATTTCACGCCCATCCGGTCTGTAACGTGCGGAAATATTCAAGCCCTTTTGAGAAGACAAGCGGGCTTCCTGGCCTGTTCCCAGATCTTTGCGATAGAGGTCGGGATTGCCGGGGCGATACGAAGTAAAAGTAACTTCCCGGCCATTGGGTGAAAAATCAGGATTGAGGACAATGGAACGATGGTCCGTCAGGCGCAACGAATTGGCACCATCGGAATCCATCAGGTAGAGTTCTTTATGACCGGTGCGATTGTCGATGTAGGCGATACGCGAGCTGAACGGGCCTTCCTTGCCGGTAACGCTTTTGAGGATCTGATCGACGAATTTATGCGCCATGGTGCGCACGTCCTCCTGGGTCCCGGAGTAACTCCGTCCGGTGAGCAGTCGCCTGTGAACAACGTCGTACAGCCGGAATTCGACCAGCAGTCGACCTCCCTGCATGCGATAGCCGCCCTTGATCAGTATCTCGGTCCCCAGCAGGCTCCACTGATTGAAATCGACCTGGGTGCTGGTCAGACCCGGGCGCCGGGCATCGTCCAGAAACGATGCGGGGTCGAGCTGGCGAAACAGGCCCGACATGTCGAGGTCATGGCTTACGACCTCGCGCAATTCCCTGGCCACGGCGGGCAACGGGAGCCCGGAAAGAGGTAGCAGCTCAGTGTTGGCTACAGCGATGGACTGCTGGCCGGGGGCACGAACCTCTATCTGTGCCATGGCGGCGGTCGCCGACAGGCAGAGCAGGGCGAACAACAGGGTTACGAGACGGCGCATAATGTTAATCCATAAGGTCTTTGAGGTTGAAAACAACATCGAACTGCAATGTCCTGCCGGGTTTGAAAGGCAGGGTCTTGGTCTTAAGGATAGTCTTTTTGAGCGAATCGTCAAAGGCCGCATCGCCAGAAGAATCGATGAACCGGTAGTTGGTCAGGGTGCCGTCGGCACTGTAAGTCACCTGCACGGTAGCCTGAAGGTCGCGACGTGTGACCTGGTATTTGGACAGGCTCCAGTTTTCTTTGTAAAATGCCTGCAGCCAGGTTTGCTGGTCCACGCCGATTTCATCACCGGTACCATCCGGCATGCCCAGGGGGGCGCCGGAGCCGCTGCCGGAGGTATCATCGCCTGACAGTGCGGCAATTTTGCCTTTTAAGGCGGCCAGTTCCTGCGCTCGTTGCTGGCTCTGGCGCATAGCGGCCATTTTTTCCTGGACGCTCTGGTAGCCGCTTGGGGCAGAATCGGATGGCTTGGCGTCCTGTTTGGCGGGTTTTAGGCCCGGTTTTGTAGAGGTCGGCTGTGGCGTAGCGGTCGGTTGTGGCGTAGTCGGTTTGCTGGCAACCTGCGTTGGTTTTGATTCGCTGGGCTTCGGTTCAGGTGCCGGCTGAGGTGTGGGTTGCGACACCTGGGCGGGCGCTGTGGGTTTGGCCGCAGCTTTGGCTTTGGGGGCAGGCCCGCCGTCAGGGCGTCCGGCCTGGGGGTTGAGAACCGGCATTTTGGTCAGATCCACGTAATAGACCGGGCGTCGTTCGTGCTGTTTTCCACCGGAAAGAACCCCGGAAAACAGCACGAACACCAGCATATGCAGGGCAAGGGAAATGGCCAGCAACCAAAACAGATTCGGTTCATTACGGGGTGGAAACGATGGTGTTGTCACAGTCGTATCGGCCTTTGCGGCATGGTGAGGTATGTTAATGCGGTCAATGGTTTTTGGCCGGTTCCGGCGGTTGCGAAACCATGCCCAGTCTGTCGATGCCGGCTCCCTTGATGGCGGCCATGACCTGCACGACTTTGCCGTAAGCAACATCACGGTCGGCCTGCAGAAGGACTTCCTTGTCCTTCCGGCCTTCCATGATCTGGCGCAGCACCGGCATCAGCTTGTCGGGGCCGGGAATACGGGTCTTGCCAATGGAGATGGCCCCGTCCTTCTCGACAGTTACCACCAGTGGTTCTTTGCCCGCGGTCAGCCCGGGGGCATCGGATACTTCCGGCAGATTGACTTCCACGCCCTGCTCGAGCATCGGCGCCGTTACCATGAAGATGATCAGCAGGACCAGCATGACGTCGACCAACGGGGTGACGTTGATTTGCGACAAAGTGGAGCGTGATGATCCGTTGCGTTGGCCTACTTCCATGTCAGCTCCTTCGCAGCATGCGGCCGACGATATTGAGGAATTCCTGGCAGAAGCTGTCCATGTCGCCGGTCAGGACATTGACCTTACTGACAAAGTGGTTGTAAGCCACAACCGCGGGGATGGCGGCTACCAGGCCGATGGCGGTGGCGACCAGAGCCTCGGAAATCCCGGGGGCAACGACCGCCAGCGAGGCGCTGCCGGTTTTTCCAATGCCGATAAACGAGTCCATGATCCCCCACACGGTACCGAACAGGCCGATGAACGGCGCGGTGGAACCGGTAGTCGCCAGAAACGGCAGATACCGTTCCAGTCGCTGGGTTTCCTGGTTTGTGGCGCGCCGCAAGGCCCGGGCGACATTGTCCGCCTGACCCAATTCCGCACTGAACAGGGCCGGTTCCTCGCTGGTGGTTTCGCGCTGGTTGCGCATCAGCTCCTGATAACCGTCCCGGAACAGCACCGCCGTCGGGGCATGAGGGAAATCTTTCAGGCTTTTGCTGATGGCGTCCAGTCGACGCTTGTTCCAGAAAAATTGCTGAAACCGCTGCGAGTCGCCAATCGCGCCATAGATGACCCGGAACTTCAGAAAAATGATAGCCCAGGAAAGCAGGGAAAAACCGATAAGTATCAGCAGGACCAGTTTAACCACCAGTCCGGCGTCGGCAATCAGTTCCAAGATGTTACCTCCATATGTAGGGACGAAATCCGAAAAGTGCTTCCGTAAAAGAGTTTACACCGAAAACGCGTAGATTATTCCTGAACCTTCAATCCAAGTCAACTGGCATCAGCACAATGTCCAGTGTGCGTGACCACGGACTTGTGTCTCCCGGCTGAACCGGTATGCTCATAGTAAATAGCAAGGAGGATGCCATGCTATCATTGGCACAAATCCGGGAGGCTGCAACTGTGCTGCAGGGCAAGTTCCGTCGTACGGAGCTGATTCACTCCCAGTTTTTTTCTCAGCTGATTGGTACGCCGGTCTATTTCAAGTGTGAGAACCTGCAGCGCTCCGGTTCGTTCAAGGTGCGCGGGGCTTGTAATTTCATGAGTCGACAGTCAGCGAGTCATCTTGCGGCGGGGGTTGTAACCGCTTCCGCCGGCAATCATGCCCAGGGAGTGGCCCTTTCTGCATCGCGCATGGGGGTGACGGCTACGGTGGTTATGCCGGAAAACACGCCGCTGGTCAAAGTGCAGGCCACCCGAGGGTACGGGGCTCGAGTATTATTGCGCGGTGCAGTGTTTGACGAGGCCCTGGAGGAGGCCCTGCGTCTGGAAAAATCACAAGGTCTGCTTTACGTGCCGGCGTTTGACGATTTATTGATCATGGCCGGACAGGGGACGGTGGGGCTGGAGATCGTCGAAGATCTGCCCGATGTCGATACGGTATTGGTGCCTGTCGGCGGCGGGGGCCTGGTTGCAGGGGTGGCAACCGCCATCAAGGCGCTCAGGCCTGCCGCGCAAATCATCGGAGTGGAGGCCGAGATGGCAGCCGCGGCTCTGGCCTCGCGCCGTCAGGGGCGCATCGTCAGATTGCCTGGTGCCCATTCGCTGGCCGACGGCATTGCCCTTAAGTGTATCGGCGAGCAAACCTTCCCGATTATTGAATCCTTGGTCGACGAGCTGGTGACGGTCAGTGAAGAAGAGATTGCACAGGCTATCGTCGAGCTCATGGAAAAGACCCATCTGGTGGTAGAAGGTGCCGGCGCTGTCGGGGTGGCGGCCTTGCTGCATGCCGCGCGTCCACTGGTACGCGGGCACACCGTTTGTTTGTTGTCGGGAGGCAACATCGATGTGCAGACCATTGCCAAGGTGGTAGACCGAGGGCTGGTGGCGGCCGGTCGTTATCTCAAACTACGGGTAGAACTCAACGATGCACCGGGAGCTTTGGGACGCTTGGCGCTTTTACTGGGCCAATGCCGTGCCAATATCTATCGTGTCAGCCATGACCGGCATCATATCGATGTCCCGATGGGGCGGGCCGAGGTTCATCTGGAACTGGAGACCCGCGGGCCGGAGCATGTCCGGGAGATCCTGGCTGCGCTTGAAAAGGCTGCCTACCGGGTGGTGGGTGTGGATAGCTGAGCGGGCATTGACCCGGCAAGCAGTTGGGACGCCAACCGGGCAGTGGCGCTGGCAGGCGACCGCCGTATGAGTTGTCGCAGACTGGCGACATCGTCCACATCGTGCCACCCGGGTAGTTCCTGACATTTCAACTGTAGCTCTGCCAGTTTTCTGCGGGTGGCGGATAGCACCTCTCCGGTACTCCAGGGGATGTTTGTGAATAGCGCCGGGGCGGGTTGGCGCAGGCCGATAAGGACATAACCGCCGTCGGTTGCCGGCGCCAGAACCACATCGTGTCTGGCCAATGCGCAAAATGCCTGCCGGATGAGGGACACCGGCAGGTCAGGGCTGTCGGAGCCGATGATCACCACCTGTTGCGCCCCGTCGGCAAACCGGGAGGCAAAAGCCTGCGTCAGGCGTTCACCGAGGTGGTCGCCGGTCTGCTCCGCCAGATGCACATCAGGGAAAGCCCGGCTGAAGAATTGACGCTGTCCCTGGTAAAACAGCCAGGCGCACCAGTCCTCCTGCTCTGCCAGACGCACGGTTTCCCGCAGGCAGCAGTGATACAGACGGGCGGCCTGTGCAGGTGTCAGCGGCGGGCAGAGCCGGGTTTTCACCCGACCCGGCAGCGGCTGTTTGGCAAAGATCCCCAGGACCGCACGGTTGTTCATGGCCACGCGGGATTTTCAGTGCCCTCGGTGTGGGGCGGAGACTCGACCATGGCATAGGCCGAATGATTGTGGATCGATTCGAAGTTCTCGCATTCCACCCGGAACCAGGTAATCTCCGGTGCCGACTTGAGCTTGAGGGTGACCGCACGCACGATATCTTCCACGAACATGGGATTGTCATAGGCCTGCTCGGTGACGGCCTTTTCATCCTCCCGTTTGAGCAGCGCGTAGACCGGGGCGCTGCCGCATTCCTCGATCCAGCTGATGAGATCCTCGATCCAGATGAATTTGTTCATGCGCACCTCCACCTTGACCGAGCTGCGCTGATTGTGGGCGCCGCGTTCGCTGATCTCCCGCGAGCAGGGGCACAGGGCGGTCAGCGGGACTTCCACCGCCAGCACGAAGTCCTTTTCCTCCGCCAGGGTGCCGCGCAGGCAGCAGCGATATTCCATGAGGCTACGGGCCTTGGAAACCGGCGCCTGCTTTTCGATGAAGTAGGGGAAATCCATCTCGATATGGGCGCAGGACGCATCCAGCCGGTCTTTCATCTCCTGCAGCAGGCCACCCATGTTACGCATGGTGATTTCGCCCCGATACTGGTTGAGGATCTCCACAAACCGGCTCATGTGGGTGCCCTTGAAGTGGTGGGGCAGATCGACGTACATGTTGATGCGGGCTACCGTGTGCTGTTGGTCTTTGTTCTTATCCATGACCACGATGGGATAACGGATATCCTTGACGCCAACTTTGTCGATGGCGATGTTACGCGTGTCGCGCTCCATTTGCATATCGCGCATGCGGCTCATCGCGACACCTCCCCGACATAAGCGGCGGGGTCGGCAATCCCGGCTTCGGCAAAGCCTTTCAGGCGCAATTGGCAGGAGTCACACAACCCGCAGGCCAGGCCATCCGGGGTGGGATCGTAGCAGGAATGGGTCAAGGCGTAGTCAACGCCCAGGTGCAGGCCGCGTTGGATGATCTGCGCCTTGCTCAGGTGCAGCAATGGAGCATGAACACGATAGTGCCCCTGCCCTTCGACGCCTGCCTTGGTGGCGAGATTGGCCAGTTGCTCAAAGGCCTGAATGAATTGCGGCCGACAGTCCGGGTATCCGGAATAATCGAGGGCGTTGACGCCGATAAAGATGTCGAACGAGCCGAGCACCTCCGCCCAGCCCAGGGCAAACGACAGGAAAATAGTGTTGCGGGCCGGCACGTAGGTCACCGGGATGGCGTCGTCGATTTCCCGGCCTTTAGGCACCTCCTGGTCGGAGGTCAGGGCACTGCCGCCAATGCGTCGCAGATCGAAATCGATAATCATGTGGTCGGCGGCACCGACCTTGGGGGCGTAGATGCGGGCTTTTTCCAGTTCCACCGTGTGCCGCTGGCCATAATTGAAGCTAAGGGCATAGGGGGTGAAGCCGGCAGCGCGGGCTTCCGCCATACAGGTGGTTGAGTCGAGACCGCCGCTGTATAATACGACTGCTTTTTTGCTCATGGATGGTATTCCTTGCTGAAGCGATGTGTTCAGGATCGCCTGGATCAGTTGATCTCGTAAAATTTGCCGGTGCCCAACTGGTGCACCTTCATCAGGTTAGTTGTGCCGAAGGCCGCCACCGGGCTGCCCATGGTAATGATAACAATATCCCCTTTTTGCAGAACTCCCGCCGCCAGCACCGCTTCCTCCAATGAGTGGATCTGTGCTTCGGTATCGCCGGCAAAATCGACCTGTATCGACTGGACGCCGGAATACAAGGCCAGTCGTCGGCGTACTTCACGCGATGGCGTCACTGCATAGATGGGGATCTCCGGGCGAAACCGCGAAACCATCGCTGCCGTTGAGCCAGTCTGGGTGAATGCCAGGATGGCCACCGCCCTGACATGCAAAGCGGTGCGGCAGGCAGCCTCACCGATAGCGTCGGACAGCCGCCGCGGTTCATCCTGACGGGTGGGGAAACTGTAAAACAGTTGCTGTTTAAGCACCGCATCACTTTCCACGCTGCGTGCTACCCGGTCCATCAGGGCGACCGCTTCCACCGGGTAGCTGCCGGTGGCAGTTTCCCCCGACAGCATCACCGCATCGGTACCATCGAGGATGGCGTTGGCCACATCCGAGGTTTCAGCCCGGGTGGGGCGTGGGTTGTAAATCATGCTTTCCAGCATCTGGGTAGCTGTGATCACCGGCTTGCCCGCCTCATGGCAGCGCCGAATGATGTGTTTCTGGATCAGCGGCACTCGCTCCGGGCTGATTTCCACTCCCAGATCGCCACGTGCCACCATGATGGCATCGGATGCCTCCAGGATGGCCTCGAAATCCTCCACCGCCTGGGGTTTCTCGATTTTGGCAATCACCGGAATGGTGCTGTTTTTAGCCTGCAACAAGGTTTTCAAATTCTGCACATCGGCCGCTTGTCGTACAAACGACAGGGCCAGATAGTCAAATTCCTGAGCTACCGCAAAGGTAACATCGTCGCAATCTTTATCGGTCAAAGACGGTACGGACAACTCGGCACCGGGCAGGTTGACACCTTTACGGTCTTTCAAGGTGCCGCCGGTAAGGACACGGCAGCGCACAACCGTTGGTGCCGTGTCGAGAACCTCAAGTTCCAGCAGTCCGTCATCCAGCAGAATCCGGTCGCCGCGGGTAACTTCCGCGGAAAGTTTTGGATAGGCCACCGGGATACGCATGGCATCGCCTTCGACATTGTCGGAGGTCAGGACAACCGTGGCGCCGGTCTCCAGCGTTACCATGCCGTTTTGCATCCGTCCGGTGCGGATTTTGGGACCCTGCAGGTCGCCAAGGATGGCTACCGGGATCTGATGCTGTTTAGCCAGTGCGCGGATGCGCTGTACGATAAGAGCTTTGTGCTCCTGATCGCCGTGGGAAAAATTCAACCGAAAGAGGTCGGTTCCAGCCTTCATCAGCCGTTCGATGCATTCCCGAGAGTCGCAGGCCGGTCCGATGGTGGCGATGATTTTGGTATGGCGGAACATGGCGGATGATTCTCCGTTCAAAGGCCGGCGGACTTGTCCGAAAGGAAAAGACCCTGACTGTGGAAGGCAGGGTCCCGAACGAAGCGGTTTAGTGGTGGTAGCGTCCGAGACGTTCCGTATGTGCCCGGCTTGGGCTCTTGTGGCAGCGGAAACAGGGCTCACCTTCGACTTTTTGTTGCTGAATCGGGGGAATCTCAGGTGGGAAAACCGAGGATTCCTTCTGCCACGGTTCGCGGCCGGATTCATCCGCCAAAGTGACGGGTGAAACCCGGAGTTCCCAGTTGGCGCTGATCGGCAGGCTGTGACACTGGTCACAGCCGCCCGGAGGAGGAATGTCTTTCCAGGCGCCCATCATGGCGCAACCGCAAATGATTGCAGCGGGTAACAGCATCCAAAGGCATTTTTTCATATGAAAAACTATCCTCTCTCGGGGAGTTTCTTAGGTGCAGAAACTATAACATAGCCTTGGACCAAGGCCAATGCGAAATAGCTTGCCCTGGGAGTCTGTCGGCAGACTCCAAAGTAGCGGTATATTTGCTCGGATGCACCCGCGCACTCCTGTCTCCCTGCAGTGTCTCAAAACCCGAGAGGAGGCTATCTCGCGGCCGGGTTGACCGCCGCGAAAAATTACCTGGCGTGGAAGACAAAATTGAACACTGTGCTATTATGTCGCTAACTGAATGAATCTTGAAAGTCGGACCCTGCCAAGGGGCTGTAGCTTCAGCCCCGACAATTGTTGCAAGTCGATACTACAAGTCCCAAAATGGCACGTTATGGTCCTTTTTGGACAAGTGAAACGTGGCGTGAATCGCTGCGCAATCTCTGTCGGGCCCGGGAGACCGCGTCGGGTCCGATGTTTTCTCGATGACCGGTTATGGCACCGAAATTGCGTGCAGGTAGAACGTTGGTTTATTTGTGCGCTGGTTTACGTTGGAGTTGCTCGTAGTATTTATTATGTTTATAGGTTGCATGCTGGAATTCCAATATCTTCTGTTGTATCCACGCTTTGAAAAGGTGTTGCACTTGATGCTGGCCTGTTTCAGGGGCAATAGGTTTTATGGCGTCTGCAGCCAGGCAGAGCCGCAGCCGGCATGATTCGCCGCGTTTAGGGTAGGAGCGCAAACCCGGATTACCACCGGACATTCCCGCTGCATCGGGAGGTTGGTAGGAGGGGGCGAGCAGGACGGTCAGGGTTCGGTTCGGAATGTGACCAATTTCGCAGATTCACCGCGGCATGGTTGTCCGGATACAAGCCTGGCAGCGGGCATTTTCGCAAGACCCGAGTTGGGTAACAAAAAGAGGATTTTTACACTTCAAAGGAGGAGTACCAAGATGACCCTTGCAATTCTCATTGCTATTTCCTTAATGTGGGTACCCGTAGCCCTGTTGTTCCTCGGTTTTGGTGAGGCAAAAGGAACTGGCGCCATTACCGCATTCGTCGGCTTCTGCGTCGTTGTCAGTGCCTTCGTCCTCGCCATCCAGGGGGATGCTTTTACGGCCGGTCTGCTGTTTGCCCATGGTCTGTTGTACTGTACTGTTGCTTATGCTCTGCTTGCAGGTCTGGAAAGCATGGCTTCCGTTGGTAACGTCAGCCTGACGGTTGCAATTGTTTCTTTTATTTACATGATTATGTTCTATACCGTTAAGGGCAGTGGTTATTTCGCATTTGCCTGTGCCGGTTATACGGTTTTGACCCTCGAGGTGTGGTTGAACGCTTACGGCAAGTTCTCTGCCAAGTTGCTGGCCTACTCTCTTCTCATCTGGGCGATCCTCGGCCTTTACTATCCGGCCTTCATGCTGTTGGCCGACAAGCCGTTGCCGTTCTAATAACCGCTGGATGCTGAGATAAAAATAAAGCCGGGAGCGTTTTGCGCTTCCGGCTTTGCTATTTGCAGACTCTTTATTTCAACAACCACATCGGTACAATTTTTCAGCCCTCAGCCCTCAGCCCTCAGCCCTCAGCCCTCAGCACTCAGCACTCAGCACTGCAATTTACAGACGGATGATGCCCGATCCCCAGGTGAAGCCGGCACCGAAGGTGACCATCCCGATCAGGTTGCCCGCTTCGATCCGACCGTCGCGGCGGGCTTCATCCAGGGCGATGGGGATGGAGGCGGCCGAGGTGTTGCCGTAGCGGTCGACGTTGACATAGGTCTGTTCATCGGTCAGGTTCAAACGTTTGCCGAGGGCTTCGATAATGCGCAGGTTGGCCTGGTGGGCAATGACCAGATCCAGCTCTTCGAGGGCCATGCCTGAAAGTTTCAGGGACTTTTTCATGGCTTTGCTCATGCAGACTACCGCATGGCGGAAAACCTCGCGACCTTCCATGCGCATGGTGTGCATTTTGTCCCGGACATTTTCGAGCGTTGGAGGATTTATGGACCCACATCCCGGGTTGTAGAGCAACTTGCTATGTTTGCCGTCGGCGCCGATATGGGTAGCCAGGATGCCGCGCTCCTGCTGTGAAGGGCCCAAGACCACCGCACCGGCACCATCGCCGAATAATACGCAGGTATTGCGGTCTTCCCAATCCACCATGGAGGTGAGAATTTCCCCGCCGATAAGCAGGATATGCCGGTGCGTGCCGGAGCGAATCAAGCTGTCGGCCAACTGCAGCCCATAGATAAAACCGGAACACGCGGCGCTGATATCGAAGGCCGCGGCATTGTCTGCGCCGATAAGGGTCTGGACAAAGCAAGCCGTGGCGGGGAATTTCATGTCGCCGGTGACTGTGGCGAGAATGATCAGATCGACGTCTGTGGCGGCCAGGTTGGCATCTTCGAGGGCCTTTTTGGCGGCATCGGCGGCCAAGGTTGAAAGGGCTGTTCCAGGTTCGACGATATGACGGGTGCGGATACCGGAGCGTTCGATAATCCATGCATCGTTGGTGTCGACTATCTTTTCAAGATCGGCGTTGGTCAGGATCTTCTCGGGGATGGCGCGGCCGGTACCGAGGATCATGGCACGCTTGCTGTTGTCCATATGGGTCTCCTCCTGTTTTAGTAGGAAATAATCGGGCTCAAAATAGCATGTTTAGCCTGAGAGCTCAAGGTATTGCGCAGCTTGGCAAATACCAGCTGCAATTGATCTGCCAAGCTTTGTTAGTGTCCATCCGGAAACTATGGATGGACACGGTGTAGTTTTCATTTTGGAAAAAGGGCCGTTTCCGGATGAAAACAAGTTATGACGAACTCTGACTGTTGGCGGATGTATTCCATTCCTGGAGGATGGCCGCATCTACCGAGCGCAGATGCAGATCTCGTTGGGGGAAGGGGATTTCGATCTCTGCTTCGCGAAAGCGACGCTCGATGTACAGCAGCAGGTCGTTTTTGATAAGCAGGCGTTGAGTGACAGACTTTGCCCACACCCGGAGTTCAAAGTCCAGCGAACTGGCCCCAAAAGCGGTAAAGATTGCCGAAGGGGGAGGCGTATCAAGGACGTCGGGATGGGTTTGGGCGGCATCGTACAGGATGCGTAAAACCTTTTCGACATCACTGCCGTAAGCCACGCCTACGGGGACCACGATACGGCACTGCTCATTGGACAGGGTCCAATTAATAACTTTCTCTGATACCAGGATCGAGTTTGGCACAATCAATTCCGATTGGTCAAAAGTCTCCACCGTGGTGGACCGCAGGCCGATTTTGCGCACCGTGCCCCACTCGTTGTCCAGCACAACCATGTCTCCGATTTTAATGGGGCGTTCAAAGAGCAGGATCAGGCCACTGACAAAATTATTGACGATGTTCTGCAAGCCGAAACCGATGCCGATGCCGAGGGCGCCGGCAAGCACCGCGAAATTTTTCAATTCGATGCCGGCCAGGCTCAGGGCCATCAACACGCCGAACGCAAGAATGGCATAGTGGAGCAGTTTTTTGATGGAATCGCGGACCCCCCGGTCCATCTGTCGGCGAGGGAAAACCTCCTCTTCCAGCAGGCTGCGCAGCAGCCACGAAGCGAGTATGGTGGTGTACAGGGCCGCTATGCCGAACAACAGCATTTTTGCGGAGATGGTTTTGTCTCCCAGGGATATCCCCGTCGATACCATGCCATGCCAGGCTTCGCCAACGCTGTCAAACAGCCGCCAGATCACCATCAGGTGCAAGGCAGTATAACTTATGATGGCAATCGGCACGAGTTGCCAGATGCGGGTTTGCAGCTCCTGTCCGTGGCGATGGAAAAAGCGCTGTCTTTTGAACATTCTGAACTTTGCAAAGACCAGCATCCCGGCATGCAGCAGGCGCAACGTCAACATTGCCAGCAGGCAGGCGAAAACGGTCTTGAGGCCCCCCAGCAGAAGATGTTCCGCCAGGTTCCCGTAGCCCCCGGCCTGGGCCAGAAAGGCCACACCGAGCAAAGCCATTCCCAGTTTCAACAGGTTGCGGAATCGACGTTGTCGATCGGGTCTGGTCAACAAAGACCGTGCGGTTACACGCCACAGCACCAGCATGCCGGCCAGGCACACCGCTGACAGGTAGAGACTGTAGAAAGTGGCGGGCAGTGCCAGGGTTTGCAGGGTACGCGACAGAATGTAGGCGTAGGCCAGCAATCGAATAACCAGGCGCTGCAAGGGGCTTTCGAAAAGCTCGTTGCTCAGCGGTACCAGAGAAAAGACGGCCACGGTTGCCAGCATCAGCAGCCAGCCTGCCGGCGCATGGGCGCGGAGGTAAAATGGGGCAAGTGTTATGGTCGATAGGAACAAACCTGCCGCCAGGGGATGGTTCAGGGCGAAATGTAAATCCGCCACATCCGCATAGCGAGTGCCTCGCGTGCGTATCATCCCGACGACAACGACGATCAGCAGCACATGCAAAGCGATCAGACCGCCCCGGTTTTTCCAGAACAGGTGGTTGAAAAGGTCCAACCTGGAGAGCCCGTCAGGGTGGTAGGAAAGCAGGCTGGCATGGAATTGCAGATAGAAGTCGGGATTTAAAAAGGAGGGTTGGCTTCGAACGAAAAGTTGCCCTCTGCTGGTGGCCAGAAGCTGTTCAATCTGGCTGAGTAAGGGGGAAATCCGGCTCTGCAGGACGGTTGCTTCCTGTTGCATGGCGACCAGCGAGGGCGTGATCCCATCGAGTTGCTCCAGGGATTGCTCAATGGTATGTCGGGCCTGCATGAAAGCTTCCGGAGGGGCAAGGGGGCTGGGCGGCGTCAAGGATTCCTGCCACTGCTGCCAGAAACGATTCTTGTCCTGCCAGTTGGCACGCAACTCCTCGATTTCGGCGAGGCGCCCGAAGAGCTCATCCAGCAGTTGCGTGGATTTTACCTTGTGACCCAGCAGCGTGGTTCTGGCCTGCCGAAGGTTGTTGAGGGGCCAATCCTGTACCGGGCCCAATATTTTTTCACGCTCGACCTGCTCGTCCTGCCATTGTCTCAGGGGCGTCAGGGCCAGAATGAAGGGTTCGAGATTGGCAAGATGGCCGAGGCGGTTTTCCAGGGCGGCCTTTTCCTCAGCCAGTTTGATAAGTCGAGGGTAAACTTCCGCTGCCCCGGGCAGCGGTGCCGATTCCGCGGTCGTCAAAGCGAGGGCGGACTGGTCGGCGCCGGCTGCCGCAGCCATAGTCAGTAGAAATAAAACAGCACAGCAGGTCAGCAGACGCTTCATAAACACCTCTGGGGCAGAATTCCCTGATTGCTCGAACGGCGCAATCTTAACATTTGCCACATGGTTTGCCACGCTTTTTAAACAGCGGCCCACACTGTCGGAACTGGGAACCTTCGGGAAAAACTATGGTAAAGTTTTTCTGATGTTAACTTTTTGCCGGGGATAGGCGTGCATGAACGAGCGGTCTGTTCGATATGGCATAGTAGTGGCTGTGCGCGGTGGGGTTGTCGATGCCCGGTTCGATGACGGCCTGCCGCATATCAACTCTCTGCTGCTGGCGGGCTCGCAGGGGGAGTTCGCAGTAGAGGTCATGCTGCATCTCGACAGTCGCCATGTGCGCGGCAATGCCCTGACACCGACTCAGGGTTTGGCCTGCGGGCAGACCATCAAGGACAGCGGTGCACCGTTGCAGGCTCCAGTGGGGCAGGCGATACTGGGCCGGGTATTCAATGTCTTCGGTCAACCCATCGATAAGCAGGAACCACCCGAGGGCTGCCGGTGGCGGTCGATCCTGGCCAAACCGACCGGGCTGGTGGAAAGACCCTTCAAAACAGAGGTGTTCGTCACCGGCATCAAGGCGATAGATGTGCTGGCGCCTCTGGAAAGGGGGGGCAAGGCCGGTTTGTTCGGCGGCGCAGGGGTCGGCAAGACCGTGTTGATTACCGAGTTGATTCACAACATGGTCGGTCAGCACGAAGGGGTTTCACTCTTTTGCGGCATCGGTGAACGCTGTCGCGAAGGCGAGGAACTGTATCGGGAAATGCGCGAGGCAGGGGTGCTCGATAACACGGTGATGGTGTTCGGGCAGATGAACGAGCCGCCCGGCGCGCGATTTCGGGTGGGACTTACGGCTCTGACCATGGCGGAATATTTCCGGGATGACCAGGGTCGTGATGTGTTGCTGCTGATTGACAACATCTTCCGCTTCATCCAGGCCGGCATGGAGATTTCCGGGCTTTTGGGGCTTATGCCTTCGCGCCTCGGTTATCAGCCGACCATGGGGACGGAACTGGCGGAGCTGCAGGAACGCATTTCCAGTACCAGACAAGCCGCCATTACCTCGATTCAGGCAGTTTATGTGCCGGCCGACGATTTTACCGATCCCGCGGCGGTGCATACCTTTTCGCACCTGTCGGCTTCCATCGTATTGTCGCGGCGGCGGGCCAGTGAGGGGTTGTATCCCGCCATCGACCCTCTGAATTCCAATTCCAATATGCTTAATCCCCGTATCGTCGGCGAACGCCATTATCGCCTGGCCCAGGAAATTCGACGCACCCTGGCTACCTATGAAGAACTCAAGGATATCATCGCCATGCTGGGGCTGGAGGAGCTGTCGCGGGACGATCGCAGTATCGTATTCCGTGCCCGGCGTCTGGAGCGTTTTTTGACCCAGCCTTTTTATACCACTGAGCAGTTTACCGGCATGTCGGGGCGCACGGTTTCCCTGGAGGCGGCGCTCGCCGGGTGCGAAGCCATCCTTGACGACGAATTTTCCGAGGCCCCGGAAAAGCTTCTTTACATGATCGGCGGGATTGACGAAGCGCGCAAGCGTCTGCGCGAAAGCGCCGCGGTCGAAAAGGCGGCGCCGCAATGAGGCTTTCGGTTCAGACCCCGGCAGAGCATCTGCTCGATTGCGCAGTGGTCAAGGTGGTGGCCGAAGGCTTGAATGGTTCCTTCTGCTTGCTGCCGCGACATGTCGATCTGGTGTCGGCGCTGGTACCGGGATTGTTCTATTATGAAACCACCGAGGGTGCCGGTCACTACCTGGCCCTTGATTGCGGATTGCTGGTCAAGCGCGATGCACAGGTGTCGGTGGCGGTGCGTAATGCCGTTGTCGGCGGCGACCTTGGTGACCTGCTGGAGGTCGTGCATCTGCGATTCAATGCGCTGGATGAGCAGGAACGGGTGGTGCGCAGCGCCATGGCCCGCCTGGAATCCGATTTTTTGCGCCGATTCATGGAGTTGTCATGACCGATGCAAAGGACAAGGGGCCCCATCCGGGGCAAAAGTCACGCGAGGAACTGCGGCGCCTGCTGGCGGTGAAGCAGGCACGCAAGCTGCGGGCCATGAAGCAGCGAGGCCGCAACGCCTGGTTCGGTCTCGGCATGTTCGGTCTGATCGGCTGGTCGGTGGCCATCCCGGCCGTGGCGCTTACGGCCCTGGGGGTGTGGATCGACGCGCGGCAAACCGGCCCCTACTCCTGGACCCTGATGCTGCTGGTCATAGGCGTCGGATTGGGCTGTGTCAACGCCTGGCTCTGGGTCAGCCGCGAACGCAAAAACATCGAGGCCGAGCGCCGCGAGCCGCCGGAAGAAGATTCTCATGACCCCGACTGACCTCGGACGGTTGACCCTGGCATTGGTAGTGGGAGGTCTGTTGGGTGCAGGCTATTTCGGTGGCCTGTACCTGACTGTGAGGCGTCTGGGACAGGCTTCTTCCCCGCATTTGTTGCTGGTGGGCAGCTTTTTGGGCAGGCTGCTGGTGGTGCTGGGGGCCTTTTACCTGCTCTCCGCCTGGGGTGCTCTGGCCATGTTGGCGGGCATGGGGGGATTTTTACTTGCGCGGCTGGCATGGCTTAGGTCCCGGTATGGACGGGGATAGGATCCAGTGCTGAGTGCTGAGAGCTGAGGATCAAAATCTATGGAAATTACCCCCGATATCTTCATCTACTGGCAGTGGCACGGGCTCAAGATCAATGCCACCATCGCCATAACCTGGCTGAACATGTTGCTATTGGTTCTCGGCGCGTGGCTGGTGACGCGACGAATGCGTAGTAACGGGCGCCTGTCGCGGGGGCAAAATCTCCTCGAGGTGCTGGTCTCCGGCATGGAACAGCAGATCCACGACATGGGGCTGGCGCCACCACGGGAGTTCCTGCCGTTTCTCGGCAGCTTGTTTGTGTTCGTTTTATTTTCTAATCTGCTGACGGTGATCCCCGGCTATATGGCGCCCACGGGGTCGCTGTCGACCACCACCGCCCTGGCCCTGTGCGTATTTTTGTCCGTGCCTCTGTGGGGTATTCAGCGGCGTGGGCTTGCGGGTTATTTGCGGATGTACATTGAACCCTCGGCTTTCATGTTGCCTTTCAACATCATGGGCGAGGTTTCCCGCACCCTGGCCCTGGCCGTGCGTCTGTTCGGCAATATCATGAGCGGCAGCATGATCGCCGGCATCCTGTTGTCCATCGCGCCCTTATTCTTCCCGGTGCTGATGCAACTGCTGGGGCTGATTGTCGGCGTCATTCAGGCTTATATCTTCGCGGTGCTGGCGGCTGTCTACATCGCCGCAGGGGCGCAGATGGAACAGCAAAGGGAAACCGGTGCCGAAAGCTGAGTAGCAAGTTCTGAGTAACGAGTGCTGAGTGCTGAGGCAAAACAAAACAGTTCAAGGTCCAGGATTAGAGGTTCATAGATACGGGCGGATGCAGAGTAGAGGTGAAAAAACACCCGATAACTGTTGACACAAGGGCAGACTGTAAGCTCGCATCTCAACACTCAACACTCAACACTCAACACTCAACACTCAACACTCAACACTCAACACTCAACACTCAACACTCAACACTCAGCACTCAGCACTCAGCACTCAGCACTCAGCACTCAGCACTGTTTTTATAGAAAGGAGTTCTGCATGGAGAGTCTCACATGGGTGGCCGTGTCATCGATATTGTCGGCAGGTCTCTGCATCGCTATCGGCGCCATCGGGCCGGCCCTCGGCGAAGGGCGGGCCCTGGCCCAGGCCCTGGCAGCCCTGGCGCAGCAGCCGGACGAGGCCAATACCATCACCCGAACCTTGTTTGTCGGGTTGGCGATGGTCGAGTCCACGGCTATTTACTGTTTTGTGGTTTCCATGATCCTGATTTTCGCCAATCCGTTCTGGCAGTTCTTTTTGGCAAGAGTCGGCGAGGGAGGCTGAGCCGTGCTTATCGACTGGTTTACTGTTGCTGCCCAAACGGTCAACTTTTTGATCCTGGTGGCGTTGCTCAAGCGATTTTTGTACGGACCGATCCTGAGCGCCATGGATCGTCGCGAACAGCGCCTGGTCGACAGCTTTGCCGAAGCCGAAAGCAAATTGGGCGAAGCGCACCAGCTTGAGGAGCGATACCGTGGACTGCTGCAGGAGCTTGAGGAAGCACGCGGTGTCAGGTTGCGCCAGCTGGAGGAGGATGTCGAAGAGCAGCGCCGCAAATTGATTGCCATCGCCAAGGAAGAAGCTTCCGAGGTGCGGCAGGCCTGGGCCACAACCATCCGCGCAGAGCGGGCAGCCTTCTTCACCGAGCTAAAAAAGCGGGTCGGCGGCGAAATGTTGAAAATCGCCCGCAAGTCGCTCGGGGATTTGGCCAACGCCGAACTGGAGCAATTGATGGTGGCACGTTTCAACGAGCGGCTGGTGCAACTCGACAGCGACGAGCGGGAAAAGGTGGCCCTGGCGGCCTGCGATAGCGGCGTTCTGGTGCGCAGCCCCTTTGCTCTGCCGGAGGGGCTGCGTCAGCACCTTGCCGATGGCGTACGGCATGCTCTGGGGCAGTCGGTGGCGTTGCATTATCAGGATCATGCCGAAATGCCCCTCGGCATCGAATTGACTGTGGGAGGCCTTAAGTTATCCTGGGGCGTCGACAGCTATTTTGAGCAGTTGGAGCAGGATGTAGCCGCGCTTTACGACGGTCAGGCGATGATTTCCTCACAGGAGCGACCATGAAGGATACGATCCCTTCGCTGACCTCGGTGCTCAAGGAAGCTTTTGATACCCTGGATCAGGCGGTGGAGGGTTTTTCGCCTGTGCTGGCGGTGCAGCATGTCGGCTGGGTGGAATATGTCGGTAAAGGCATCGCGCTGGTTGGGGGCCTGCCCGGGGTCTGTTGCGAGGAGTTACTGGCCTTTCCGGGAGATTTGCTGGGGCTGGCACTGGATATTGCCCAAGACCAGGTCGGAGTCGTGCTGTTAGGTGATTACGGCCATTTGCATGCCGGCGACGAGGTGCGGCGTACCGGGCGGGTGTTCGATGTACCGGTGGGCGACGGGCTGATCGGGCGGGTGGTCGATCCGGTCGGACGCTGTCTCGACGGCGGCAAACCGGTTACCTTCCAGCGCCGCCTCCCGGCAGAGCGTCCCGCTCCGCCGATCATGGAGCGTCTGCCGGTAACCCAACCGCTGATGACCGGCATCAAGGTCATCGATGCGCTGATTCCCATAGGGCGTGGACAGCGCGAATTGATCCTTGGCGATCGGCAGACCGGCAAGACGGCTATCGCCATCGATACCATCATCAATCAACATGATCAGGATGTGCTGTGCATCTACTGTGCTATCGGCCAGCGTGCCTCCAGTGTAGCCGGGGTGGTGGCCGAGTTGCGCAACTGCGGAGCCCTCGACTATAGCATCGTGGTGGTAGCCGAGGGGGACGCGCCGCCGGGATTGCAATACATCGCGCCTTATGCCGCCACCAGCATGGCGGAGCATTTTATGGAACATGGTCGCGATGTGTTGATCGTTTACGACGATCTGACCCGCCATGCCCGGGCTTATCGTGAAATTTCCCTGCTGCTGCGGCGTCCGCCGGGGCGCGAAGCGTTTCCTGGGGATATTTTCTTCGTGCACTCGCGACTGCTGGAGCGTGCCACGCATCTGACTGAACCGCGCGGCGGCGGAAGTCTGACGGCCTTGCCGATTATTGAGACCGAGGCCCAGAATCTTTCCGCTTACATTCCGACCAACCTGATTTCCATTACCGACGGGCAGGTTTACCTGTCACCTGAGCTGTTCCAGAAAGGACTGCTGCCCGCGGTCGATGTCGGTAAGTCGGTCTCCCGTGTCGGCGGAAAAACCCAACTGGCCGCTTATCGGGCGGTGGCAGGTGATTTGCGGCTGACTTACGCCCAGTTCGAAGAGCTCGAGGCTTTCGCCCGCTTCGGCACCCGCCTTGACGAAGAAACCCGTCAGGTTTTGCACCGTGGCCGTCGGGTGCGCGCGATCCTAAAACAGCCGCAGTTCAAGCCGCGCACCGCGCCCCAGCAGGTGCTGGTGCTGCATGCCCTGAACAGCGGGGTGTTCGATGATGTCGCGGAAGAGGTGCTGGCGGAGGTGGAGCAGGCAGTTTGCGATGCAGTGAATGAACTATCCGAAATCGCGGATAAAATCTTGCAGGGAGAGGTGCTGTCGAGGAGAGATCTTGCCGCCATGTCAGAGGCTGCCGCCCGTGTGGTGCGGCCTTTTATCCAAAATGGAAAGGACGACGATGCCGGCGCTGCAGGAGTTGCAACGTAAAATCAAAAGCGCCTCCGACCTGTACATGGTGGTGCGCACCATGAAGGCTCTGGCGGCGGTTAGCATCCGTCAGTACGAGGATGCGGTGCACGCTCTCGATGGGTATTATGCCGCTGTGGAGCTGGGGCTGCGCGCCGTACTGCGCGACCGCCCTCTGGCCGGCCGCAACCGACCGTCCGGTGATACCGTCGCGCTGATTCTCGGCTCGGACCAGGGCATGGCGGGGCGTTTCAATGACGTCATGGTCGAATACGCGGCCGATTGGCTGCAGCGCGATACCGACATCAAGGGCGCGGCGGAGTGCTGGGTCGCCGGGGAAAAAGTCGCCGGCCTGGTCGAAGAACGTTTTGGTGAAGTGCGGGAATTTTTCGCCCTGCCAACCTCGGTGCAGACCATCACCGCCACCGTGCAGGAAGTGCTGGTGCGGTTTGAGCGGCGCCGCAGCCGCAGCGAGTGCCGGTTGCTGTTGTTTCACAACAAGCCTTTGGCTGCGGCGGCCTATGAGCAGCAGTGCGTATTGCTGCTGCCGCCCGATGAACGCTGGCTCCGGGATATGGCCGTTCAAAAGTGGCCCGGTCGCTGCCTGCCCATGGTTGCCGCCCCCTGGGAACAGTCCTTCCCTGCCTTTATCGGCGAGTACCTGTTCGTCACCCTGTTCCGCGGTTTTGCTACCTCCCTCGCGGCGGAAAACGCTGCCCGGTTGGCGGCCATGCAACGTGCCGAAAAGAATATCGAGGAACTCCAGGCCGATCTGCAATCCCGCTACCACGCATTGCGGCAGACGGTCATTACCGAAGAGCTGTTCGATATTATTTCAGGTTTCGAAGCCCTTGGCGGTAACCAGGGAAAATGATCTGAGCGCCAGGAGCCAGTCGTTCTTCGATCTCTCCAGCGCAGGGGTTATCTTTGTCCGTGTCTCGATGCCTGATCCGGCAAAAAACCATCCGGCCATAAGGAGTGACTGCCTCAGGCCTCTTGGGGTATTATGAGTTGGGGGGTGCCTATGACGAAACCATCCACCAAGCTGCCACCGGCATGGCATTTTGAGCAGGGGCCGATTCGGCCGCCGAGCGAAGCGCACAGTCTCTTGCTGCGGGTCAGCCGCAACTGTCCGTGGAATCGCTGTACCTTCTGCCCGGTTTACAAGGGGAGCACGTTTTCGCTGCGGTCGGTGGAGGATGTGTGCCGTGATGTCGATGCGGTTGCCCAGCATCTCGATCTGTTGCGACGCAAGCTTGACGAAGTCGATTGCGACACCCAAGGGGTGCTGCAGTTTCTGCATGACCGGTTGCCGCCGGCACAGCAGGCCCCGTTTCGGGCCGCCGCGCATTGGCTGACCGGAGGTTTGCAGTCGGTGTTTTTGCAGGATGCCGACGGGCTGGTCATCGGGCCTGCTAAATTGACCGCTATCCTTGCCCATCTGCAAGCAACCTTTCCGTGGCAGTTTCGCATCACCGCCTATACCCGCTCGCCAACGGTTCTACGGTTTGCCGACGAGGAACTGACGGCTTTGCGACGGGCGGGGCTGAGGCGCTTGCATATCGGCCTGGAATCGGGCTGCGACGCGGTGCTGGAAAAAGTGCATAAAGGTGCGACCCGAGCGATGCACATCCAGGCCGGGCAACGGGTCCGGCAGGCGGGGATCGAGCTGTCCGAATATGTCATGCCCGGCTTGGGCGGCAGGGCTTTGTCGGAGCGCCATGCACGCGACTCCGCTACCGCGCTGAATGCCATCCGCCCCGATTTCATCCGGCTGCGCACCCTGGCCATTCCGGAAGGCATCCCCCTGTATGAGGAATGGCGACGCGGTGAGTTTGAGCCCTGCAGCAGCGTCGAAATCGCCCGGGAGCTGCTGCTGTTTCTGCAAACCCTCGACGGCATAACCGGCGAACTGGCCAGCGATCACGTGCTCAATCTGTTCGAGGATTTGACCGGCACCTTACCAGACGATCAACCGCGGCTGGTGGCCATGGTGCAATCCTTTCTGGATCTGCCTGCAAAGCGGCGCTGTCTTTACCTGGTCGGACGCCGGGGAGGATTGCTGCGCGGTCTGCAGGATCTCAACGATCCCGCCAGGGAAGCCGCTGCCCAAGACCTCTGTCGACAATTGGGCGCTACTGTGGACAACGTCGAGGATATTTGTCGTTCCCTGATGCAACGCTTTATCTGAAACTTCAGCTGGGAGGCAGTTTTGCCATGATCTGTACCTGCAACATCGACACCCCTTTGGGGCCCATGACGGCCGCGGCTTCGGATGACCAACTTATCGGCTTATGGTTCGTGGGCCAGAAACATTATCCGGCCGATGCTCAAACCTGGGTAAATCAGCCCAATCATCCGATTCTTGTGGCGTTGCGGACCTGGATAGCGGAGTATTTTAGAGGGAAGGCCGGCCGGCCGGAGCTGTTGCTGAGTCCTCGGGGGACTGCCTTTCAGCAGGCCGTATGGGAGATCCTGCTGCGCGTGCCACATGGGGCAACCATCACCTATGGAGACATCGCCAGACAACTTGCGGCCGCACGTGGTCTGCCCTCCATGTCGGCCCAGGCCGTGGGCGGCGCGGTCGGGCGCAATCCCATTTCCATCCTGATCCCCTGCCATCGGGTGGTCGGGGCCGATGGCAGCCTGACCGGCTATGCGGGGGGGATGGACAGGAAGCAGGCCCTGTTGCAGTTGGAAGGGGCAGGGGAGTCCCCGCCTATTCAGAAAAATCCCTGAAACTCACCCGGAAAAACAGGCTGTAGAGCAGCGGCACCACGCCGAGGGTCAGCACGGTGGCGAACATCAGGCCGAATATAATGGCGATGGCCATCGGTTCCCACAGGGGGCCGCCGCCGAGCCACAGAGGCAGCAGGCCGCCTACGGTGGTGCCGGTGGTCAGCAGAATCGGCCGCAGGCGGCGCATGGCCGACTCCAGGATAGCCCGATCCGGCGGCAGGCCGTTTTGCTCGATTTCGATATTGATGCGGTCGATGAGTACTATGGCGTTGTTGATGACGATGCCCGCCAGCGAAATAATCCCCAGCAGAGTCATGAAGCCGAAATAGCTGCCGGTCAGCAGCAGGCCGATGGTGACGCCGATCATGCCCAGCGGGATGGTCAGCAGGATGATCAGCGGGCGGCGTAGAGAGTTGAACTGCCACACCAGCAGCAGTACCACGATGAGTCCGGTAATCGGCAGGTTGACGCCGATCGACTCGTTGGCTTCACCGGAGGTTTCCAGCTCTCCCCCCATTTCATACTTGTAGCCAAAGGGCCATTTTTCACGCGCCTTTTGCAGCCAGCTATCCATCTGTTGGGCGACTGCGATAGCGTTGCCGGACTGGTCGAGGCTCGCCTCGACGGTAACCGTGCGACGTCGGTCGCGGCGCAGGATTTTGGCCGGTTGCCAGGCAATTTCGATATCGGCCACCTGTTTCAGGGGCACCGATTGGCCGGTACGCTGCACATAGATGTTATGGGATTCGAGTTTACCGAAATCCTGTCGGTCAGCGGAGGTGGAGCGCAAGGTTACGGGGATGACCTCGTCCTGTTCGCGGTATTCGGTGGTGGTGATGCCGCTGAGGATGGTTTGCAGCGAGACGGCCACATCGCGGCTGGTCAGTCCGGCACGCAAGGCCCGAGGCTGGTTGACGCGCACCACCAGCTTTTTGGTGCGGGCTCCCCAGTCGTCGGTAATGTTGAGGATGCCGGGTATGGAGGCGAGATGTTGCTTGACCTTGTCCGCGAGGACGAACAGTTCATCGCTGTTTTTTCCGGACAGGCGGATTTCCACCGGATTGTCGACGGGCGGGCCGAGGTTAAGCGGTCGGATACGCGGCCTCAGGTCGGGAAAATTGCCCTGGCAGAAGGCCTCCAGGCGCGGCAGGGAGACTTTCAGATTGTGACGCCGCGAGGTGCCGTTGATAAGGACATAGGCGTATTCCGGACTGGGTGGTTCCGGCTTGTAGGGGAGCATGAAACGTGGAGCCCCTTCGCCGATGAAGGCGACCCAGTCGGTGATCCCTTCGCCATCCTCATTGCGCACCAGTTCGGTGCGCATGAAATCCTCGATCTGTTGCACCACCGCCTCGGTACGCTTGAGCGGCGTGCCCATGGGCAGGCGCAGTTCGGCGTAAAAAATGGCTTTTTCGTTGGGCGGGAAAAACGATTTCGGTACCAGTTGCATCCCGACCATGGCCGTGACAAATAACCCAGTGATACAGACAACGCTCACCCAGGGATGGCGCAGCAGGGTCAACAATACCTGACGATAACCACGGTAGAATCGGGATTGAAAATTGACCATTCCGGCCTTGCTGTCGGGGTGCAGAAAATGGGTGCACAGCAGCGGCGTCATGGTCAACGACAGCAGCCAGGAGCAGAGCAGGGTGATGGTAACGACCTTGAACAGCGGTGCGGTGTATTCGCCGGTGGACGATTTGGCCAGAAAAATCGGCAGAAATGCCACGGCGGTGGTCAGCGACGAGGTCAACAGGGGGATTTTCAGTTCCTGGGCCGAATCGATGGCGGCCTGTCGGGCCGGTTTGCCTTCGGCCATCTGCACCATGATCGATTCGCTCATGACGATGGCGTTATCGACCAGCATACCCAGCGCGATGATCAGGGAGGCCAGGGACATCTGGTCGATGCCGATGTTTAAAAAACCCATGACCATCAGCGACATGATCATCGCCATGGGGATCAAACTGGACACAACCAGGCCGGTGCGCAGGCCAAGGAAGGCCAGCATCATCGCCAGTACGATGAGCATGGACTGCAGCAGGTTGTTGACGAACTCGTTGACCTTGCGCTCGACATGTTTCGGCTGGAACGCCACCAGGTCGAAGTTGACGCCGATGGGGTAGGCCTGCTGGAAGCGGGCCAGAGTTTGCTTGACTTCCTCGCCAAGCTTGAGGATGTCGCCCCCTTGGCGCAGGTGGAGGGCCAGGGTCAAAGCCGGTTGACCGGCGTAATGAACCTTGGCCCTGGGTGGATCGATGTAGTCACGATGGATGGCGACAAGGTCTTCGAGGAAGACGACATCCTGGTTTCCGGGGACATTGATGACGGTGCGTTTGAGATCCTCGACGGAATCGAAGTTGCCGGTAGGTTCCAGCACGATCTGTTCTTTGTCGGTAAAGATCTCCCCCCCGGGGATGATGATGTTGCGGGCCTCGAGGATACTTTTAAGCTGCAGGGGTGACAGCCCCAGTTCGGCCAGGCGGGCATTGTTGTACTCGACAAAGATGCGCTCTTGCTGGATCCCCTGGATATCTACCTTGGCGATGTCGTCGCTGAGCAGCAGTTCGTTGCGGCACTCGTCGGCAATTGTTTTGAGTTCCGCATAGCTGAAATCCTTGCCGGTGATGGCAATGATGGTACCGAAAATATCGCCGAACTCGTCATTGACGAATGGCCCTACCACCTCCTCGGGCAGGTCGCTGGTGGCGCGTTCCACTTTGCGGCGAAGATTGTCCCAGATGGGACGCATGTCTTTGTAACTCTCGCGGATATTGACGAAGATGACCGATACGCCCGGTTTCGATTCGCTGTCGATGTAATCGATCTCCGGGATTTCCTGGATGATCTTTTCCAGCTTGTCGGTCACCAGTTGCTCGACCCGCTCGGGGCTGGCGCCTGGGAAATAGGTCAGCACCTGGGCGGTGCGCACCACGAAGCCGGGATCCTCATCGCGGGGCAGAGCTTTGAAAAAGAACAGGCCGGCCAGTGCCACAACGGCCAGTGCTACATAGGTAATGCGGGTTTTATCGAGGGCAGCCCGGGTAATATTCATGGCCCCTGCTCCTTTCCCGCCAGCAGCTTGACCAATTGCCCGTCGTGGATCAGCGCCACGCCAGCCGTGGCGATGCGGTCGCCATTGTGCAGGCCGGTGAGGATTTCCAGCCCCTGGGCTGTAAGTTCACCGATCGCCACAGGTTGCCGGCGAATTTTGCCAACGTCCGCCGCGTCGGGCTCGACGATGAACACAAAGCGACCCTCACGGTCTTCTCCCACCGCTTCGGGGGGTACGACAAAGCGGCTGCCGCCGTTGCCCCGTTGCTGGAATTTAAAAGTGACCTCCGCCGCCATGCCGGGACGGATGGCGCTGTCTGCGCTCTCTAGCCGCACCGTGACAGGGTAAGTGGTGGCGTAGGTGGTGGCCGCAACCCCGACCTCGGTAACGTGGGCCGCAAAAATACGCTGCGGCAAGGCATCAAAGCGTACAACAACCTCGCTGCCGCGTTCGATGCCGGTGATGAGGCTTTCGGGAACGGCAACGATGACTTCCGGGATGGCGCCTGCGGTCAATATGGCCACGACCTTGCCGGAGTCGACATTTTCGCCCGCTTCGACAGGCACGCTGGCGATGGCCCCGTCGGTCGGCGCGGTCAGGCGCGTATAGCGTAACTGCGAGCGAGCCAGTTCCAGGCGGGTCGCGCTGGCATGCACGGCGGCGCCCGCCGATTCGCTGGCGGCACGGGCGGCATCCAGGTCGTTGCGTGAGATGTTGCGATTTTCATACAGTGCCCGCACCCGGGCATAATTGGCTTCGGCGTTGCGTGCCTGGGCATTGGCCTTGGCCAGGGCGGCTTCGGCTTCCTGTTTTTGCAGTTCGTAATCGGTGGCATCGAGGCGCGCAATGAGCTGGCCTTGCCGAACCCGATCGCCGACTTTGACCGCGATCTGCTGCACGGCGCCCGTGACGCGAAACGACAAGCGTGATTCCTGACCGGCCTTGGCAATACCGGAAAAGGCCCGTGCGGTATCGCCGCTGACCGCTTGCACCGTCTGTGAACGCACCGGCCGCAAAGGGGGCTCTTGCGGTGGGGCGTTGTCACGACAGGCCGAAAGGCAAAGGATCGTCATCAATACGGCAAGGTATCGGAGGCACATGCGGGCTACTCCCTGGCGAAAAGCCGGTCAGTTTCGAGCGGGGTGGATGAGGCGGATTGCAGAAATATCTCGAGGCGCCGAAACCACTGTTCGCGGTCCTCGGCACTGAGGAAGAAATCGAACTGGCCGGCGGCGCGCTGCACATCCATCAGGTCGAGAAGAAAGTCGAACACGGCGTTGGAGGCAGCCTGCTCTGCGGACAGGGCTGCATTCTGGGCATCGAGCAATTCGAGGATGGAGACCACGCCGCGCGAGTAGGCATCCGTCACCAGTTCAAGATTTTTTGCGGCTGCCTGCGCCCCTTCGCGGGACAGGCGAATTCCTGTGTGAGTGGCCCGGCTATTTTGCAGCGTAGAGCGTATGCGCTGTTCCAGCCGCGCGCTAAGGGCTTTGCGTTCCAGTTCGAGCCGTTCCAGTTGACGTTCGGCCTGCAGCATATCGGCCCAGCGGGAGCCGCCGGTGAACAGCGGCAGGGAGAGCCTGAGGCCAACGTTCCAACTGGTATCGTCAGCCTCGGGGATGTCGACGGGGATGAGGCCTTGAAGCTGGCTGAAGGGGGAGTCGGCCCCTGCGCCATCTTCTGTTAAAACCCGGGTGATGCCTGCATGCAGAGACAGTTCGGGGACCCAGAATGCGCGCCGGGCGGCGGTGCGGGAACGCTGCTGGACGGCAATGGCGGCATCCAGTTGCTGTAATTCGGGGGCCGTCTTGAGTCCTTCCTGGACCATGAAATTGCGGAATCGCGCAAAAGCCGCAGGGGTGGCCAGTTGCGCGAACAGGCGGGGATCGCTGGCAATCAGCGCCGGATCGTCAAGGCCTTGGCCGGAGGTGGTAAATGTTTCTTCCAGGGGGCGATGCAACACCCGATTGAGTGCGATTTCAGCTTGGGTGCGAGCCACGTCGGCGTCGATGAGGGCCCGCCGGTCGCGGGCCAGCTGATTTTCCCAGCGATACACTTCGGAGGGGCTGGAAAACCCGATCTCGCGGCGTATGCTGGCCAGATCGAGGTTGGAGCGGGTCAGTCGCAAGTTGTTTTTCTGTACGGTCTGCAGGGTTTTGGCACGCAGGACGTTAAGATAACTGGCGGCGCCTTCCTGGATGACATCGAGGCGCAGCTGCCGTAATTCTTCCTGCCGGCCGGCCTGCTGATGATGCTGGATGTCGAAATTGGCCCAAGCCTGCTCCGAGTAAAGGGATTGGCGCAGTTCCAGGGAGGTACTGAGGCTGCGCTCGGCTTGGGTGCCGAAGCTTGCTGCGGCGCTATCCTCATCGATAATGGCACCGGTCGCCGACAGGCCCAGTTGCGGCAGCAGTCTGGCGCGGGCCTTACGGACATCTTCCAAGCCGGCGGCCACCTTGCGGTCGGCGGCAGCCAGGTCGAGATTGACCGCGACGGCTTCCTTGACCACCGACTCCAGGGACCAGTGACGCGCAGCGTTGGATGGTTCGGCAAAAAGTTGCTCTGCTTCGATCAGGGTATCCCAGGTTGGAGAGAAACCGATGGCGCGGGCCGTGGCCATGTTGATGGTCAACTGTTCCTCCCGCGTGATGGTGGCCGGCAGGTTTGCGGCATCTTCGCCCAACAGGATGCGTTGCAGGTTGAGGGCGGTACGGCGAGCCAGTCGGGCAAAATCGGTAGTCGGTGCGGCCCCTGCCAGGATGCCTTTTCCGACCTCTTCATAACCCAGGTAGGAAAAGGTTGGCAGTTTGCGGGCGATAAGTCCTTTAACCAGTTGTTCGAATTCTGCCTCCGGTAGCAGCAGCGGGGTCAGATAGACCGCCTCGGTGTCGGCCGGCAGGGCGGCCAGAGCCGGCGCGGCCAATCCGTCGAGAGGAATGATGGTCAGCTCGATACCGTCTTTGGCCAGTTGTGTTTTCAGGTTGCGTGCAATTTCCGGAATTGCTTCATGGTAGGGGCGGTGGCTGAAGAGGACCAGCTTGCGGTAGGGAACCAGGTCGTGAAACAGGCGCAGGTCGCGCAACAGGGGATTTGTCGAAGCGATATAGGTGAAATTGTGCACGCCGCTGCTGCCGTTGCTGGAAGGCAGTTGCTGGGCCGATCGATCGGTGGCAAAAGGCGCAATGCCGGGCTTCGGCAGTGGTCCACGACGGGCCAGATCCTGCCCCGCCAGTATGCCGATGCCGAGGACGATATCGACCTGCGGATCGTTAAGTAATTGGTCGATGCGACGGTGAACGCCGTCTTTGCTCCAGTCGGCGGTCAAGGTTGTTCGGTCGGAGAACAGCACCTCGAACTCGCCGGCCAGCAGATCAAGGATTTCTGCGTGAAACAGGCTCAGCACGGCCGGGTTGCCCTCCCAGGGGCCGTCCATGACCACCCCGATCCGAATCGATTCCGCGGCGGCGGGGAGGGGGGCGGCCAGCAGGATCAACAGACCGAACAGCAGGCCGGCAAGCCGGCGGCGGATGGGGGGGCTGATCGCGTGAAAGCCGTGCTTCGCCATGGGGCATGATCCTTGGGGTAATCTAGGAGGCTGTCGGACTAGCCATGAGCCGGCTGCAAATTCGGCTGTTTGGCCCATATTTCAGCTCCTTTTCGGCCCATAGCTACGGCTATGAACCTTCAAACGAGCTAAAATCTGTTCTCAAACATCCAAATTTTCGCTTCGGCCCGGATAGTCCGACAGCCTCCTAGTGGTTAAACGTACCGATGCCAGGGTGTTTTTGTTCGGTCATCGGCTCCGGTTGCTGCATCCGTCTGAAAAATTTGTTTGGCATGCATTCACCACGAAGTATGTTTTCTTGTCTTTCCTCGTGACCTTCGTGGTGGAGTGATGTTTTGCTTGTTATTTTAATTTGACGAATATTGTCTCAAAGCAGAGCCTTTTCCATCAAAATCATCAACTGGTGCAGTTCGCTGTCGCTTAAAGCGCGCGCCATGCCATCGATATATTCACGGCAAGCCTCTTCATAGGCGACGGCCACCTGTTTGCCGGCCCTGGTGAGCTGGATGTAATAGACACGGCGGTCGCTGTCGGACTGGCACTTCTGGGCGTATCCCTGTTCGATCAGTTTGTTGACGATGCCCGTAACGGACGGTTTGCTGACCCCCAGAACCTTGGCCAGGCCGGTGAAGGTCGGTTCTTCCATGTGATTGATGGCGTTGATGTATTGAAATTGGGTGATATTGATTTCCCTCGCCCCGATTTTTCGCAGTTTCTGTACCTTGGCGGCGACCAGGTCCCGGGAAACAATTTCGAAGATTTCCAAAATGCGCTGTTTTATATTCATGCTGGGCCTTATTAGCTCGGACTTAGTGGTTAGTTAGGTAAACAAAATAAATGATCGGCGGATCGTTTGTCAATGCTGTAGACGACGGATCAGGTCAGGATGGGAGAATGTTGCCGCACATGGGAAAATGGCTTTGGGTTTGAAGGTGTTCTTTACGGCTTTGCGTGAAACAAAATCCAAAGCACGGCTTTTTGCACGCAAAGCCGCGAAGAAAAGCGAAATGCAAGACTCTACGTCATGAATTGAGGGGGCGGCTGCGGCATTCGAGCGTCAGGGCGGGCAGCAGGCGCAGGTCGAGCGGAACAGGGTGGTGCTCAGGTAGCGGTCGCCGCGGTCGGGCAGCAGAGTGACGATGATGCCGCTTTTCATATTGCGCGCCACTTGCAGGGCGCCGGCTACCGCCGCACCGCTCGACATGCCGGCGAACACCCCTTCGTGAACAGCCAGCATGCGGGCCGTTTCGAACGCGGTATCATCATCGATGACGAGCTTATCGTCCAGACTTTGCGGTTTGTAGATCTCCGGTACGATGGCTTCCTTCATGTTTTTCAGACCCTGCACCTTGTGGCCGACCACCGGCTCGATGCCGACAATGCGGATGTTCGGATTCTTTTCCTTAAGGTAGGCACCGACACCCATGAGGGTTCCGGAGGTCCCCATGCCGGCCACGAATACATCGATCCTGCCCTTGGTCTGGGCATAGATTTCCGGGCCGGTGCTATGGTAGTGGGACAGGGGGTTGTTCGGGTTGGCGTACTGATTCGGCATGTAATACTTGTACGGGTTTTCCTTCAAAATGCGGTGCGCCATGCGAATCGCACCATCGGTGGCTTCAGAGGCCGGCGACAGGATTACTTCGGCACCGTAGGCTTCCAGCACGGCGCGGCGCTCCATGCTGACGCAGCCGGGCATGACCAGTTTGACCCGGTAGCCCCTTGCTGCCCCGATCATAGCCAACGCAATGCCGGTATTGCCGGAAGTCGGCTCCAGGATGGTTTTCCCATGGGTCAGGACCCCCGCCTCTTCGGCCTTGCGGATCATGTTCCAGGCCGGGCGGTCTTTGACCGAACCACCGGGGTTGTTGCCTTCGAGCTTGGCAAAAATGCGAACCTCGGAATTGGTGATGAGGTGGGTCAATTCCACCATGGGGGTATTGCCGATGGCGTTGCACAGGCCAAATGGGCGGTTGGTTTTCATGAGGTTTTTGCCCTTGCAAAGATGTTGGCGAAATAAAACGGGCATGTTTTGTGTGATAAGGACGTTGCCAGACAGAGTTTTTTGCACCACGAAGGACACGAAGTACACGAAGGAAGAGCAAAAAAGGTTTTAGAGTTTACAAAAACCGAGCGTTAAGTTTTTCTTCGTGCTCTTCGTGACCTTCGTGGTGATAAGTTAGCCCTTAGATAAACTGTCCGGCCCGGAATTTTTCATACTACAAAAACACCCCTGCCGAAGACAACAGCATTATTGCTTTGGATGTGTTTACACAATGCCGTGCAACGGTCCGCCGGGTGCGGCCAGGGCCTCGATACGCCGCACGGTGGCAGGGTCTTCCTCCAGTGGGGCGGGGTAATGCGGTTTGAGGCGTGCATCGAGAACCAATGGGCCGGCGCAGCCCCAATGTTTGAGACGCGTGCCGGCGTCGATGCCGTACAGGTCGGTGGCAGGGTCCGAGCGGGTAAAGGCGATCCACAGAAAATTACCCAGCTGTGCGGCGGTAAATTCGCTGTCATCGACAAGCACCACCCAGGGGAAATGGCGCAACGGATGATTGGGACCGAAAAAGGCGCAAAAGTCCTCGATCATCGCATCGGCCTGACCGCGATCGGCGGTGGCGGGCGGGGCCTGGATGGCCAGCAGTCCGGGCAACACCAGCCTTGGAGCGGTAAAGCTTCGCGGCAGAGTCAGGTCCGGCGGCAATTCCGTGGGCAAGGATCGTATCGGCGGACCCGCCGCGGCGATGATCACCTTCGATCCCTGATGCAATGCGGGACCGCTGTAATCGAGGGTGTCGATACTGGTGCGGGTCTGGAAGTGCAGATCCCGCCGCCAGTCGACCCGTTCAAGCAGATGCCGCAAAAAACCGCCGACATCATGAATGTCCAGCTGTGGCGCATCTTCATCGGCGATCATCAGCAGGTATTTGGCCAGGGACAGTTGGCCGGTGCCAAGCAGGGCGTGGGCCTGGGTCAGCATTTCGCGTGGCTGACGACAGGATTCATAGGGGAGGTAGCGCTCGCTGCCAATGGCCAGCAGCAGGGGGTGAACGCCGGCAGCGTCCACCGCATGCACGGCACGCACGCCCTTGACCAGGCTCGGCACCAGCGGGCCGGTGAGTTCATGGATAAAGGCGCCGAATACGCTGTCTTCCTGGGGGGGGCGGCCGACGCTGGTGAATGGCCAGATGGCATCGGGACGATGGTAGACGGCATCCACGGCCAGTACAGGGAAGTCGTGTTGCAGGCTGTAATAGCCGAGGTGGTCACCGAAGGGACCTTCGGGAAGCAGTTTATCGGGGATGATGGTGCCACAGATGCAGAAGTCGGCCTGGGCAGCGATGGCAGGTCCATGCGACGGTTGCAAAAACTCCATGCGGCGCCCGCCCAGCAGTCCGGCGAAACACAACTCCGGCAGATCTTCCGGCAACGGCATGATGGCAGCCAGGGTCAGGCTTGGCGGCCCGCCGACAAAGATGTTGACGCGCAGAGGCTCCCGCCGCTGCAGGGCCTCGGTATGATGCACGCCGATGCCGCGATGCAGTTGATAATGCAGGCCGATCTCCCGATTGGCCTGGTAGCGGTTGCCGGCCAATTGCACGCGGTACATGCCGAGGTTGGCATGACGCAGACCCGGTCGTTGCGGGCTTTCCGAGTAGACCAGCGGTAAGGTAATAAAAGGCCCGCCATCGCCCGGCCAGGAGACCATCTGCGGCAGTTGGTCGATAGTGGTGCGGCAGCGCGTCACCGCCGCGTGGCGTACCGTGCGTGGCCACAGATGCCATGCGCTGCGCAGTGCCCGGGGCCAGACGGACGGCTGCTTGAGTAACTCCAGGGGGTCGGTGCCTGCCTGCAGCAGGCGTTGCACGGTGTCGAGGGTATCCCGGAACAGGTAGCGGGTACGCTCCATGGTGCCGAACAGGTTGGCCAGCATGGGAAACCGGCAACCCTTGATGTTGGTGAAGAGCAGGGCCGGGCCACCCGTCTGGCAGACACGCCGCTGGATGGCTGCTGCTTCCAACCGGGCATCGATGAGGTGATCGATGCGAATCAGCCGTCCGGTTTTTTCCAGGTCGCCAACACAGTCGGATAAGTTTCGATAGCCCATGGTCCGCGGTTCTTCCTGTGAAAAAGGAAAAAGGAAAGGGGGCAGATGCCCCCTTTCCCCTGTCATGCTTATGCGTGAGTGGCTTAAAGACTGTCGAGGACTTCCTGTCTCTTGGCCTTGTATTCTTCTTCAGTTATGAGTTGCTGGTCGTGTAGGGATTTCAGACGGCGCAGGCGCGTTTCAATGGCATCCTGGGCGGCAGGCTGGGTGGGTCTGGTTACGGCCGGAGCGGCGACCGGCGCCTGCTTTATGGTCTGCATATCCTTTTTCAAGGCTTCCAGTTCGGCGCGCAAGAGCTCCTGCTCGGCGCTGACCTGGGCACTTTCCTGACGTACCTCGCTGGCTTCGCGGAAGGCTTCCTTGGCTGTTTCCTTGGCTTCTTTTCTTTCCGCAACGACGGCTTTCCAGAGTTGCGGGTTGGTGGACATCACCAGCCAGTCGTGACGCTTTTTGCCGGCGATCTCTTGCATCTGCAGGCCGGCCAGGGGCAACACCTTCCAGGCGCGAGGCGCCGGTCTTCTAGGATCAGGAGCCACATCTTTTCTGCTGCCGGGCACCAGAGGATACAATCGCCGCTCGACATTCTCCCGGTACTCTTCATGCAAATCGCCGAGAATCAGGTTAAGTTTTCCATCCTGAAAAAACATCCGTCCTGTGAGGTAGGCGCGGTCTGTAGTAAAGGAGATAAAAGCCCGATGGACGCCGGCAATGGCAAAGGTGACATCCTCGCGGGGTCGCGCTTTTGCCAAGCCATCGCTGAGGGCATCACCAAGAATTTCGAGTTCATTTTGGGTAAACACCGACACGGGTTTATTCTTGTCGTCGAATTCAACCTCCAGGGCAGACAACATGTCCCTGATCAGTTCCGGGGAAAGGTTGACCGGATGGTCGTTGGGCGGGGGCGGTACTTCGCCTCGATCCTGTGCTTCAATGCGCACATACTGATCGCGATGCTTCCAGATAATCGTGTTTGATTCATTCGATTTGGATCCAAACAGAGAGCCGGCGCATCCGGCCAATACCAGCATGGCTAATACACCCAGAAACAAGCGGCAGGCAAGGGATCGGCTTTTGCTGAAAACGTGTGGTTGCCCCATTACGGCCTCCTTCGACAGAATACAGATAGTGGCAAAAATAAATAGACAGGAAATAATAGATTTGAAAAGCTTGCAGGTCAAACAATTTTTGGTCCGCATGGGCTCAACCATGATGAGGTTTTCAGGAGGCAAAAAAACGGGCCGGCGATGCCGGCCCGTTTGATTTGCTTATCAGGCAGCCCTAGTGACCATGGGCCGCTTCATAGGCTTCCGTGCCTTCCTCGACGGTAAACTCAACGCCGCAGGTGCTGCACTTGATCAGAGTTTTTTCGCTGGATACCTTTTTGGCGGGCGTGCAACCGACCACCACCAGGATCAGCAGCAGACATGCCAGTGCAATAGCTCTACGCATGATTCTTTATCCTTTCAATTGATATTTATCGCCCTTAGCCTGCCGGAATGACCATATCTCCTCATCCATGATAGCAGTCAGAGGGCTTTTTGAAAATAAGTATGCACCAAAAGGAACGTAAGGCTTACCAGAGGAAGAATGTACCGACGCTGAACTGCTCGGCATTCCAGTCTTCGCCATTGTGCCACTCGTGCTCAATGAAACTGACTTCGCCGACCAGTTTCAGGTTCGGGGTGATGTCCTGGGTAACCATGAAGGTCAGCATGGCCTGGGATTCGATCCAGGAAAGAACTGCGGCTTCGTCGGCATCGGATTCGTCGAATTCGTTGGCACCGTAGCTGACGCCGAACTTGGTCTTGCCCTCATTGGCCATGGTGTAGGTGAGCTGGGCAATATAGCCCCAGGTTTCGCGTTCTTCGCCATCAGCGTCCAGAGAGTCGGTGTCAAGCATCAAGTTGGTGCCGAGAGCTTCGCCGGTGAAAGCGGAACCGGACAGCTCGAAGCCGCCCATGCCCGCCACAAAGCCGCCGCTGATGCCCCATGCAGTGACGTCATCTTCGCCACTTGCCAATGTAGTTGTGAAGTCGGCTTCCTGCCACATGCCGTTGGTGTAGGCCTTGAAGACGCTACCGTCGCCAAAGGTGCCGGCGTAGGACAGCTCAGCTTCCACGCGGGGCAGTTTGGTCTCGTCCGCTGTTACATCGCCAGCGATAACGCTCGGGTCGTAGATGCCGACGGCAAACTTCAAGCCGCCCATGTCAGGGGTGGTGTAACGGATCTGGGAATTGAAGTTGGGATAGATATAGCCGTAACCAATGCGGCCGAGGGTGACGCCGGCGTCGCTGAGGCTGAGGGCACTGCCGATTTGACCGGCGCCCATCAGGGTCTGCTCGGTGAGCAGGTTCTGGCCCAGGAACAGGCTCAGGCCTTTACCGATCATCAATTGACCGAAGTTGCCGTCGACAGTGAAGAAGATTTCACGCATGTCGATCTGGCCGCTAAAGGTATTCTTGGTGTTGCTTTGGGCGGCCGAGGGATAGAAGCCGAAGCGGGCGCCCAGATCAAGACCATTCATGGTCGGGGCCTTGATGTTGAAGGCCAGAATGTTCGGCAAAAAGCCGTTTTTGATGCGGATGCCGTCTTCGTCGGTGGCGTAAGCGGGGTTGACCCCGGCAGGGAGATCGTCGGAGTTTTGATAAGTGGCGAACAGGTTAACCATACCATCGGTGCTGAAAGACCAACCGTCGGAACCGCCGATAACGACGGCGGCCTGGGCGCTGGAGGCCAGGAAAAGCAGGGCGGCCAGTATGGCCAATACATTGAATTTGCGAGATTTCATGCGGTCTTACCTCCTGAATTCAAGAATGAAAAATGTTGTTTCCGTCCGCTTGCATGTAAAGCTCGCCAGCGGATTGGGCCCTTGGGCGGACCCGGTCCGTAAGTAACCTTGGCTTTTCGGTGGTGCGTGATGCCTGGTACCGGACGGTGTCGGGTAGATCCGGAGCGGAGTGGCCTGCATGCCTCCCCTGCCTGCATCGTTCAAAAAGCTTTGGTAGGTAAACCTCCCATCGAAATGCTTTGTAAGGTAAAGCGCGGGGCTGAAATATAACGGCCCACCTCCCTTCGTGGCCCCTGAGGTTATGGAAAATCAACAGCCGTTCTATCGAGAGCATTTTCGGTGCCATGTTTGTGCGCGCGGTTCTTCATTTAAAAAACAAATTAAAATACAATAGCTTATGCTTGAATCCCATTCCGTAAACATTAAGTCGATAGTCAGGTGTGGCGCAAAATGCTCCAAAAATGCACGCGGTGATCCAAAGTTGCACGTTTGGGCAGGGCCTGCTTCCACCTGTTCCTCTTATCCCAAACTGGCGAAATCAGAGACAAACGCCCCCCGCCAAGGTAAATTGTGAATACTGTAGCGGGTTTTTATCGATTTGCAATGCGCCGGTTGCAAAGTTCCCGGGTTGGCTTCTGTACCCTGTAATGATAACGATACAAATATGTTTTCTCGTCAGACAACAGGTTATCCGCAAAATATTGTTCTATGAATTCAGGGGTTGCCGACTTTGTCCACAGGTTGGCGCGGCGAAGGTATTTCCAGTGCGGTCTGTTATGCTTTTTTATAGCGGTATAAAGCTTGTAGCGCAGGGGAGGGCAAAAAAGGAAAAAGCCCTGCCTCGGCCAGGGTGTTTGTGAAGGAGGATTTTTGCCTGGCTGGATGCAGGTCGCAAGCTGTGTAATGGGCATCGTGTCATAGGGCAGAAGTATGGGCTCTTCATTCCCCCGGCGGCCAGACGACCGATGAAGGAGTCGACCCGAGGGGCAACCCGAAACAGAGGAGGTAACCATGACCTACGGTAAACAGCGGGTGTACAAAAAGGTGGAAGTGATCGGCGTTTCCCCGGACAGTATCGACGGGGCCATCAAGTCGGCCTTGCACCGGGCCCACCACAGTCTCGAACGGGTGTCCTGGTTTGAGGTCGAGGAGGTGCGCGGGCATGTTGATGAGGAGGGTGGAGTCAGCGAATATCAGGTCGTATTGAAGGTGGCTTTCGAACTCAAATAGTTGCCGCCCGGATCCATCCAGGCAACCGTTTACCCGAGCAGCTGCTTGATGGCAAATACTGCTACCGCAAGGGACACGACCCGTTTTATCCAGGCGTGTCCCTTGTTAAAAGCCAGGTGCGCTGCCAGCCAACCTCCCCGGCAGCGTTGGTGCCATGACGCATCGATTATGGCGTTTTTGCCAGCAGCGACTGGATCACCTCGCCGGCCATGGTCAGGCCGAACATCGGTGGAATATAGGAGGAGCTGCCGAGGGTAACGCGCTGTCTGGCCGGTGCCGACTCCGGAGTAGGCGCCGGCAGGTTGGAGGGTACGGACGGTGCGTCGCTCAGGGGACGGTATTCCTCCAGGGAATAGACCACTTTTATACCGCTGCGGATGCCGCGTCGGCCGAGCTCCTTGCGGATGACGCGGGCCATGCGGCATTTCTGGGTATGCGACAGGTCGCCGACGCGGATCAGGCTCGGGTCGAGCTTGTTGGCGGCGCCCATGGCGGATATGACCGGTATGCCACGTCGTCTGCAGCTTTCGATGAGGTGCAGCTTGGCCGTAATACTGTCGATGCAGTCGAGCAGGTAGTCATACCCCGGCGCCAGCAGTTCCTCGTCAGTATCGGCGCTGCAGAAAAGATGCCGGGGGCGCACGTCGACTTCGGGGTTGATGGCCAGGCAGCGTTCAGCCATGACATCGACCTTGCGACGTCCGACCGTGTATTCAAGGGCGTGGATCTGACGGTTGATGTTGCTCGGCATAATGGTATCGAAGTCGACCAGAGTCAGCCGGCCGACACCGGCGCGGACCAGCGCTTCGGTGGCGTAGCTGCCGACGCCGCCAACACCGATTACGGCGACGGAGGCCCCGGCCAGACATTGCAGCCCATCGTGGCCGATAAGGCGTTCGAGGCGGGAAAAGCGATGTTCTTGCATGGGAGTGTAACCTTTCATACGGAATCTAATTCAGTCGATGGGCAGCCGCAGCAGACGCATGGCATTGGCAGTGGTGATACGGGCAGTCTGTTCCGGGGTCCAATGTCGCAGTAAACCGAGATGTTCGGCTATCAACCCCAGGTACAGCGGCCGATTGACCTGCCCCCGGTGGGGAGCGGGGGGCAGATCCGGCGCGTCGGTTTCCAGTACGATCCATTCGGCAGGCAACGCCTGCAGCACCTGCGGCGCACGTCGTGCCCCGGGCCAGGTCAATGGGCCGCCAAAGGCCAGCCCGAAGCCGAGTTCCATCGCGGCAAGGGCCGTTTCCAGACTGCCGGAGAAGCCGTGCCAGATCCCGCCGACGCGGGATGCCCCCTCCTGTCGTAGAATCTCCAGCAGGCGGCCGGTGGCTTTGCGGCAGTGCAGCACCACCGGCAGCCCGGCTGCCGCGGCGATGCGCAACTGGCTTCGCAATACCTGCTCCTGCTCGGCAGCCGGCGGCATACCGGGGAAGCCGTCCAGCCCGATTTCGCCGATGGCGACTACCCTCTTTTGAGGCAACAGGGCTTCCAGGCGGGCTGCGGATTCACGGTCCCATTGCGCGGCGGCCTGGGGATGCACCCCGGGGGCGCCGAAGGCTCCTGGTACTGATCCGACGACCGCCAGCAACGCAGGCCAATCCCTCGGCGAAACTCCTGGCACCAGGAAGCGGCCGATGCCGGCATCTCTTGCCTGCGTCGCCTCCCGGACCGGATCCATGCCCTCCGGCAGACGATCGAGGTGGACGTGGGTGTCGAACAATATGGGATCAGTTGACATATTGCAATTATGCTAGCACACGCAGCGTCGATGGGGAAGCTGCTGCTGGTCGTTTCCGGGGCGTCGGTGTCCTGCTAGCAGCCTGCCTTTGAACGGATTCCCGACCAGATCGCCCAGGCGGTGATGGCCGGCGCCGCATTGTTTCAGGAACAGGAGGAATGTTGCCAGCAGCATAGGATGTGCTGAGGAACGAAGCGCATCGGTCAAGATCGTAAAGACACCGGGGGCACTCTAGATGTCAGTCCGGGACATAATCATTCCCCAGCTGAGAGCCAGGATTATGTATAACTGTTCCCATGCCGGTCATTTTCGACTATGCTGATCGGCAGAGAATGTGAACCCGGCAATCCGGAAATCCCGGGTTGCCATTTGCAGGAGGATTGCATGCAGCGATTGTCCGGGGCCGCCGGTCTGGTGGTCAGCCGGAAAAAGGAATGGGGCGAGATCCTTACGGGATTTGAAACCCGCAACCGCTATAAAGTGTTCGACTCTGACGGACGGGAATTGTTTCTGGCGGCGGAAGATGGCAGTGACTGCCTCTGCCCCGGCGCCCGTATAGTCCGACAGATTCTTAGGCGACAGAAAAGGTTTCAACATCGATGCATGACCTGAAATATCTGACCGGTTATCCGGCGGAGGTGGCCGGGCAGGTTGCACAGCTGATCGCGCAAGATAAACTGGGCGCGTTTCTCAAACGCAAATACCCGGTGGCCCACGAGATCACGACCGACAAGGCCCTCTACGATTTTACCGGCGAGCTTAAAACCCGCTTTTTGCGCAAATCCCAGCCGCTGAGCAAGGTTGTCTATGACAGCAAGCTCAACGTGATCCACCAGGCTCTGGGGATCCATGCCTTTGTTTCCCGGGTCCAGGGGGCCAAGCTCAAGGCGAAACACGAGATCCGTATCGGCATGGTTTTCAAACAGGGACCGCTGGAGTTTTTGCGGATGATAGTGGTGCACGAATTGGCCCATATGAAAGAAAAGGACCATAACAAGGCTTTTTATAACCTCTGTGAATACATGGAGCCGAACTATCACCAGCTGGAATTCGATACGCGGCTTTATCTTACGCAGTTGGAGCTATTCGGCGCTCTTTATTGATGGCGTCGCAAAAAATTCGCCCGTGAGTTTTTTTCGAAGGCCTCTTTGTTGAGCGGGATAGCGGCATGGAGGGATGCCGGAGGATTTCTGGCATCGAGTAAAAAGAAAGGCAGCCATCCGCAAGGAGGCTGCCTCGTTTCATTCAGCCCGGGTCTCCGGAATGCTGCACGAATGAGTGGCGCGCCGCACCTGCCACCGACGCCAAAGGCAGACACCAATGGATGATGTGAGGTAGGCCAGGCCGGTCAGCAGCACGGTGGTGGCGCCGGAGGGGAGATCGTACTGGTAGGACACCGCCAGGCCGCCGGTGGTGAAGAAAAACCCCAACAGGGTGGCAAACAGCATCATGCGGCTCAAAGAGTGCACATACTGACCGGCGATGGCTGCCGGCAGCGCCAGCAGTGCGATAACCAGAATCAGCCCGACCACCTGGATGAGAATCACCACGGTCAGAGCCACCAGGCACAGCAGCAGCATCGAGAAGAAATTTACCGGCACCTGGCGTAACGCGGCGAATTCTTCATCGAAGGATACCGCCAGCAGTTGTTTGAAAAACAGCAGCACCAGCAGCACGATGCCGACATCCAGCCAGAAGATCAGCGTCAGCTGGCTTTTCGGAATCATCAGAATGTTGCCGAACAGGTAGCTCATCAAGTCGACGTTGTAGCCGGGAGTTCGGGCGATGAGCAGTACCCCCACCGCCATACCGATCGCCCACAGGGCGCTGATGGTTGTGTCCTCCTGTTTTTTCCAGCGCATGCTGACCCAGCCGATGATCAGCGCGGCCACCAACGCGGCAATGATGGCGCCGATAAACGGACTGCGACCCAGGAAATAGGCCAGGCCCATGCCGCCGAGCACGGCGTGAGCGATGCCGCCGGCGATATAGCCGATGCGACGCACCACCACGTAGGTACCGGCTACGCCGCAGGCGACGCTGGCAAGCAGGCCGCCGAGCAGGGCGTTTTGCATGAAGGGCTGAGAGACGAGCGCTTCCAGAAAAGTATTCATAGGGATTCTCAGTGGGTGTGAAGGATCGTATCGTGATGCACGGCCCGCAACGGAGCGCCATACAGTTGCTCGATTATCTTGCCGGTGATTTCCGAGGTGGCATGGCATACCAGGGTGCGGTTGAGGCAGGCGACCCGGGTGATATAGCGGGAGATGAACCCGATGTCATGGGACACTACCAGCACCGTGAGTTTCTGGTTGAAGCGTTTGAGGAGTTCGAAGACCCCCTCCTCGACCTTGGGATCGATATGCGCGGTCGGTTCGTCGAGGATCAGTATCTCCGGTTGACAGGCCAGGGCGCGGGCGATTAGAACCCGCTGCAACTGTCCGCCGGACAGGGAGGTAAGGGGACGATGAGCCAGGTCGGCGAGTTCCACCTCCTCCAGAGACTGGTGAGCCAGTTCGTGGTCCTGGCGCCGGTAGCCGCCGATCAGCCGGGTTTTTCCGAGTCGGCCCTGCAGGACGGTTTCGCGCACGCTGATGGGGAAGTTGCGGTCGAAGGTGGCGAATTGCGGCACATAGCCGATCCTCAGGCGGGCTTCTTCCGGCGAGGCGCCGAATACCTTGACCTGGCCCTTTTGCGGTACCAGCAAGCCGAGGATGATTTTGAGCAGGGTACTCTTACCGCTGCCGTTGGGGCCTACGATGCCGAGGAATTCCTTCTCGTGAACCGTGAGGCTGACGTCCTGCAGGACTACGTGCTCTTCGTAGCGGAAAGAGATGTCCTGCAAGGAGATGATCGCTTGGTTCGAATCCATGACATTATTCCAGGGCGGTCGCTAAGGCATCGGCTGCCTTGCGCAGGTTGTCGATATAGTTTTCCGCCAGCGGATCGAGTGCCACTACCTTGCCGTTGATGGCGCGGGCCACGGTGGCGGCGGTGGTGCGGCTGAACTGCTGCTGGACGAAAATCACGCGGATGTTGTCCTGTCTGGCCTGGGCAATGATCCGCGCCATGGTGCGGGGACCGGGCTCCTTACCGGCGGCCTCGACGGCAATCTGCTGCAGCCCGTAAGAGTCGGCAAAATACCCCCAGGCAGGATGAAATACCAGGAATTTGCGGTGTTTGACTCCGGCCAGGCGGTTACGCAGTTGGGTGTCGAGGGCGGTCAGGTCCGCCGTCAATGAGTCGAAGCCGGCTTGGTAATCCTGGGCATGGGCCGGATCGATGGCCGTCAGGGTTGCGCGGATCTGCTCGGCCATGCTACGGGCCAGCACCGGACTGGTCCAGACGTGAGGATCGAGGGAATCGTCGTACTGTTCTTCGGCATGATCGTCCGGGGCATGTTCCTCTTCGCCCTCGTGTTGGTGGTCCTCCAGTTTGCGCAGCTTGATGCCATCGCGCAGATCGACGATGCGCATGTTCGGATTGAGCTGTGCGATCCGCTTCATCCAGACCTGCTCAAAGGTTACGCCGACCCGGTAGTATATCTGTGCGCGGCTCAATTCGGTCATTTGGCGGGGAGTCGGCTCATAGGTGTGAGGGCTCTGTCCCGGGCCGACCATGACCTGGGTATTTACATGTGAACCGCCGATCCGTTCAACAAAGTATTTCAACGGCAGTACGCTGACAAAAACCTGCACAGGGCCACGATTGGCTGCTATGGCCGGCGCCGCGGTCGCAAGGGGGAGCAGCGCCAGCAAGGAAATCAACAGCAGCATCCATCGGTTCATCATAACGGTCTCCGGGTGAAGTCGCGCATCTGACGGCAGCGCGCAGAGTTGGAAAACAGAATGGATTATAACATGTTACCGGCGATCCGAAACTCCTGATGTCGCTCCGTTGGTGCTCTGGAGCATTTCAGTCAGAAAACCGGTCAGGCCGCGCATGTCCAGGGATATGCCCTCGGGCGTCTCACGGCAACAGCTCAAGCGATACTTCCGCACATGCCCCTTGCAGACAAGGCTCTTGACATGCCAAGGGCAAAGGGCTAGAAAAAAAGGGGCCTTAGGCGCGTAATGGGTGTCTTGCAGGCCTTCATAACCCCATCCTGACCTGGGGCCGGTCTTCGACGGCAGGAGAGCAGCATGCTTGAAGAGAGCGCGCAACACCTCAATCAGCGTTTTTCCCGGCAGATCCCCATGGCACGGCAAATGGGACTTCGTATCACGGCCTGGGACGGGCGCACTCTGCGCATGGATGCCCCCCTGGCCCCCAACCTCAACGACAAGGGGACCGGATTTGCCGGTTCCCTGGCCACGCTGGCCACCCTCGCAGGTTGGGCGGTGGCTACCTTGTTGGCCGAAGGGGTGGTTGGAGGGCCTTGCGAGGTGGCGGTATTCAAGAGTGAGATCCGTTATCTGGCGCCGGTCACCGGTGATTTTTACGTGCTGGTTCCCGTGCCCGCAGAAGAAATTACCCAAGCTTTCGGGTTGGAGCTTCAGGAGCGGAGTCGCGCCAAATTGGCCCTGACCGCCGCTATCTACCAGGATGGTGAGGAAAAAGTCCGCTATCGGGGGCGTTACGCGGTGTGGATGCGGCAGGCATAGTCATCGTGGCAAACATCTAGGAGGCTGTCGGACTATCCANNACGGCTATGAACCTTCAAACGAGCTAGAATCTGTTCTCAAGCATCCAAATTTTCGCTTCGACCCGTATAGTCCGACAGCCTCCTAGTATTAAGTGAACCTCGCCCGCCGGAATATTCCAGCCGGCCATCTGAAAACCAAGGCGTGTCATGTTTCTCAATGTCTATCTCAAGCTGTTCGTCATCCTGACACCGTTTTTCGTCATGTCGGCGTTTTTATCCCTGACGCGTGGTTTTACCACTGCCGATCGCAAAAAGGCGGCGGTCAAGGTGACGGTGGCCATCGTGTTGTCGGTGTTTACTCTCTACCTGTTCGGCAAGCATATTTTTGCCCTCTTCGGCATTACCCTCGATGCCTTTCGCATCGGCGCCGGAGCGGTATTGTTTCTCTCGGCCGTCAGCATGGTGCGGGGATCGACGGCCGTAACGCCGCCGTTGCCCGGCGAAGATGTGGCGGTGGTGCCCCTGGCCATCCCCATCGCCGTCGGCCCCGGAACCATCGGCGCCCTGCTGGTCATGGCGGCGGAGTCCAGAACCTTTACAGCGCAGTTGATAACGGTCGGGGCCATGCTGACCGCTATTGCCACCGTCGGTTTGCTGCTGAGCATGGCCGGTCGCCTGGAGCGGCTGGTGGGGCAGCAGGGATTGATCATTCTGACCAAACTGACCGGACTGTTCGTATCGGCCATTGCCGCACAGATCTTTTTTACCGGATTGAAAAATTTTCTGGCCTGATGGGCCTTCCCCGAACAAGGGCGTAATTTCATGACCATGCAGAAACAACGCGAAGCCATCGTCCGTTACGGACGTAAAATGATCACATCGCAACTGACCATCGGCGCGGGGGGGAACCTGAGTATGGTCGATCGTGCCGCCGGAAAGGTCGCCATCAGCCCCAGCGGCATCGAGTATTTCGATCTGCAGCCGCAGGACGTGGTGATCACCGATCTTGACGGACATGTTCTGGATGGGCAGTACAAGCCGTCCAGCGAACTCGGTTTTCATCTGGCCCTGTATCGCCAGCGCCCGGATGTGAATGCTGTGCTGCATACCCACTCGGTGTATGCCACCACCATGGCCTGCCTGGGATGGGAAATCCCGGCGGTGCATTATCTGGTGGGATTTTCCGGGCACAAGGTGCCGCTGGCACCCTACGCCACCTTCGGTACCCCGGAGCTGGCCCGCAACGTGGCCGCCGGTATCGGCGATTACAACGCCGTGCTGCTGGCCAACCACGGCCTGGTGGCGGTCGGCAGCGACCTGGGCCGCGCGTTTAACACCGCCGAGGAGATCGAGCTGGTGGCGCGTATCTACTATCAGACCAAGTCGGTGGGTAACCCGGTGATCCTGCCGGAAGAGGAAATGGCGCGGGTGTTGGAAAAATTCGCCACCTACGGCCAATCTCCCAAGGAAGACAGTAATGTTTGATTTCGAACGGATCCTCGACCGTCGCGGCACCGGTTCGCTTAAGTGGGATCGATATGCCGGTCGCGATGTGCTCCCCCTGTGGGTGGCGGATATGGATTTTGCCGCACCGCCGGCGGTCGTCGCAGCCCTGCGGCAGCGCGTCGACCATGGCGTGTTCGGTTATTCCCATGCCCCTGCCGAGCTGGTGGAAGTCATTCTGGCGCGGCTTTGGGAGCGCCACCGGTGGCAAGTGGATGCCGAGGCGCTGGTCTGGCTGCCTGGCCTGGTGGTGGGACTGAACGTCGCCTGCCGCGCGGTGGGCGAGGCCGGTAGCGAAGTGTTGACCATGACCCCCATCTATCCGCCGTTTCTGAGCGCGCCGGGTCTGTCGGAGCGCAAGCTGGTGACGGTGCCGATGGTGCAAGACAACGGGCAGTGGCTGATCGATTTTGAAGCGCTGGAAGCGGTGGTGACCCCGGCCGCCCGCCTGCTGTTGCTGTGCAGTCCGCAGAATCCCACCGGCCGGGTCTTTACCCGGGAAGAACTGACGCGGCTGGCGGATCTTTGCCGACGTCACGATCTGGTGCTCTGTTCCGACGAAATTCATTGCGATCTGGTGCTGGAACCGGGCGTGGAGCACCTCCCCACGGCGACCCTCGATGCCGAAGTGGCCGCCCGTACCATCACCCTCATGGCGCCGAGCAAAACCTTCAACCTGCCGGGACTGAACTGCGCCTTCGCCATCATCCCCGACGCCAGCCTGCGGCGTCGTTTCCAGCGCGCCATGGCCGGCATCGTGCCTTATGTCAACCTGTTCGGCTACGTCGGCACCCTCGCTGCCTACCGCGACAGCGGCGGCTGGCACGCGGCGCTGCTCGAATATCTGCGCGGCAACCGCAACCTGGTGCTCGCGGCCCTGGCGGAGATGCCGGGACTGCGCGCCACTGTCGGCGAGGCGACCTATCTGACCTGGATCGATGCGCGTGGCAGCGGCCTTGACGACCCGGCGGGGTTTTTCGAGAGGGCCGGCGTGGGGCTGTCCGATGGCCGAGAATTCGGCGCGCCGGGATTTGTGCGCCTGAATTTCGCTTGCCCAAGATCGGTCCTGATACAAGCGCTGGAACGGATGCGCCGAGGACTTGAGTGCTGAGGAGTGCAATTTCAATAAGTAACTGCGTTCCGAGTGCTGAGAAAACCTGAAAGTTGAAAAGCCATGCCCCTTTACCGCCAAGTCATCAGCGACCTGACCGTTCACCTGCCGCGCCGCGATCTGCGCGGCATGATCCGCACCGTGCGGGCCTTGTATCGCCTCAGTCACCTGCCTGCCTACCGCCAGGCGATACTGCCCCGGGTGCCGGAGGCGGCCCGTTTCGATCCGGGCCACGATGCGGTGTTGATGGGATACGATTTTCACCTCACCGACGCCGGGCCGCGCCTCATCGAGGTCAATACCAACGCCGGTGGTGCGCTCCTTTCCTACCTGGCCCGCTATCCGGACGAAGAGGCGGCCCGCGGTGCCATGAGCGAAAAACTCAAAAAAGCCTTTCTGGAGCCATTTGCCGAGGAGTTGCAGGCGTTTTCTCACGGACGCCAAAACCGACCACAGCATATCGCCATCGTGGATGAAAACCCCCAGGAGCAGTTTCTGTACCATGAAATGGAGGCCTTCGCCGGCCTGTTTCGCGATTGGGGCGCCCGGGCGCAGGTGGTTGATCCGAAGCTGTTGCAGGCCGGCTCCGATGGGGTGACGCTGGACGGCGAAACCGTCGACCTGGTTTATAACCGGCATTGCGATTTTTATCTCGAAGAGCCTGCCATGGCAGGCATCCGCGCAGCCTACCTGGCGAGACGCGTCTGCCTGACCCCCAATCCCTTTGCCTACGGATTGCTGGGCGACAAGCGGCGCATGGTGTTGTGGTCCGATGCCGAAGCCCTTGCCGATCTTGGTCTGGACGAGGAGGATATGGCCCTGTTGCAGCAGGTGGTACCGGTCAGTCGGCTGCTGCAGGAGCAAGATCCGGATGCACTGTGGCAAGACCGCCGCAACTGGGTATTCAAGCCCGTCGACCGGTTCGGCAGTCGCGGCGTGCTGGTAGGGGAAAAGATTTCGCGCAAGCGATTCGATGAACTCGATCCCGCCACAACCCTGGTGCAACAACTGGTCGTACCATCATTGACACCGGCAACTCCGGATGAAAAACCGATGAAGACCGACCTGCGGCTGTTCGTATATTGCGACCGGATCCTTGGCATCGGTGCCCGCCTGTATCACGGCCAGGTCACCAATCTGCGCACTGAAGGTGGCGGATTTGCGCGGGTGAAGGTGATTTGAGGGGATATGAGAAAAAACACTTGACTTACTAGGGCGACCGGTCTAATTTAAAATCATGAAAAGAATACACAACAAAGATGAAATAGTCCAAGCGGGACTGGACCTCATATTATCCAAAGGATTCAACGCTACCGGTGTCGAGGCCATCCTGAAGCAGGCAAAGGTGCCAAAGGGTTCATTTTACAACTTTTTCTCCAGCAAAGAAGAGTTCGGCCTGGCGATTATCGACCAATATGTTGCAGAAGTTGGTGAAATTTTCCACACCATTTTCACGGATGAATCTCTACCGCCACTGGAGCGCATCAAAAAAAGCTTTGAGGCAAGAATTGCGAAATTTGAAGGCTATGATTGCACCAAGGGGTGTCTGGTTGGCAACCTGAGTCTGGAAATGTCCGACCAATACGAGAGCGTCCGGGAACGTCTTGTGCAAGCTCTGCAGCTCTGGACGAAGAATTTATCCGGTTTGCTTCTTCAGGCACAAGAGGAAAGAGCCATCCCCGCAGACATAAACGCGGACATGCTGGCGGAAAACCTGATCGCATCATTCCAGGGAGCGCTGCTTTGCGCCAAGGTCAGAAAATCCCTTGAACCGTTGAGAAATTTTATTCACTTGTATTTCGATATATTTCTTGCGCAGAGGTAAGAAAATTAAATCGCTGAGGCGGTCTCTTTTTTTGTGCCAATCATCAAGTAGACCAGTCTAGGCGTTTTGGCCTGCGCCAGGAGTAAACAAATGACGACCACAGATAATTCATGGGTTCTGATCACGGGCGCATCGAGTGGCTTCGGCGCGGAATTCGCCCGCCAATATGCTCTTCAAGGTTCTGGGCGGAGGGAGCGAGTAAAAAAGAAAGAAGTATTAGCCCGAAAGACCTGGAGGAAGTCATTTGCAATAGGCACTCACAACCGAACATGAGGAGGAAACACCATGGAGAGTATTGTGAAATCGAGCTCAGGACAGGTCGAAGGAATGGCAAAGAAAATATTGTTCGAGAAAAGCAACATTGACGGATTGTCTCTCGCAAACCGATTCATCTACTCGGCGACCTGGGATGGACGCGCTGATGCCAATGGATTCTGTACGCAAAGAAACATCGACATGCTGGTTGAACGTGTACGTGGAGACGTGGGCCTGATTATCACCGGCATGGCATTTGTGAAGCAGGAAGGTAAGGCAGCACCATGGCAATTGGCTGTATACGGTGATGAGTTTGTCGAGGGACTAACGAATCTGGCCAGAGCGATTCACGATGCTCGGGGAAAAGTTGTGCTTCAATTGGCCCACGGAGGGTGTTATGCCCCTTCCGCATTAACCGGACATGAGCCATTAGGACCTTCTGCCAACGACACCGACAAATTTCCTCAATGTCTTGAAATGTCATTGCACGAAATCGACCAAGTTGTCGAAGCCTTTGGAAAGGCAGCCAAGCGGGCCCAAAAAGCCGGCTTTGATGGTGTGCAGCTACATGCGGCGCATGGTTATCTGCTGAGCCAGTTTCTTTCCCCCTTATTCAACAAACGATCAGACAACTATGGAGGAAGCATTGAAAATCGTGCGCGAATCCTGCTGGAGGCATTTCAAGCGGTCAGGAATAAGGTCGGTGAGGAGTACCCTGTATTCGTGAAAATCAATTCCGAGGATTTTGTCGAAGGAGGTCTCACCGTAGATGAGATGCTTCAGGTATGTGCAATGCTCGAAAAGGCCGGCGTGGATGCGATAGAAATGAGCGGCGGGACGATCTATGCGTCCGGAGCTTATTCCAGTTGCCGGATTGGCGCCTTGGATTCGCCAGAAAAAGAGGTCTATTACAAAAATGCAGCTATTCGTTATAAAGAGGAAATCAGTGTGCCCTTGATCTTAGTGGGCGGTATTCGCTCACCCGACGTATCCGAAAAACTTGTTAGCGATGGCTTGGCTGATTATGTATCCCTTTGTCGCCCCCTGATCCGTGAACCAAACTTGGTGAACCGCTGGAGGTCTGGAAACAGAACACGGGCAACCTGTATTTATTGCAATGGCTGTTTCGAACCTGGACTAAAAGGAAAGGGGGTCCAGTGTATCGCCAGACAGGAGCCGTAGCGACATGATTTCTCGAGGAGCAAATATTTTTGCGACCCAATAAGTAGACCAGTCTAAACCTTGTGGAGGTAACAATGATAAAAAAGACGCTTTTATTACTAGCACTTACAGTAAATGTACTTGGCATTGCGAAAGGCACTTTTGCAGTTGAAACAGACCGCACAGCGACTACCGGCGGAGGAAGTGTAATCTGCGTAACAAAAGAAAAAGAGTGGAACGGGGTTATCCCGGGTCAATTTCTACAACTCACAGCAAGACCGGCGTCAAGAATTGTATTGCCCGTCCCTGAATCAAAAGGAAAGGAGGCATGGGACGGCTATACACTGGGAAGCTTCGACTATTGGCGCCCCAACCGCTGACACAGGGGCAGTTTCTGGGCAGACGTAGCAATTCAAAATGGTCACTGAGCAGGTTGGCAATCAATACACTGTTGGTGTCCATCCGGAACCACCGGATGGACACCAGCGCGGTTTTCATTAGGGAAATTCCCTAAGAACGGAGGTATGTCATGGCAACGGTAGATCAGACAATCGATCAGTTGGTATCAAAAGCACGGAAAGCAGCCGACATCATGAAGCACTACACCCAGGAGCAGGTTGACAGGATAACCGCCGCGATGGACGCGGCCAGCGTCGCCAACGAAATAAAGCTTGCGGCGGCGCCGGCCACATTGCCGTTGTCCACGCCCAGGATGAAAAAGTTATCGACATGTTTGCCATGGAAATTCCCGCCAACAGGCTTCTGCTGAATCAGCCAGCCGTACATGGCAGCATCGGCCTCATTTACAACATGCTGCCTCCTTCGCTCACACTAGGCTGCGGCACGGACGGCGGTAACTACCTGGGCAACAACATCAACTATAAAGACCTTCTGAGCATCAAGACAGTCGCCAAACGCATCGTTGACTATGAACGGGACGAATAATTTCAATACATTGGAGGTTTAGAGCACATGAAGAAACAGATTGATGAATTAAGAGCCTGTATCGGCAAAGGAGAACCATCATGACCAAAACCCCAAACACATGTGCAGCACGCTTCTTTAGAGCTGTGACTGCCAAGCCAAAACTGGTCATTGCCTTCAGCCTGCTGCTGATTGGTCTGGCGGCCTCCTTCCTGCCGCAGCTTTATAAGGACACCACAGCCGATGCGTTTATTGCCGAAGACAATCCAGCGCTGATTTATAAGGACAAGGTAAAGGAAATTTTTGGGCTGGCCGATCCAATGGTGATGGCCATTATCAACAAAAACGGGGTGTTTAACCCGAAAACCCTTCAGCTGGTTTATGATCTTAGCACCAGGATTGAAAAACTACCGAATGTCGATCCTGATCGCATTACGAGCTTAGCGACGGAAAGCAACATTTACGGCGATGAGGAAGGGATGATTGTCGAAGACTTTTTCGATCCCTACCCCCCTGAAACGCAAGCTGGAGCAGATGCCGTTAAAGCAGCTATTGATAATTTTCCGCTTTATCAAGGCAGTTTGGTGGCGCGTGATGGCACTGCCACGCTGATTGTGGCTGAGCTGGTCGACGACACCAAAGCAGAGCAAACCTACAAGAACTTCATGGAGATTGCCGAAGAAGCAGATTTAAGCAATGGCGAGGAAATTCACGTAGCGGGTGAAGGTGCGATTACAGGTTATTTAGGCGCCTATATCGATAATGACGCGCAGCGGTTAAACCCTCTTGCCGGCATCATCATTACCATCGTGCTGTTTATTGCCTATCTCACGTTGCGCGGCACCATTCTTCCCAATGTGGTTGTCGGGGCAACCGTAGCAAGCGCTTTGGGTGTGATGGCCGCAAGCGGTATTGCGTTTTTCGTGGTCACCAATGCACTGATCGTGATTCTAATTGGCATTGCAGTGGCCGACTCCATCCACATCTTCAGTCAGTATTATGAGGAAAAAGCCAAGCATCCGAATGCGGATTCACGTGAGATTGTAGTGCGAGCCATGAGTGAGATGTTGCGGCCGATTACGCTGACGTCCCTTACCACGGTGGCGGGTTTCCTGGGGCTATATTGGGCCTCTGAAATGCCCCCATTCCGTTACCTTGGGCTGTTTTCAGCCTTGGGGGTGGCCGTCGCATGGCTTTATACGATCACCTTCCTGCCGGCCGCCTTGTCATTGCTGAAGATCAAGCCCAGCAAGGTCTATAAGGTGGATAACACCGGCAAGCCTGCGGTTGACCGTTTCGGTAAAATTATGGCAGCAGTGGGGGCAAAAGTCATCGCGCATTCACGCACGGTGGTTGCCGTTGGTGTTCTGGTCATGGCGCTTGGCGTCTACGGGGCGCTCAATGTTCAGATCAATGAAGACCGTATCGACACATTCCATGCCAGCGAACCCATTTATAAAGCGGATAAGGTGATTAACGCGACAATGGATGGCACCAATAATCTGGATATTGTGATTGAAACGCCGAATCCGGAAGATTTGTTTGAGCCTGCAAATCTGGCAAAAATCGAAGCACTGCAGGCTTATGTCGAGTCATTGCCTAGCGTTGGTGGCTCCACTTCGGTGGTGGATTACATCAAGCAGATGTATAAGTCGCTCAATAGCAGCGATGAGGCGTTTTATGTCATCCCGGACGATAAAGAGCTGATAGCACAACTCTTCCTGCTCTACAGCGCCAGCGGTGAGCCAACCGACTTTGAAGAGGAAATCGATTACGACTACCAACGGGCCAATATCCGCGTGAATATCAACACAGGCCTGTTCACCGAAAACAAGCGCGTGATTGATGCCATGCAGGCTTATATCGACAGCAACTTTAATCAGGAAGGCGTGATCACGGCCACCCTGTCAGGGCGAGTGAACCTGAACTATCACTGGGTAGCGCAAATTGGCAAAAGCCACTTCTTAAGTATGGGCATTGCGCTGGTGCTTGTGCTGATAATGGCCTGTATCGTATTCCGCTCTGTGACAGCGGGACTGTTCGCGCTGATTCCGGTCATGGCGGCTATTTTGCTGATCTATGCCGTGATGGGTGTGTTCGATATCTGGCTGGGGATTGGCACCAGCATGTTTGCAAGTGTGGCCATTGGGCTGGGCGTGGACTTTGCCATCCACACCATCGACCGCATTAAGCATTTATTCGCCGAGCGTAGAGGTGAGAGTTTTGATGAAACCATCGCTGAACTGTTCCCATCGACGGGTCGGGCGTTGCTCTTCAACTTCCTTGCTATTGGCCTGGGCTTTGGGGTGCTGATGTTCTCTGATGTAGTGCCGCTGTTCCGCTTTGGGGGCATTGTGCTGTTGGCGGTATCTGCCAGTTTTATAGCCAGCATGACATTGCTGCCGGCACTCATCAAGGTGATCAGGCCAGGTTTTATCGAAAATATCGCTCCACAATCCAATACTGACATTCAAACCAATCTCCAGGAGGTTTCTCGTGAAAATGCTTAAGACAACATTATTAGGAATAGCCGTAATGGCAGTCATTTCCGTTGGTTCTGCGTTTGCAGCAGATTTGCCAGACGGCAGGAGCCTTGTTGAGCGCGTCAATGCGTTGGATGAAGGCGAGCATGTGACACGTAATCTCCATATGAAGATGATTGATCGGCACGGCAAGGAGCGTGAGCGTGATACGGTGTCTTTCCGCAAATATTACGGAGACGACAAGAAAACGGTCATTTTCTATAAAACCCCATCGAATGTGAAGGATACCGCGTTCCTCACCTTTGATTATAAAAATGAATCTGTGGATGACGACCAGTGGCTGTATCTGCCAGCGATGAGAAAAGTGCGCCGCATTTCAGCATCTGACCGTGGCGATTACTTTTTGGGTACCGACTTCACCTATGAGGATATTAAGAAGGAAGGTAAGGTCGCCATTGAAGATTACACCTATAACACGGTAGGTGAGGAAACCATTGATGGAACTAAAACCTATAAGGTAGAAGCCGTCACGGTAGATGCGAAAACCGCCAAAGAGTTAGGTCACAGCAAGGCCATTATTTGGATTGACCCTAAGATCAATCTGGTGCGTAAATCGCTTTATTATGATCTGAACGGGAATGAGCTTAAAACACTTATCACCAAAGAAGTGCGTAAAGTGGATGGTATCTGGACACGCCATGTACTGGATGTGCAGAACCATAAAACCGGCCACCACACCATTTTTACCTTTTCAGAGGTAGATTACAAAACGCCGGTGGAAGATCGCAGGTTTAATCAACAATCATTGAGGAAGGGCCTGTGATGAAATGGGGCGCCATAGGATTCATGCTCATGCTGCTTTCACACGCGGCAATCGCAGCGGAAGCAGAGAGCTGGGTGGATAAGATAAAGGTTTCCGGCACGGTAGAAACCGAATGGGCAGTGACGCCTGATCAGGGCGACAGTCAGAAATTTGAGACCATCATCCAGCCAGAGTTTAATACGGATCTGACGGATAATGCGTCACTCACGGCTATCCTTCGCTTGCGCGCGGATGCCTATGACAAACTGGAACCCGGAAGCAGAGATGAAGACTCCCGTTCACCCTTCTCCCGCAGGTTACTGATTGGTGACAATGTGGATGCGGAACTCAGGGAGTTTTATGTTGATACATTTGTTGGTGATACCTCTCTACGCCTTGGCAAGCAGCAAATTGTCTGGGGGCAGGCTGATGGGTTGAAGGTGCTGGATGTGGTGAACCCACAATCGTTTCGTGAATTTATTCTGGATGAATTTGATGATTCCCGCATTCCGCTTTGGACGGTTAATGGCTCTATACCCGTTGGTGATGACTCGCAGGTGCAACTGCTCTGGATACCCGATACAACCTACCATGACCTGCCCGAACGTGATGGCTCCTATGCCTTCACCACCAGCCGTTTGGTGCCGCTTGCGCCCGCAGGCTTTAATGTGGTGATTAACGAAGAAGACCGTCCCACTAATATCTTCAGCGATTCCGATGTAGGCGCGCGTTTTTCTACCTTCTATGAAGGGTGGGATCTCACGCTGAATTATCTCTATCATTATAACGATGCGCCGGTACTCTATCGCACAGTTGGCGCAGGTACAGTAACTATTAACCCCGAATATGAGCGTACGCATCTGATCGGTGGCACGGCCAGTAATGCCTTTGGTGATTTTACAATGCGTTCAGAGGTTGGGTATTCAACGAATAGCTTCTTTGTCACGCAAAATGCCACCGATATCGATGGCATCGAGGAGTCCGGTGAAGCCTCTTATGTAATCGGCTTAGACTATAGCGGTATTACCGATACTTTCTTAAGTGTGCAATTCTTTCAATCCGTGCTTACCGATGATGTGGAAGGAGTCACACGCGACGATGTCGAGAACACCGTGACCTTTCTGGCTGAACGTACCTTTGTCAATGAAATATGGAAAGCGGAGACACTCTTTATCCATTCACTGAATGATGGCGATGGCGTGATCCGCCCTAAACTCAATTACGAATATGCCAGCAATATCAACGTGTGGGTAGGTGCTGATATCTTCTACGGCAAATCCGATGGCCTCTTCGGTCAGTTTAATAACGAAGACCGGATTTATGTTGGCTTTGAGTGGGGGTTCTAGGTGAGATATTGTTTTGCCTCAGCTGGAAATGGAGAATTGCCCCTGATACTCGGTCATTTATAACCCGAACTAGGAGCCCGTCGGACTATCCATGAGCCGGCTGCAAATTCGGCTGTTTGGCCCATATTTCAGCTCCTTTTCGGCCCATAGCTACGGCTATGAACCTTCAAACGAGCTAAAATCTGTTCTCAAACATCCAAATTTTCGCTTCGGCCCGTATAGTCCGACAGGCTCCTAGGATGGCTGGCGTGACCTCTTCCTTCAAGATTAAAACCATCAACACTCTGTTAAAGTCTCTTACGGCACAGGAAATCCGTCCGCACGAATCTGAGGGGGGACTAGCCTTTTTTGCCATATACCAAGGCCTTGCTTGGCTAGAAGGAGATTACCATCTGGGCAGTACTTGTGAGGGTCATGTCGGATAGCATTGGCAGAATCGTCCGGAAGGGGATATCAACTTTCACCTCAACCACCGACCCGGGTTTATTGTCCGGTTTCCATATGGTAGTGACGCCCACACCCGTTGCCGGCATGCCGTGGGCCCGGCTTTGTACGTAGACCTCGACGTCACTCTCGGTGGCGGCACGCCCGCTTTCCGCACCGCGGACAATCGCATACCGTACGAGGGAGTGAGTAGAATAATCCTGGGCCGAGAATGTAATAAATTTGTCTTGTATGGGCCACGGCTCAGATCTGAGTTATTTGCAAAAAGCGAGGCTAATCATTTTTCAGGGAGAAAGAAATGGGAGATCTTTTAAAAATTGAAGGGAAAATCGAATTTGATGTCGTAGAACAAGCGCCTGAGCGGGTTGTTTCCGAAATGCCCATTCAGCCCGGTGTATTGAATCCCTATGGCGTGGTCAATGCGGGTGCAATCCTATGGTTTGCAGATGTCACCGCCAGCATATTGGTACTGGGATCATCGCGCCCCACGGAAGGCATGGCGGGTTTCCCACTTGCCATCACTCTGAACGCGAACTTTATCAGCAACCAGAAAGAAGGGAAGTTTAAGGCTGTCGCTACCTTCGTAAAGAAGGGGAAAAAAGTCAATATCGTGCGAACGATGGTCTTGGGCAAGAACGATCGGTTGATTGCCGATGTGACCACGAACCATGTGCCAGCAAAATCGTAAGGCAACACAGCTCTTAACCCCAAGGAGATACCTATCATGTATGTAAGCGTCAACCAACCCTATCTTGATCGGCGGTCTGTGTTGATGCATTCGCAAATTCGAATCATCATGCCCGAATGGTTCTATCGGGCATCCATGATTTCAAGGACTTAACGGCTGGATTCCAAACCCGCCTCGGGGATGACATTTTGCGAAACTGTCAATTTTGATGGGGTCTCGTAAATAGTCATCGCCTACCGCCAAGCTCTCAGACCAGCAAGAATCGCGCGCCAGGGATTTTCGGCGGGCGTTTTCTTCAACCCAGTTGCGTCTTGCACCTCTTTTCGCGCATGCCCCGCATCAGTATTGACGCAAGCACAGCCAACAACCCATTGGCCAGAGCACTCAGCCAGAAACAGTTGGCGTAACCAATCGCCTCGATGACCGTACCCATGAGCATGGCATTGGCCAGCATACCGAGGAAGATGCAGGCATTGAAGCCGCCCATGGCCGCACCCCGCAAATGTCTGGGTACCACCTCACCGATGGAGGCCCCCAGGGAGGGAAAGGCCAGACCAAGGCTCAGGCCGAGGGTCGCCGCCCCCAGGTGGGCAATTCCTGTCGTGGTCGCCAGCCCAAGGACTGCCATGGCCACCGAGCAGCCGGCCAGTCCCGGGAAAACGAGCAGGCGTCGATCGCCGACCCGATCGCTTAGATAGCCCGAAGGCAGCCGGACCAGACCGTTGCCGATCCCGTGAAAAAGAAAGGTGACTCCGACCTGGGCGGTATTGAGCCCTTCCGCATAGGCGTAGAGGGGGTAAAAGGTCAGGAACATTCCCAGGCTGAAACAGGCTCCCAGGGTCGCCAGCCAGCATCCCAACAGAGGCCGATTCCGGGACAGGGCACCCATTGCCGAGCTAAAGGTCCGATGTTGAGACTGGCTTTGACTTATCGGCTTTGTTGCCGGCAGAAAAACCTGGGCGACCCCGATCACCAGAGCCGTCAGCACTGCCGACAGAAGCAGTACCCTAGAGAGATCCATCCCCTCGGCGAGCCTCCCGCCGATGGCAGGCCCCAGGCTCATACCCAAGTACAGGGTCAAAGTGTACCAACCGTAGGCACGACCAAGTTTAGCCGCTGACGACAGGTCGGACACAAGGGACATCATTGCCGAACCAAAAGCGGCCATGCCGAAGCCAAGAAGAACATAGCCGACCACCAGTTGCAAGAAGGTGGAACTGAAGGCCAGCACCACGCCCCCGGCGAACAGGGACAGCAACCCTCCCATTGCGACTCGTTTCTTGCCGGCCAGATCGCTGAGTCGCCCCAACGGAAAGGCGGACAGCCCGGCGGTCAGAAAAAAGGCGGCATTGATGCGGCCGACATCGGCAGGGCTGATGCCCAGGTCGATAGCGAGCCTCGGCACCACCGGCATCCGGATATAGGAAGCGACATAGCACAATAGAGAGATGACACAGCAAATCAGCAGGGGCGATTGCAAGGCGGATCCGGCCTTGGCCGGATCCGCCTCTGCTGCATAAGCGGGAGATGCGGGGCCACTTGAAGACATAGGAAATTCCCATTCCAGGCGTGGAGAATAGAGGTTTTAATCTTTGTTTTGCCGACATCAGAATTTATTCAGGTACTTTTGGGCAAGCTCCCTTTTTACAGCAGTATGTGAAACTTCACAACGCCAGTCGGCGGTTGGGTCAGCAATATTTGCTACACCGGTGTCAGGTCTGGTGTATGATCTACCCTCGTTATATTTGTCATGGATGTTGACCTGACACCCTTTCGCTCTCCGATCTTCACGCGTCAACTTTTTTCAATCCTCTTCTAGGAGTCTGTCGAACTATCCATGCGCCGGCTGCAAATTCGGCTGTTTGGCCCATATTTCAGCTCCTTTTCGGCCTATAGCTACGGCTATGAACCTTCAAACGAGCTAAAATCTGTTCTCAAACATCCAAATTTTCGCTTCGACCCGAATAGTCCGACAGACTCCTGGCGGGTCACAGGCCGTGGCTCACTTCTAGCGTCTTCTCAACTTTCTGTTTTCGTAACGCTCGGTGGCCTCGGCCAGACGGCGTTGGTCCTCGGCTGTTTCACT
>DIWZ01000041.1 GCA_002435955.1 Pelobacter sp. UBA6093
GAAAAGGAGCTGAAATATGGGCCAAACAGCCGAATTTGCAGCCGGCTCATGGATAGTCCGACGGGCTCCTGGGAGTCTGTCTGACTATCCGGGCCGAAGCGAAAATTTGGATGTTTGAGAACAGATTTTAGCTCGTTTGAAGGTTCATAGCCGTAGCTATGGGCCGAAAAGGAGCTGAAATATAGGCCAAACAGCCGAATTTGACAGCGTTATATCCCCTCTTATCCCCGGGATAATGGGGCAATGATCATGTCAGCCATATCAGATCCCCTCTCCTCTCTGCCCGATGTACGCCATCATCAATGTCCAAATTCCGCGGCGTACAGGATTTCCGCGCGCACAGCCTTGAGAACCGTCATCCCCTTCTCGATGTCTCCTCGGCTGCTCCTGTCGCTCCCCGTTTCGAATTCCCCGGCAAGCAGATGGCTGAAACCATGGATTTCTGCAATAAACGACTTGATTGCCTCGTGGAAGGCCCCGGATGCGGCCTCATCCGCCGCCCCCTCGGCTCCCGCCCCTGTTCCGGCAGCAAGAACCCTGTTTCCCGTTTCGATCAATTCGTCGACTCGTCGGACCAAATCCATTGTGTCCATATTTGCCTCCAAGTTTTTCTATAATTTCTGCCCGGTTGCTGTTTATCACCCGAAGAGCCCATCAAAACCATGGATTATCCGGTGAATAGTCCACAAACTTCCACCGAAGAGCGGTTGCCTTCTCCGTCTTGATTACCTTGCGGATCTTGAATTCGATAATCCGCTCCGCCCCGGGGAAGGGAGCAGCCCGCTCCTCATCCCAGATGATATCCGCCGTTCCAGACAGTTGCAGCGTTCCGCCCTGTTCGAAGTCGAGAAAAAGCAGGCCGACATTGGGGTATTCGATGATATTGCCCAAGGTGTTAAACATGCCGTTTCCGTTATAGTCGGGCCAGATAATCGTCCGTTCGTCAACGACCTGGACAAAGCCGGGGAAACCGCCACGATGCGAGGCATCGGCGCCGCCCAGGGGATGAAAACTGGCGAGAAAAAATGTATCGGCCGTCCTGATCCACTGCTGAAGCTCCTCGCTGAGCGAGGCTGCCTGTGGTGCAACCCGAGAGGGCGGGGAAATATCGTTGCTCCACTCATGTGTGCGTGCCTGGATGTATCTCGGGCAATTGGAATATACCTGCCGAGTCCGCACGGAGAAACCATCATTTCCCAGGACCACGCTGCCGTTCAGCCGCAGCCGGCGGCGTGTGGAGAAATCAATTATCAGAAGACCAAATTCGTTGTCATCCCGGAGACTTTCACGCAGGGGATCCGCGTCGTCCGGCAAAGTATTGATCCGCAGGGTCCGCTCGTCCATGACGGTCATGAATCCGGGCTGGCCGCACAGGACGGATGTCCATGCCATGCCGTTCGCGTCAACCGATCCGAGTATCACCATGGGTTGGCTTTGGATAAAATCGACGAAAACATGGGCAATAACCGGATGGATCGTGCGGCCGATATAGCTTGCCGCGTCGACGGCGCCGACCTTCGTCTGCACCTTAAGTTCACCTGTATGATAGGTTGAGTTCATGGTGTCACACCCCCTATTGGATATGCTTTATTGTCAAAAGTCGGCCGGTGATGATGCTTCAGGTCGCCAGACAAATCCTGGTTTCCGGCATGGCAATAAATCCGGGCAGGGCTTCAATGCGTTTCAACCAGTGGCGAATATGGTCATATTTTTCCAGGGAAACATCCCCTTCCGGAGCATGGGCGATATAGCTATAGCAGGCGACGTCGGCAATGGTCGGATGATCCGCTGCCAGAAAGTCACGATCGTCCAGGTGGGCGTCCAGGATATCAAAGAGCTTGTAGGCGACGGCCTTGCTGGTTTCGTGATCCAGGGGTGCGTTGAATACAGTTATCAAGCGTGCCGCACAGGGACCACGAAAAACTTCACCGGAAGCAATCGACAGGAAGCGTTGCACCAACGCAGCACCTTGCGGGTCCTCGGGCAGCCAGGTTTCATTGCCATACTTTTTAGCCAGATAAACCAGGATGGCCGTGGAATCCCAGACGATTACACCATCATCGTCCAGAACCGGAACGGCGCCGAAGGGATTGAGTTTAAGATATGCCGGAGTTCGCTGTTCACCGGCAAGCAGATCGACGGGAATGGATGCGTAAGGTAGGTTCAGCAGTGACGCCATCAGGCGGACGCGATGGGCATGGCCGGACTTTTCGAAATCATAAATCTTAAGCGGTTTGCTGGGCTGGGTGGTGATCGCCATGATGGATCCTCCTTGGTGAGTGCAAATATCCTGAACCGAACGATCGGTACAGAAAAAATATATCATTCACCTCAGACGTGTCAAGGCATGTTATCGATGGCGGCGAAAAGGTCCGCCTAACGGCGTTAGGGCTTTTTGCGAAACCATCATCATTTGATTAATAAATAAAAAAGGCAGGGCCGTTATTCTGCGCGTAGCAACTGCTCGGGGAACTCTTTCAGAAACCGCAGGAAGGGTGCATTGGAGCCAATTGTGCGAGACACGACCAGTACACCCTGAATGCCGATGACGACGTCTTCGCCACGTCGTCTGGCTTCTTCAACCGAGACCCCACCTTCCTGGGCAATTTCGGAGAATATCCGGATCATGGTTTTCGTGCACTCGCCGAGCCTTGTCTGAAACAATCTGGCAGCACAACCGATGCTGAAGATATCGATCAAGCAGGAGCGTGCCCCATCCGCATAAAACTCTGCCAGGCCGTTAGCGCATGCCTGCAGACGCTCGAGAGGCGACTGGCTGGTTTGACGCAGGGGAGACAGCACCAGCCCATCGAAACAGACCAATACCCATTCCAGTGCCGCATTCGCCATGTCCTCCTTGCCCTTGGGAAAATAGTGGTAAAGGCTGGAACGCCCCAAGCCAGTGGCTTGGGAGAGCAAGGCAAGGCTGCTGCCCTCGTAGCCATGCTGACGGAAGGTCTCCACAATACGCATCAGCACTTCTTCACGGGATAATATCGGGGTAGGCATATGGAAAACTCGCAAAGAGAAACTAAATAAAGCGGATTATCACCCAAGACGAACGAAAACAGTGTATCACTTCAGGCGTTGCAAGGCTATGGGAACCAAAAGGAGGCCACGTTGCGGGAATCCCTGCGCCTTTCAGTGTAATACTGGACAAGGGTTGCATCTGCTTCCGGTTCCTGTTACGGCGCCCCCCCCCCAAAGAGCGCCGAGAGCGGTCGAGCACTGTCTATCGCCTGGCAACAGTAAATAACATCGGAGCCGATACAGCAAATAATGGTCGGGGATACGCCAATCTGCCGAAGGCTTTCAATTTTGACAAACACAACTTCGACTGGTTCTACACCGTCTTCACCCCTCTGGCCGACTATGTGATCAGCTACGGCGACCAATACCTGGTCTGTCTCGAATGGGGCTACGATGAATCATTCTTCTATTCAGCCATGGTAAGCGGCGGGACCCTGCCGCATGCCGGCAAGGGCGGCAGTACCAAAGAGGTGGCCTTGAGCAATAAAGAAGTGTTTTCTTTGCTACATATATGCTTATCAATTCGTGTCCATCCATAGTTTCCGAATGAACACGAACTAATTCCATCATAAAAAAAGCGCCCGGTCTTATCGATCGGGCGCTTTTTTTTAGTTTTCCGGGCATTAACAACCGCCTTGTGCTGCTACTGCAAACACTGCATCAGTCCCAGGGACCACTGACAGGCTCCGCAAGGCTCGGGGTTGGTAAAACAATCGTGTTCAAAATTTTCCTCCTGCACCAGGTCGCACGGGGCCACACCGCAGTTGGTGCAATACGGAAAATCGAATCTAACCACATGTTCGCGAAAAGTACGGAATGCTTCACTGCGCCATATATCGAGCAGCGGCTGATCATTGACATTGCCGAAGACCTTGGGTTTGACCATCCGGTCCCAGTCATTGATATAACAACGGTAATGATGCCAGAGGTAATAACAGGGATGCACGTCGCCATCCCAGGAAATAAACGCCGACCCTTTGGAGACAAAGGGACATTCACGTTCATAGCGCGGAGTTATGGCCGGAAGTTTAAGTTCAATCCCCATCTGCTCCGCGACCCGTTGCGCTTCTCCAAAAACATCCTCGACTTCGGCGATCATGGCAGCATCCCGTTTCAGAAGCCGCACGATATCCATGAAGATATCTTTTTGGCGCGCCTCGGCCCGCATTTGACCGATCAGCTGGTTCACCTTACGTACCTGTGAATCGACGGCCTCGGGAATCACCCGCTCCTTCTCCCAGACCATATAGTCATAAGACTGCACATCGAGATGCTGGCCGGCGATATATCTTTTCCATTTTTCATAAATTTCCACAGCCACATCGATGCAATTATCGAACGCGGTCTGATTAATCTGCGATATATCGTAAGGCAAAGCATGGGTGATAATGACAAAATCGGCCCCGCGCTCCGCGACCCAGCGTACCGTATCGGGCAGCTGCCGGAAATTTTCGCGCATGGCAACGAATTCGGAACCCACCTTGAGGCGGCTGCCAGGGTGACTTCGGCGTGCTTCGGCCAACACCCTGAACGCGCGGTCCATGTCGCTGATGTCTTCGCCCTGGCGCACCTTGCTGAAGGTCTCGGGCCTGACGCCGTCCACCGACAGGCAGATGCGGTCAAGACCGGACTGGACCAGATCACGAGCCCAGTTGCGATCCAGCAACAAGCCGTTGGATTGAAAACCGATCCAGGCGTCGTCCGGCATCGACTGGCGGGCGCGCCTGACCCATTTGAGCAGATGAGGGTGCATCAGCGGTTCGCCGATACCGTTGAGGACCAACGATTCGAGATGGGGAAAAACCGGCTCCAGGGCAGCGAAGGTCTTTTGCGGCATGTCCGCATCGATGACCTTGCTGTCCGCGGCCTGTTTGACGCACATGGGACAGCGCAGATTGCAGAAGGTGGTACTTTCAACAAACAGTTTGCTGGGATATTCACGAAGCGCCGCCGACTCAGGGCTGGCGGAAGCCTCTGCAGGTCTGTTACAATTCATCGTTGTCTCTACCTCCAAAACCGACTTCCTGTTTTTTCCAGGATAATCGGTATCTCGCAGTAAAACCTTGTCTTTGATCAAGGTTCGGCCGGTATTCATAGCATAAAGGGCCAGGAGGTAAAAGCGCAAATGTCTCTATTCTATGGGCAGGACAGGGATACCGTAATCTTTTCGACGGACCTCGCAAAGTCCGGGAGTTTCCCATGAAATTCGCTCTATTAAGCGCCTATGTGCTGGTTTTCTTATGTGATCAGATGCTTGACTGGCTCAATCTGCGTTATCAGCAACGTCACGCCAAACAGATACCGGCCAGTTTCCGCCGGCACTTCGACCAGGCGACCGTGGAACGCGCCCTGGCCTACCAAACAGACAAAAAACGTGTGGCCCTGCTTGAGGAAGGCCTGTCGGCTGTGCTGTTCATCTGGTTCATGTTCGGCGGCTGGTTGCCCCGATACGATGCCTGGACTGCTTCCCTGGCAGGCTCCTTCATCGCTCAAGGTGTGCTGTTTCTGCTTGGGCTCACGCTGGCCCGCCAACTGCTGGACCTGCCCTTTTCCTGGTATCGGAACTTCCGCATCGAAGCCCGTTACGGCTTCAATACCATGCCCCTGCGCCTGTGGCTGACCGACATATTCAAAAGCACCCTGCTTGCCCTGCTCCTGTATGGACTGCTGGCGATTGGCGCATTGTGGCTGGTGCTGGCCAGCCCGCAAGCCTGGTGGCTCTGGGTGTGGACTTTCATCACATTTTTCAGCCTGTTTGTGATGATCATCTCCCCCTACCTGATCGAACCGCTGTTTTTTAAATTTTCTCCCATCGAAAAGCCGGGACTCGAAGAACGCATACGCCACCTGGCCGAAAAAGCCGGCCTGCATGCAGGTCGTATCTTTCAGGTCGACGCGTCACGCCGCAGCCGTCACGGCAACGCGTATTTCACCGGCCTGGGCCGCCAGAAACGCATCGTGCTGTTCGACACCCTGCTTGAACAGATGGACGACGATCAAACCCTGGCAGTCCTGGCCCACGAAATAGGCCACTGGAAACATCGGCACATCTCCCGGCGCCTTATCACCAGTGCGTTGTTGGCCCTTGGCGGTCTTTTCCTGGCCGCGCATCTGATCCGCTGGGGCGGTCTGCCGGCCCTGCTGCACCTTCCCTCGGCATCGTTTGCGGCCCAGATCATGATTCTCATGCTGCTTGCCGCGCTTGTCACTTTCCCCCTGACACCCCTGGGCAACATCCTGTCCCGTCGCCATGAGCGCCAGGCCGACCGTTTTGCCTGCGGCCTCACCGGCCGCCCCGCCGACCTGGCCGAGGCCCTGATCAAACTGGCCCGCGAGAATCTGGCCGCCCTGCACCCCCATCCCCTGTATGCCTGGGTTCACTATTCCCATCCTCCGATTGTCGATCGGGTGACGACCCTGCTGGATACGATGGGAAAACCGGAGAAGGACGATCAGCTTCAAAAAAAGCAGCGCCAATGACAACCCGAAACGCCTGCGACGGGATGGCCGGGGATTGGGACAACTATCCCCGGCTCATTGAAATGGTATTTTTTGGGAAAATCATCCCAATTTTTCAAAACGCTCCAACATGATCATGCTTTTGGGGAAACCGATTTCCGCCAGGGATTTCTTCGCGTTTTCAGCCTGCTCACGACTGGTTAAGTTTTCCAACCTGATGCAGTAAACCTGGCAGTCCCCCACGGGGAAGGCTTTCATGACCGCCGAATGGAAGCGGGTCTGTACAGCCCGCAGAACCGCCTCGGCGTTTTCCAGGGTTTTAAATGCAGCGACCTGCACCGTATATTCGGGTTTGACCTGATCCAGCGTGAATTCTCCGGCTTTGGAGCTGGAACCGTAAATGATCTCGATGGGATTAAAGATCGCGCCGTGAAGATTCTGCGGCCTCTCCATGTCGGCGGCCAACCACCTGTTTGACAGCCGTTCGCTGCGGGAATAACCCAGAGCCTGGATCGATATGGGGGCGGTGCCCGTTTCGTAAAATCCCAGTTCCTTGGCCGCGGCGACGGACAAATCCAGCACCCGGTCCTTGAAATAAGGCCCACGATCATTGACCCGCACGATCAAATCCCGACCATTGACAAGATTGGTGACCTTGACCCAGATCCCCAGCGGCAGGGTTTTGTGCGCCGCGGACAGGGCGTTCATATCGAAAAGTTCGCCGTTGGAGGTCTGCCGGCCGTGAAACTGCACGCCGTACCAACTGGCAATCCCCTGCTGCACAAACCCCGTGCAATTGAGGATCGGCTCGTAAAACCGGCCGCCGATTTCATAAACGCGCTGCCAGCGTTCCCCCAGAGTCAGCACCACGCAGGAATATTCCGCATCATCCTGCTCCGCTGGAGCCGGCGTTTGCGTAGAGGTTTCGTCAGCCTGCAGACCGATGCCCGCATCATCAGGCTCTTCCCGCCCCGACACCCGATTCCCATTTTGCAACGACGAACAGCCAACCAGCAGCATGATGGCTGCAACGAAGCATACTCCACGCAACATGTTCAAACCCTCCATTAATTAAACAACCGCAAACCCGAATTTGGCAGGGCCATGGAACCGGGCCTCAGTCCAGCACAAAAATCATTGCTGATATTCGCAAAAGATTTCAAGAGGAAAAAACGCCCGGATCAAACCCAAAACTCGCCGCAGCAGATTGAAAGGCGTTCTTTTCCCTTGGCATAAGGCAGAAACACCCTCTGAAATAATTGTATTTTGGTGATTTCAAAGGGAGGGCTGCATTCACTTGCAACCTCACGCCTGAGTTCAGCCCCAGATGGCTGCCGGGGAAGGGAGTCCATCCGAATCCATGCCCTCGCAGAGGTTCCGGGCGGCTGCTTTACCCAGAAAGGATTCTTCCAATTCCTCCGGCGGAACGGGCCGGCTGAACAGGTAACCTTGGGCTTCGTCGCACCCCTTTTCCCGGAAAAATTGCATTTGCTCCTTCGTTTCCACCCCTTCCGCGATGACCTTGAGATGCATATTTTGGGCAAGGGCGATAATCGAGGAGGCTATTTCCGCGCTTTGGTCATTGGAACAGACGTCGGTGACAAAGGCGCGATCGATCTTCAAATGGGTGATGGGGAATTTCTGCAAGTAACTCAGCGATGAATAGCCGGTACCGAAGTCATCGATGGCAAGGTTGATGCCCCGGACCTTGAGATCGATCAGGGTCATGATCGCCTCTTCTACATTCGCCATGATGACGCTTTCTGTTATTTCCATTTCCAGATGCTTGGGATCGATACCGGTCTCTTGCAAAATCCCGTCGACCTTATCGATGAAATCCGGTTCGTTGAATTGCCGTGCCGAGATGTTAACCGAAACCCTGATAGGCATTGCCTCGCCGCGATTCCAGTCACGTATTTTCAGGCATGCGGTGCGCAGGATCCAATCCCCCAGCGGTACGATCAGGCCGGTTTCTTCGGCAAGAGGGATGAATTTATCCGGAGCCACCATGCCGAAACTCGGGTGACACCAGCGCACCAGCGCCTCCGCCCCGACCACCCGCCCCGTGGCTAGCTCGACCTGTGGCTGGTAGTAAAGGATGAACTGCTCCTGCTCCAAAGCCTGCAGCAGGGATCCTTCAAGAAACAGGATTTCCCGGCTCCGGGTGGTCATTTCCGGTCGATAAAACTGGCAATTGTTGCGGTTTTGTTTTTTGGCCCGGTACATGGCCACTTCCGCATATTTCAACAACGTTTCAAGGTTCTCGCCGTCGTTCGGATATATGCTGATGCCGATGCTCGCTGTCAGGTAGAGTTGATGCCCTTCAAAAGTAAAGGCCGCTGAAAGCTGTTCGAGTAATTTTTGTCCCATGCTCAGGAGGTTCCGTGGTTCCGTCACATCCTCTAGAATCAGGGCAAAGGCATTGCCTCCCAGGCGGGCCAGAGTGTCCGAACCCCTGACCTGCTCTTTGAGACGATTGGCAACCTGGCACAGGATTTTATCTCCCTGCTCATGCCCAAGGGAATCGTTGATGGTTTTAAAACGGTCAAGATCGAGCAGCAACAAAGCGACTTTTTCTCCGGAGTACCTGGCCTTGACCAGCACATGTTGAAGTCGGTCGCAAAACAGAGAGCGGTTCGGCAAGTGGGTCAAGGGGTCGTAATTGGTCAGGAAATTGAGATGGCTCTCCTTTTCCAGCAGCCGTGTTTCCGTCTTACGGCGCTCCAGAGCGATACCGATGGTGGCAGCGAGGGTTTCCAGGAACTCCACCGTGCCGAGGTTGAGCTTGCCGCCCTGACGGTCATAAAGTTCCAGCAGCCCGAATGATTTCTTCCCGGAACGCAGTGGGATCAAGGCCATGGATCGAACCTCTGTGCGACAGTTGCGGTTCATGGGGCATGCACAGCCCTCCTTTTCCAATCCATTATTGGTCCAGAAACTGCCCCCCGAGGACATGGTACGCTCCGGTAATACGCCTGTGAGACCCAGACAAACCTGGCCGCATAAGGCTTGAGCAAGTTCTTCCACGCCTGCCCGCCCGGTCAAAAGAGGGCAGGTGTCCGGATCGAAAAACCCCTCGAACCCCAGGGTGTTTTGATAGACAAATCGATCCTCCTGCGTAAGGCGCAATGCCGCCCCCTCCATGCCCGTGAAATCCTTGATCAAACGCAGAATATCGCGGATCCGGTCCGTTTCCCTGCTCGGAAGCGAGAGGATTCCCAGCACCTGCCCCGTCAGGAATTGTCTTTGCTCGGCGATCTTTTTTTTGGTGATGTCTTCCTTTACCGCCACAAAATGGGTAATCACTCCCTTGGAATTTTTCAGGGGCGAGATCAAGGCGCTTTCCCAAAAGTACTCTCCGTTCGCCTTTTTGTTATGGAATTCACCCCGCCACTCCCATCCCGCGGTAATGGTTTCCCAAAGGGTCCGATAATACTCCTCTGGTAGCGTGCCGCCCTTGAGGAAGCGGGAATTATTCCCCAGAGTCTGCTCCGGCAAGTACCCGGTGACTTTGGTGAACATGGGGTTGACATATTCTATATTTCCAGCCGGATCGGTGATGACCACCATATTGGGACTCTGCTCGACGGCCAGGGAAAGTTTATTCAATTGATCGAGGATCTGGTGCTGCCGAGTTATGTCCCGAAAACTGCAGACCCGCCCTACAATGTTACCTTCAAGCCTTTGCGGCATGGAAAGGCGTTCGAAAAGCTTCCCGTCCTTTAATCGAAGGACCTCCCGACTCTCCTTTTCCGGGTGGGCATACAGCTCCCGAATGTTCGCCAGGCAGGTCTCCGGATCTTCAAGTTGCCCCAGCATGAAAGCCAAGACCGCTTCATCGTCACCGTTGCCAAGCAGGGTTTCGGGCATCTGCCACATTCCGGCGAACTGTTTGTTGAAGGTGACGACTCTGCCCTCGCGGCTGACCGCCAGAATCCCGTCGCCGGTGGACTCCAGGGTGGCTGCCAGCAGCGACAGCGAATGGGAAAGACTGACCTCGGCTTGCTTGCGCTCGGTGATGTCGAGGATGGTACCGACCAGTCCGGCCAGGTTTCCCGCCGGATCACTGAAAGCGGCCTTGTAGAAGATCACCTGATGCTGTTTTTTGTCACCCCAAAGCACCGAACCTTCATACACCTGCGCCTTGCCGGGGCCTTGTGCCAACAGTTCCGCATCGGCCTTGTGATAAGATGCGGCCAGATCCGGAGGGGCGATGTCAAAAACCGATTTGCCTATCAGGGTGTCCTTGGGAATCCCTATATAGGCTTCAAATGCTTTGTTACACCCCAGATACCTGCCCGAGGCGTCCTTGAAAAAGACCGGGTTCGGCATCACATCGATCAATACCTGCAAAAAATGAATGTGTTCCCGTAGCGCCCGCTCCTTCTCGGAAAGTCTGCCTACCATTTGGCTGAAGATCTTTGCCAGGGCGCCGATCTCATCCCGGGTGTTGATTTGTACCGTCGTTGCCGGATACGTCGCGGGGTATGCCAGGATCTGCCGGGCCAGGATGCCCAGCGGCGCCGTCAGACGCCGCATTAAAAACCAGGTGGTAATGGCGGAAATCGTCAGCATGGCCAACAGGATCAGCAGAAAATTGCGACGGGCTTCACGAATCGGGGCATAGGCCTCGACCATCGGGAAATTCGCAGCCAGAATCCAGCCGGTGGATGACAGCCGCTTGAAGGAACTTAAGGCATGCAGCCCCCTGGAGGTCACCGTTTCGCCGGTTCCCTCAAAACCCTCCAAGGCCCGATCGAACAATTTGTTGGCGCCCGGGGGCACATCCTGCTGGAGAATTCGGCTGCGGTCTGGATGAACGATAAGGGTCCGCTGCTGGTTGTAAAGGTAAAGATAACCTCTTTCCCCAAGGCGTACTCCGGCCAGGTGGCCGAGAAAATTATTATTCAGCAAATCCACATTGCCTGCCAGAATCGCGGTGACCTGCCCATCGTTGTTCAGTACCGGAACGGTGAACATGACTACGGGGCGCTGGTTCTTCTGGGTGGAGAAAAAGGGTTCGGATATCTGTGGGTTCCGGGTGTCGAGGGTCTTTTTAAGATACTGCCGAAAGGGACATTCCCCGAGACAGTAATAGGCATCCTTGCCAAGGGCGGCCAGCAGATTGAATTGGGGTGAAAACAGGAACATGCCGCTGTCAAAAAGCAGCTGGTTGTCGCTTTGACTTTGCAGAAATTCCCCGGCTTTGGCTGGTTCCGAAACGACTGCCGGGGTAATCATCTGGGCAACCCTGGCGAGCTGATCGTGGGTCATTCGAAGTTTGTCATCGACCTCTCGGGCCAACGATGATACCAGGGTGAAATTCTGTTGAGAGATCTCCTCTTCCAGTTTCTTCTGAAAGAATTGCAAGAATATGGCGCCGGTAGTCGTCAGCAGGATTGCGGTCAGAAGGGTGACGGCAATGGCCATCTTGGTTGACAGGCTGAATTTAATATATCGCTCAGACTTTGGCGCTGTCTTCATCGAAGCCCTCTTTCTGGCCAGCCGTCAATTTTCGGTAAAGATTCGATATTGGTTTTTCCCCTCGGATTTGACATCGTACATGGCGGTATCGGCGTGCTTGACCAAGGTATCCGCGTCCATGCCGTGTTCGGGGAAAAGGCTGATGCCGATACTGGCGCCTACCATGAAAGACTGCCCCGCATAACACAAGGGCTTGGCCAGGGCGTCCAATATGCGTTGCGCAATCACGGAAGCATCCGTCGCGCCTTCTACCCGGGTCAGGATCACGGTAAATTCATCCCCACCCATTCGTGACACTGTGTCGCAGTCTCGCACGCAGGATTGCAACCGGTGTGCCACTTCGATCAGCGCTTTGTCGCCCACATCGTGCCCCAGGCTGTCATTGATGTGCTTGAACCCGTTCAGATCCAGAAATAAAAGGGCCAGAGCCTGACCATAGCGGCCGGCTTCACTAATGCCCTGCCCCAGGCGGTCGAACAGCAGGGCCCGGTTGGGCAATCCGGTCAGGTGATCGAAATGGGCCAGATGCCTCATCTTGGTTTCCGCTTCCTCGCGGTCGGTATAATCCTCCAGGGTTTCGATGGCGGCAATGATCTGTCCCTGTTTGTTGCGGATCGGAGCTACCCGAAAGATGAGATAACGCTGTCCCTTGTCCCGGATACTCCGCCAGCCCTCGGCTTGCAGGCCGCCTTGCAAAAACGGGGTTCGGGAATGCTTATCAAAGAGCGTCGCCACGTTGTCATAATCTTCGTCGATGACAATATCGGCCAGGCAGGGCCGTTGCTCCTTGTAAAAAACCTGCCAGTGCCGATCTGTTCCGAGGATCTCCGAGGCCGGTATGCCGGTCAATTCCTCGCAGGCCCGATTCCAGGCGATAACCGTATGCTCGGCATCGATGACGAAAACGGGCGAAGCCGAGTTCCTCAGCAGCGTTTCGGCAAATTCCTTCTGTTCATGAATGGTAGCTTTTTGTTTCTCCAGCCTGGCCAGCATGTGATTGAACGTTCCGGCAAGGATGCCAATTTCATCACCGGTCTGAATACGAAGTGGGGGGAGGTCCGTGGCGCCCTTGGCCACCTGACGTGCTTGTTCCGTAATTTTTCTCAGGGGTTTGGTCAGGTGGGCCAGGCAAAAGTGGATCGTGAGCATCGATAGCCCAAGGAAGCCGACCATTCCACCCAGAAAATAAAATTTTGTTCTAGCGATCGGCGCATAAGCCTCGACCTTGGGAAATTCCGTGGCAAGGATCCATCCCGTGGACTGAAGACGCTTGAAGGAACTGAGTAAATGCCTTCCGCGGGAATCGATATACTCCCCGCTCCCTTCAAATCCGGCACAGACGCGCTTAAGCAAAGGATCCGCATCCGCGTCCGCAGGGATGATAGAACTGAAGATAAGGTCGAGGTTGGGATGAAACAGGAGGGTGCCCTCCTGACTGAAAAGATAGAGATGGCCATTGTGGCCGATCCGGTAGTCGGCCAGCGTGCCGAGAATATTTTTTTTGGACAGATCCAGGCTGCCCACCAGCATGGCCACGATGTTGCCCGCGGAGTCGACAATCGGTGCAGTCATCATAATAATCGGATGGCGGTGAGTCTGGAGGGAGGCAAACGGTTTGGAGATATACGGTTGCCCGGTGCGCAGCGTCTCCTGAACATACTCGCGGGAGGACAGATCCATGCCCCACATGTGTGGCTCGACCTGGGTCCCTGCCACAATCCGGCCGGATCGGGAATACAGATAAAGTCCGTTGTCAAACGTCTTGAGTGCCGCAGCCTGGCTTTGCATAAAATTCCCGGCGTTTCCAGCCTTCGTTATGAACGATGGATCCAGGGATTGGGCAACGGCGACAAGTTGATCCCGGGCGGCAATCAGTTTGCCGTCGAGTTGCTCGGCAATGGCGGAAATCATGGAGAACTGATGTTGAGCGATGGTGTTGCGGAATTCTTTCTCGAAATGGCGGAATGCGAGGAAAGACATGATGATGAGCAGGGCAGCAATCGTCAGGGAGACGATGCCGGTCATTTTGGCCTTCAGGCTAAGCTGCTTCATCCACCCTCCTGCACAACAAAGCGCCCCTCTTCATGAAGAAGATCGGCGTATCCGGAAGTTTGTCAGACTATCAATGAGCCGGCTGCAAATTCGGCGGTTTGGCCCGTATTGTCCGACAGGCTCCCAGGAAGTCTGAAAACCCGGGGTTTTGCATCATCGGATATTTTCGATTCCACCCTTCGTATAAAACAGGCCAAAACCTACCAATTCCCTAGTCCTTTTGTCAAATTATTCCTTTATTTATTAGGCCTTTATATTAGTTCTACAAGCCCTGGCCATTAGCCTGAACGTCCGTCTTCACGATCGCACCCCAACTGATACCCCGTGCCGATCGAGCACACCTGGCGATATGGCAGCCCGGATTTCAAGACCTTCCTGCAAATCATGTTATATAACTTATCATACAATTAAAATCTAAAGGAAATCACATAAGTCATGACATGCCTTTAAAACCCTGGGACGCTGGCAGGCGTGCGGATTCAGACCGGTCAGGAAACATTTGTGTCCCCTATGGCGTCGGGAGTGTGCGGCTGTTCTGCACCAGGGCTACAAATTCGCCCGGCGCCAATGGTCGACTGCACAGGTAGCCCTGATAGCTGTCACATTGCTGGTATCGCAGGAAGGTTAACTGTCCGGCCGTTTCCACTCCTTCGGCCACCGTCTTCAGGCCGAGGCTGTGTGCCATCTGGATGGTGGCCTGAACGATGGCGGCATCACTTGGATCGCTGCACACATCCTTGACAAAAGAACGGTCAATCTTGATTTCGTCGACAGCATAGCGTTTCAGGTAATTGAGACTGGAGTAGCCGGTACCGAAATCATCCAGGGATATGCCCAGCCCCAACTTTTTCAGAGCCAGCAAAGTCTGGCGTACCCGATCGTCCTCCGCCATGAAAATGCTTTCCGTCAGTTCAAAAATCAGGCGGCCTGGATAAATGCCATGAGCATCCATAATATCCTTGGTCCGGCCGACGAAATTTTCCTGAAACACCTGCACCGGGGACAGGTTGACCGCCATGGTCAGGTCACCCAGGCCGTTTTCCTGCCAGTGTTTCATCTGGCGGCAGGCTTCTTCCAGGATCCACTCGCCCATCGGCACGATCAATCCCGAGTCTTCCGCGATCGGGATGATTTTATCCGGCGATATAAGTCCCTGCACCGGATGTCGGAAGCGCAACAAGGCTTCCGCCCCGATGATGCGCCCGGAATCGATTTCGACCTGAGGTTGATAATGCAGGAAGAACGTCCGCTCCTCCAGCGCCACCCGCAGGCTGTTTTCGAGTTCAAGGCGATTGCGGATCTTGTGATCCATCTCGTTGCGAAAAAACATGAAATTATTGCGCCCTCTGTCCTTGGCGGCATACATGGCAGTATCCGCATTCCGGAACAAGGTATCGAGGTCCATGCCGTCATCGGGGAACAGACTGACGCCCATGCAGGCGGAGATACGCACCGTGTGTCCATCCAGCGAATAAGGTTCCTCCAGTTTTTGCAGGATTTTTCTGGAAATTTTCCCGGCATCATGAACATTTTCAAGTTCCAACAATACCAGGAACTCGTCCCCGCCAGGGCGGCAGATCAGATCGGCGCGGCGCAGGCAGTCTTCCATCCGCCGTGCGACCTGGACCAACAGCTTGTCGCCCATGGTGTGCCCCAGGGCATCGTTGACGGTTTTGAATTTGTCGAGGTCGATGAGGCAAAGGGCCAGACTGCGCTCGTCCCGTCGGGCTCGGGAGCTTTCCTGGATAAACCGTTCCTGCAGCAGAGTCCGGTTGGCCAGACCGGTCAACTGGTCGTAATGTGCCAGGCAGACGATATGTTCCCGGGCTCTTTTTTGTTCGGATACATCCATGAGCAGGACAACTACACTATCCACCTGGTGCTGCGCATTGTACAGGGGCGCGCTGAACGATAACATGTCCAGCAGCGCACCGTCCCGGCACTGGTGACGGACTTCGACCCCGCGCAGCAGTTCGCCGCATTTTACCAGGCAGAGGTTACGGAAAAATTCTTCCTTTTGATCTTCGGGCACCAGAGGCAGGATCTGGCCGAGAATATCCTGCTCCGACCAGCCGAACAATTCCGCCGCCGCCGGGTTCCAGAAGGTTACCCGGCCCTCAAGATCGATGATCATGACCGGCAACGGCGTGGCCTGATACAGGGTCCTGAGGGTGGAAGTGGTCTCCAGAAGCCGTTCCTCTGCCTTTTTCCTGGCCGCTTCCTGCTCAAAAGTATTCAGGGCAAAATTGATATCGGTGGCCATCTCTTCCAGCACCGCAACCAGATCCGGCTCAAAAAAATCCTGTTCCGTGGCATAGAGGTTCAGGGTGCCGAAGATTTCATTGTCGATTAAAAGAGGAAACAGCGCTACCGATTGAAACCCGTATTGCCGGGCCACTTCCAGGCTTGATTCCAGTAAAGGATCAAGAGCGATATCATTGCAGATGTACGACCGTTTCAGCGTGGCCACCTGCAATGTCGGCCAACTCTCCGTCTCCTCACGCAGAACCAGGTCATTGATCGCATCGAGAAAGTTCTGGTCGGCACCAAAAGCGGCAACAGGAGATATGCTGTTGGCGGACAGATCGACGGAGGTGATCACGGCCATGCGAAGAAAACCGAGGTCGACCGCAATCCGGCAAATATCTTCAAACAGGGGCTGTCGATCCCGGTGACGGACGATCGCCTGGTTGGTCTGACTCAACACGTTGTAAAGGCAGGTAAGGCGCTGGATATTTTGCTCGGCATGCTTGCGTTCGGTGATATCACGAATGATGGACTGGCACCATTCCTTGCCGCTGGCTGCAACCCGCCTGGCACTTACCTCCACCGGGAAAAGACTGCCGTCGGCGCGACGGTGCCGGGTTTCGAATATAATACCTTTATCGTAGGCCGCTTCCCATTGAAAGCTGAAATCGTCAAGAGTAGCCGGGTCCCGCAGATAACGGGCATTGGTGCCGATCAGGACCTCCCGAGGATAGCCGTAAGTCGCCACCGCCCGATCATTGGCTTCGACTACACAGCCCTGATCGTCCAGCAGCAAAATGATATCGTTGGCAAACCGGGTCAGATACTCCAGATGCTTGCGCATTGCCTGTCTATGCAACTGGCCATGGAGCCACTCCACGGCCAGGCCGGCCATCTGCTGACGCCACCAGAGACCGATACCCGCGGCGGAAACCCCAATCAGGAACAACACCGCCACTCCCGATGCCCCGCCCAGTCGCCGCAGGGGGCGGTAAACCTCGTCCTGAGGTACTTTGGCAATCAGTAGCCAGGCCGAATCCTGCACCGTCTCCACCGCAGCCAACACCGGAACCCCCCGGTGGTCCAGGGTTTCGAAAACCCCCGGCCGGTTCATGTGCCATACAAAGGACGCCCAATGGGTATCATGCCCGGAACCGCCCGACTCAAGCTTCATTGTCTGGTCAGGTTGAAAGGTAACCAGTGCGGGATCCCCGCTGCCGACACTCTGTACCAGCATGGTTTCGGCGCGGTGAATACCGGCGGGCCACCAATGCAAATCGGGGAACAGTCTGCTTTGCTCAGCCATGCGCAACACCATGACCCCGAGCTGGCTGTTATCGGCTGTCGACGGCGCGAACAACGGCACGATGAAATCGATGACATGGGGTTGTCCCGGCTGCGGAATATGAAAATCGGAGAAGACCGCTTGCCCTTCGATAAGAGCTCTATCCAGCAGCGCGGCATCAGGATCGGGGGCTTCGGTGGCAGGCTCCGAAGCAGAAAACCGCCGTCTGCCTCGGGCATCGTAGATCATCACCGCCGCATATCCATACCCTTGTCGGATGGCGTTCATCCGTCGGGCGACGCGTTCGGGTACGAATGCCGGGGAGGCTTCGCGCTGCAACCAGGGCTGCAGGGCAGACATAAAGTTGCCGTCCCCGGTAATCGTGGCAACATCCCCCAGCCGTTCCTGTCGCCAGGCCTTGATCTGCCGGGCTTTCAGGCCGGCCACATTGCGGAGATCTTCCCATGCGGTTCTGCGCATCGCCATGGAAACCTGACGATAGACGGCTGTGCCGGCGGCTGTGAGGAGCAGTATCGTAAGGAGAAAAGTCCCCAGCGGAACCCAAAGTCGCAGGTTTCTGGTGGGCAGATTGTCCTGCAGGGGCACATCCTCTGAACCGCGGGCGACGGCGAGGGTGTATTCGACGGACACTTTGGCTACGATACTGCGCAGCGCCAAGTAATAAAAAACGGCGGTCCCCACTACAAAGACCAGCCCCTTGACGGATTGCCAGGCGAGAGTTGTCTGGGGATCGGGAAAAACCAGTTCCAGCAGGTGATCCGTGCCCAGTATCCAGGCGCACCCCAACAGCAGATAAAGAGAAATCGTCAAAATAATGGGTTTTTTGGAGGAGAGCATGGCGACCTTCGCTTCACTGCAATAAGGCAAATCGGTCCAAAGGAGATTTTCGGCAATTCTGAAATAAAATACTGTTTTGGGATGATCGCCATCATACGCCAGACGCACCCCGATGCCAAATTGTAAACGTCATCCCTACCCTACCAGGAAAACAACCTGTCGGGTTGGCCACTTCCCTTTCAGTTGATTTAACAGCCCGGGCGCTACACTCTTTACCTTAAACATCAGGACGAAGAAAAAACCGGATAAAGTCTCGTTGGCGTTGCAGAGTCCGCCGGGGCACACAGGCGGGCGTTGATCTTCCTGCACAAAAGTCCTGACCCGGCGGTAATAGTTTTTGGATGTATCAATATAGATGCCCTCGCAAAAACTCATAGGATGGCTAAGCAAAAATTTCGCTCTACAAGGCTTGGTGGTTTTTCAGGGGCGAAGGCATACATATAGTATGTCGAGGTCCTGAAAAAACGCCGTAACGCCGTAGAGCGGACTTTTTGCGACGCCATCAATATATGCTATGTCGAGATTCTTAAGAATCCCAAGTGTCAGGACATCCAGAATATACCAGAAAAAATTTCATGATTGTTTTCTCCTCGTCAAAATTCAGCATATCACTGGGTGTTTTGGTACAACAGATCGAAACTTCTGCCCTGTTACCTCAGGGTGGCGGCGCTTTGGACACAAGAAGAACCTCAGCCTTTTTACTCAGGTCAGGAGGCATGTTCATGGTTCCGTCTTCCCCAAGGTAAAATACCCCGGTTGTATTGCAACGCTGCCGGTATGTGGTCTAATTGTGACATGTCCATGAAAGTGATTTTCCATCAAGGGAGGGAACATGACCGTTCAAGTCGACATTTTTACCCTTATGATCTTTTTGCTGCTTGTCATCGTAATGGCCTTTCTACTGCCGATGATATGGCAAGTAAAAAAGACAGGGAAGGAGGCCGATGCGCTTTTGGGCGAGTTGCGTCGGGAACTGATTCCGACTCTTAGGGAATTGCGGGAAATCGCGGAACGATTCAACCGGGCCTCGGTAACGATCGAACAGGGCGCCGACAAGGCCGAAAACCTGCTCGAATCGATGAATGAGATGTCCGATACGGTTCGACATGTCAGCAAGTTTCTTCGACAGGATGTTTGCAGCTTTGCCGAAAATATCTCCTGCCTCATGTTGGGTGTCAGGGTGGCCGGCAAGGCCTTTCTCAAAGGGATCCAGGAAAAGGGAGGTTAACCCATGGCGGAAAACAACAGACACAACTTAGGAGCGACCATTCTTGCGTTCACCCTCGGCGCGGTCATCGGTGGAGGACTGGCTTTGTTGACGGCACCCCGCTCGGGACACGACACGCGGAAAAAGCTGCGGGATGCGATGGATGAAACCCGCGACAAACTGCACGAACTCACCGAAGACGCGGAAGCCCGGGTCAAAAAAGCGGTGCATGAGGGACGGGAACTCCTCGAGGAAAAGGCCGATCTTATCAAAGCTGCGGTAAAAGCCGGCAAAGATGCGATAGAAGCCGAAAAGACCAAGCACGAAAAATCAGCCTGAACGGTCATTTCGTCCCGGGCCTGGAGACCGGTAGACAGGCAACCTTCCGGGGGGCGCAATGCCCCCCGGCGCACCTTTTCAGGCGGGTGCAGTCCCCGTTATGACCGTGGGATTAACGAACTGCTCAATAAATTAACGATCGTTCCTGAATCTCTTTCTTCCTGCGCAGGTATTCATCCTTGTCGATTCGACCCTTCTTGAAGTCGCTCTCCAAATCCTCGATGGCCTGTTTGTTCTGATATTCATAAGCCGCACCGGTGCCTCCGGCGCCAACCGCAGCGCCACCGTAAAATCCGCGGCTGCAGCCGGCGGCGAGAATCATCACCAGGATCAAACCTATTGCAAACCATGTGGTTTTCATGTTCATCTCTCCTTTTCCGGGAACGAAACGCACCCCTTCAATATCCTCTAAAGCCCGCTCTTTTGCTTTCGGATTCTATCCTTTCTCCACCACAAGCTGTGAGCGAACGGCCTTGACCCCCTCCGTATCGCCGACCATTTTGAGGATGGCTTCCTTCTGTTCGTCACTGACCACGGTGCCTTTCAGAGTCACGACCTGCTCGGTTGTGCTGACGTCGATACTCGCACCTTGCGTCTCCTTGCTGAAGAGGAGCATCGATTTCACCCTGGTGGTGATCCAGGCGTCGTTTGCCTTGGTCTCCATCTTCTGCAAGGTTCCATTTTCCTTTACCTTCCCCGCCTGGGGGGACACGACAAGCTCATTTTCGACCCGTTCTACGCCGGGGGTGTTCTTCGCCAACTCAACAGCCAGATCCTCATGAACAGCCGTGGCGACCTTTCCTTTAAGTGTGACATGAGCATTTTTGGTGGTTACGTTAATATCCAGGCCCTTGGTGTTGCGGTTCCACAACAGTTTGGACTTGATCTTGGCCGTGATTGTCGCATCTTCCACCGTGCGGAAGAACTCAGACTCGCGGCGCTCACCGGCCATGGCGCCCGGCTTGACCTGAATAGCCTCTTCAACCTTACTGATCCCCTCGACCCCCTTGGCGATTTGCACCGCAAGATCCCGTTCGACGTTGCTGTCAACAGTCCCGCTCAAATAAGCAACGCCTTTTTTGACCTCGATATCGAGCTTAAAAGGATTCAGATGCTGGTTCAGGGTGTAGGCGGTGACGATCTTGGCCTTGAGCCAGAGATCCGACTGCATTTCTTCGTTACTGGTGTCTGCGGCGACCCCCGTTGCGAAAAACACAAAGAGAACGATACACACTGTCAGAAGTTTCCTGGGTTCCATGGCGCAACTCCTTCTCCCGGTTGTGACCGTGCGAAACGACGGACTTTTTATAACTCGTGTTCATCCGGAAACTATGGATGGACACTGTGGGACGTGTGCACTGTCCCTCTCAGATTCCATTTATCACTTCCCGGTCCCCTGTCAACACAGGCCCCAAGCAGTTTACCCTGAGGAATCCAGGCTATCCCGGAGATAAACCACCGGCACGGAGAAACAACCTCGGACCGGATGGGGATTCCCGACCAGATGGAGCCCCCTGAAGGTGCTGCGGGAATAAAAACCTCTCAAGTTTTACACCAGGATGAACGCCTGCTTTTTTAAAAAACTGCGATCCCCAGTGGGCCAGTCCTTCATCGGCTCCTGACAAACCGGTTGAGCAACACCGGCAGCAGGCAAAGGTCGAAAACGAGCGCTCCAAGCATGGCGAAGCCGGTCAGCAGACCGAACAGAACGCTCGGCATGAAATCCGAGAAGGCCAGCAGGGAAAAACCCAGGGTGATGATGAGCGAGGTGTAGAGCATGGCGTAACCGACGCTGGCGTGGCTGCGCTCGACGGCTTTGTCGGCGGGAGCGCCCTCCAGCTCTTCCAGATAGCGATGAATATAGTGAATCGTATCGTCCACCGCGATGCCCATGGCGATAGCTGCTATCGTAATCGTCATCAGATCGAGGGGGATCCTTAGCCAACCCATCACCCCCAGCACCGCCAGGGTAGTCAGGATGTTCGGCATGATGCCGACAAGGGCTATCCTGACCGATCGGAAGATGGCCAGGAAAGTGAGCGTCAGCACGACATACACAATCCCGAGGGTCAGAATCTGGGAGCGGAACAGGCGCTGCAGAATATCCTGGTAGAGGACGAAAAGATTACTCAGCCGGTACCGGTTCTCCGGTATGTCGAGGGTTTTCATATCGTTGTGAATCTTCACCAGCAGTTCGGCCCGGTCAAGCCCTTCCGTGGTGTCCTTTATCCGGACGCTGAAGCGCACCTGGGCGTGCTCGGGGGAAAAAAACGCTCCCAGCAGTTGCTCCCGCAGGGCGTCCTCCATGATCCAATAGGCGGCGGTGAGCTCGTACTCGGTCAGGGGCTTGCCCTCGTTGATGGCCTTGGCCATTTCCGTAAAATTGACCACCGAAAGAGTTTTTCCCACCGCTGCATGTTGCTGCAGCGTGTACTGAATGCGCTGCAGCAACTGTACGGTGTCGGCGGTCATGACCAGGTCCTTGGTGCGCTCCACGTTCGGAATGGTATAGACGATATCCAGGGGGGTGGTGCCGCCGAACTGCCGATCAATGAAGGAGAGTTCCTGGTGTACCCTGGTCCTTGTCCTGAAGTAGTTGATGAAACTGTTCTCGACGTCCAGCAGGAACAGACCGCCCACGCTGGCAGCCAGCACACCCACCGAGATCAACCCGATCAGCAGGGGGTGCTTCAGCGTCAGGCCGGTGAAGAAGCCCAGAATCCGACGGGTGAAACCCCAGGCTTTCGCCTCCTGTTCCCGACCAAGCAGCACCATCGCAGCCGGAAACAGTACCAGGCTGACCCCGATGGAGAAGATCATCGCGATGATCATCATCCAGCCGAAGGTGATGACGGGCTGAATACCACTGAACAGCAGCGAGGCAAAACCGACCGAGGTGGTGATGCCGGCATAGAAGCACGGGGCCGCTTTTCGAACCAGCGTATTTTTGACCAGTTCCGCCTGATCCCAGTTCGGATGCGCGGCGCTGTATTCCCGAAACTGGACGATCAGATGGATGACGATGGCCAGGGTCAGGATCAGCTGCAACACGATGAAGTTGGAGGAAATTACCGTGGTCTTGAAACCCAGCAGCCCGAACAGGCCCATGGTGGCAAGAGCGCTGCAGGCGCAGCAGACGACCGGGATGAACACCCAGCGCATTTTTCTGAAGAATAGAAACAGCACCAGGCAGATCATCGCCGCAATGGCGCCGCCGAAAACGATCAAGTCGTTCCTGATGATCCGGATCAATTGATAACCGAGAACATGCAGCCCGCCTACATAAATTTCCGCATTGTCCTCGTATTCGGTCAGGATGCGACGAATCGTCTCGATTTCCTCTGTCCGGATCTTGTCGAGCCTTTTCTCAATCGGCTCCGCCCTCTCCTTGAGTTGCACCATCTCCTGCTCGTCATCCTCGGATAGCTCCCCTCGCAAAGATCTGCCCTGCAGAGCGACCATGCGATCCTTGATCCCATCCAGCTCCTTGTCGCTTCGAAACAGTACCTGCAGTGCCGTGGCTGTTTGCTCCCGGTTGATCAGCAGGTCTTCGTAAAGGGGGTGCCAGCGAAATGCCAGTTTGAGCTGGGCGGTGCTGTAATCCCCGTCATCCAGCGTCAACCGGGACTGTTCCTTCATCGCGGAGAGGCCTTCCCGGCTGCGGGGAAACAGGGGAACATTGAGAATCGAGCGCACCGATTCCACCCTGTCGAGTCGTCGAAGTTTTCTAGTCAGGGTACGAAGGTCATTGAAGGTCTGTTCGGTAAGCAGGGGACGGTTTATGGGCTTGTAGGCGATGAGCAGGAATTCCTGAGGCGAGAAACGGCGGTTCACGATCTGGGTCTGGAAGTAGTTGGGATCGTCCCGCAGCAACAGTGTATCCGCAGAGGCGTCTATCTCGAAATGTCTGGCCTGCCATCCCAACGCAACCGTGCCGAGCAGAAAAATGACCAGCACTACCCGGGGATGGGCAATGACGGCGCCAAGCAGGGCATGAATCAACCTTTCAGTAATCTTCATCCCGTTGCACTCCCTGCAGGTGGAGATTGCGGAAGAAGATGTAGGGATCCTCGACCTTTTCGCGAAGGGTCTCGTACCGTTCCGCACCCGGAGCGTAGTCCTGGAAAGCATCGAATCCCTGAACGGCACTCCTCTCGGGATTCTCCAGCAGGTAAACGACCGGATTCAGGAAATGGCCGGCCACGATGGAAGCACTGTTGCGCAGATTGGAAGGGCCCAGAATGGGCAGGACCAGGTAAATGCCATAGCCCACACCGTAACCGGCCAGGGTCTCGTCAAAATCGGTGTCTGCCTTCTCCAACCCCCACCATGCCTTAGCCGGATCGAACAGTCCTGCCAGGCCAAGCGTGGTATTGATGCCGAAACGCAGCAGATCCCTGCCCAGCAGTTGCGGCTCTAACTGCAGCAGGTGGTTGACAGCACTGATCGGCATCTTGATGTTATCGAAGAAGTTGCCGACACTTGTACGAACGGGATCGGGGATCACCCGCGTATAGCCTTTACCGACGGGAATCAGCAGATAGCGGTAAGTAACATCGTTGAAGGCGAAGATGCCCCGGTTGACCCAGATCAGGGGATCCCGGTATTCCGGGTAACTGACGACTGTCGGCTCCAAAGCTTTTGCGCTGCCGGGAGCGGGAAAAGTCAGTATTTCGGCCGGTGGTTCTGCCTTAACCCCCTCGCCACCGGGATGCCTGTTCGCCGTGGCACAACCGCCCGCCAGCAGGAGGAAGCACAGGATCATACCAACAGGAAACCACTTGCAAAAGACGATAACAGATGGGCTGGTACGATCCTTTATCATGAATGCTCTCTCCCGGGTTGTTCAGGGATTAAAAACATAACGGATAAGGTTCGACGTTGAAACCAGGATATCAACTAAGTATACCTTGCCAATAAAGGATCGCATCCAAATGCCAACGGTGACTCATCCCCTTTCGGCAAATTAAGAAACGGCTGTAACGCAAACCGCCAGGTCGTCAGCCCCAAATGAAAAGACCGGCACAAGGGCCGGTCTTTTCATTACGTCAGGTGTAATCAGGCGGTCAATATCGGATTCTTTCGCAAACAGATCCGAGATAGCCAAGCTATTTTCGGCAGTGGTTTTTCAGGCGTGAAGGCATACATAGTGTATGTCGAAGTCCTGAAAAAACGCTGCACCCCAGCAGGGCGGACATTTTTGCGACGCCATCAATATCTGCCGAATTCGGAATCATCCAGGGCAATAATTTCTTCCGGCCTTAATTCCTTGGGCTCCGTCGTTGATTTAGCTGGCGACCGGGGTTGCGGTTTTGAGGGGGCCGGCAAGGCCCTGGCTGCCTTGGCTGCGACCGGCCTCTGGGCTGTCGGTCGCGGCGCCATCGGTTGCTGCGTCCTTGCGGGCTGGGGCAACGCCTTGGCAGCAGGCCGCTTTGCCGAGACACTGCCTGCAAGCCGGGGGGCAGCCTGCGGGGCAGCACCAATCTTGAAGCGACCGAGCATCTGACGCAGATATGCGGACTGGCTGGCCAGTTGCTCCGCCACCGAAGCACTCTCTTCGGCATTGGCTGTGGCTTGCTGGGTAACCTGTTCAATCTGGTTCAGACCCCGGGTGACCTGATCGAAACCTACGGCCTGTTCATCGGAGGCTGCGGAAATCTCGTTGAGCAAATCGGTAACCTTACCAGTCTCCTGCACGATCCCCTGCAGAGCGGCCGCCGTGTCCTGGGCCAGTTTGGTGCCGTGGTTGGTTTTCTGATTGGCCCCTTCGATCAGTTCTTCGGTCTCCTTGGCAGCCTTGGCACTGCGGGCCGCAAGGTTGCGCACCTCTTCGGCCACGACGGCAAAACCCTTGCCGTGTTGCCCGGCACGCGCAGCTTCGACGGCGGCGTTGAGCGCCAGAAGATTGGTCTGGAAAGCAATTTCGTCGATTACTTTGATAATTTTGTTAATACTTGCAGCCGATTGGTTGATATCGAACATCGCTTCCGTCAACTCGTTCATGAGCTGATTGCCGTTGTCCCCGGCGTTTTTAGCCTGGCTGGAGAGCATGTTGGCCTGTTTGGCGTTGTCGGCGTTTTGCCGGCTCTGAGATGCCAGTTCCGTCATGGCGGCGGAAATCTCCTCCAGGGAAGATGCCGACTGGGTTGCCCCCTGAGAGAGGCCCTGACTGGCGTCCGCTACCTGATTGGAGCCGCCGGCAATCTGCTCGCTGGTGGCCTGGATTTCATGGACCAGCTTGCATAGCGCCGCATTGGTCATGTCAAGGGGTTGGGCGATAATACCTTTGGCCTTAAAGGTAAAGTTTCCTGCAGCCAGGCTGTTGAATGCTTCGACCACTTGATGTTTTAAATTATCGGCAAAAGCATCCATGGCCCGTGCCAAACGCCCGATCTCATCCTTGCGGTCAAGGGCCAGGCGCATATCAAGATTGCCCTTTTCCAGCGCTTCGATCATTTCGACGGTAAGGGCCATCGGCCGCGTCACGCTGCGAATAATCACAAAGCCAAGAATGCCGGCCAGCAGCAGGGCCAGCCCCATGCATCCCATGGATAAAAGATAGGTTTTCCGGTAGGTAGCCTGTCCTTGCTCAAATTCGTGGCGCGCCATTTCGAGTTGTACATCGATCAGCTTGCCGACCTGCTCGGTGATGGGGTCGATTTCCTGATAGAGATTGTTGTCGATAAAATCGTTGAGCAGCAGGTGCTGACGCTCGGCAATGATGCTTTCAAGGTTCAGGATGGTCTGATCGGCACTGGCCATCAGGCTACGCGCATCGCGAACCAGTTCCTGTTCTTCGGGAGCGTGCGCCGTCTCCAGATAGGCACTCCATTCCGTGGCAATGAGATGCTGGGCCGATTTCAAGCCGCGCATAGCATCATCCCAATTGAACTGATTGCTGCGAATTTTGTGGGAAAGGTCAACAATGTTGACCGCATACATGTCGGACACTTTTTTGAGCCGGGTTAGAGGCACCACCCGGTCCTGGTATACGGACTGCAAGGATGCGTTGATACTTCCCAGGCTGCTCAAGCCCAACACACCGGTAATCACAAGAAAAACAGCAAGCGATCCGGCCAGCAAGGCAAGCCTGTAACCAATTTTCCAATCGTTGAACTTCATTGCACCTCCAAGTGTATACGACTTCCAAGCAAAACATGCACAGATGAGAAATTACGACGTAAAAATACATAAAATCACCGTCAATCACAATACGTAATCATCTATAGCTTTTTATAATAATCAAATATTAAATTTAAACCGACGGCACTGTTTAATCATTTCAAAAATAAAAACTTTTCACATCCCATTTTACGGGATAAGGTTGACTCATATCTCGTTTCTGTCCGGAGTTTTCGGATAAAACCTGTCTCGTGGCCCGCATGGAGAAATGCATGACGTGTGTTTGTTTTATGCAAAAATCAATGACTGCATGCCTCACCTGTTGCTTGGTTATCCTGCTGCTGACCGCTTGTTCGAGTCACGTCAGGCAACCAAAGGCCCATCGAAAGGTCAGCAGTTCCGCGCAACAGGCTGACAGGGCTTCTCTTCAAACAATGGGATATGCCATTCAGGTGGGAGCTTTTTCCAACCTTGAAAATGCCGTGCGATTGGAACAGGTACTCCAGAGGCGAGGGATCGACGCTTATTATTTTGGTCACAAGTCCGGGTTGTTTAAAGTCCGATTCGGCAATCATTCAAACTATGCGGCAGCCCGCAGCGAGGCTGAGCAACTGCAATCGCAAGGGCTTATCGGCAGTTTTTTCATCGTAATCCCCCAGTCATATTCCGTCGCCGGCATGGGAGGGATGGACTCCGACCATCTGCGAGAAAATCTTGTCAAAACCGCTCGCGGCTTCATTGGGGTTCCGTACCGATGGGGCGGGACCGATGGCGAAAGCGGTTTCGACTGTAGTGGCCTGACCATGGTCAGTTACCGCCTCAACGGACTTAATCTGCCGCGCGTTTCGTATAACCAGTTTCAGGCCGGACGCTGGATTTCAAAACAGCACCTGCGTAAAGGCGACCTGGTGTTTTTCGCCACCAACGGCGATAATCGCGTCAGTCATGTGGGCATGTACATCGGCAACAATCATTTCATCCATGCCCCGAGCACCGGAAACACCATACGTATCGAAAAATTGTCCCATCCATTTTACACCAGGACCTACATCGGCGGACGCAGCTATCTCTGATGGCGTGCCAAAAATCCGTCCTACGGTTTTTTTGAAAACATCGTCTCTTCTGCTCTGCAGGAGATTCAAAAAAAAATACTTAACGCGTGATCGGTTAAATCTCACTCCTCCGTCTTCGACAATCTTTAAATCGGCTGAAAACGGGGTATCCTGTTAGACGGAAACACTGCTATACGGCGAACAAAGCTGAAATGTCGGTATTTCAAAACGGAGCCAGCAAAATGAAAGGCATGGCAACCTTGTCTTTATCTGGTGTTCGGGAAGGTTGAGCATGACCAAAGTACTTATCATTGCCAGTGATCCTGAGACGGCGGCTCTCTATCGATCAGCCGTGGAGAAGCTTGGAGCGGCTTGCGAAGTTGCTGCCAGTTTCGCGGAAATGAAACAGAAGATGCGCAACGTACCTTTCAACGGTGTGATTCTCGATGTCCTGACTGCGGTAAGAGCCCCCCACACCGACAAAATCGACATACAACATATTTCGGACGTATATCCGACCTTGCGGGTCCGATGGGACGCCCAGGCCCGGGAGATTCGGGGGATCGTTATCGGCAAGCTTATCAATAAGGAAAATCCCCTGGGAAGCTTTCTGGATCAGTTCTGTCGCACTCACCCGGCACGGATATGCCGGATTAACAAACGGCATCCTATCCATTTCAATGTGTTACTGAGCAAAAATGAAACATTTACCGAGGATCATACGGAAAAAACCACCACGCTGGATATTTCCAAAGGGGGCTGCTTTTTGATTTCGAATCAAGGTTGGCAGGACTGCGGGGTCGCGTGGGTGCGTTTTTTGGAACTTTCTGACCCAACTCCCATCCCAGTCGTGATCCGTCGTTGGCGTCCCTGGGGACAGGCCATGCTGGTACCCGGCATCGGCGTGGAATACAAAAGGATATCCCCTGCGCAACTGGAGGAAATAAGCCGGCATTTCAAAAGCCCGGAGGAGCCAGTGTCATCATCGTGATTTTTATGCAGTTGGCGGCGACTGAATAAAATGATATCCTGCAGCGCCGCAAAAGATGTCTGATGGGCTATGGGCTTCGTCGGAGCCTGTCGGACTCCCAGGGTCAGTCACGAGAATCTCAACAACAGCATTTATTCCATAAAGATACCACTATGCGAAAATCTTCCAGGCGTTCATCCATATTGCGAGATCACTCGGGCTGGCGTGGCTTTCAAAGCGACCTGAATTATCAAAGGGGTCCCCGGCGCCGCAGTCAACGCACCGGCAGAAGGCTCTGCGCTCTTGCCATGCTTACCGTGTGCGGAGTTTTCGGATTTCATACCCTGATCCTGAACGGCGCGTCGACCTCCCCGACGAACGCGGCCCAAGCCTCTCTGCCGCCCACGCCGCTTGCAAAAATTTCCAGCAAGAAGGATATCCGCGAGCTACTCAACGGGAAGTCCTTCGACAATCTTACCGATAAGAATATCAAACTGACCGTTGGCCGGCAGACGCTCCAGGTGGAAACCAGCCTGGATGTTGACCTGCAGAATTACCTGCTTTCAAAGATGGATCGCAAAAATTCCCGGGATATCGGTATCGTCGTCATGGAGGCCAACACAGGACGCATCCTGGCCATGGCGGGTTTCGACAGGACCGGCAATACCGGCAATCCCTGCCTGCGCAGCACCTTTCCCGCGGCCAGTATCTTTAAAATCGTTACGGCAGCATCCGCGGTGGATCATTACAACTACACGGCCGATTCGACCATGCATTTCAACGGCTACAAACATACCTTGTACAAACGACAGTTGACCGACAAGATCTCCAAACATACCAACTCAGTATCGTTCAAGGACGCCTTTGCCCAATCGATCAACCCGGTATTCGGCAAACTCGGCGAAGGCCGCCTGGGCAAGTCACTGCTGGAAAAATCTGCGGATACGTTCAAATTCAACGAGTCTTTGGACTTTGACCTGTCCCTGCCCCCCAGCCATTGCCAGGTCAATGACGACCCTTATGGGTGGGCCGAAATTGCCAGCGGTTTCAATCGTGACACGACCATCTCGCCCTTGCACGGCGCGGTGATGGCTTCGGCGGTCCTCAACAATGGCCGCATGGTGGCGCCATCCATCGTAGATCGCATTTTCGACGAAAAAGGCACGGTTCTGTACCATGGACAACAATCCTGGGAGCAGCAGGCCATGTCGGCAAAAGCCTCGATGGTTTTGGATCAGATGATGCAAACCACCATCAAGTCCGGCACGGCGCGCAAATCCTTCCAGGGCTACCAGAAGGACAAGACTCTCTCGCAGTTGCAGATCGGGGGGAAGACCGGTTCAATGGACAACGATACCCACGAGATACGCTATGACTGGTTTGTGGGGTTTGCCAGTGAAACTAACGGGCAGGCCAAGGTCGTCGTTTCCATCATGGTCGCGCATGAAAAATTCATCGGTATTCGCGCCGGCGAGTATGCGCGCATGGCTATCACGCACTATTTCAGCAAACTCCAGGAAAAAGCTGCCGCGCAGCTCCCCCTTCAGGCAAACGAGAAAAACCCCGTTCAGGAAATCTGACGATGCGATAAAAACCCGGAGCAATCATGATCAGGCGAGGAGTCTGTCGACAGGCTCCCAGGATGATGATTGCTCCGGGCTCCTTTCAGTAATAATCCTGCAACCCTGTCAGACCTTTTTCGAACGGCACCATCTCCGCCAGCAGAGTGTCATCCCCTGCCGGACCAGGCAAACTACGCCCAGCCAGAAAAACCTCCGAGAACCACTGCAGGGCATCTCCACTCAATTCAAAATCCGCTACCGCACGGGCGCGTTCGATAACCACCGACTTTCCAGGACTTACCGGAACACTGACAAACGGGTTATGGTAACTCACCGAGGATCGTTGCCGGGTGGCAGTGTAGCCGACCAATAGACGGAAATCTTCCCAGGCGACCGCCCCCCATAGTTGCGGATGAATAACGAGTTTATTCCGGGAATTTCCCTTGCTCCATAGTTGAACGCTTACGGCCTGTTCACCGAAACTGCGTTCCTGGCGCACCACCGCTTCCGGGCTGCCGACCAGGGTCAGGGTACGAATATATCCGTGATCGGTCAGGGATTCATGGGCCTTGACGATGAAACGGCTGTTACGAATACGGCCGGCACGGCCTTGATAGCGGTTTTTGAAGACGAAGGAGCAGTAGTTGACCGGCAGGCCGATCTTGTGGTCGAGGCTGTGCCGCACCAGTTCCAGGGCGGTCAGTTCCGACTCGAGGACGGTAACCTTTTCGCCGTGCAAAAAGGTATAGTTGCGTGCGACAAGATGCTCGAAATTATAGGGTGTCAGGCGTAACTGGTGAAGATTGAGATAAGTGACGCCTGCGTCGCGCATCTCGATCATCTTGGTTTTGAGACGCTCCAGGTCTTCAGGGATGGCGGGGATTTCAACGGTAACCGTAGGGATAACACCCGCCGCCAACTTCAGCTTGTCGAGGTGATAGTCGGTAGCGCCGATATCAAAACGGATTTCATCGAGCCCGGCATCGCTTAACTGCCGCAGGATCTCCTCATTGGCCAGGGTGCCGTTGGTATAGAGCCAGACATGCATGCGATCCCCGAAGTGCTTTTTGATGGCACGCACATAAGCCAGGGATCGTTTCGGGTTCAACAGCGGTTCGCCGCCGCTGATGCTGGCGCCGCGAAAACCGAAAACCTCGAGATAACCGACATAATCGGCCGGGGTACGGAATTCCACCGTGTTGGTTGTAGGCAGGTCATTATCGCCTTGGCCGGTGGGGCAATAAAAACAGCGGCAATTGCAGCGGCCGGTGATGAACAGGCACGACCAGTCGCCCTCCGCACAGATTCGGCAACCGGGTGACAGATTCGTGCAATCGAGCTTGGTACCGCCGTAGCCCATCGTTATGCGCCCCTGCAGATCCGCCAGAATCCCGGCACGCCGCTCAAGGGCTTTTTGAATCTCGATATTTGTAGGGAAGGTCAATTGCGCATAACCTTCGCCGTACTCCTGTTCGTTCCCCGCAATCAAACGACTGCGTAAGTTCGCCGATACTTCCATAGCCATCCGGACCTCCAACCGACGAAAAGCACCCCCTCGGGCGAAGCCTCAAAGGGGGTGTGAATGTTTCGGTAATATAGTCGATCTCAGCGCCGGGACAAAGCGCTATTTCAGTTGCAGCCATTCCATCGACGCCGCGGATCGTTATCGGCTATTATTTCAGTCTGTCCGGCCGGCCTGCGGTCTTACGGTTTTAAGCTCGTGCCGGTTCAAATCATCTGGCGATGGTTGATCAACGCCTGACAGCTGCGATGGGCTGCGAGATAGCGCCCATCCTCACCGTAATTGGTCGGATAGACCAGGGGCACCGGCTGATGATTCATTTCACCATCGACGTTGACGAAGGTGAACAGGCACGAATTGGACAGGGCTTTGGTGGTCCGGTCGCGGCTGATGCGTTCGATATTGGCTTCCACGCAAATGAAACTGCCACTGGTATAGACCACCCTTGTGGTGTAATGAAGTTTGTCGCCCATGCGTACCGGATGGAAAAAGTTGATACGGTTGACCGCCGCAGGGATGGGGCGGTTAGGCGCCACCTGCTCGGAACAGATGGACGACAGTTCGTAGGCGCGGCGGATCAGATAGCCGCCGAAAATCTTCTTGGGCACGTTTTCCTGCTCCGGGTACATCCGTTCCCAGGCCCCGGCCGTGAGTTGTCCGGCCAACAAGCCGTAAAAACCGGGCTCGTCCTGAGCCGCGTGCAGGCCGGTCAGCATTTCGAACTCTTCCCGACTGGGGGGCTCACGCAGCAACGCTTGCTGCTGCTTGTATTCTTCGCGCCGCTGCAGAGCTTTGGCGGCACGCTGCTGCTCGATTTCCTCGGAATAATCCAGCCCGGGCAGCACCACGCTGGTGGCCCCCTCCCCGACCCCCGAGCGGGCGACCATGGTGAAATAGCAGGAAGCGATATGTCTTACCGGATCGCCGGGCTGCTCGACACGAATGCCGATTTCAAGTGAGGAACGGCCTACGTGGTTGATCCGGGCTTTGAAATGCACATCCTTCGACATATCCGTAACATGCCGGACAACGATATTGTCAATCGCCGCCGTGACCACCCGGGCCTCGGGATAGAAGCAGTTGACATATTTCAGGGCGGCCTCTTCCGCCACCTTGTCGAGAACCTCCAGCAGCAAACCGAAGCGCATATTGGCCTGGATCGGTTCATCGAGAACCATGAAGCGCCTTTTCAAGGCTTCATCGTTGGAAAGGGAAAGAATCTTGGTAAATGACGTTTCCATCGGCTTCATCATGGTAACTGCCTCCTGATTTCACATGCTCTCGGATAAAAGTGCATACAGCGTATCCTATACAAAACCGCTAAACGGGTCAGTTGTTCCCTTCCCGGCCCACCAGCTTTTTTGTTTTATTCGAACCCCTATCCTTAATCCCTGTCCTTGCGAAAGAAGCGCGGCAGATCAATGCCGAAATATTTCAGGCACATGACCAGCACCCCGGCTGCAGCCGCTTCATCCAGGTTGCCGATAAACGGCAGGTTATCCGGCAGGATCTCAAAAAAACCGGCCCCCGGATTCAACAGATAGATCACCGCGGCAACCCCCAGCAAAAACACCAGGACATTTTTCATGACTCCTCCTAGGAGGCTGTCGGACTATTCGGGCCGAAGCNNGAAATATGGGCCAAACAGCCGAATTTACAGCTGGCGCATGGATAGTCCGACAGCCTCCTATGACACATATATCATCTTTCGCGTCATACCGCCATCGACGGTAAAATTCTGTCCGGTAATAAACCCGGCGCGGGCAGATATCAAAAAAGTCACCAGTTCGGCAATATCTCCGGGTTGCCCGACCCGGCCCACCGGATGCTGGGCATGATCTTCAAGGCGCAACTGCGGCGTATGGCACCTGGCGGTTTTTTGCCAATCGTCCACGGCTATCCAGCCGGGACTGATAGCATTGACCCGGATATCCGGTCCCAGGCTGTTGGCCAGGGCGTGGGTCAGGGCGACGAGGCCGCCTTTGCTGGCGGCATAGGCTTCCCCGTGGGGTTCGGATTGCATAGCGCGTGTGGAGGCGATGTTGACAATGGCGCCCCGGTTCCGGCGTAAAGCGGCGACTGCGTGTTTGCTGCAGAGAAACGCGCCGGTCAGATTGGTCGCAAGCACCCTGTTCCAATCGTCCAGAGACAACGTCTCCACAGGCACGGGGTGCCCGACGCCATGACCGGCATTGTTGATCAGGGCATCCAGTCGTCCGAAACGCTCCACAATCCTGCCAATCATGTCGGCAACCTCCGCCTCTATTGCCACATCGACAGGAAAAACAGCCACTCTTTCGGCGTCGGCATACTCGGCCACGATTTCCTGACAGGCTTCGGCATCCCGGTCGGCAACCGCCACCTGCATGCCCGCCAACAGCAATGCGCGGGTAATCCCCTTGCCGATACCTTGCGCGCCACCGGTAACCAGGGCTACGCGACCATCCAATCGGTCCTCCATGAATAACCTCCCGCATGTTTTATTGAGATTTTAATGCTGATATAGTAATTCTTAAACCAGCATCGCGCTATTTCAGACGAAAAATTCTCCGAGAAATGAGGCTCCGTAACCAGGCCGATAATAAGGAATGGGCATGACTTTCAATTTATTGCAAAACTTCGATGTTTTTGAAAAATTCCGTGACCTGCCGACGCAGATCAAGGTTGCGGAGGATATTGCACTGCATAAAGAAAAACTCTCCCGGGACGTCTGGCAAATCGCCCTGGCAACCACCGATAAGGAAGGGCTGTTATCCGTGGTTGCGGGGCTGTTGACTGCCTATGGCGCCAATATCAGCAGTGCCGATATTTTTGCAGTACCGGAGACTTCTGACCAAACAAGGCCACAGGCAACGACAATCAGTTTAGCCCGGATCATGGATATTTTCACGGTCAACCTGGCGGATGTGAACGACCCCGAGCGCACTCTGAGCGACCTGTTCGAGGAACTTGCCAACACCAACAGGGACATGGCCCAAAGCGGTATCGATGCGGTACGCGACAGACTCATCGACATGGTCGCCACGGCCATCGAGACCAGGGCACCGTCAGGGGAACAATTATTGCCGGTGAAGATTGTCATCGATAACGACCTGTCCGATACGGACACGGTGGTGCGCATCACCTCGCAGGATATCCCCGGCTTCCTGTTCGCCTTTGCCAATGCGCTGGCCCTGCTGGAAATTAATATCGAACAGGCAACCATCCGTACCGAGGGCGGCGAAGTGCACGACACTTTCTGGATCCGGAATCTGCACGGTCGCAAAATCCTCGATAAGGACAAATTGCAGGAGTTGCGCTTTGCCTGCGCCCTGATCAAGCAATTCGCCTACCTGCTGCCGCATTGTCCGAACCCGGGGCAGGCCATCAGGCAGTTTCGGGACCTCGCCGCCCGCCTGCTGGAGGATCCGGAACGGGCAGCGGATTTTACCAGCATCCAGTCGGCGCAAACCATGCAGACCCTCGCCAGCCTGATGGGGGTCAGCCGCTTTTTGTGGGAGGATTTTCTTCGCATGCAGCACGAAAACCTCTTCCCCCTGATACGCAACCGCGAGGAAATCGAAAAAACCCTCGACCGAAAGCAATGGTCGGATATGTTGCGAAAGGAACTGGAGGCTGCCGACAACTACGAACAAAAGGTCAAAATCCTTAACGACTTCAAAGACCGGGAAATGTTCCGCATCGATTTGCGGCATATCACCCGCACCATCGGCGACGTGGCTTTTTCACGCGAATTAACCACCCTGACCGACGTCATCGTAGCCCAAACGGCTGAAATCTGCCACGCGACCGTCGCTTCCCGCTTTGGTCGCCCCGAGGTGGAGGGCCAGCCTTGCAGCTCGTGCATTCTGGCGGCAGGCAAATACGGAGGCTGCGAAATGGGCTTTGCCTCGGACCTCGAACTGCTCTTCATCTACCAGGCACAGGGGACTACGGGCGGACAGCGCTGCGTTGAAAACAGCCGCTATTTCGAAGAATTTGTCCGGACTTTTCTCAAGGCACTGAAATCGCGCAAGGAAGGTATTTTTGAAATAGATCTACGCCTGCGGCCGTTTGGCAATAAAGGAACCCTGGCCAGTTCCCTGCAAGCCTTTCAAAATTACTATGCCATCGACAGCCAGGCAGAACAGTTTGAAAGATTGGCCATGGTCAAGCTGCGGCCCATTGCCGGAGACGAAGGACTGCTGAGGCGGGTCATGGAAGCCCGAGACGCGTTTGTCTTTTCGGGTGCGCCCATCGACTACGCCAACATTCTGCACTTGCGGCGGAGGCAGGATGCAGAACTGGTGAAAAACGGCAGGGTCAATCTTAAACTCAGTGCGGGCGGGCTGGTGGATATCGAATATTTCCTGCAGGCCCAGCTTATCGAACACGGCGCCGCCGATCCGGCCTTGCGGGTTTCCAATGCCATGCAGGGTCTTAACCGCCTGGAAGCCGCTGGTTGGATCGCCCCCGCGCGAGCCAATGACCTGCGCCGCGCCTATCGATGCTTTCGCCGTACCATCGATGCCCTGCGAGCGGTACGCGGCAATGCCAGGGATCTTACCCTGCCCCTGCCCAAGTCACCCGATTATCTCTACCTTTCCCGGCGACTGGGGTTCGCAAACCCAGAGGAATTGAGTGCGGAAATCGCCTGGAGCCGCGAGCTGAGCCGCAACCTTTGGATTACCCGTTCCAGAGCCCTGCCCTGAGGCCTTGCTGCGCGGATCAATCTGACATATCTTGCGGATAGTTCTTTGCATCATCTTGCATGCCCACTCACGACAATTTGCTGTCACAGTAAATATTGACGGTCGGTTGCAGCAGTCCTACTGCATCCAGGGCGCCAAGTGAGACACATTTTCCTGATGAGGTTCAATTCTCAGCTCAGAGTAAATTATCCCATAGAAACACGAATTAAACCTTTCAAACCTCAGCACATAGGATGTGCTGAGGTACGAAGCGCATCGGTCAAGGTCGTAAAGGCTACTGGAGCACTATATTATATGTCAGGTGCAGACATGATCATCCCCCAACTGATAACCACGGCTAATCACGTTCATTTTTGTATTGAAATTTAGCAGGTTCTCGCCCTATTCTCTGAAAAATTCGCGGCCCTGCCGCAGTCTTGGAATGTAAACCAATCATTCAAGTATATGGATTAAACACTATGAAAAATTTGATTTTTTTGCCTATAATGAGCTTGGCGCCAAGCGCCTGCAACACGCTCTCGGGCATGGGCAAGGACATTGAAAAAGCCGGTGAGGCCATCCAGAGAAGTACCCATTAGACTCCGCGCTCTTGAGCTCCACTGAGATATTCGCAACCCCATGCCTCCATATGCCGCCCGCAACGGCACCCGTGAATTCAGTTGAGCATTTCCGCTGATCACCCCTTACGCACCCATAGCAGGAGAACTTTTTATGAGCGACGACGGCCGCAAGGTCATCTATTCGATGATCCGGGTTAGCAAACACCACAACAAAAAACCGATTCTCAAGGATATTTCCCTGTCCTATTTCTACGGCGCCAAGATCGGCGTACTGGGTCTGAATGGCTCCGGCAAGAGTTCGCTTCTGCGAATCCTGGCCGGCGTCGACAAGGATTTCCAGGGCGAAACCATCCTGTCCGCCGGCTATACGGTGGGCTTTCTGGAGCAGGAACCAGAGCTGGAGGCGGGCAAGACCGTCCGTCAGATCGTCGAGGAAGGCGTGCAGGAAACCGTCGACCTGGTCAACGAATTCAACGACATCAATATGAAGTTCGCCGAACCGATGTCCGACGACGAGATGAACGACCTCATAGCGCGGCAGGCCGAAGTACAGGACAAACTCGACCACCTCGATGCCTGGGACCTCGACAGCCGCCTCGAACAGGCCATGGACGCGCTACGCTGCCCGCCCGGCGAGACTTTGGTCGAGGTACTGTCCGGCGGCGAGCGGCGCCGCGTCGCTTTGTGTCGGCTGCTGTTGAAAAAACCGGACATCCTGTTGCTGGACGAACCGACCAACCACCTCGACGCCGAAACCGTGGCCTGGCTGGAGCACCACCTGCAGCGCTATGCCGGCACCGTCATCGCCGTGACCCATGACCGTTATTTCCTGGACAACGTGGCCGGGTGGATTCTGGAACTGGACCGCGGCCAGGGCATCCCCTGGAAGGGCAACTACTCTTCCTGGCTGGAACAGAAACAGGAACGCCTGCGCCAGGACGAAAAGCAGGAAAGCGCCCGTCAGAAAACCCTGCAGCGCGAGCTGGAATGGATCCGCATGTCGCCCAAGGGTCGCCACGCCAAGGGGCAGGCGCGCATCGCCTCCTACGAGAAATTGCTCGGTCAGCAGTCCCAGGAAAAAGAACGGGAAATGGAACTCTTCATCCCGCCGGGACCGCGCCTGGGTGATATCGTTATCGAGGCCGACAAGGTCGGTAAGGGCTACGGCGATCGCCTGCTGGTGGAGGGCATGAGCTTCCGTTTGCCGCCCGGTGGCATCGTCGGCATCATCGGCCCCAACGGCGCCGGCAAAACCACCTTGTTTCGCATGATCACCGGTCAGGAACAACCCGACAGCGGCACCATCCGTCTGGGCGACACGGTCAAGCTGGCCTATGTCGACCAGAGTCGCGAAGCCCTCGACCCGGAAAAAAACATCTGGGAAGAGATCACCGGCGGGCAGGAAATCATCGAGCTGGGCAACCGCACCATGAACAGCCGCGCCTACGTGTCGCGCTTCAACTTCAACGGCGACCAACAACAGAAAAAGGTCGGGGTGCTTTCCGGCGGCGAACGCAACCGGGTGCATCTCGCCAAAATGCTGCGCAGCGAATCGAATGTGCTGCTGCTTGACGAACCGACCAACGACCTGGACGTGAACACCATGCGCTCTCTGGAAGAAGCCCTGGAAAACTATGCCGGCTGCGCGGTAGTCATCAGCCATGACCGCTGGTTCCTCGACCGCATCGCCACCCATATCCTGGCTTTCGAGGGCGACAGCCAGGCGGTCTGGTTCGAAGGCAACTGGTCCGAATACGAAGAGGACCGCCGCAAACGCCTCGGCGCCGCCGCCGACCAGCCCCACCGCATCAAGTATCGCCAGCTGACCCGGGCCTGAAAAAAAGGGGGGGGGGCAGCGGCTTGTGCCGCTGCCCCCCTTATCAGTTGTCAGTTGTCAGCACTCACTCCTCAGCACTCAGCACTCAGCCCTCAGCCCTCAGCCCTCAGCCCTCAGCACTCAGCACTCAGCCCTGTTTTCTGCGCACATCCTGCCGTCATGGCGCGATGTCTGCAACAACTATACAACAATCACCGGGCCAACAACGGTCGCCAACGCCTGATAAGGCAGGAAACCATCCATGGCAACGTCACGGCACAACCATAAAAGGAGCTATCCCATGTGCAAAACGCCCCCTGAAAAACAGCTGTTGAGTGCCGAGGAAGTCGCTCAGGAACTCGGTACAACCGCGCTGAACGTGCTGCTTTACATCAAACGCGGGCAGTTAGCCGGACAGGAAATCGAAGGCAAGTGGTACGTTGAAGCAGCCAGCCTCGTAGCGCTCAAATCGCAATCGGCAGCGGTCGGATCGGCACCCTGCACCCCGTCCTGCGGCCACGGCAAACAGGGCGGACATGGCGGCGGATGCGGCGGATGCCATTAAATTGCCTGTATTTTAGGCACACACCAGGGAGATCGCTATGGACATAAACATCAAACCTTCGGATTTATGGTACCGGTATGCACGCAAAAAAGAAGTGCGGGAACTTCCAAGATTTGAAGGCACACCGGACGCGCACCCTTTCGATGCCAACAACCTGTATGAAGTGCTCCCCATGTTCGAAGCCGTGATGAACGCTGTGGGCACCGATGACGCTCATGTACTGCGCGAACTGGAAGAAATCCTCAACCGCGGGGTACCGGGGTTTTTAACCCGCCGCGACGAGGTCTACGATTATCTGCTCGGCTCCATACGTGAAGTGCTGCGCGAGGACTGGTAATCATGCGGGAGATTTTCGGCGACCTGTGGTCCTGGCACGGCCGCGCGATCATCGTCATTACCACTGGTGGTCAGGTGAGCTTCAAGGGCAACTGTTCCATGCCGCGTGGCTGTGCCGGCCAGGCCCGGCAGCGGTTTCCGGACCTGCCTGCCCGATTGGGGGAACTGATCCGTTGCCACGGCAACCAGGTTTTCGATCTCGGCAACGGCATCGTATCTTATCCCGTGGAAAACACCCCGTTTGAAGTCCCGAACCTTCGACTCATCGAGCGTTCCTGTCTTCAGCTCAAAGCACTGACCGACCGCAACGGCTGGCCGCTGGTGATTTTGCCGCGGCCCGGCTGCGGCGGTGGCGGGCTATCGTGGCAGGAAGTGCGTCCTATTCTGGAACGTCACCTGGATGATCGGTTCGAGGTCATAACTCTGCCCGAATAGATTTCAATCGCTTCATCGATCAAATTACCGAAAAATCATGAAAGTTATCGCGCACTCGCTGACATTGCTGTTTAAGCAACCTCAAAGAAAATTACGAAAACTTATTTTATTTCGCAAGGTTAATACACATTTCTTCAAGCTGGTTATCAGAGCATATTGACCACGATCCTCCCCTTCAACTGCCCGGCCAGCATCCTGTCGATGCAGGCATCGAGTTCGTCAAGGATCTTTTCGGTACACAGCTCATCCAATACATCCGGTTTCCATTCTCCAGCAAGCTTTTGCCACAGGCATAGCCTGTCCGCCATCGGGTAGTGTTGCGAATCGATGCCGATAAGCGTTATCCCGCGAAGTATGAACGGGTAGACCGTCAGGTTTATATCGGCCGACGCCACGTTGCCACAGCAGGTGACAACCCCCAGCGGACCGGTCGATTTGATCATGTTTTCCAGCATGGTCCCGCCAACCGTATCGATGCCTCCGGCCCATTGCGCCTGCAACAAAGGTCTTTTGTCCGGATTTTGAAACTCTTCACGAGACACGATGCGATAGGCACCGAGATGCTTTAAAAAAGCGTGTTCCGTTGACTTGCCGGTAACAGCCACGACTCGATACCCCTGTTTTGCAAGAAGCGCTACGCTCATGGAACCCACACCGCCAGTGGCGCCGGTGACAACAACGTCACCCGCATCGGGCGGTACATGAACTCCAAGCTTTGCCACGCTGATACCTGCCGTAAATCCAGCCGTTCCAAAGATCATGGCCTGTTTGAGGGTCAACCCTTGGGGCGGCTTAAGCGCCCATTGTGCCGGAACTCGGATATACTGACCAAAACCGCCATCTGTATTCATGCCCAAATCGTAGCCCGTTACAATAACATGATCGCCTGTTCCAAAGGCCGGATCATCCGAATGCTCAACGATGCCGGCGGCATCGATACCGGGTGTATGGGGATAATTTTTCGTTACCCCCTTATTACCCGTCGCCGACAGAGCATCTTTGTAATTCAAAGAGGAATAAGCAACCCGGATCAGCAAGGTGCCGGCGGGCAGTTGGTCGATAGTCCTGGTTTTAACTGCCCGAGCATATGCCTGATCCTGTTCTTCCACTACCAGGGCTTTAAACTCCTTAGCGGCCATGGCGAGCCTCCTTTTAAAAGAATTCCTTCCATTATACCCGCGTCGCCACCCACCGCGTGAAACCTCTTCCCCTACCCCGATCCGAACGTAGCTTTTTGCGTAACTTCGAAAGCCGTTCGCTTGTTGCGGCCGGACCCGAATTAGCCCACGAAAAGATCGTCGAAGGAGTCATGCTTTGAATTGCGTATTTCATATCCCCTTCAAGGTTTTTTTACTTTCCTCAAGTGCCTTGAAAAACGCCTAACCAGTGATAGTGTTAATCAAAGAAATTTCAATCAAGGGCACACATATTTTCATAAAATTAATCCCTTTTCGTAGGTAAGACAAAGGGCTTTTTCATTTTCAACCTGGCGCAACAGACTTTCCCAAGAGTTGGTCCGACAGACTCCTGGCGGAAGGCATACAATAACCCCACTTAAATGGAGGCAACCATGAAGGTTAGCACCAGAAAACAAACCATTTTTTTCAGCTTGGGCCTACTAGCTCTTACGGCCTGCGCGCCTGCCATGCAACCGCCAACAAGCCAGATGGCCCTGGCTGAATCCGCCGTGGATAAAGCTACGGCCTCCGGTGCCTATGAGCACTCACCTCTGGAACTGAAAACGGCCCAGGACAAGGTTGAAATGGCCAAGACGGCCATCCGGGACAAGAAGTATGAAGAGGCAGAACGGCTTTTGCAACAGGCGGAAATAGATGCGCGACTGGCCGAGGCGAAATCCCGCACGGTGCAATCCGAGAAAGCCGTAGAGACGTTGCAACAAGGCATTGATATGCTGCGTGAAGAAATCCAGCGTAAACTCGCCCAGTAATTGGCATAAAACTAAATAATCGGGAGGCAACCATGTCGATAACAAAGAATAGAACCAAACTTTTCTTCGGAATTGCCGGAGTTATGATGGCCGCAATGGCGCTATCGGGATGTGCGCAGAAAGTTAGGAGCAATGCCGCGCTGGATGAAGCCAAGGCAGCCTATCAGGCAGCGCAGGCCAACCCGACCGTAATGCGTAGCGCTGCTCTGGAGCTGAAAAAGGCCGAAGAGGCTCTTACCAAAGCAGAAGAAACCTTCCAGGAAAAAGGGGAGTTGGCTGTCGTGGAACATCAAGCCTACATCTCCAAGCAGCACTCCGCCATTGCGCAGGAAATTGCCAACCAGAAAATCGCAGAGGATGCCATAGCGCAGGCCAGTGCCGAGCGCAACAAGGTTCTTCTGGAAGCCCGAGATGCCGAAATTAGCCTTGCCCAGCAGCAGACCGAAGCTCAGAGAGCTGCTGCCGAAAAAGCCATGGGCGATGTCACCACCGCACAGGAAAGAGCGGCCAAACTTGAGCAGGAAATCGCTGAACTGCAAGCGGTAAAAGCGGATCGTGGTCTGGTCATGACTCTTGGCGAGGTGGTATTTGACGTCAACAAGGCCGACCTGAAGCCGGGCGGCATCGTGACCGTCGACAAACTGGCTGCCTTCATGAAGGAATATCCCAACCGGCGGGTTATGATTGAAGGGTTCACCGACAGTACCGGAACGCCCGAATACAATAAGGGCTTGTCCGAGCGCCGTGCCCTTGCCGTACGTAATGCCCTTCTCGACAAAGGGGTCGAATCCAATCGTGTCGATATCCGTGGGTATGGCATAGAATTCCCGGTGGCAACCAATGCTACGGCAGCCGGTCGCCAGATGAACCGCAGGGTTGAAATCATTATCTCTGACGAAGCAGGCGTTATCCCTGCCCGCACCAAATAAGCAGATATTGATTCTGAACGACTAACGGCCTACTTCGGTAGACACGAATTAAAACGGGGCTGGTTGCCATGGCAACCAGCCCCGTTCATTTAACCGAGATCATTTCCCGGACTCTCGCGGCACCACGGTGCCCTGCATCGCAGAGTTGAACACCTCGATTCCCGTGATCCATGGTTCCAAGCGCTGTCCAAAGGCAACCTGCACCTGATAGCGAACCCGCACCGGGTCTTTGGGATTGTAATAGGTATAACCGGGTTGGATGCGTGATTTTTCCGGCATAGCCAGCAGCCCCCCTTGCAGGTCGCGCGGCACGTGCAGCTGATCGACCAGAATCTGCTGTACGCGACCGAAAAGCCGCCTTGCGTCTTGCTTATCTGATGGCTTGGGTCGCCAGTCGAATTGCATGCGGACCTGGGCTGGCACAATAACATAACGGCTCCGGTCGGGATAACGAAGACGTAACGCCCTGGGATCCAAGCCGACATCGACGCTGAAGAGGCGCGAAGCAACATCCAGCTGAAAACGCTTTTCTCGTGCCTGGTTTTCCGCCGCATCGGCTTCCAGCTTGCCCTGCTCGACTTTCAGGGGCAAGGCCGTGATTTCTTCGAGTTGGCGCAGGCGATATTGCTGCCAGGCCTCCCCATTGTATTCCAACACCACATAGGCCTTTTTGGGCAAAGCCTGCCTGGTGCGCCCATGATCCCGTTCCTTGAATCGACGCGTATCAAAACTGAGTTCCGCAAGTTTTGTTTCATCGAACCATTGCTGCTCATCGTTGTCATAATTGACGTTGAGGCGCAGGGAGACCCCGGTATTCTCCCTGTCCCGGAAATCCCACGACAGAGGCAATTCACGTTCGCTGAGGATCGGGCTGGCATCAGGCACGCCGCGACGATTGCGCGCCACCCCGACGAGTACCACGGTGTTGACCAGCAACAGCAAACCAAGAGCGATATACACATAGCGACGGTTCATGCCATACCTCCCCGGGCGGCAGCCCGCAACCGCTTGAGCATCAGCAACAGCAATACCGCACTCAGGCCGAGCACCAGAAAGAACAGGTACTTGGGCATCCAATCCCACCACCAGTCGAAAAACTTGGTATACAGATACAGGACGAAAAAGGTACTGCCCAGGTTGGTCAGTCCCGGCCAGTGCCGCCGGATTCCCAGCGCAATGACCCCGCCGGACAGTACAAATCCCGTCACCTGATAGGCCGCCTCGATGACACCAGACGACCATGGCAGATAACTGCCCCATCCCCAATTGGACAGAATGAGGATGGCGATGAAGATCGCCAGCAGCCCGTATCCACGGTAAAGGTTGGGGAAATCCTCATGGCGGCGATGGGGCACAGATCCGCCCAGCGCCAGCAATGCTCCGGCTATGATAAAATTCTCCGGTCGCTCCCCGAACGACAACCAATAACAGCCACTCCAGGTGCCGACGGTAGCCGCCAGGTAGCCCATAAGGCAGGTCATGCCCGCGACCAGCATCAGCTTGAGCCTGAGCGCATAGGCCAGGATCAGGGCGAAAGCACCCCAGACCAGGAAGGCATTCTGACTGGGAGTGATATTGAAAATAGTGCCGAGAACATAAAGGTTGAGAACAAAACAGGTGAAGGCAATAAGACTGAGAAGAGAGGCGAAATAAAGCGTTTTTTCTCGTCGGGCGGTGAAATCAACCCCCAAAACAGCGAGCATCGGTGCAGCGACCAAAATTCCGACCTGCGCCGAGGTGCCGAGTAATCCCCAAAAACGATAAAAGAAAAAGAACACCGCCGCCGACAACGCCAATGCACCAAGGAAGGAAACAATGCGCATCCCCCAGCTGAGCTGCTTGTCGGCGCCACTGATATCGACGTCGAATAAAGACGCAAATCGGGCCAGCAGTACCTGGTGGTGTTCAGCAAGTCGCGACTTCTGTTGTTCATCCAGAACCAGAACATGTTCTTTTTCCAGCGTCTCCAGCTCTTCACAGAAGGCACGAATACGGTCAGCACGCCGCTGGGCCTGGTCTTTTTGCATACAAACCTCCCGGTCTATGAGATCAAATCAATGTCAAAACTATAGGTGCTGACAACGCAGTGGTCAACGAAAAAGGCTTGTTGCTAAATTTCAGGAGAGCAGCGGCGCCCTCCGACAATTTCTGTATCTGATAAGGTTTTATTTGACTTTCGCGATCAGTCAAACCATGATTCAGCGTTTCGCATAGTGTCCTAGTCAGCAGTTTAAAAATCCCGCCCGTCTTGGCCGGGCCTCATTGTTCCCATCATATCAGGAGAGCCGAATCATGTCCGAATTCAACAATGTTACCATCGTCAAAAAAGCCAATGTCTACTTTGATGGCAAAGTCACCAGCCGCACCGTCATGTTCGCCGACGGCACCAAAAAAACCCTCGGCATCATGCTGCCGGGCGACTACGAATTCGATACCGCCGCCGCCGAAGTCATGGAAATGTTGGGCGGATCCATGGACGTACTGCTGCCCGGCACCGATGCATGGCAGACCTTCAGCGAAGGTCAGAGCTTCGAAGTGCCGGCCAATTCCAAATTCTCCCTGAAGGTCAGGGAAGTGGCCGACTACTGCTGCTCGTACCTGAAATAATCGGATGTAACGAGACGGGGGGCCGTGATCCGGACCCCCGTTTTTTCAGTTTTCAGTTTTCAGTTTTCAGTTTTCAGTTTTCAGTTGTCAGTTTTCAGTTGTCAGTTGTCAGTTGTCAGTTGTCAGTTGTCAGTTGTCAGTTGTCCTTGGTCATTGGTCCTCAGCACTCCGCACTCAGCACTCGCCCCTCCGCACTCCGGTAAAAGATTTTACTTGAAAACGGTTTTCATTTTCTGGTAAGGTCATGACCATGACCGCGCATAAACCTGCCGCGTTGGCGACAGGAAGCGGTAGCTCATATGGACTTTCTTTTTTCGACCTTGATATTCAAAAGGAGCAATCGGCATGTCTATTCTCATCGTTGGCGCAGACCGCATCGGCGCGATCATTCCACGCTTGGAAGAAATGGGAGCCACCCGTATCACGCACTGGTCGGCCCGTAACAGCAAGGCCGCCAAAAACACCATCCCCAGCCATGTTGAGGCGGTGCTGTTTTTCACCGACTTTTTGCACCACACGGCGGCCCGGGCGCTGAAAAACCAGGCCAAACAACTCGGCATTCCGGCCGTTTACAGCCGCCGCAACTGGAGTGAACTGGCGGATCAATTCCAGCGCATCGCTTCTTGAACACCACACGATGGTCATGCAGCCTGAACAATCCGGGCTCTCTGTTTCCCGTTGTGCATGCTTGGCATACCCGCTATTCCGGACCATACAGTTCCAGTTGATGGGTGCTTGAATGATAGCTGGGGCGGGATGAAAAGGGAGAGGTGACACGCCGATATCCGCTTATCACGCCCAGGGTGAGCGGCCGCCCGGAGGAAGGGGCCACAAAGTGGAAGGCATGCGGAGAAGGCAGGGCATGACCGGCGAAAGAGGTTCCGCAACGGAACTCCGGCCACGGCTTATGGGGAGACGGCAAGCACCTTGTTGAAAACGGCGGTAAACCAGAATGTCGACCCCACGCCCTCTGTACTCTCCGCACCGATCTGTCCGTCGAAAAGCTCCACCAGTTTTTTGCAGATGGAGAGTCCCAGACCGGTACCCCCGTATTTACGACCGCTAGCGGAAGCGGCCTGAATGAATGGGCTGAAGATATCGGCGAGGTATTTTTCCGAAATACCGATGCCGGTGTCCTGAATCTCGAAACGCAGGCAAACGGTTGTTTGGTCCTCATCCACCAGACGGATCTCGATCCTGACCTCCCCTTTTTCCGTGAACCGGATGGCGTTTCCGGTAAGGTTGGTGATGATCTGACGCAAGCGGCCGGGGTCGCCGAGGAGGACGGATGGCACATCGGCCGCCACCAGGATTGAAAACTCGAGCTGTTTCTCCATTGCGGCAGGGAGCAGCAGGTCGACGATATGGTCGAGGGTCTTTCTCAGATCAAAGTCGACCATTTCGAAACGTACCTGTTGGGCCTCAATTTTTGCCAGATCGAGACTGTCGTTCAGCAGGTCTATGATATGGTTGCAGCATTGCAGCACCGTCGAAGCATACTCCTGCTGCACCGGTTTGAGACCGGAGTTGTGAAGCAATTCGGTCATTCCCATGATGCCAGTCATGGGGGTGCGAATCTCATGACTCATGTCGGCCAAAAAGGCACTCTTCGCTTTGGTGGCCGAATCGGCCGCCTCCTTGGCCTGCTTCAGTTCCCGATTGAGCCTTTCCAGTTCCTGCCCCCGCAAGAGCAGCTCCTGTTTCTGCCGGTAGATATCGAGAAACACCTCCACCTTGTTAAGAAGTATTTCCGGCTGCAGGGGCTTGACCATGTAATCGACCGCGCCGCAGGCATAACCCTTAAAAATCTGGTTCTGCTGGGTGTAGGCGGCGGTGAGAAAGATGATAGGTATGTGGGAAAGGCATTTCTCTCCCCGCATCAGCTCCGCCAGTTCGTAACCGTTCATCTCCGGCATGTTGACATCCAGCAGCGCCAGGGCGAATTCATGGTTGAGGCAGGCTTTCAGGGCTTCGTTGCCGCTGTGAGCCCTGATGGTAACAGCGTCGGTCCGCTCCAGGATGCGCTCCAGGGCCAGCAGGTTTTCCTCTCGGTCGTCCACGATCAGAATGGCCGGCTTCTCCATGGTCAGGCTCCCTTCACAATGCACAATTCCACCAGTTTTAACGCAATGTCTTCCAGATCCGCCACCAGCGCTTCAGGCACTGCCTGCAGGGCCGCTGCCGGCATGGTCGGCCACTGTGCGGTGCAAGGCGATTGAACCATGGTCAAACCGCCGGCGGCGGCGATCTCCGCCAGGCCTGCGGCGCCGTCGTTGTTCGCACCGGTCAGGACCACGCCGATCAGCGCCGCGCCGAAAGCGTCGGCGGCGCTGGAAAACAGCAGATCGAGACTCGGGCGGGAAAAGTTGACCTTTTCGTCCACCGACAGGGCCAGGGCACCGTCGGTCTCCAGCAGCAGATGGTACCCAGGCGGAGCGCAGTAGACGGTACCGGCGACCAGGGGCATCTTGTCCTCGGCCTCGGTTACCGGCAGCCTGGCCAGGTGGTCCAGGTAGTCCACCCAGCAGGGCGGCTGATCCGGGCTCTGATGGAGCACCACGACCACCGGCAGGGGAAAGCAGGAAGGCAGTGCCGAAACAATCGTCGTGACGGCGTTGATGCCTCCGGCAGAACCGCCGATAACCACAGCGGCGAACCGGGGCGATGATCCCTTCTGTTGGTTCATTCGATTATCCGATAGACCTTCCACGTGGGCTCCAATACCTGAAATCTGTCCCGTATGTCGCTTTGCTGCAGCGACTCCTTGCTGCCCAGGGCCAGAAAACCACCATGCAGCAGGCTGGCATGAAACAGATCCAGCACCCGATTCTGCAGAGTGTTGTTGAAATAGATCAGCACGTTGCGGCAAAGAATGAGGTGGACTTCGCTGAAAACCCCATCCGTCACCAGATTGTGATTGGCGAAGGTGACATTCTCCCGAAGTCCCGCATCCATGATGACCGAATCGTAATCGGCGTGATAGTAGTCCGACAGAGTTCCCCGTCCTCCTGCCCGCTGGTAGTTAATGCTGTTGGTCTGCATGTTGCGCAAGGGGTAAATGCCTTCTTTGGCGTGGCGCAGAACGGGATCGACAAAGTCGGTGGCAAACAGGGTACAACGCTCGTAAATCCCCTCCTCCTTCAGCAGGATGGCCAGGGAATAGACCTCTTCGCCGGTGGCACAGCCGGCCATCCAGATGCGGACGAAGGGCCAGGTATGCAGATACGGAACGACGGTTTCCCGCACAAACTTGAAGAACGGGGGATCGCGGAACATCTCCGTCACCGGCGTAGCGAAGTTCCCCACCACGTTGCTGAACAGTTCCGCATCGTGCAGCAGGCGGGGAACCAGTTCACTGACATGGCTCACGCCTACCTCGGCAGCGATCTGCCGGACTTTGCGGCGCAGCGAAGCCCGGGCGTAATCGCGGAAATCATAGCCGTAACGGCGCAGGATCGCTTCCAGCAGCAGGTCGATTTCCAGCTCTTCTATTTCCAGGGAGTCGCGCTCAGGCATAGAGCCAGACCCGCATCATCGACATGAGCCGGTCGATGTCGACCGGTTTGGCGAGATAATCGTTGGCTCCGGCGGCCAAACACTTGTCCCGGTCCTCTTTCATCGCCTTGGCGGTAAGGGCGATGATGGGGGTGCGAATGCCCAGTTCCCGAATGGCGCGGGTAGTCTGATAGCCGTCTAGGCCCGGCATCATGATGTCCATCAGGATAAGATCCGCCTCCGCCCCATCGCGCAGCAGCGACAGCGCCTTGTCCCCGGCTTCGGCCTTGATCACCTGGAGCCCGCGATCATCCAGGACTTTGGCCAGGGCGAACAGATTGCGCATGTCGTCGTCCACCAGCAGCACTTTCTTTTCCTGCAGGTAGAAATCCCGATCATACAGGTTGACGATGACTTGTTGCCGGCTCTTGCCCAGCTTGTTCACCACCCGGTGCAGGAAGATGGCGGTCTCATCCACCAGCCGCTCCTCGGATTTGGCCCCTTTGACGATGATCGATTCGGAAACCTCCCGCAGCTCCCGCTCCTCTTCACGGGAAAGTTCGCGCCCAGTGTAGACGATCACCGGCAGCGCAGCGCAGCGTCCCTCGGCCCGCAGTCGTTTGAGCAGTTCGAAGCCGCTCATGTCGGGCAGGCCCAGATCGAGCACCATGCAGTCAAAGGATTTTTCGTCCAGGGCCGCCAGGGCTGCGGCGCCGCTCGGTGCGGCGGTGACGGCAATATCGTCATGGGCAAGCAACCGCTCGATGCTGCCCCGCAGGACATCGTCGTCTTCGACCAACAGCAGCTCCTTGATGCTTTTGTTGATAACCGCTTCCAGATTCTTCAAGCTCCCTTCGAGTTCCTCGCGGGTGGCCGGCTTGCTCAAAAATCCGACCGCCCCCCTGGCATAGGCATCCCGCGTGGGATCCTCGCAGGAGATGATGTGCACCGGGATGTGGCGCATCCCGGTATCGGCCTTGAGGGTTTCCAGCACCTGCCAGCCGCTCATGCCGGGGAGTCGCAGGTCGAGAATGATTCCGGTGGGCAGATACGTCCGGGCCAGATTCAGCCCCTCCTCGCCGGTGAGGGCGCAGATCGCCTTGAAATCCATGGAACGACAGACATCCCGCAGGGTGGCGGCAAAAACGGGATCGTCCTCGATGACCAGCATGGAGCGGTCCCCCCGTGCCAGGCTGTCCCGGTCATCGTCGACAGCCGGCATGGCGACGGCGGGAACGGACACGGGGAACGATTTTGGCGGGACCGAAGGTTTCGCCGGAAGCGCAGGCAGGGAGTGGGATTGCGGCAGAACCACGGTAAAGGTCGAACCGACCGCGACTGTGCTTTCGGCGCTAACGCTGCCGCCGAGCAGGCCGGCCAGGTTGCGGGCGATGGCCAGCCCCAGGCCGGTACCACCGTAACGGCGCGAAGTGCCGCTGTCCCCCTGCTTGAAGGCTTCGAAGATTCCCTGCAGCTTGTCCGCCGGGATGCCAATCCCTGTGTCGCGCACGGTAATCTCGATGCGCGACTCCATTGGGGTGAACCCGGCCGAGGAGGCAAAGAAGACCTCCACGCTGCCTGTTTCGGTAAACTTCACCGCGTTGGAGACCAGGTTATTGAGGATCTGTTCCAAGCGCTGCCGGTCGCTACGAATGGCTTCCGGCATCCCCTCCTCCATATGTACCCGCAGCTCGACACCTTTTTCTCGTGCCTGGGGCAGGAAGCGCGTCTTTAGCGTCTCGGCGAGGTCGTGGAGCGGCAGATCCTCCTCGAACAGGTCCATCCGGCCCGCCTCGATTTTGGCCAGGTCGAGGATGTCGTTGATCAGGTTGAGCAGATCGATGCCACTATTGTGGATCACCTGCGCCGACTCGACCTGCTGAGAGGCGAGGTTGCCGCCGCGGTTTTCCATCAGATCGCGAGACAGAATCAGCAGACTGTTCAGTGGCGTGCGCAGCTCGTGGGACATGTTGGCGAGGAAGTCGGATTTGTACTGGCTGGCCATCTCCAGGTCGTGAGCTTTCTCCTCCAGTTCCTGCTGCGTTTCCTCCAGTTCCCGGTTTTTTTGCTGGATTTTCTCCTTTTGCATTTCCAGGGTCTGCGTCTTTTCCTCCAACTCCTCGTTGGTTGCCCGCAGTTCCTCCTGCTGCATCTTCATCAACCGCTCAGAGCCTTTGAGAGCATGAGTCTGCTCCCCCAGTTCCTCGTTGATGGCGGCCATCTCCTCCTGCTGGACCTGCAGTTCCTTGGACTGGTCAAGGGTGGTCTGCAACAAATGCTGCATCTCCCGCCGGGCCAGGGCCATGCTGAATCCGGAACCGAGGATGGCCGCGGCTCGCGAAACGAACTCCTGCTCCAGATCGGTGAACGGGCTGAGAGAGGCCAGCTCCACCACTCCCACCAGACGGTTCTCGAACAGGAAGGGAGCGATGAGCAGGTGACGAGGCCGGGTGTCCCCCACGGCGGAGCCTATGCGCAGGTAGTCCGCCGGGATGTCGTCGAGCAGCAGGGTGCGGCGGTCGACCGCGGCCTGGCCGACCAGCCCTTCCCCCAGGGCGAATGCGACCGGAACCTCTGTAGCGGAACAGGCGTAGCTTCCCTGCAGGTCCAGTCGCCCGGATTTTTCGTCCAGCAGGTAAAGACAGCCGATCTGGACGTGCAGCCGTTCGGCGAGATACCGGATCACCGCCGTGGCCAACTTTCGCGGTTCCTGATTGCCGACCAGTTTTTGGTTCAGTTGGTTCTGCCCCGTTTTCAGCCAGACTTCCCCCTGACCCTCCCGCTCTCTTTTGATCAGGGCGCCGGTCATGCGCTGCAGGGCAACCCCCAGAGCGTCGTCCTCGGAACGCAGGTGAAATTCAAGGGCATAGTTGCCGTTGGCGATAATGCGGGCCTGCTTAACCATCAGGTTGCTCGCGGCGATGATAGCATTGAAAGAGCGCTCGAGCCGACCGATCTCGTCCGTGTAAAGCACTGGCTGCTCGCGGAGCACTTTTCCCAAGGCCAGGTCCGCGGAGAGATTAACGAGCTGCTGCAGCGGACCGGTAATGCTGCGGATTACCAGTACCATGATCGTGAGGCCGATCATCAGCGTGGCGCTCAGCAGCGCCACCATGACATACCTGGTCCGGTCGCGCGCTTCATTCGCCTCGGTGATGAACTGAAGGGCCTTTCGGCTGGCGAAGTCCACCATGATATCGGTCGACGCCACCAGCCTTTGCATATCCGGCAGGACATTGGCCCGATGGAGTCGCATCGCCTCTTCCCGCTTGTCCTCCCTGAGCAGGACAAGAACTCGAAACGCTCCGTTTTGCCACGCATCATAAGCGACTGTTACCTGGTCGAAATCACTCCGCGGTCCGAGATAGCGTTCGCCGATCAACTGGATGTTTTTCCGGGCCATGCGGTCAAGGGCGGCAAACTGTTCGGCCGCGTCCTCGGTGTTTCGGATCTCGCTGTCGATGAGAGCCGACAGTTTTTGCGCACGCATGGCCTGGATATCGGCCCGCAACCCTAAAAGCGCGCTGCGGACGGTAAAGGGGTGGTCGTGCAATTTCTGAGTCATGCCGGCCAGCGAGGTAAGCTGATACATCCCCACACCTCCCACGCCGAGGGTGGCGACCAGTAACAGCAGAAAACCTATGGTCAGGCGGGTGGACAGAGACAATTTCCGAATCATAGGAGGACTCCTCTACTTCTATCGACAGCTGGCCGTCGGTCCAGTTTGCGCCGACGCATTATATCTTTATAGCTCTTTATTTTCAGCAAAAAACCGTGAAAAATCCCACGCAAGAAAGTGGCGACCTTTTTTGGCTGGTGCCCATCCGGAAATCCCTGATGGACACTCGCTATTGGGCTCCCCTGAAGATGACTTGAAGTTTGACAGGAACAGGTTACCTTTAATCACTGCAGTCTCCGACGCTACAGGTTGCATAACCAGACTCGGGAGGAAACGATGCAAGAATCAAAGGGACAATCCCCGGAGGAGCTTTCCCTCAAAACCATCGGTAGCCTGGTAGCCGATGATTATCGGATCGCAGAGGTTTTCGAGAAAAACAACATCGATTTTTGTTGCGGGGGCAACGTCACCCTGCGCGACGCCTGCCGGGAAAAAGGGGTCGATCCAGCTGCTATTTTGCGGGACATTGAGGAGGTGAAGCGCGAACCCATCGAGCGAAGCCAGAATTTTATGGCATGGGAACTTCCATTCCTGGCAGACTATATCGTCAATGTCCACCATGCCTATATCAACGAGAATACGGCACAACTCGCTGCGTATACCCAAAAGATCGCCGAGATCCACGGTAGCCGCCATCCCGAGGTGAAAGAGATTGCCGTGATCTTCAGCAAGATTGCAAAGGATCTGATAGCTCACCTGCGCGAAGAAGAGGATTTTTTATTTCCGAAGATCAAACGGGTACACGAGGCAAAAAAAGCCGGCAAAGCACCGGAGCAACCTGATTTAAACACGATCAGGGACATTCTTGAGAAACTCCGCCGTGAGCACGAGGAAGTTGGCGATGCGATCCATACCATCCGTCATCTTGCCAAGGAGTACGAAATTCCGGCGGATGCCTGCAATACCTATACTGTCACTTACCAACGCCTGAAAGAATTCGAGGACGATCTCCACAAGCATGTTCACCTGGAAAACAACATTCTGTTCCTCAAAGCGGAACAACTCTGAAGGGTTGGTTCCCAAAGCTCAACCAATGCATTAAGGTAGAACGCCGTCATCAACCTGCCCTGCGAATTACCCGGACGTACAACGACCTGGCCAGAGATGCAACAAGCCATTGCCCTGCCGGGCGCTCCATAAAAAAAAGCGCCTCAAAGAGGCGCTTAAATTTCATCCATGCAACAAACGAGTCGGAGTTTGTTGCTCTTTGAGCTTAAACTGGGAAATCTGTTGCTGCAATGCGCTGGCCTGGCTGGAGAGTTCTTCTGCAACCGCAGCGTTTTCTTCCGCGGTAGCGGTATTTTGCTGCGTCACCGCATCTATCTGGGTCAATCCTTGATTGATTTGAGTGATCCCTTGAACCTGTTCCTGAGAGGAAAGCGCGATATCGCTGATAAAATCGGTTACGCGGGAGATTTCCCGAACAATTTCATTCAGAGACGAAGCAGCGTTACCGGCAATACTCGCTCCTCTAGCGGTTTTACCCACCGAACCCTCGATCAATACGGCTGTTTCCTTGGCAGCAACCGCACTGCGCGCTGCCAGGTTGCGAACCTCTTCGGCCACCACCGCAAAGCCTTTGCCATGCTGGCCCGCGCGGGCGGCCTCAACCGCGGCATTCAGTGCCAGCAGGTTGGTCTGGAAAGCAATTTCATCGATAACCTTGATGATTTTGGAAATATCCATACTGGAAGCATTGATATCCTGCATGGCGGCTACCATGTCCTCCATCTGGACTTTACCTGTTTCGGCAGCATTGCGCGCATTATGCGACAGGCTATTCGCCTGGGTCGCGTTTTCCGCATTATTTTTGGTTTTAAATTCCAGTTCCCGCATGGAACTGCTGATCTGCTCCATGGAACTGGCCGACTCCGTCGCTCCCTGGGAAAGCGCCTGGCTGCTGTCGGCGACCTGGCCTGAACCTGAAGAAATCTGACTGCTGGCCCGCTGAATCTGCACCATCAACTCGTTCAGGGCGCGATTGGTATTTGCCAGAGGTTCCTTAATCATGCCGGTGGTTTCAAAGGTAAAATCCCCTTCGGACAATCGCTGGAAAGCTGCCAGGATTTCATTACTCAAGTTATCGGCGAATTGATTCATGGTCGCGGCAAGCTGGCCGATTTCGTCCTTGCTCTTGATGTCAAGACGCTGGTCAAGCTTCCCCGCTTCCAGCGCCTGAAGCATATCCACCGCCTGGCCCAACGGCTTGCTGATAGAACGGCCACCGAGGGCGGCGCCAACGACGGTAACTCCGCCCGCCACCACGGCGATAAAGATGATCCATTTGGCCATGGCATTGAGATGACCATTGATATTGGCGATCAGAGCCTCAATATCCTTGGCGTCATATTCCGCGACAATCACCCAGTCCCACGGTTTATAATAAGACACGACACCCAACTTGACCGAGGCTTCACCCGTATGGGGGTCTTTCAGGACATATTTTTCAACGAAAGTTCCTATTTTTCCGGTGGTATTGTCCAGGCTGCCGGCTTTATCCAGGATATTTTTGACGTAAGGCGAACCTTCCAGGTCGGTGGCCGACAACAGATTCTGCCCCTCCTCCTCTTTATTTTTGGAAAGAAGAATTTTACCCTTCTGATCCTGCGACCCACCGACAACATATACATGGCCGGTTTTGCCGACGACAATATCGAGGATCCCCTTGCGTAGACTCTCGACGTTTTCCTGTTTTTCACCGAAATACAAGACCCCGACTACACGACTTTTGTCGTGGTTCCACAATGGCTTGTAGGCGGTTATATACCAATCGTTAACCACAAAGGCACGACCGATGAAAATTTCCCCCTGCAGCACAGCTTCAATCACAGGATTCGGCCGGCCATTTTTTATCCGGGGGATAAAGGTCCCGATAGCGCGTTGGCCATCGGTCGCGAGAACATTGGTGGCGACCCGCAACATATCGCCAGCCTCGTTCATGCGCTGGAAAACCGTTGTCGTCCCGCCGACAAGGTCCTGCATCTTGTCAACCAGCGGTGTGACGACAGCGGCTTCGGAATTCTTTCCCAGCCACTGGCCGCCCAGCATCAGTTTTGGTAATGCGACCGTCACCTTCTCTTCGGTAAACTGGTTAACAGCCTCCCAGGTCACCACTTCGTCAGACAAACGAACGCCGCCGGCATTGTCCAGCACTTCCTGCGCCACATTCAAATTCGCCTGCACCTGCTTGGTTACCGACTCGGCCATGGCCTGCGACATCAGGTAGATGTTTTCCGCGACCTTGGAGCCTTCTTGTTCGGCAAGACCCAGGATTTCTTTATCCACCTGGTGCTTGATAACCCCTTTTTGATAAAGGGCGACCCCCACAATGGCTATAGCCGTTATGGCTATCAGCAAGATCCCACCCGATGTAATTTTCCCCTGAATTTTCATAGCAAATTTCCTAACTTCAAATAGTCAAACATTGTAAACGGCCAAAAAAACGTGCCCGCCCGCATCGCTATATTTTTTTCAACATAACGCAACCTGAAAAAAAATCCTCCAATCGAATCCTGCGCGGCGGTGTTGAAACATGGGCATGCTCAACGCACAAGGACAGTACTCGGACATATCGGAGTAAAACTTTCGCAGAGTTATCCCCCTGCGGGCAGACAAAGGAAAACCTTCTCTGCCCGTTACCACATATATGGTTAGGGTTTTTCGAAGTTCCGAGTATTAAATGTGGACTCAAGAGAGGTGCTACATTACAAAAATCAAGGGAATGGATATAACAAATTACCCGAGACATTACAAGTAATTTAATAAAGTATGCATGTTTTCATTCTACCATTAGTTCGTGTCCATCCGGGAACTATGGATGGACACGAACTAGGAGACTGTCGGACTATCCATGCGCCGGCTGCAAATTCGGCCCGGATAGTCTGACAGTCTCCTGGGAATCTTTACTGTTCTGCAAATCAGAAGTATACTTTTCAGGTAACCCCTCCGCAGTACCCAGGGAGGAAAACCTAAAGGGAGGCACCCCATGGCAGGAAAAATTTTTTATCGGCAGAGAAGCAAGATGGTTGATGGTGCGAAACAGCCGCGGTACATATTGGTGGCCGTTTCGGGACTTGACCTGAAGGTCTATGGTCAGCATCTCAGGATGTGCGAGTTGAAACAGATTGCCGAAGCGGTTGGCGCCGAGTTGGTCGGACTCAACCGAGGACCGAAACATGCAGGCGATGAGGATTAAGATTAATCGAAACATTGCCTGAGCTGAAAAAGGGAGGTTGCCAAAAGCAACCTCCCTTTTGTTATCGCCTTTACCGTCTGATCGTCGTTCCGACCCTCTCACCATTGATCGCCTTCCGGATATTGCCGGTGACATGACCGTTGACGATCCGTATTTCCGGAATATTTACCGCATCCCGCAGGATGTAGAGCATCTTTCGCTCCATCACCATGTCTTCCATATCCATATCGATCAATTCCTGCACTCCGATTTCCTCGATCAGCTCAGCATTCGAATTTACCCGTGGGTCTTCGGTATAGAGACCATCCACGTTCTTGACCAGAATGCAGCTTTTCGCACCGAGAACCTCCGCCATCAGCAGCGCCCCCGTGTCGGTGCGGTGAGGGGGAATGACGCCTACGCCCGGCGGATGCTCATACAGCCCGTAGGGTGGGGTGCCGTGACTGACCGGCAGCAAACCCAAATGCAGCATGGTCGGCAGATCGAGCAGATCGCCGGTCTTGATCCGCGAGCCGCCCCACTTGGAGAGCAGCAGGGTAACGATTTCGGCGTTCTGTTCACTGATCTTTCCGGCCAGTTCGGCCAGTACTCCGGTGGGCATGCCCAGATCGATCCCGATGTCGAGGATATGCCGGACCCGCACCCCTCCGCCGGTCACGACCAGCAACTTCTCCTTGCGTGAGAGCTCTCCGAGCTCTTCCATCAGGGGCAACACCACCTCCCGGCCATAATCGATAATCCCGTGACCGCCGATCTTCACCACGTTTAACTCGGGGACCAGCTTGATCTGATCGGCCGTATGTCGTTTCATCAGGCCCTTACGCACCAGGGTTTCACCCTTGAGCTTATTCTCTATTTCATATCTGACGTTCATCCACGCACCTCCAATTTTGTTGATTGTAGTATCCAGGCTTTTTCTCCATCGGCCCCAGATGCGAAATTGGCAAGAACCTCTATCTAGCGCAAAAAAAACTTCACAGGAATTTCCAGTGCTTTCATCTCGCCCGGAGCCAAGGGAAAGGCCGGATAGGGCGCACCCCGACTCACTGCGAGCAACGCTGCGTTATCGAGCTGCCGGAACCCGGAGCTTCGGGTTACCACCGGAGCATCCAGCAGCCGACCATCGGAGGTCAGTCGAAACGTTACGACAACAACCCCTTCCTGGCGACGCTGTTGGGCCATCGGGGGGTAACGCTTGGCCGCATCTATACGTGCTCTGATGGCATTGAAATAAGCGGCCAATGCGGACTGAGCCCCCGTCCCTTGCCGGCCCTGCCCGCCTCCGGATAAGCCGGGACCACTACCGGTGTCGGAACCGTTCGCCCCTGCTCCGGGTGAACGCAAAGCCACGCTTGTCGGTCCGGGTACTCCTCCGACAACCGGTGTCTGATGCTCGCCATCCTCATCGAAGCCGACCGCGGTTGGCGGAGCTGAAAATGGTACCGACAATGCCAGTCGTGGAGCGACCGAGGTCGTCATCGGCAAGGAAGCGGGGCTAGGCATTTCCGGCCCGGCTACAGGTGTAGGAGCTTGCACGCTTGGCGGCATACCGGAAGTAATGGCCCCTTCGAGATTTACCTCGATGCGGTTGGCCACCCGCCGCGGTTGGATCAACCCCATACCAAGGGCCAGCACCAAGGCAACATGTACCGTAAGGGACGTACTGAAGGCCATCCAGGTACGAGGGATCTTCACGGCGAGCCCGCTGCTTCGAGGGTGGCCACGACGATCCGCACCGCACCGGCTTTTTTGGATTGCTCCATGACCGAAACCGCCGTCTGCAGGGGCACATCCCGGTCGCCACGGATGACCACCGTGGTGTCAGCCCCAAGCAGGCTTCGCAGTTTTTGTTCGAGATCGGATAGCGGAAGTTGCTGGCCTGCGACAAATAACCGCCCGTCACGGGTGATAGCCACGGCAACTTCTTTCTTCTCTCGAGAGGTGGAGCTGGCTGCGGCAGGCAAGCGCACGCCGATCCCCTCTTCTTCTATAAATTGGGTGGTGAGCAGAAAAAACACCAGCAGCAGAAAGACGATATCTATAAGGGGGGTCAGGTTCAACCCCGTCGTCTGGGAGCGAACCGGGATATCCATCACTTGGTCTCCCGGCCACCACCGGTAACGGAATGTACCGTGCCCAGGCCCTTTTCCTTCTCAACTCCGAGCTGGCCGGCATCTTCGAGGGCATCGAGAAAAGCGCCGGTCTCCTCCTTCATATCGGCCACCATGGTGTGCACTTTCCCCTGCAGATAGTTATGCGCCACCATGGCAGGAATAGCCACCCCGAGGCCAAGGGCCGTGGTCAACATCGCTTCCCAGATACCTCCGGCCAGAACCGATGAGTCGACCTTGCCACCGAGGTTTTCGATGGCCTGAAAGGCCTTGATCATGCCTGCCACGGTGCCAAGCAAACCGAGCAACGGCGAAATACCGGCAATAAGGAACAGGGTGGGCAGAAACCGCTCCATGTTTCGCACTTCGCGTGTCGCGGCATGGCTGAAGGTCTTTTCCAGTTCAACGCGACCGGTGCCTCGTCTTTTACTCTCCAGGCGCGCCAAAACCTCGATCATGGCCACCGCCCAGGGATGGCGCTCCTCCTTGAGCATGGACGCCGCCGCGGCAAAATCACCTTCTTGAGCCCGTTTGCGCAAACGATGAAACAACCGGGGATCCTTGAGCCGCAGGGACCGATAAGCCATCACCCGCTCGATGATGATGAACAGCGCGATCACCGAACAAAGGATGATGGTGATCCCGATGGGACCGGCCTTATCCAGAAAAACCAACAAGTTCTGCATGGCCTTCACTCCTTGATGCGGCCGGTGCGCAAATCAAATACACCGTCTCCGTCCAGATCTTCTTCGCGACTGATCATCCGCCCTTTTGCCGAATAGCGTTCACGAAGTTCGGGGATCCCGTTTCCATCGGCGTCCACCGCCATGCTCATGGAGCCATCCTTCTGATAGACGCGAAGGATTTCCCTGCGTCCATCACCGTTGGCATCCTCTTCGGCTCGCAACGGCCTGCCGCTTTTGTCAAAGATCCATACACTGCGGACCTTGCCGGACCCATGCAACTCCTCGGCACGCTCCAGGCGACCTTGGCGGTAATATTCCTTGCGATCGATCCGTCCGTTACGATTGGTGTCGAGTTCGGCGCGATCCATCTGGCCGTCCTTGTAAAACCAGGTTCCGTGGGTTTTGACAATTTTCTGTAACATCCCCCGCACATAATGCCAGGTAGTCTCGGGGTGTCCGTCGCGATTCTTGTCTTTTTCCACCTTGACCAAGGCACCCCGGGTATCGAACCAGGTTGTCTGTATCGGCCCTTTGCCGCTGTCTTCGACCAGGCTCGCGGAACCATCCTTCTGCCAGGAGAACTGACGTTCCCAGATGCCGTCGCCATCTTGATCCTCACGTCGAGAAAGTCGTCGCCCCGCATAGAGTTCCTCGGTTTCGAATCTGCCGTCCTTATCGGTATCGAGCATGACCCGCACCAGGTTGCCGTCGGCATCATAGTAGGCCTTTTGCCCCGGACTTTCCCGCACCCATTCCTCAGCCAACACCCAGCCAGTCCCCAACAGCAGGAAGATCACGGCCATCAGCAATCTTCCGTGCATGGCTCCCCTATATAGTTTCATGGCAACAATCAGATCGTTGCCATGCAAAGGAACGAAGTCACCGTCCAGCGCCGCAGCAAGCAGTTGTAGCAGGAACGTTCCTCATCGGTCACCCACTCGTCCTCGACGTCGGGACAGAATTTATGGCAGGTCCGGGCCTGTGCCGCAGCCAGGCTGAAAGCTTCCTGGCCATGACGGAACGCCCTCTCTCCACGCTTGTTGCTCTGCCACATCGCTTCCTCCTTAAAACCGCTTGAGTTGCTGCCGCGGGGTGGTGCGCCATCGAACCCCGTCAGCGTTATCCACTGGTGACACCATCAGATAGGTGCCGCCATCGACCAGGACCGCTTTAGGTTTATCAGCAATTGCTATCACTTCTTCATGGCCGAGCACTTCGCCGTCCATGGTACGCACGCCATGCAGAGATGACTGGGCAAGAATTTCTCCGACCCGGGCCAGTCCGTTATCCGTACAAATATTCAGCCAACCTTTCATGCGTCCGTCATTGCCGCTCATGCGCAGGCCGACGCCGGCCAGTGCGCCGACCACCCCCTGTCCTGTACCGCCATGCTCGGAAAGATGAACGCCCAACTTGGCAGCCAGGTCATAGGCCATCTGCTTGTTAAGAACCACCTCTTTGGCACTACGTCCGAAAGCCACCATCGCTTCGGGCTCTGCCAAACGTTCCAACACGGTAACGCACAGACCGGGATCGGAGCCGGACGCGCTTTCCCTTTCAAGATATTCCCCTGCATAATCAATCAGCGGTTGCAAAAAACAGGAATCGATATCGGCTTCGAAGCACATGGAGCTGTTATGCGACGTGTAGGGTACATCGGGATGCACCAGCAGTTGATGGCGGGTCACGAACCGACTGCGTCCCCAGCCGCGTTTTTCGAGTTCTTCAGCGAGTTCCGTCGCCAGATCGCCGGTACCGCGCGATTCGAGATTGTCCGTGTCGTCGATACAAACCAGGATTTTCATCATGCCTCACTCCCGGCAGCTCACAGGCTGCCTTGTACTTTTCCCTATCGAATAACGCCGTATGCTTTCAGACGGCAAATAACCATCGGCACCATCAGACCACCGGCGATCCCAAAGGTTATGGCACCGGCCGCTTCCAGTAATGAACGTTGCAGATTGACCACCGGGTCCATGCCGACCAGCGCGTTTATGGCATAGGCGCTGAAAAACTTGGTAGACGATGCCACGCCCGCCACCAGGGCACACAACACATAACTGCCAAACATCGCCGGCAGAAAAAATGCCGCAAGGTCAATCACCACGCCGGCCATCAGATACTTCACGATAATGAGAGGACCGGCCTTGGCAAAACCGAGGAACATGGCAGCTGTCCCCGCCAGCAGCGCCGTAAAGCTCGCACCATACCGACAGGGGGTGCTGCCCCTGCCCAGCATCAGAAAAAAAATCTTGATGATCATGGCGTGCCCGGAGATGTGAAGGTGCAGCCGCAAAACGACGCGCACCAGCACCGCAAACACCGCACAGAAACCAAGGAACAGGGCATCTTTGAGAGGCAAGCGAAAACTGTCTGAAAAACGCCCGACAAATGACTTGGCCATACGGCAGAACCCCTTGTGTTCCTTGTGATTATTCCCCCGGCCAGCAGGTACGCTTGGAGTACAATCCAAAATCGCGGGCGCGCGCGGCCAAGGCGATATTCCCGGCCAGGGCCATCCCCTGCACCACCGCCGGCACTATCACGCAGCGCACCACATCCGGCCAGTTCCACGGCTTGATCAGATCCCTCGGCAGGATCCTGGCACCACGCAACACCTGCCCTTCGTAAATATCCTGCACTTCTTCCAGCAGGTGTGGAGCAAACTTGATGCAGGTGGCCAGAACAAACGACATGCGGCTTGGCATGATGCGGTTCATGGCGCGCACAATCTTCGCTTGCGACGTGGTCTTGGCGAAAACCATGGACGGCCAGAAGGCCAGAAACAACTGCCAGGAGATCAGCAGGCCGTCCCATATCCCCGCCAGGGAGCCAAACCGTATGATGTACAGCGCCACAATGATGGAGCTTTGGAACAAAAAGTATCGTCCCTGCCGCCACCAGGATACGCCCTGGGGGCGTAGCAGCAGAAACACCAGTGCGTTGACAGCCGTGAGGGCTCCAAGGAAAACTCCGGTCCGCGCCACAAACGCCAGGCAGGAAAGAGTCAACGCCAGCAGCATCTTGACTCCGACCGGAAGCGGTATCCCCTTGTCGGGGCCGTCATGCCGACGGTGGCCGTGGGACAACATCCCATGCATTCGCGAAAAACTACCGCCAGCCAATGCGCCCTCCCTCGATGTGCAGGTGGCCATCGGCCAGAGCCGGAATCTGTCCCGGATCATGCGAGGTCCACAGCAGCGTGACCCCTCGCTCCCTGTTCCAACGGGTCAACACCTGCATGACATCCTCCTGACGGGCGCAGTCGAGACCGGCAAACGGATCGTCCAGAAACAGCATCTCCGGGGCAGGAGCCAAAACCGAGGCCATGGCCACCAGATGCTTTTGTCCGTAACTGAGTTTATGCGGCGAATCGTCAGACAGCGACTCTATACCGCAGAAACTTAAAGCTTCCTCGATACGGGCCGCGCGCTGGTCCGGCGGCCAACCCAGTCGCTTAAGGGGAAAGGCAATTTCCTCGCGCACGGTATTTTCAAAAATCTGTTTATGGGGATTTTGAAACAGGCACCCCAATCGGCCGCGCAATAATTGTGGAACCGGTTCGGCGTTGAAAATTCGCACACTGCCGCTGCTTGGTTTCAGAAAACCGGCCAGCACCCGCAACAGAGTGGTCTTGCCGGTACCGTTCAGACCGGTGACGACAACACATTGCCCGCGCCTTATGTCAAACGACGCCCCATCCCAGACCGCTTCCTCCCCATGGCCCATGAAAGCCAGGTCGCGCACCTCCAGCAGAACAGGAGCCTCGGAAAGATCCGATGTCATTTCCGGCAAACGGAGATTCGGAACCTGGCCAGGCGCTTGCCAACGTCCGTCAGAGAGTCCCCCATCCTCGTCAAGTTGCCAGAACTGATCGATCAATTCGAGCAAAGGCCCGGGATGGTGCTCGCACAAGACCACGGCAACGCCCGTTGCCTTCAGGTCGGACAGGGTTTGATGCAGGGCTGCCAATCCCTCGGGATCGAGCTGTGCCGCCGGTTCATCGAGGATCAACAAGTGTGGTTTCATAACCAGCAGGGCCGCAACCAACAACCGGTATTTCTGCCCCATGGACAGTCTGGCAACGGGATAATCGAGAGGTTTGCGAAGATCGGCCAGGGAAAGAGCGGCCGCAACCCGGTCCGGCATGGCCGCCGGATCGATGCAGAGATTTTCCAGACCGAAGGCCACCTCGGCACCGACGGTGGTGGCCAACAGTTGGGTTTCGGGGTTTTGCAGGACCAGGCCGATGCGGAAATCGGCTCGGCCAGACTGCCTGGGGCAGAGAATCTCTCCGCTGGAGTCATCTTTTTCCAACAATCCCTTCAGAGCCAGAGCCAAGGTGGTTTTGCCGGACCCGGTCGGACCGGTCAGGCAATAACAGCGCCCAGCTTCGATTTCCAGGCTGACGTCATTCAAAACAGGCGTTTGGGCCTCGGGATAAGCGTAAGAAAAATTCTTCAGTTGCACGAGAACACCCATTCAATTCCATCCAACCCGCTTCACCAAAAGCCGTATTTTCCAAAGGGAACCGCAAGTCGATCATATGCCAGAACAAGACTTCGGAGTCGTTATCAAGGTTGGAATATAGCGAAATGCGCGGCCCCAGTCAAACATTTCACCGATTATAAAAGACTGTCGAAACGATTCCCGGATGCTAACGAGGATTTTGACAAATAACGACCGGCAACCCGTTAGGGCGCCGGCCGTCTTCATTTTGCAGACATGGAGCAGATCTGACTGCAAGGCGATCAGAACTTCCAGGTCACACCGCCGTAAAGGCTCCGCCCAGGCCGGGGAATCGCGTAGCTTTCGACGTAGTCGGTGTCGAACAGGTTGTTGACACCGAAGTAGAGATCCAGAGCGCCCCCAGCCGCCATCTTATTGATGCGGAAATCGCAAACGAGGAATTCCGGCAACTGTTTCTTCTCGGTATTGCTATACGTGTAGGCATTGGACACCCAAAGTGCGCTGCCGTAGACACTCATGTTCCAGGGCAGTTGGTAAGTCGCCTCGAGAGTCGCCTTGTGCTTGGGATTGTGCTCGACTTCGTCCACAAGATCGCTGGATTCGTCTTCGGCATCCAGATAGGTATACCCGGCCCGTACCAACAGTTTTTCGAAATAGCGGTTTTCCACCAGCACCTCGACACCCTTGAACTCGTATTCCTCGAAATTTTGGTTTAGTCCAGTGTCGTCTCTTGCGATAAAGTCCTCAACATCGATATAGAAACCGTTGACGGAAAGGAGGGTTTCCGCCGGCAAAGCCTGTTCAACGCCGGCCTCGTAGTGCTTTGTCACTTCGGCATCGAGGTCCGGGTTTCCGCGACCTGCCTCAAAAAGGTCGCGAATGGTCGGGAACCGAACCTTGCGGGCATGAGAGGCCTTCAGGCGGGTGCCTTCGAAGAGGTCGTAGTGCAAACCGACCAGGTAGGAATAATCTTCCTCACTCCCCCCATCCCGGTCCTGCCAATGATAGCCGAAGCCAACTACTGCCCCGAGGTTTTGCAGGGGCAGTACTTCGTATTCGAAATTTGCCGAATAAAGCTGAAGGTTCTCCGAAGTATCGATGTCATCGTTCGTCAGGGTGCCACCGCCGCCACCGCCACCGCCGCCACCGCTGACAGCAACGATTTGGAACCCATCGGCTTCATAATCGTCGTTTTCGAACATGAAACCGACAGTTGCGGCTCCGAACTTGTCAGCGTCGTAGCGCAACTGACCATTTATCCCCGAAATCTCCGTGGTCGAGTCAGAGCGGAAGGAATCTTCAGCCGCCTGGGTAGTGTAGGTATCGTCGTCGTAACGATTTTCCAACAGATCCAGCTTGTTGAAGTAAGTCCACCCCTTGAAGCTGAGGGGGCCTTTGAAATCATGGTTCAGGGCCAACTGCAAATTGAGGTCGTCACTATCGTCCTCCCGCTCAAACCGGAGGCGAGGTGCAAAATCATCATCCACCACCACCGGAGGCTTGCCCCGTTCTCCGGTAAGATAAGAGACCGTGACCCCGATCAGGGTAGACTCGGTAGGAGTGACGCCGACATTGAGAAACAGATTTTGACGTTCCCGGTCGCTATTTTCACGCTCATCGCCCTCTTCAAGAGCAGGGTCCCCAACAGAATAGTGATCGGAAAGTTCGAAATGATCCTGTTCATAAAGACTGCCGCTGGCAAACACATCGTACTTTTCGGCACCATAAGAGGCGGTGCCCCGCAACCAATGGGTATCCCAGGAGCCCAGTTCCGCACCCAGGGACCCGCCAGCGCCCTGCTTGGCTTTCTTGGTGATAATATTGATGACCCCGGCATTGCCGCCCGAACCATAGAGTGTCGAGGTGGCGCCGGTGGTCACGATGATTTCGGCGATGTTTTCGACTGAAATCGTGGCGGGGTCAAACTGGCCATCGAAAGTGCTGTTGTACGGCGTGCCATTCAGCAACAACTTGATGTGCCGGGTACGGAAACCGCGCATATCGATGCGGGGCGCACCGTCACCGCCGGTGCGGACATTCACCCCCGGCAACAGATTGATGGCTTCATTCAGAGTACGCGCTCCGCGCTTTTCGATCTCCTCGGCCGTCACCCTGTGAGTGGTGCCGATTGCCTCGACCCCTGTCTCCTCACCGGAAACCACGACCTCGCCGAGGCGGTAGACACCGTCGTCGACCGGTGCAGCATGCAGATTCATTGCGCCGCCAAATACCATTGTTCCGGCCAGGATCGTGACCAAACACTCTTTCATTCTCATCATTGCCCGTTTTTCCTCCATCCCTTGATCAAAAACCATCCAATTAAAAACCGCCATTATTTAATAGCGGCTAACATTATGCAAAAGCACAGGTTTTCATGTCAGCGATATTTCCTGCGCAATATAACGATACCCACCCAGCGTTGTCAACCTGTTTATCTAACGCTTTTTTGGGAGTCGGCTTGGCATATACAATCAATGGCGGACATCAGGGCAAAAAATAAAAACTTACTTTTTAACCTTAGAAAGTAACTACTTGGCGAACTTGCGGATGAGAATCGGGCAGATCAGTTACATGCGACAATTATGCTGCCCCAGGAAGCGGGATGGCTCATGGATATTGGCTCTCTCTCCCCCATCCAGCGTTTCAGAGGCATTCAGAACACCGTCAAAATCAAGGGAAAGGGGGTGATCTCATTCAACTCATTTCTTCGCCAGGACCTCGGCGAGCTTGTCGAGCGATTCGTTCCAGCCGGCTCGGCAGTTATCCAGGTCCTCGCCAGGAAGGCCGGCGTGCCTCAGGGTGAGTTTCGTCTTCCCTTCCTGGTCTTCGAAGGTCACAGTCACCAGCATTTCCAAAGGGTAATCCGTGCCCATGCCGTAGTGCGTAGCCGGCACGACCTTGCCGCCTTCATCCGCGAACGAATCGGTAAAGACCATCCGCTTCGGTGGAACGATATCGCGATAGACACCGGTGCTCCAGTAATCTTGCCCCTCGTGCGAGCGCATGCAGTTGAGATAGGCGCCGCCCACGCGCAGATCTATCCTGCTGACAGGTGCCGTGAAGCCTTTCGGCCCCCACCAGCGTTTGACAAGTTCTGGCTCGGTCCACGCTTTCCAGACCAGATCGCGGGGGGCGTCGAAACTGCGTTGGATAACCAATTCCTGACCTTTCATCTGAATTCTCCTTCCAGGCCGGTAACCGGCCGGCTTTATCGTCATGCTTGACACACCACTGCAAATCCCTTAACCAAATGCATAACCACATACAAAAATAAAGGCCGAGCTACCTCTTAAGGATGTGACATCCTTCGGCAGCTCGGCCATCTTCGAATCGCGAAGACCCGTGACTTTCTGTCCCTGCCTCTCGGCAGGTTTGGCTTTGTCGGGATTAGTGCTGTCTTCGCATTTCATTTTATCCCGATTTGTCGACCAGGGGATCCCTTAATCGATCAATACTTACCGATCATTTACTCCTCAATAACCGCAGATGCATTCTCTGGCGATGCTGCCTTCTTGGTGGTAGAGCCTTTGACACCAGCCTTGCCCTGCCCTTTGGCCGCACGAGCCCGCGCCAGGTTCTCACCCAAACCACGATCAATTGCCATCTGTTTACGAGACTCGCTATAATCCTTAGCGGCAAGAGGCTGGGTACGAGGGATGCCGAACTGATTCCGATATTCTTTGGGTGTCATATCGTGAGCAGATCTAAGATGGCGTCCAAGGGTCTTCATTCCCTTGCCACAGACCATACAGATGATCTCTTTTCTACCAAAAGCTTTGCGCAAAGAGACGGCAGGAGCGGCTTCTTCCTCTACTGCAGGCGCAACGCCACCTACATGCTCCCCTTTCTCAAGGGCCTTAAGAGCCGAGTAAACTTCACTGATTTCACGAATCAGTTCCTCTTTGGTCATCTGGGTAGTTGAGGCATGTGCATTAACAATCTCGCTTGCCATTTCCAGCAGTGTGGGCATCTTATATCCTCCTGTTGTTTTGGGATTACTTATTTTATAAATACGATCTTATTATACTACAAAGTAGATTACAAACGTAGACCAGTAGCATGGATTTTTTGTCATACCACAAATGCGGGAATCCTTGGAGCTGAGTCAACAATCAGCTTCCTTTGACCCTCTCCATATTTATTTCTGACTTGGTTCTTTTCGAATCCGGGAGCAGCGAAATCTCCCCCTTTCAGGGTTACCGATAATAGTTACACAATATATCTTACGAGATTGCTTGATTTCTTTGGATGGGATCGGGTGGGATAAATCGGATGGGATTTTGAAACGGTAAGAGCAAGGTTGATTGTGTTTTGTGAGCTAAAAAAACAAAAGCCCAACTCCTTAGTCGGTGTACCAAATGGTGCACCAAACTAAAAGGTTGAGCTTTGAATACCTGCGTTCACAGGTAGTCTTGTTTTTGGTGCCGAAGGCGAGACTCGAACTCGCACGACCAATTGGCCACCACCCCCTCAAGATGGCGTGTCTACCAGTTCCACCACTTCGGCGCTGAGCGAAAAACTTTATACATGTTTTGTTTCGCTGCTGTCAACATGAAATTCAGCGAAATGCGTTTTAGTTTGCCGGGGTCGTTGTTTCTCCGGCCGGGACCGGAGCAGCAGGGACTTCGGCAGGTGGGACAGTCTGCTCCTGGGCAGACGGTGCCACCATAGTCTCCGGCATGACGCTGTCGACGCCGGGGATTTTATAAAAGTAGGCCAGGGTAAGGCTGGTCAACATGAAGACTATTGCGGCACCGGTGGTGAGCTTGCTCATGAAACTCGCTCCTCCGCTTGCACCGAAAACCGTCTGGCTGCCACCACCGCCGAAAGCGGCACCAACTTCAGCACCCTTGCCGCCCTGAAGCAGCACGATGGCGATGAGGGCCAAGCAGACCAGGACATGCAGGATAATCAAAAAGGTAAGCATTTTCATCAGCTCCTAAAGTAATCTGGTTTCCTTAAGGTCGCAAACTTAACACAGATCACCGTGAATTAAAAGGGCCAATACGATGAGGCCAATGGGGCTTTACTGCGCGATGAACACTGTAAAACCTTCGTCTCAACCTGCCACGAACCGTACAATTCGCATAAAGTCGTCGGCTTTGAGGCTGGCACCGCCCACCAGAGCACCGTCAATATCAGGTTGCTGTAAAAGTCCGTCTACATTGTCGGGTTTAACACTCCCGCCATAGACAATCCGCAACTGCCGGGCAACACTGCTGTCAAATAGTTCGGCTACCAGCTTGCGGATGAATTGGTGCGCCTGCTGGGCTTGCTCGTCACTGGCGGTTTTACCGGTACCGATGGCCCACACAGGCTCATAAGCCACCACCAGCTGACTCAGGGCGTCTGCCTTGATCCCCTCAAGCCCACTGAGTATCTGCCGCTTCAGAACTTCGAAGGTTTTATCAGCTTCGCGCTCCCCCAAGGTTTCACCAATACAGAAAATCGCTGTCAAGCCGGCGTCGATGACGGCCTTGATCTTCCGATTGACAAAGGCATCGGTTTCGCCAAACAACTGGCGACGCTCGGAATGTCCGACGATCGCGTAACGGCAACCGGCGTCTTTCAGCAGGGAAGGTGAAACTTCCCCGGTAAATGCCCCCTGATTTTCCGGGTAACAGTTCTGACCTGCCAGGGCGATATTACTCCCGGCAGCCACGGATGCAGCGGAAGTCAAAGTGGTAAAAACAGGGGCAACGACAATGTCGCGATCCTCGACCTCGGCCAGGCCAACTTTAAGAATCTCGATCAAGGCGACAGTTTCCGCCATTGTTTTATGCAGCTTCCAGTTGCCGGCAATAAAGGGTCTGCGCATCTTTTCCCTCCGGACAATGCAGTAAATGACTTGGGCACCGAACCGGCGCTTAAGGCATATCGTTTACGAATTGGATTTAATTAGTTTTCATCCGGAAACGGCCCTTTTCCCCAATCTCGGCGTCAATCCGCACGCTTGCGTGTGCGGCGTAGACATCTACGCCTCCGTGCAAGCGCTTGATTTCCTTGACCTTGGGAAAAATTGCTCGTTTCCCATATGAAAACTACACAGTGTCCATCCATAGCTTCCGGATGGACTCTAATTACAAAAAAAGCAAGGTGCCGGGCTGCTGCCCAACGGTCGAAACTTCAAGACTGTCACTTGTCGGTCAGGATAACGATCCCGGGCAACACTTTGCCTTCGAGAAATTCCAGAGAAGCTCCGCCGCCGGTGGAAATGTGGGTCATTTTGTCAGCCAACCCGGATTTCTTGGCGGCCGCCGCCGAATCTCCGCCGCCAATGATGGAGACGGCTTTGGATTCGGCCAGTACTCGCGCCACAGCGAAGGTCCCCTTGGCGAATGAGTCGAATTCGAACACTCCCATGGGTCCGTTCCAGACCACCGTCCCGGCCTTGCTCAACACCTCGCTGAATCGGGCTATCGTCTTCGGTCCGATATCCAGCCCCATCCAGCCCGCCGGAAAATCATCGTTGCCGCATATTTTATGTTCGGCGTCGGCCTTGAATTCCGCCGCAGCGACATGATCCTCGGGCAACAGCAATTCAACGCCTTTGGAGGCAGCGGCCTCCATCAACTCGCTGGCCATACCCAGGCGCTCCTCCTCGATCAGGGAGTTGCCCAGATCAAATCCCTTGGCCTTGAGAAAGGTGTAGGCCATACCGCCGCCGATGATCAGGGAATCGACTTTTTCGAGCAGGCTTTCGATGGCCGGCAGTTTGTCGGACACCTTGGCCCCACCCAGCACCGCAACAAAGGGGTGCACGGGCGACGCAATCGCTTCCCCCAGATACCGCAATTCCTTTTCGATCAAAAACCCGGCCACCGCCGGTGACAGCAGCCGTGCGACCCCCTCGGTGGAAGCATGGGCTCGATGCGCGGTGCCGAAGGCATCATTGACATACACATCGGCCAGGGCCGCCAACTGCGCGCAAAACGCAGGATCGTTGTCGGTTTCGCCTTTGTGGAAACGGACATTTTCCAGCATCAACACCCCGCCTTCGGGCAGCGCGGCGACCAGTTTTTCCACTTCGGAACCAACGCAATCCGGAGCCATGATTACAGGCCGACCGAGCAGCTCACCGAGACGTTCGGCCGCTGGAGCCAGGCTGAATTCAGGTTTGGGCGCACCTTTGGGCCGCCCCAGATGCGACGCCAGGATCAGTCGTCCGCCCTGAGCGAGGATATGCTTGATGGTAGGCAGCGTCGCCACGATGCGCGTATCGTCGGTGATGCGCCCTTCCTTGTCGAGCGGCACGTTGAAATCGACCCGGCAGAAAACCCGCTTCCCTTTAAAATCGACGTCCTTGACGGTCATTTTGCTGAACATGAGAAAAACCTCCCGCACGCGTTTATTAAAAATGGCATGATGACAACGGGCGATGGCAGAATCACCTCTTGCCGCTGTCGCCCATAACACTTTAGACCATTCTCAGCACGAGGCAACATGGCGGACCAAATCGACCACCCGGTTGGAATAACCCCATTCGTTGTCGTACCAGGAGAGGACTTTGACCATGTTGCCACCGAGTACATTGGTGGAAAGGGCATCGACCACGGACGAAGCCGGATTGCCGTTAAAATCGACGGACACCAGCGGTTCTTCGCAATAGGCCAAAATACCTTTCAAGTGTCCTTCCGAAGCTTTTTGCAAGGCCTGATTGACGGCCTCGATGGTGGTATTGCGTTCGGTCTCGGCGACCAGGGAGATCAGGGAAACATTAGGGGTCGGCACCCGTACGGCGATGCCGTCAAGACGGCCGGCCAGTTCAGGCAACACCTTGGCGACCGCACGCGCGGCACCGGTTGTGGTCGGGATCATGGACAACGCCGCAGCCCTGGCGCGGCGCAAATCCTTGGCCGGATAATCGAGAATCTGCTGACCGTTGGTATAGGCATGCACCGTGGTCATCATTCCTTTAACGATGCCGAAATTTTCCAGCAGTACCTTGGCGACCGGCGCCAGGCAATTGGTGGTGCAGGAGGCGTTGGAAAGCACCCGGTGCAGAGCAGGGTCGTACTTGTGGTGGTTGATCCCCATGCACAGGGTGATGTCTTCGCCGTAACCGGGCGCGGTGATTATCACGCGACTGGCCCCCGCCTCGAGATGCCTGGCGGCCTGGGCGCGCTCGGTAAACTTGCCCGTCGCTTCCAGGACGATGTCGACGCCGAGTTCGTGCCAGGGCAAATCGGCAGGATCCTGTATCTCACACACCCTGATCAGGCGTCCGGCCACCATCAAACCCTTGGCAGTGGTCTGCACCAGAGGTGCAAAAATCCCATGCACCGAGTCGTACTTCAGCAGATGCGCAAGCACCTCGGGTGAATTGAGATCATTAATTGCCACGATTTCGACGCCATCAGCGGCCCAAGCCGCACGAAAGATACTGCGTCCGATGCGACCGAAGCCGTTGATTGCCACTTTTACCGCCATTACCACCTTGCTCCTGAACTTGAAAAAGGTCCGGCAAAATCTCGATGGACCGTGATTGTCTATATAAAAACAATGGGTTACAAAATCGGCACTGCAAATCAAATTAACACTTGATGATAGCTAATCACCCACGGGTCGTCAACCGCTTTCCCACTTCGGTGCCATTGCACTGTTGTGCTTTGAAGCCCGATATGGTATTCATGCCTGATCTTGGAAGACGCATTTCAGCCGCTTCGGCAGCAACCGGGGGACTTCATTTTATCTTGCGGATACCGCCATTTTCCGGTATATAGACGGCGCCGCGCCGTTGGAATCAGGGAGGACCTGTGCAAGTCTGTCTGCTGGCCAGCGGCAGCAAAGGTAACGCAATCTATGTCGAGACAGCCGAAAGCCGGTTGCTGATCGACGCAGGCCTGTCGGCCCGCGAAATCGGCTACCGGCTAAATGTTGTTGGGGCAGACCCGGAAAAACTCGATGCGCTGCTGGTGACCCACGAGCACGGCGATCATTGTCGCGGGCTCGGTCCGATGTCGCGGCGCTGGAAGCTGCCGGTGCACGTGCACCATGCCACCCGCGAAGCGTTGCCAAAGGTCGGCAAGTTGGACCGCACGGTCGAATTTGACTCGGGCGACACCTTCAGCTTGCGGGATATAGAGGTTGAAACTGTCCCCATAACGCATGACGCTGTAGCGCCAACCGGATTTATCCTGTCAACTTCAGGCGGGAAAATCGGCATCATCACGGACCTTGGCCTTGCCACCAGGCTGGTCGCGGACCGTTTCCGCGGATGCAGGGTGCTGATTCTGGAATCGAATCACGACGAAGACCTGCTTCGAGATGGCCCCTATCCATGGCATCTCAAACAGCGCGTCCGCAGCCGTCACGGTCATCTGTCCAACAGCGAATCGGCGGACTTGCTGCGCAATCTTTACTGGGACGGGCTGGAAGCGGTTTTTCTGGCTCATCTTAGCGAAACCAACAACACGCCGCAACTGGCCGAAATCTGCGCGCGAAAGGTGCTTGAGGAGCAGGGAGACCACTCAACCCAACTGTTCATCGGCAGCCAGAACCATCCCAGCGCCCGGTTCGTCTGGTAGCACCGCAGAGGGCGCTTATGCCAGCTTCAAGCACCCATGTTCATGAACTCACATACGCACATAAAACCATATAGTATTCATGATTATAACCGGCGGGAGCCGTTGGACCAGAATCTCCCGTGCGGCACGGCGGCCTGCAAGCCGCCGTATGACGTTTACCGGTTCACCCTTGCCTAGGAGAGCATAATGGCCTGGAGAGTAGAAGTCGGACTGAAAGAAGGTATTCGTGATGCGCGCGGCGAACGCGTCAAACGCGAAATTCACGAACACCTTGGAATCGCATTGGACCAGGTAAAGACAATCGATGTCTACACGATCGATGCGGACCTGTCCCAACAAGTGGTCGAGGCAGCCGCCCAGGGGCCCTTTTCGGACCCGGTGATTCAAAACTATGCCATCAATCGCCCCTTGGCCAGCCAATTCGATGTCCTTATCGAAGTCGGCTTCCGTCCGGGTGTCACCGACAACGTCGGCCGCACATCCCGCGAAGCCCTCCAGTACCTTGTCGGTCACCCGCTGGATGCCCATGAAGGCGTCTTCACTTCGGTACAGTATCTGTTGACGGGCCGCATCGATGAGGACACTGCCGAACGCATTGCCGCAGGTTTTCTTGGCAACAGCCTGATTCAGCGCTGGACCATCATCCCGGGAGCGGATTTCAACCGAAATACCGGCGTGCCGGTAACGGTGCCCCGCGTGGTTTCAACGGCCGAACCGAAGGTCCTGGAAATCGACCTGAACGTCTCCGACGAGGAACTGATGCGCATCAGCCGCGAAGGCGTACTGGCCCTCAACCTTGAGGAAATGAAGGTTATCCAGGCCTTTGCCAACGATCCTCAAAATCAGGCTGAACGCATCAAGGTAGGACTCACCGCCGGGCTGACCGATGTGGAACTGGAAGCCTTGGCCCAGACCTGGAGCGAACACTGCAAGCATAAGATTTTCTCGGCCAAAATTAACTACGACGACGGCACCGGTCATACCGAAACCATCGATTCCCTGTTCAAAACCTTCATCGTCGGCGTTACCCGAGACGTACGCGCAGCCAAGGGCAAGGATGATTTCTGTCTGTCGGTGTTCAAGGACAACGCCGGGGTTATTCGCTTCAACGACGACTGGAGCCTGGTCTTCAAGGTCGAAACCCACAATTCCCCCAGCGCCCTGGATCCTTACGGCGGAGCGCTGACCGGCATCGTCGGCGTCAACCGCGATCCTTTCGGAACCGGCATGGGCGCACGGCTGATTTTCAATACCGACGTCTTCTGCTTCGCCTCGCCTTTTTACAAGGAACCGCTGCCGCCGCGCCTGTTGCACCCGCGCCGGATTTTTGAAGGCGTCGTCGAAGGGGTTGAACATGGCGGCAACAAAAGCGGCGTCCCCACGGTCAACGGTTCCATCGTCTTCGACGACCGCTTTGCCGGCAAGCCGCTGGTATACTGCGGCACCGCCGCGCTGATGCCGGCCAAGCTTCACGGCAAGCCCGGACACGTCAAACTGGCCCGGGTGGGCGATCACATCTTGATGGTGGGCGGCCGCATCGGCAAGGACGGTATCCACGGCGCAACCTTCTCTTCCGAAGAGTTGCATGAAGGATCCCCGGCCACTGCGGTACAGATCGGCGACCCCATCACCCAGAAGCGCATGTTCGACTTTTTGATCATTGCCCGCGACCGCGGCCTGTACAACTCCATTACCGACAACGGCGCCGGCGGCCTGTCGTCGTCGGTCGGCGAGATGGCCGAGGATACTGGTGGTTTCGAGTTGCACCTGGATCGCGCGCCGCTGAAATATTCCGGCCTGCAGCCCTGGGAGATCCTCATCTCCGAAGCCCAGGAACGCATGACCGTGGCGGTTCCCGACGATAAGGTTGAGGCATTCATCGCCCTGGCCAAAGAGATGGACGTGGAAGCTACCGACCTCGGCGTTTTCAACGATTCCGGATACTACCATTGCCTGTATAAAGGCAAAACGGTCACCTACCTGCCTATGGAATTCTTGCACCAGGGAGTGCCGCAACTCAACCTGCAGGCCCGCTGGGAAGAACGCGAGTTCCAGGAGCCGGAATTCAGCCAGCCGCTCGACATGAACGCGACCCTGCGCCACATGCTGGCGCGGCTGAACATCTGTTCCAAGGAGAGCGTGGTACGTCGTTACGATCACGAGGTTCAGGCCGGCACGGTACTCAAGCCGCTGGTCGGGGTGGCCAATGACGGTCCTGCCGATGCTGCCATGATCCGCCCGCTGCCCGACTCCTTTGAAGGGATCGTGGTGGCGCACGGCATCACCCCGAGTTACAGCGACATCGACACCTATCACATGATGGCCTGCGCCATCGACGAGGGGCTGCGCAACTACGTGGCGGTGGGCGGCAACATTGACCATGTCGCAGGTCTCGACAACTTCTGCTGGTGCGACCCGGTGCAAAGCGAAAGGACCCCGGACGGAGAATACAAGGCCGCCCAGTTGGTTCGTGCCAACAAAGCTCTGTATGAATATTGCCTGGCATTCGGGGTTCCGCTGATCTCGGGCAAGGACTCCATGAAAAACGACTACCAGATCGGCAATACCAAAATTTCCATTCCGCCGACGGTGTTGTTCTCGGTCATCGGCAAGGTCGACGACATTCGCAAGGGTGTTACCATGGACGCCAAGCGCCCCGGCGACCTGGTTTACCTGCTCGGCACCACCCGTAACGAACTGGGCGCCTCGGAATACTACGACATGCTCGGGCACCTGGGTAAAAACGTCCCCAAAGTCGATGCCGCCTCCGCACTGCAACGTTACCGCAGCGTAAATCAGGCCCAGAAGCTTGGCCTGATGGCAAGCTGTCACGACCTGTCCGACGGCGGCCTGGGTGTGGCCCTTGCGGAAACAGCCTTTGCCGGCGGTCTCGGCATGCACGTCGACCTGGGCAAGGTCAAATGCAACGAAGTGCTGCGCGAAGATGCTGTCCTGTTTTCCGAATCGGCCAGTCGCCTGCTGGTCACGGTGCGGCCCGACAACCAAGCGGCCTTTGAAGAACTGTTTGCCGGACAGGACCTCTGTTTGCTCGGCAGCGTAACCGAGGACAAGGAACTGCGCATCATCGGCCTCGGCGGTGCAATCCTGGTACGGGCCCATATCGATGATCTCAAAGAGGCGTGGCAGGCGCCGTTAAGGGAGATGTAAGCTATGTCCAAACAAGTACGTGCCATCGTTATCGCCGGCAACGGTACCAACTGCGAGAGGGAGACGGCGCATGCCATCCGTCTGGGCGGTGCCGAGGTGGTCGATATCGTCCATATTTCCGAATTGCTCAGCGGCCGTGTGCAACTGCAGGGTTACCACTTCCTCAATCTGGCCGGCGGTTTTCTTGACGGGGACGACCTTGGCAGCGCCAAAGCCGGTGCCAACCGTCTGTTACATGCGCCCATAAAAGACAGCGAAGAGCATCTGAGCGAACACCTGCGCAAGTTCATTGCTGACGGCAAACTCATCATGGGAGTCTGCAACGGTTTCCAGTTGATGGTCAAAATGGGGCTGCTGCCGGCACTGGGGAAGGATTTTTCCCAGACTACCACCCTTACCTTCAACGATAATGGTCGTTTTGAGGATCGCTGGGTCTATCTCAAAGCCGACCCTGCTTCGCCGTGCATTTTCACTCGCGGTCTCGACGGCATTACCCTGCCGGTGCGGCACGGCGAGGGCAAACTGGTTGTCGACAGCGATGCCACCCTGGCAACCATCGAGGAGAAGCATCTGGGGGTTCTAAAATACTGCCTGCCCGATTACAGCGCAACCACTCAGGATTATCCTCTCAATCCCAACGGTTCCACTGCGGCGATTGCCGGCCTCTGCGACGAAACGGGCCGCCTGTTCGGCCTCATGCCTCATCCCGAAGCCTATGTCCACCGGACACATCATCCCCGCTGGACTCGGGAGGAAGATTTACCGGAGGAAGGCATGGGACTGTGGTTATATCAGAACGCGGTGCGCTTTATCCGCGACGAACTTCTCTAGGAAAGAGCCCATTCGATACATCTCGAATGGGCTCTTCACCAATGAACGTATGGCAGTGGCACTGTCGGTGACTCCGATAAAAAAATCCCCTGACTCTGAATTCGGGGTTATGGTATATTGAAAAACTATGGTAACCGCGCAATTCTGCGCGACTATCCAAACAGCATCAAGCGGGGAGCTCTACAGTCTTATGTTTGATAAATTCGAGGATGAGTGCGGCGTATTCGGCATCTATAACCATCCGGAAGCCGCCAACATGACCTATCTGGGGCTCTACGCCCTGCAGCATCGCGGACAGGAAAGCTGCGGCATTTCCGCTTCGGACGGCATGCGCCTGCGAACCCATCTTGGCAGCGGCCTGGTCGCGGATGTTTTCAAGGACGATGAAATATTCAAAAAACTGTCGGGCAGCGCAGCTATAGGCCACGTTCGATATTCCACCGCGGGTGGCGACAGTATTCGCAACTGCCAGCCCATCGCGGTCGATTACGCCCGTGGCAGCATCGCAGTGGCGCACAACGGCAACCTGGTCAATGCCCGGGAGGTACGCAGCGCCCTGGAGGAAAAAGGTTCCATTTTCTCCACCACCGCCGACACGGAAGTCATCATACACCTCTTGGCGCGTGCCCAAAGCGACTCCCTGCCCGACCGGATCGCGGAGGCCCTGCGCCAGGTCCGTGGTGCATATAGCCTGGTGTTTCTGACCGAAACTCGCATGGTGGCGGTACGCGATCCTCACGGTTTCAGACCTCTGGTCCTCGGCGAAGTGGATGGCACTTACGTCGTTGCATCGGAAACCTGCGCCCTGGATCTTATCGAAGCCAGGTACGTGCGTGAAATCGAACCTGGTGAAATGGTGGTATTCGACAAAAACGGCATGACCTCCTACCGGCCTTTTGAAGAGCGTACCCCATCGCCCTGCATCTTTGAATTTGTTTATTTTGCACGCCCGGACAGCACCTTGTTCGGACAGCAGGTTTATCAGGTTCGCAAGGGTTTCGGTCGCCAATTGGCCCGAGAACATCAGGTCGAAGCCGATGTCGTCATCCCCATCCCCGACTCGGGCGTCCCGGCAGCCATCGGCTACGCCGAAGAATCCGGAATCCCTTTCGAGATGGGCCTGATCCGCAACCACTACATCGGTCGAACCTTCATCGAGCCGCAACAATCGATTCGCCACTTCGGCGTGAAGATCAAGCTCAACGCCATTCGTGAGGTCCTGGAAGGCAAACGTGTTGTGGTTATTGACGACTCGGTAGTACGCGGCACCACCTCCCGCAAAATCATCAAAATGATACGTAACGCCGGTGCCAAGGAAGTGCACATGCGGGTATCCTCGCCGCCGACCGCTTTCCCTTGTTTCTACGGCATCGACACGCCAACCCGCAAGGAACTGATTGCCTCGTCGCACACCAACGAGGAGATCTGCCGTTACATTACAGCCGACACCCTCGGGTACCTGTCCCTGGAAGGCATGCTCGAAATTGCCGGGGCTCCCAAAGGAGCTACCGGGCACTATTGCGAAGCCTGCTTCAGTGGCAACTACCCGGTCAAGTTTCCGCGCATGAAATCGGATGACCAGCTCGGTCTGTTCTGAGACACCTTGGGCGCGGTGGCGGGTTCAAGCCACTGTCCGATACAGCGGATAACTTTCAGAAAAAAAATCCGCGCAGGAAGCGACAACACGAAAATCATCCCGACCGACATCAGCGGGAGGAAGTTACTTTAACGGTAGCCCCTTCTGCTCTGTGGCCAGCCGTGTGATGACTTGAATTGTTACCATAAAGGAGACTTGGTTTTGACCAGTGATCGTGCAGAACTTAAAGCCATTATTCGTCAGATGTCCTACGAAGAGCGGGAAGTCACCCTGGCCTCAGGACGCAAAAGCAACTTCTATTTCGACGGAAAACAGACCACTCTTCATCCGCGCGGCGCCATGCTGGTCGGCAAAGCGGTGCTGGAGGAGTTGAAGCATTTTCCCGCGCCCATCGATGGGGTTGGCGGCCTGACTTTGGGGGCCGACCCCATAGCCACTGCCGCAGCTCTGGTAAGCTCCATGGGTGACACGCCGATCCCGGCGTTTATCATCCGCAAGGAGCCCAAGGGGCACGGCACCGGCCAATGGCTGGAAGGCCGCAAAAACCTGCGCCCCGGCGCGCGGGTGGTGATTGTGGAGGACGTCCTCACCACGGGCGGTTCGGCACTCAAAGCCGTCGATCGCGCCCGCGAAGAGGGGCTGGAAGTATTGGGCATCATTACCCTGGTCGATCGCCAGGAAGGGGGCCGGGAAATCGTCGAGGCCGCCGGCCTGCAGCTGCGTTCCATCTTTACCAAAAGTGAAATTGTCGCGGACTGATCACAACCAAACTCCGCTTCGCTGAAAAATCCTTAAAAAGGGAAAGCCGGTGGCTTTCCCTTTTTTATTGCCGTGCCAGCATCTATTACCCTTCCTCAAGAAAATTCATCCATATCACCAGGATGCTTCCTGCGATCAAACCTACTGTTTTTATAATTAATTGACCTGCATTTTTGATTGTGTTAATTCTTCGCCTCCTGATCCGATCGCCTCATTGTCGGCACGAAGACAGATTCAGTTCTTATTGAATGAGGTCAAACACTTGATAGATGCCTGTTTTTATCAATATCAAAGGAGAGGAAGATGAATCTTTCAGCGCGCCACTCCCGTCTGCAGGTAACGGTCGGCGGCAGCGACTTCGCGGCGCTCGGCCTGTCCGGCCGGGAGGAACTCAACTGGGCATGGGCGGCGAAGAGGACTGCCCCTACACCAACACCGCCATCCTCATTCCCCGCGAAGCCCCTTGGCGCCCCGAACTCGCAGAGGTGCCCGAACTGCCCCAGATCACTTGTTTAACAACTTGACTGCGCTCCCTCTTACCTGGCCCGGGAGATCGTCGGGGAGCAGGGTCTGGTCGTTGCGATGGAGATCGACCCTTTGACCCTGGCCTGTGCAGAGGATAATCTAAAGAAGACGGGCTATCGCGACCTGATGCTGATCCGTGAGTGCGGCGGGCTGGGATACCCGGAGCAGGCTCCCTACGACCGCATCTGCCTGACGGCGACTTGCGTGGATATTCCCCCCGCCCCTGCTGGAGCAGCTCAAGCCGGGCGGAAGGCTTATCGCGCCGGTCAGGGCGGGAGGCGTGCAGAACCTTATCCTAGGAGCTTGTCGGACTATCCATGAGCCGGCTGCAAATTCGGCCCGGATAGTCCGACAGACTCCTAGTGGAGAAAAAAACCCGAAGGGGTCGCCAAAAAGGTGCTCTGCCAGGTCTTGTACGTGGCCCTGCGGGGCCGATACGGAAAATAATGGACCGACTCGTGCTCCACATCGACATGGATGCTTTTTTTGCCGCCGTGGAACTGCTCCGCCACCCCGAACTCAAAGGAAGGCCGGTGGTCGTCGGCGGCAGCGGTGATCCCACGCAGCGGGGAGTCGTCTCCACTGCTTCGTATGAAGCACGCCGATTCGGCATCCATTCCGCCATGCCCTTGCGCACCGCCTTGCAGCTCTGTCCCCAGGCTGTTTTTCTGCCGGTGGACTACCGGACCTACGAAAAGATCTCGAAACGGATCAAGGCGCTGCTGCGGGAGTTTTCCCCTCTGATGGAAAACGTGGGCATCGATGAAGCCTTTCTCGACATTTCCCCTCTGCGCCGGTCACCGGAGGAACTCGCCCGGGCGATCAAGGCGAGCATCCTTGCGGAAACAGGCCTGACCTGCTCCATCGGCATCGCCCCCAACAAGCTGCTGGCCAAGCTGGCCTCGGATATGGACAAACCCGGCGGCCTCACCATCCTTGGCGAAAATGATGTCGCGAGCCGGATCTGGCCCTTGGCGGTACGCCGGTTGTGGGGCGTCGGGCCCAAAACGGAGGAGCGCCTTGCGGCCATGGGGATAGCCACCATCGGCGATCTGGCCACGGTGCCGCTGGTAACCCTCATCGCCTGGTTTGGCCGATCTCACGGGGCCTGGTTGCATCAGGCCGCCCGAGGGGTCGACCAAAGCCCGCTGGTTCCCCACCGGGAACCCAAATCCTTGAGCCGCGAGACCACGTTTCAGCAAGATACCCGGAACCTGGAGTTTCTGACCGACGTCCTGCTCTGCCTGATCCAAGATGTCGCGGACCGCCTGCAGAAGCAGGGCTACCGTTGCCGGACCGTGACCGTGAAGCTGCGTTACGCCGATTTCGAGACCCACCTGCACGCCGTCACCCTGGAACGTCCCACCGCGGATCCGGAAACCATCCGCCAGGCGGCCCGGTGCTGTCTGGCCCGCTTCCCTCTGGGGAAAAAGGTGCGCCTGATCGGGGTGCGGCTGAGTGGGTTGGCCAAGGGAAGGCACTAAATTTGATGGCATCGTAAAATTGAGCTGAGCCGCCCCCATTGGCCGCCTGAAATAAGATCGGGATCGAAATAGCTATCGAAATAGGTATGGAACATTAAAAATAAGATAAAAAAGAAGGGGAAAGCCGATGGCTTTCCCCTTCTTTTTTCCCCTTAAATGTATGATAGTGAACTTTTTGCGAAAGCATCAATGTATGGCGCTCGTTATTCTTCCGGAATCTTGAACACCGCCAAGACACCGGGCAGCGCCTCAAGCTCCTGCTTATTAAGTTGTGAGGTTTCGCCAATGACGCCGATGATAACCCGATTGGCCCCGGTCGACTGGTGAAAATCGTAATCACGTTCTACCAGATACTGTTTGAGATGGCCAAGGTCCTGCTCTGTGGCCGTTGACCTCATAATGACCAGCATCGCCTACTCCCCTTTCGTTCGAATACGCTCCAACCGCCTGGTTTCATCGATAACGCGCTCGTACAACCGTACAATGGCACCATTATCGAGAGGACCGGGATTGGATGCCTGCATGCGATCAAAGATATTCTGTTCCCGATTGGGATCATAAACGGCACGCCCTTCGGTTTTTTTAATTTCCCCGATGGCCAGGGCCAAAGCGGCCCGACGGTTGAATATCTTCAACAATTCATCGTCCAGAGCATCGATTTGCTCTCTTATTTCATCAATAGTCAAACCCAACTCCCGATGGTTAGTATCCGTCCAAAACTCCAGAGGGTAACTGGTTTTCATCCGGAAACGGCCCTTTCCCCCAAACTCTGCGTCAATCCGCACGCTTGCGTGTGCGGCGTAGACATCTACGCCTCCGTGCAAGCGCTTGATTTCCTTGACCTTGGGAAAAATTGCACGTTTCCCATATGAAAACTGCACTTGTGTTCATCTATAATTTCCGGATGAACACTAACTGGCGGGCTTCCGCAAGGAAACCGCTTATAATTTTTTACGGATAACCGTATCTTTTTTCCAGTTCACGTCATCCCTGTCCGGGCAATCGAGATTGTAGTGCAGCCCACGGCTTTCACACCGCATGCGCGCGCAACGTACAATCAACTCGGCGACGGTAGAAATATTGCGCAATTCGATTAGATCCGAGGTAGGATAAAAATCCCAGTAATATTCCGTGATTTCATCCTTGATCATCTGAATGCGCCGCAAAGCGCGCTTGAGACGTTTATTGGTGCGAACGATGCCGACATAATTCCACATGCTGCGACGAATTTCATCCCAGTTGTGGGCTACAACCACTTCTTCATCGCTGTTGGTGGCCTTGCCGTAATCCCACGGCACCACCTGTGGCACCGGTGCCTGCTTCTCCTTGATGCGGGCCAAACAACGCTGAGCAACCAGATCCGCAAACACCACCCCTTCGAGCAGGCTGTTACTGGCGAGCCGATTTGCGCCATGCAGGCCGGTACAGGCCACCTCGCCAATAGCAAACAGGTTCACCAGGTCGGATTCACCCCATTTATCGACCTTGACCCCTCCGCACACGTAATGAGCGGCGGGTACAACAGGGATAGGGTCAATGGTCATATCGATGCCGTAGGACAGGCAAGTTTTATAGATATGCGGGAAACGGTTGCGGATATAATCGGGGTCCCGGTGAGAGATATCAAGGAAAACACTCGAATCGCCGTGGATTTTCATCTCATTGTCGATAGCCCTTGCGGTGATATCGCGGGGTGCCAGGTCGCGCAATTCATGGTACTGGCCCATAAACGCGGTACCGTCCTTACGCCGGAGGATCGCCCCTTCCCCCCTGACTGATTCCGATATCAGGAAAGATTTGGCCTTGGGATGAAATAACGTGGTGGGATGAAACTGCATGAATTCCATGTTGGCGATGGACGCGCCGGCCCGATAGGCCATGGCTATACCATCGCCTGTAGCCACATCGGGATTGCAGGTATACAGATAGACCTTGCCAGCCCCGCCGGTGGCCAAAACCGTCACCCGCGCGCCGAAAGTTTGTACCTTGCGGCTTTCAATATCGAGCACATGTGCTCCAAGGCATCGATTCGGACGATGGAGATGGGTTCCGGCCTTGGCATCGGTAATCAGATCGATGGCGATAAAATCTTCATAAATAGTGATATTGGGATGACATCTGACCGCTTCAACCAGGGCCCGTTCGATCTCCTGCCCGGTCAAATCCTTAGCGTGCAGGATGCGGCGACGGCTGTGCCCGCCTTCCCGGGTCAAATCGTAGGTATCATCCTCTTTTTTACTGAAACGAACTCCCCAGTTAATGAGGTCGTCAATCGCTTGGGGGCCGCGTTGCACCACCATCCTGACCACATCTTCGTTGGACAGATAGCAGCCCGCGACCATGGTATCCCGCACATGCGCGGCGAAGGAGTCTTCCGAGGAAAGAACCGAGGCGATGCCCCCCTGGGCCAGAGTGGTTGCCGTCTCGGAAATCTCCCGCTTGGTCACCACGGCCACCTGACCGAAATCAGCGACCTTGAGAGCATATGACAACCCGGCGATACCACTGCCGATGACAAGAAAATCCGTGGTGATGTTCACTGCGAAGCCTCACTTCCAGTATTAACATTACAGGCGAATAGACTGCCGCCAAATGAAATCGCGGCCAAAACTAACACCGTTATTTGCATGATTCGACGGACAAAGCGAGTACGAAAGATGATGGTTGCAAAAAACTGCCGCCATTATCGGAACCCCCCCCGGCATTGTCAAGGTTTTTGCATGTCAAGCAGCTTGAAATCTAATCGCTTTCAGGCTATAGTGCTCAAGAGATCGACCAGGGAGAACGATGAAACAATTTTTTGCTATTTGCATACTGTTGTCAGGAGGGCTTTTGTTCCTCGGCGCTACCACCGCCCGGGCCGATATTTATCGGTACGTCGACAGCAACGGGGTCATGCATTTCACCAACACTCCGACCACCTCCAAATATGCTTTTTACCTCAAGGAATCCTCCGGCAAACCCGCGGCCAACCAAAGTGTCGAAGATATTATCGAACGACATGCCTTGGCCAACCGCCTGGAAAAAGCCCTGGTCAAGGCTGTCATCAAAGCCGAAAGCAATTACAATCCCCGCGCCCTGTCCAGCAAGGGTGCCCAGGGCATGATGCAACTGATTCCGGAGACCGCCCGGGAAATGAAGGTCGTCGACCCATTCGACCCCGAAGATAATATTCGAGGCGGAACCCGCTACCTGCGGAAAATGCTGGATCTGTTCAACGACAACACCGATCTGGCGCTGGCGGCATACAATGCCGGGCCCGGTGCGGTTCGCCAACACGGCGGCATCCCCCCCTATACCGAAACCCGCAACTACATTCAGCGCGTCAAGCGCTTTCTCCATGATTATCGGTAAAACTTCTCGCACTGACAAACCTTTCCTCCGACCTTTTCACGATCGGTCCCTGTAAATTTGGTCGATCCATGGAGAAAATCCTGAAAATGATCGGTCAACGCCCGTTTGCCAAACAAATCAAAAAAGCCCTGAATTTTTTGTTGACTTGAAAAATGCCATTTGCTATTAATAAGCCCGCTCGCAACACGGAGCAGCAAAGATACGCGGGAATAACTCAGTGGTAGAGTGCAACCTTGCCAAGGTTGAAGTCGCGGGTTCGAATCCCGTTTCCCGCTCCANNTTCGAATCCCGTTTCCCGCTCCAGCGATCAAGGCCCCGAGCTCTTCGGTTCGGGGCTTTTCAATCCACCGCCGGACCCCTTATGCTGCCGCGTTGCAGATACGAATACCCGATGCGGGAATAACTCAGTGGTAGAGTNNGAATCCCGTTTCCCGCTCCAAAAATAAGGCCCCGAATCCTTGGATTCGGGGCTTTTTTTCGTTACAGGTTTGACCCGATTGCATGGGCCGATATGCTTTCCCCCACCGGCCTTGCTACCATTCACCATAGAATTCTGCTATGTTCGACCTGACCTGACGGCTTATCCGCAGGGTTGTTTTTTTCAACCGCACGGACCTGTAACCTGACTGACCGGCGACAACGAGGCGAGGATACGTGTCATCGATGTTGAAAACACCGAACACGTACAAAGGTTTTTGAATCAGGGGATGTTCAAACCCTTGCCGCCTAAAAAGTTTTACCGGATTTAAATAACACCTTCCCGCGCCAAACCTGCGCGTCATGTTTCGGAGTCTTCCATGCCTGTATCGTTGCGCTTGCACCTGCAAAGCATTGTGATTATTCTTGCCTGCCTGCTCCTGCTTATCCCCCGGGCGCAGGGTGCCAGCCCTCCCGTCAAACCGCCACAGGATAATGCTGCTTCCGGCCTGCCCCTGGGGCAGATGCTGCTGGTCGGATTTTCCGGTTCCGTCATTGACGAGGGGCACCCCATACTGGCGGACATACGTAAGCGACACCTCGGGGGGGTCATCTTGTTCAATTACGGCCCCGTTAACGGTCAGCCGGCCGGCAATATCACCTCCCCGCGGCAACTGCGTAAACTAACGACCCGATTGCAGACAGCCGCTCCCAGTAAAACTCCGCTGTTTATCGCTGTTGACCAGGAGGGCGGTCGCATCTGTCGCTTAAAAGAAAGCTTTGGATTCCCTGCCACGGTCTCTTTTGCGAGCCTGGGTCAACGCAATAACCTGGCCCTCACCCACCGGCGGGCAGAGGAAATTGCCTGCACCTTGCAGCGCGCCGGCATCAACCTCAATCTTGGGCCGGTGGTGGACCTAAACGTTAATCCCGCCAATCCGGTCATCGGCAAGTTACAAAGAAGCTTTTCCGCTGATCCGGCAGTCGTTACCGCGCATGCCCGCGAAGTCATCCGTGCACATCGAGAGAAGGGAGTGCTTTGCAGCCTGAAGCATTTTCCCGGGCATGGCAGTTCCGCCGCCGATTCCCACAAGGGGTTTGTCGATGTGACAGATACCTGGACCCAAAAAGAGTTGCAGCCGTTTCGCACCCTGATCAAGGAAGGCCTCGCCGACACCGTGCTGACCGCGCACGTGTTTAACGCCAGGCTCGACCCCGAGGTGCCGGCGACCCTATCGAATGCAACCATCGAAGGCTTACTGCGAAAACAACTCGGATTTAACGGTGTCGTCATCAGCGACGATCTGACCATGGGCGCCATTGCCGGACAATACAGCCTGGAAGAATCGGTGAAAAAGGCACTGAACGCCGGCGTGGATATGTTGCTGCTCGCTGACAACCGCCCCGATACCACGACGCGCATGCTTGCAGTGCTGCAGAAACTGATCGATTCAGGCAGTGTATCCCGTCAGCGCATCGTGCAATCCCTCCAACGTATCGAACGCCTCAAAGCCCGACTGCACGACAACGCGCAAGGGGGACCATGTCTAACCAGGCAACCATGAACATCATCGGCTGCGGCCGACTTGGTAAAACCCTGGCCTATCTGTGGAGGATCAACCAGGTCGTACAGGTGCAGGGGGTCATGAATCGCAGCGTTTCCAGTGGGCAAGCCGCCATCGACTTCATCGGTGCAGGCACGGCATGCGCTCCCGGGGAACTGTTGCCGGCGGATTTCACCATGATAACCACCGGCGACAGCGCCATCGAAGACTGTGCATCCCAACTCGCCGGCTGCGGTATCCTGCGTCCGGGGGACATCGTATTTCATTGCAGCGGCGCGCTTGGCTCCGACATTCTGACTGTCGTACAAGCTTGCGGCGCCCTGGTCGCCAGTGTTCACCCGATAAAAAGCTTTGCCGAACCGGCCTCCGCCGCAGCCAGTTTCGGAGGGACCTTCTGCGGTATCGAAGGGGACCCGGCGGCCACCGTCCGCCTGACGCCCCTGTTTGAAAGCATTGGCGGCATGCCCCTTCCTCTGCGATCCGAAACCAAGCCCCTCTACCATGCCGGCATGGCCATAAGCGCAAACTTTCTGGTTACGCTGCTGCAATGGGGCCTCGATACCCTCGAACAGGCCGGGCTGCCACCTGCTGCAGGTATAAAAATGCTTGAACCCATGGTGCGCAACACCGTGGACAATATCTTTGCGCTGGGCCCCGCCAAGGCCCTGACAGGTCCCATAGCACGCCGAGACGAGGCCACCGTCAGCCGGCACATTGAAGCCTTGCGGGCCTGGCACCCCGAACTCGCGAAACTTTACCGGGACCTTGGTCGAAAAACCCTGGAGTTGGCTCAAAGCCACAGCTCTGCATTGCCTGCGCAGGAACAGGCCATGGAACGGCTACTGGAAAATAAAGGGGATCAATAGATTGTCAGGCGTCGTATCTCAGGCCTTCACGGCCATTGTTATCCGGTGCATGCACGCAAATACGGCCGGGTCACACTGCGCCCGGCCGTATTTGGCACCTGCTTTTTATGGCGAATACACATCCAGGGGTCTATAGATCGACATCCCGACCAAAGGCATGGAACTCATCCAGGTTGCTGAACTCACCCCAGGCCAGATATTCATTGGGGGCATTGACATAGCGATAAACATTTTCAACGATGTTGAAGTGTTTACGCTCCTCCGCGGCAACACGTAGCAACAGTTTTTTGATCGCCGGATCTTTTTCCCGTTTCGCGGCATCCTCATAAAAATGAGCACCATCAGCCTCAAGCTTCATGGCGTAGCGATATCCTTCGAGGTTGTCCTGCATGACGCTGACATCCACTTTTTTTTCAAGTAACTCGGAAAAAACGTTCTTGGCATCATCCAATATTCTTGATTCCGACTCCACCGCCCCTTGCGTGGCATTTTTCAGGTCATGAAATATCTGATAGTGTTTGTGCTCATCGTCTGCCAGATCCGTAAAAATCTTTTTTATCCCGTCGACGGGACTGCGGGCGGCTAGTTTCCGATAAAAGGCCTCGGCATCGGTCTCCATTTGCATGGCAAAATCGAACACGTTCATAAATTTCTCCTTCCGCGGTGGGGTAACAAGTCATTTTGAGTCAATGTTCAGGAACATTGAGCGCCGATAAGCGGTTGACCAGCCGGTGTCCAAAGTCTTCCATCGCTTCCACGGTGATTCTGTCTGCCGCCATTTCCCAGAACCAGAACGACGAAAAACCGATGTCCCGATGTTCGATTTCCCTATCCGGATTGTCCGACAGGCTCCTAGTTACCGAAAAGTCCTTTTATGACCCCCTCAAGGAGCTTTTCTTCCGTAGCCTTTTTATCGGTGCCGGTTTCATCGGTCGTTCCTTCCTTTTGTTCCTGCCCTTCATCCGGAGCCTGGCTGGTGCCTTGCCTGGACTTTAGCAGTTTTTCTTGAAGGGTCTTTTGCAATTGTTGCTGCACACCGCGCTTAATGCTGCCGCCCAGCGCCTTGGTATCGAGGGCAAACCGCGGAGCCTTGACGGTGCCGGCAACTTTAAGCGGCAGTTCCCCCCAACCTTGGGAGTCTGTCAGGAAACGGCTGAATTTATCGCGGCTATCCAGACGCGCAGTCAGTGCAGGCGCCAGGCGAACCGGCAAGCCGACATCGAGGGTACCGTCCAAGCCGATGGTGCCGGTCGGCGCAAGCCGCACCTGTTCTCCCGCAAGATTTCCTTTGAGCTGAACCCGGCCGTCCTTTACCACCAACTTGCCGGCGGCCTGGGAGAATCGCAGCACGCGTAAATCCTCCAGATCGAGGAAATCGGCGAGCCCCGTAACCAGGCCGGCTCCGGTTATTTTACCATTGGCGATTTTAAAATCACCGCTGCCGGAAAGACTCTTTTTCAGGTCTTCCAGGCCGGTACCTCGCCCCTGCATGTCAACGGACAGGTTCAAAAGGCCAAAGACCGTACCAGCCATTTTAGGCGACAGCGCGGACAATAGCGAATCAGCCTGGATAGCGCTGGTTTCGATGTGGGTCCTGTAGGCCAACCCAGGCTTGGTCAGGTCGATGCGTGCGGTTTTGGAAAAAGTCCCCCCGGCTGCCTTACCAGTCAACTGCTCCAGGGTAAAGATGTTGTCTTTAAGTTGATAACGGGCAGAAAGGTCCTTAATGAGCATCCCGCGCCACAATGCTTGTTTGGCGTGCAATGTCCCGAGGGCGGTAATCGGAAAAGAATAAGGACCGAGCTGACGTTTTTCGGTTTTGCCCTTGATTTTTGCGTCAGAATCCTTTTGAGCATTGGGGCCGGGCGTTCCACCCAGCAGGGCATCGAGTTGAAGCCGATCCGCGGTTAAACCGGAGGTTACCCGAATCGGCTTACCCAAAAGGTTTTCCGCCGTAAGATCAAGCAGGGCACGATCCTTCCCCAGCACCAAATCAAGCTTGCGGCCTTTCAGGGTATCTTTTCTCAAAGTCAGGTTGCCGGTCAATTGAGGACGCAACGTCCCTGCTGAGATTTGCACCGCCTCCAGGCGCATCTCCCCGGATTTCAGCAACATTTTCGGCTGCTTCAGAGGCCCCTCAAGCTGGAACCGCCCATTGATAAAACCGGCAGGTTTCAACTTGGAGATATTCCCCAGCAGCGCCGCAGGCAGAATTTTAGGCAGAGTCGCGAGATCAAATTTTGATATCGTAGCATTACCCTTTATGGAAGGATCTGCACCAAGCTGCTCCAGACGGCCCTGCAGATCGACTGGCAAGCCACCAACCAGCAGGCGACCCTGTTTTAAATCGAGCACACCGGCGGGACGGTCAAGCTGCAGGTCATAATCAAAAGCGATGTCGGGACCACTGGTCGACCGCCCCGATGCAGTCGAAGCTGCCAGCTGAAGTCCGGTAAGCACAATGCTCCCGGCACTGTGCAACTGCTTGGTGGTCCCTTCCACCTCAAGGTCACAACCAACCGTCAGTGCCTTGATTTTGCCAGGTTGTTGTTTCTCATAATAAGGGGCAAAATCCGGCAGATTCAGATCAGCCAACTGGATTTTGAGCTGACCGCCCCCCGTGGAGGGATCGATCTGGCCGTTTATATCAAGTTTCGCCTGATTGACAAAAACCCCGACGGTTATGGGGAAAGGCTTTGAGGTGGAAATATTATCGGCATTTAGATTCAGTTGGGATAAATCGAGGATGATTGGGTTATCGGGGTTGGGGCGGTAATCGACAAATCGCACCGTACCATCGGAAAGAACCACCTGGGAAACCAGCAGGGCGAACGACTGCCGTTCCTCGTCCTCCTGCCCAGGTTGTTCTTCATCCTCTGCATCCTGTTTTTTCTTCTCCAGCAGGTCGCTGAAATTGAAGGTTCCGTCAGAGTGGCGCACAACCCGCAATACCGGCTGCTCCAACCGGACCTCATCTACCACCACCTTGAGCCTCAACAAGGGCCAGAAACGGTAACGCAGAACCACCCTGCCTGCTTCAACAAAAGGCGATTCCCCCTCTTTATCCATAACGGTAAGATCGTGCAGAACAATGCCGGAGAAAATGCTGATATCGATATCACCGAGTGCAACATCCCGCTGCAGTGCTTCTTTTGCCTTGGGGAGTACGGCAGCCCGCACCTGCTCCGAGGTGATAAGAAATTTGGCCAGCATAAGTATTACCATTACCAGTACTACCAGACCGCCCAAAGCAAACCCGGTGTAACGAACCGCTTTTTTCATGCATCCTCCAACGATAGAATCAATAGATCGGACAAAATATCCGGTCTTGTTTCGAACCCCAGGAGTCTGTCGGAGTATCCATGAGCCGGCTCATGGATACTCCGACAGACCCCCGTTACAGCTTATCGATAAGATCCGCCAGGCCGCCAGCCAGAAGCGCATCACGCCATTGACTGGCGGTAACTGGCTGAATCGATAACCGGCTGCCTCGCCTTAATACCTCCATATTCGACAACTGTGGGTGGTGCCTGAGATCGTCCCGGCTCAACGGTCGCGGCAGATGAGCAAGATACTGCACATCCACCATGTACCAGATGGGAGCGGCGGTACTGGAACGAGGATCGAAATGAGCCGATTCCGGGTCCCAGGCGGTGTGATCGGGGTAGCCCGATCGCACAACCCGCGCTACGCCGACAATAGCGGGTTCGGAAATATTACTGTGGTAAAAAAGCACGCCGTCCCCAACCTGAACTGCATCCCTCAAAAAATTCCGCGCCTGATAGTTCCGCACCCCGTCCCAAGGGGAAATGCCATCCGGACGATGTTGCAGATCATCGATGGAGAAGCACCCCGGTTCGGATTTCATCAACCAGTAACGGCGAGTTTCCGCCATGCATTTCACCTCCCATATACACCGGGCTCAGCCGGCGATTAAAGCTTTTCCGGCTTCTACCAGGTGCTCAAGGTCCTTTTCGCTGCGCGCTTCACAGTAAAGCCGCACAACAGGCTCGGTCCCCGATTTGCGCAACAACATCCAGGCATCATTTTCCAGTAGAAATTTCCAACCGTCAACGGTTATGACATCTTTCACCTTCCACCCGCCGATAGCATCGGGTGGCGCGGCCATTTTTGATAAAAACTGCTCCTCAAACCCCGCACAAAGACGGATATTCTTTCGTCGAGTATAAAAGCTTCCGACGCGGTTATAGAGGTCCTGCAACTGAGCACCAAGGGGTTTACCCGTCATGGCCACCATTTCCGCCGCCAGCAGACAGGCCAGGATACCATCTTTTTCAGGTACATGGCCGGCAATGGTGAGGCCGGCGCTCTCTTCACCGCCCACCAACACTTGTCCAGAGCTGATCAACTCGCCGATGTATTTGAATCCAACCGGTGTTTCATACACCTTTTGCCCGTGGAAAGCGGCTACGGCATCGATAAAATGCGAAGTCGCTACAGAGCGAGCGGCTGGGCCCTTCAAATCGCGCACCCGAATCAGATAGTCATACAGCAAAGCCAAAAAATAATTAGGTTCGATAAAGGTACCATCGCAATCGAGCAGTCCATAGCGATCGGCGTCCCCATCGGTAGCAAGCCCGAGTGAGATGGCGTCATCCTTTTTAACCAGAGAGATAAAATCCCCCACGTAGTTCTGCGCAGGTTCAGGCGGAAAACCGCCGAAATAGGGATCGCGGTAATCGTTGATGCAGACCACCCGCGCACCGGCACCACGCAACATTTTATCCAGATATCCGCGAGCAGTACCGTACAAGGGGTTGACGGCAATGGTGATGCCCGACCTCCCGATAACTTCCAGATCCACCAGTTTTTCAAGAGTTTTTTCGTAAGCAGGTTGAGGGTCGATTTCCTCCACCAGACCACTTTGAAAAGCCTCATCCAGCGGCATGACCCGATAACATATTTCTCCGAGCATGGCGTTGGCGCGCCTTTCGATATCGTCCGTTACTTCAGGCAGTGCAGGCCCTCCCGATTCCGCTGAAAATTTCATGCCGTTATAATCGGCGGGATTGTGGCTGGCAGTGAAATTGATGCCACCGTCCGCACCACGTCGCAAAATCTCAAAAGCGATAACCGGGGTTGGGGTATCGCGGTAACAAAGGAAGGATGGTATGCCATCGCCGGCCAGCACACTAGCTGTTTCGCGAGCGAATTTTTCCCCCAGAAACCGACTGTCGTGACCAATCACCAGACCGCGTTCATGCAACCCCTTGGAACGCAAATGATCCGCTATTGCCTGGGTGACCACCCGCACGTTGTCGAGGGTGAAATCCTCACAGAAAATCCCCCGCCAGCCGGAAGTTCCAAACCTGATTTTATGCATAACCTGCCTCCTGTTGATTTCCAGAACTCGCAGCAGCGTTAAAGCTGGTGACGAAGCTCCAGCTTGTTTCATTGTAGCAAAGGAACCAACCGAAGCAGCTATTGTTTTCCCCCGGGAGCCCGTCGGACTCCTGGTAGAGGTGCCATCAATCCAGACGCGGAGCATCCTCTTGAATCTGTGACAAAACAAATTTTACGTAAGGGCAATCATCCGGTAACAATCCTCGCAACACCAGTTGCGGAGTAAGGGCAACGCATCCTTCCCGCACCGCGCAACGGTCGGAGTAAACGCGACATAATCGGGTTTCAAGATCCAGATGCTCGCATGGATCGTCGGTATAATAGACCTCCCCTTCAAATTCGACCTTTTCGTAGCAGCAGCGTCCGCAACGTTTGCAAATTTTTTCCCAAACCTGATTCATATCCGATACTTACTCCTCATCCCTGCACGGCCGAAAATGTGTCCTGTCCGCAATGTAACAAAAGGACCGCCCCGGCAGGGATTTAATGATTGACAAATTTCACCAAGCTGTTAAATAATGTCCTTCTTAAGGACGAGATGTTCTTAGGAAAACGACCTAAAGGAGGCAACACCACCCCATGAAATGTGAAACTATTCTTCCAGGTACCGAGTGTACCTTCTGGACCAAGACCGGCTGTATCTTCGAAGGAAATTCCTGCCAGCCTATCGTCGAAGCCTGCCAGGGCTGCGACCGTGTAGTGGAAGGCACCATCGGACCTGTTTGCGGAGCATATCCCAGCCCCGAGCGGAAATGGTCCCAGGGCCTGTGTAATCTCGCCACTCACAAGAAAATCGAAATCCAGACCAGCACTCAAAAAGTCAACCCCCTCAAAGCCTCCAAAAAGGCTTCCGCGGGCAAGAAGAAATAATTTTTTTCTTCTCGGTAAGGAAAATGAAGGGCAGCCTGAACAGGCTGCCCTTTTTCCGTTTCCAGGCTATTTCCTGGGGGGCCGTCCCAGTTCGGCTTCCAGACCTTCCACCACCGCCGCAACCTCTTTGATAAGGTCGTGCGAATCCTGATCCTTTTCAAGTGAGAGAAACCGACGATAATGCTCAAGGGCCTTGCGCGGTTGCTCCTGGTCCAACATGAGGTGTCCAAGCGCCAGATGCACCTCGGGCAGGTCTTCCTGCAAATCAAGGGCCTGTCGATAAAACTGCTCAGCCTCAGCCGTGCTGCCCATATCGTGTCGCAAATCGCCTAGATGCAGCAAAATGTGAGGATCTTCCGGATCGAGCTGAAAAGCTTTTTCAAACGCCTCCAGAGCTTTCTCCCGCTGCCCGAGAGCGGCATACACATCGCCCAGGCCATTCAGCACAAAAGCGGATTCGGGATCGGCCTTGCGAGCCTGCTCAAGCAGGTCCAGTGCTTGCGGGTATTCTTCTCTGCCGGCATGTACCAGTGCCATCCTGGCAAGGGCCTCGCCAGCCTCCTCGGGATGGGAGATCAGTCGACGATAGCATTCGAAAGCCTGCTCATCCTCATCCAGTTCAAAAAGCAGGTCCCCTAAAGCGAATAAGCTCTCCAGGTCCTCCGGATCAAGTTTCAGCGCTGTCCGGTAGGCGTCCACCGCCTGTTGCAGCTTGCCACCCTCTGCCAGGGCTTCGCCAAGTCCGGCATACAGCTCCGATACATCACCAGCGGATTCAAGCGATTGTCTGTACATTTTCGCGGCTGCGGCCCAGTCTCCGCTCTCCAGCAAAATGGAGGCTTTCCGAACCGTTGCCTGCCATTCTTTTTCCCTTGTCATGCCCATACCATCCCTGAATTTACAAGACCACGAACAGTCTTAAGTTGCCGCCAAACGGAGGCTGCCCCGGATTCGCGGTCCTCCGGTTGCCTGAATCCCCTGAGGATGCAGAAGCCGAGCACCTTTAGGGCTGTGGCTCCGGAGACAAAAAGGGCCCCAGGCTGAACAGGCAAATCATATTCAGCAGGAGCCCCTGGAGCAGCTCGGCGCCTTCAGGCGTACGCTTAGTCCCGGCCTCCATGCAACCGGAACGAGCCATCCGCCGAGGTAATCGAGGAGATGGCATGTTTGTAAAGCAGAAGATCCCCTTTGCTTTCGATCAGCACGCAAAAACTGTCAAACGATTTGATGAAACCATCCAGCTTGTCGCCGGACATCATGATAATGTTTACCCGAACGCGTTCTTTACGGGCCTGATTCAGATACTGATCCTGGATGTTAAACGGCGTCTTGGACATAGCCACTCCTTTTATGAAGCATAAAATAGACTGTCAATTAACTTCAATACCTTAGCAAACTCTCCCGAGGAATCAAGCCAAATTATCGATTTCACCTTATTGAACCAGGTAAGCTGGCGTTTGGCGTAACGCCTTGAATCGCGCTGGATAAGCCTCACCGCCTCTTCCAGGGCCAGGTTACCTCGAAGATGCTGCACGATTTCCCTGTAGCCGATCGTTTGCATCGCCTTGGATGCGGCGGAATATCCGTTCACTAAAAGAGCTTCGACTTCCTGCACCAGGCCATCTTTGAGCATTTGACAAACACGCTGGTCAATGCGACGGTACAAATCCTCGCGCGGCATGGTCAACCCGAGAGTGACAACCCTGAAGGGCGGCTTGCGGCCGGCGTGTTCCGCCTGGACCTCGGAAAGACGGCGGCCACTCAAAAAATAGACCTCGAGTCCCCGCACAATCCGAACCAGATCATTCGGGGCCAGGCGCTGCGCCAACACCGGGTCTACCCCCAGCAAACGCGCATACAACGTCCCTTCGCCCTGGCTCTCCTCATGCAATAATTCGGCCCGCAGGTTATTATCCGCCCCAGGTACATCCACCAACCCATGCAGCAAGGCATGGATGTATAACCCGGTCCCACCCACAATTACGGGAAGCCTCCCTCTCTCCCTAATGCCACACAAGGCCTGGCGCCCTAATCGAGAAAAATCGCTGGCGGTAAAATTGTCGTCAGGATCGGCGACATCGATAAGATGATGAGGCGCAGCAGCAAGCTCCTCAGGTAAGGGTTTGGCAGTACCGATGTCCATATGACGGTAAACCTGCCGCGAATCGGCGGATACAATCTCAATGGACAGATGCTCGGCCAGGCGTACGGCCAAGGAGGTCTTGCCGGAGGCCGTGGGGCCGCACAGGACCAGGACCGGCGGACGGCTATCCTTTGCTTCGATGTTCATCAGGCCCTCTTGAACAACCGTTCCACATCCCCCAGGGTCCAGCGGAGAAAGGTCGGGCGACCATGGGGGCAATGACTGATGAAAGGGGCCTCGTCCATGGCGTTGAGCAGGGCCTGCATCTCCTCCGGGGACAAGCGCTGGTTAGCGCGCAGCATGCCATGGCAAGCCATTTTTAGCAAAATACGTTCAAATTCCTGCTCAATCAATTGGCTACGACCAATAGCGGCCAATTCGTCGACAACATCACGCACCAATCTCTCAACGTCGGCCTCCTTTAACATGCGGGGCAATTCTTTGATAGCAAACGCATTGCTTCCAAAGTGCTCCAGTTCGAAGCCGAATCGGGACAAAGCTTCGCGATGCTCGGTAACCACCCGAGCCTGGCGGAAATCAAACTCCAGCACCATGGGGAAAAGCAGCAGCTGTCTCTCCACCGAACCGGCCAGATACTGTTGCTTGAGGCTCTCGAAACCGATACGCTCATGCGCAGCATGCTGATCGATAAGCAGCAGATCCTGGTCGGACTGGCATACCAGGTAACTGTTCCGATACTGACCGAGGATACGCAGCCCTGCAAAAAAACCGCTGGTTTTTGTCTGATCCTGCAGGGCAGGCTGAACCGCAGTACCAAACAGGTCGGATTCCGACGGACTGGCGACTTCCGGTTCTTCCAAGGCCCCCTGCCCCACTGGATAATGGGGTAAAGTCTCCTTGACCAGGGGTTGGGGTGCTGATTGGCTGACAGGTGCAGGTTCCTTTGAAACGTCCGGCGGGTCAACCATGGGGGTATAGGGCGCATGCCTGACTGCCGGGATCCTGGCAGGTGGACTGGATTCACGCACCGGCATCCGGAACGAACCATTGTCCCCCGGCATATCAGCTTCCTGCGTAGACGTACTCAAATGGTCGCGCAGCGACTGAACGATGAAATCGTGAACCATTGCCTGCTGTCGAAATCGCACCTCGTGCTTGGTGGGATGAACATTGACGTCAACCTGCGACGGATCGAGTTCGAGAAATAATACCAGAACCGGATGCCGCCCTTTTTCGAGAAGATTCCGGTAGCCGTCCCCCAGAGCATGCTGAACCACTCTATCCCGGATGAAGCGCCCGTTGATAAAGGTGAATATACCACCGAGCCCTGCCCGACTCAGGCTCGGCAGGGATATGAGCCCGCGAAGTCGCATGCCTTCCGGCCCCTGACAGTCAAGACACAGCATTTCGCGGATGACTTGACGACCTAGAAGTTCCGCTACCCGCTCGGTAAGGGCTTTTTGCCGATTAACCTCCCAGAGTAATCGGTCATTATGCACGAACCGAAAACAAACCTCCGGACTGGAAAGGGCCAACCGGGTCAGGGTTTCGCCTATATGGCCCAGTTCCGTTTCATCGCGGCGCAAAAATTTCCGACGCGCCGGAGTATTGAAAAACAGATTGCGAATTTCAATGCTCGTGCCTGTGGGAACGCCTGCTTCGGAAGCACGTTTTACGGTGCCTCCTTCCGCGATGATTTCCCATCCTTCCAAAGCCTCCGCCACCCGGGTACGCAAGGCAAATCGAGACACCGCAGCAATGGAGGGCAAAGCTTCGCCGCGAAACCCGAGAGTCGTCAGCCGAAAAAGGTCCTGCTCCGCGCGAACCTTGCTGGTGGCGTGGCGTTCCAGACACAAAAAAGCGTCTTCACGGGGCATCCCGCATCCGTTATCGGTAACCCGGATAAGGCGCTTGCCGCCGCTTTCGACTTCAACTTGAATGCGGGTGGCACCGGCGTCCAAAGAATTCTCCACCAGTTCCTTGACCACCGAAGCGGGTCTTTCCACTACCTCGCCGGCGGCAATCTGATTGCACAAGGCTTCCGGGAGTATATGAATCCTATGGGACACCAGCCCTCACTATGACAGGGAAATTCAAAAAAGAGGCTAAGGCAAAAAGCCCGGCAGGAAAAAACCGATACACATCGGGAGAGGAGGTCAGGTTCAGAATTTACGCTCGAGGGAATCGAGCATTTCGTCGATGTCCTCAAAATCGCCAAGGTCCTGCGAATTATTTTTGAAGGGTTTCGATGATTGCCGCGACAATCCGAGATCTCCGGCCACATTCTCGACAATCGGCGCGGTAACCTGACTATGTTTGCGCAGGTAGGCTTCCAGGAGACAATTGTCGCAAATGGTGTTGATCAGTCGAGGCACTCCACCTGCGTAATTGTGGATGGCAGGAATCGTGTCAGGATCGATGACCGCATGACGCGCTCCAGCCACTTGCAAGCGATGACTGATATAAGCTTCAGCCGTGGTGTGGGTATAAGCATGCAGCCGGTATTTGACAGCGACCCGCTGAGCGAGGGGTTCGTCCAGACGCAGGCAATCCTCGACTTCAGGAAGACCGAAAAACAGGATATTAAGCAATTTTTTCGCTGGTATTTCAAGGTTGAGCAGGCCGCGAAACTCCTCCATGAGTTCACGCGTTTGCAACATCTGGGCCTCATCGATAAGCACCACGGCCCGGCGCCCGGAGGCGTCGATTTCAATCAGACGATCGTACAGCTGCTTAAGTAAAGCCATGCGATCCGGGGCCGGGCTTTCGACCCCCAGTTGCAGCGCGATGCGGGTCAGGATCCATTCGGGAGTTACCCCGGAATGCACCATCACCAGGAGCGACGCCACGTAATGGTCTTCGTCAAGGCAGTCGAGCATCCTGCGCGCCAGGGTCGTTTTACCCGTGCCAACACCGCCGATAACCACCGCCAACCCCTTGTTTGAGTCGATGACGTGCATCAACCTCAACATGGCCTGCCGATGTTGCTCGCTGTTGTAGTAAAACCGTGCATCCGGTGCATTGGAAAAAGGTTCCCGGTCCAGACCGAAATGCTCAAGATAACTCATCCGCTCATCCTCTGTTAATGCAGACTGGAAGCCTGTCGCCAGGCCCCATGGTGATCAGATTGACGCAGTCAGGGGGAGAAAACCCCCTGTACGAACAATACTCTCTTTACAGGTATGATACACGGTTACTTCCGGGCCCACCTGCCGGGCCACCAATATCCCCGCCATCATCCAGTCCAAGTTTATCGCGCAGCTTGCGGATATGATCTCCGACGTCCCGATAGGAAATGTCGGTATCGGCAACCTGCTGAAAGCTGTCCAGAGCTTCCAGAGGGCGATTCCAGGCCACATAAAGCTGACCGAGTTCAAAATACAGGTTAAGCCTGTCCCCTTCGGGCAGGTTATCCTGGCGCAGGCCCTGCCTGAACAATTCGGCCGCCTGTTCGAAATCCTCCTTGCTCACAAGGCAGGTACCGATCAGTGTAAGAGCGTCAGTATAACGGCTGGGATGCCCCATGGCCTTGGTAAACTCTTCGATGGCCTCCTCGAGCAAGCCCATTTCCCGGTATGCGATCCCCAAATCATAATGGGTCTCACAATCATCCTGCGCTACTGCGTCCTCGATGCCTTTTTTAAACGCGGAAATATTGCCTTCCAGCCTGCTTTGTTCTCTGCTGTCGACAGCCTTCTCCGTGGTATCGGCCGCAATCATGGTCACTTCCGCCTCCGAGGATGCGGTGGAAGCGGCGTTATCTTGGGCCAGACGCGCTTCCGCCTGCTGAAGCATTTCACAAGCTTCCTTGCAGTGGGGAGCACGTTCAAGCAGGGATTGACATTTTTTTCGTGCTTCTTCGATAAAATTCTGCTGCAGATAAAATTCGGCCTCTTCCAGTTCACTTGTCAGGTCCGGTTCGTCATCATCCTCCAGATCAAAGGAGTCCATATCGAACACCTCGCCGAGTTCTCGTTGCAGATCGGCAAGACCATCATCCATGACCGAGGTTTCATTGGAGAAATCCTGCGGTTGCGATAAGGGAGATTCAGCATCAAAGGATGTCATGTCTGCCGAATTTTCAACGGGCACATCGGCGGATCCGCCGTCACTATCGCAAGCTGAATCCGGAGCGTCAAAACCGATCCCGGCCTGCAGATCAGCGGTCTCGTCGGAGATTCCGGTCTCTTCAATCAGAGAGGTCGGAGATATATCCTCAAGCATGGATTCCTCTTCGAATTCATCCAGCTCAAGTTCGAACTCCAGCTCGATTATCTCGTCATCGTCATGCGCGGGCAATATCTGACCGGGGACGGCGTCGCCATCGATACCATCATCCTCGGGGAGCAAGCTTTCAAAGGTCTCTTCATCCGCGCCTGCGAAAGACTGCGCCTCTTGTTGCAGCGAAAAGCCATTATCGATCGAACTGCTCTCTGAATTTTGACTATCAAGCGCGGTTGAAACAGGCTGAGGATCTTCTGTTTGGAAAAAACCATCCTCCTCCGCCTCGAGCAAATCGCTGCCGAACCATTCACCGGAAGTATCCGGGTCGCCTGTCGATGCAACCTTCGCCTGGGAACCTTTTTGATTATTCTCGGAGAGCAGATCGAACAACTTCGAGCCTTCTCCGGTATTTTCATAAATCTGATGCAGGGTTTGCCGGACTTGTTCATCGTCGCCACGCATAATCTGCAGCTGCTCGTAAAATTCTTTAAGAACCGAAATGCGATCCGTGCAAAGAAACGTTTCCTTCCAGCATTCAAGGCGGTCAAGTGCCTCCTGGTCATCTCCACAGTCAAGGCAAGCTCGCACAAAAGCTTCCTGGGAAGCGATATTGTCGGGCTCGTCGGCAAGCAGCAGTTCGTAAACCTGGCGTTCACTGGTAAAATCGCCCATCTGCCGATAAGCCTGGGCCAGAATCGGCAGAATTGCTCTTTGCTCAGGGTGCTGACTTGTCTCTCCGGCCAGCAACTCCACGGTTTCTTCCGGCTGTTTGCAAAGCAGCAGGACACGTCCGATATCGAGCTTCAGACCGATATTATCCGAAAGGTACGACTGAATCAGATCCTTTAATTTTCCGGTTGATGCCGGCTCCCTGGTCTTTTCAAGCAGAACCAACGTGTCCCGCACAGCCATGTGGGCTTTGTCCGAAATGGCGTTTTTCAGATAACTCTGGCATATGCGCAACCGTAACCCGCTGTTCTCGGGGTCGAGTTCCTTCATCTTTTCCAAAGTCTCGTTCAACTCTGCAACATTTCCAGACTTTTCGTAAAGCTCGGCAAGTCCTCGGTACTCCCCGAGAGCATTGCCGACGAGCCCTTGTTTCTCATTCAGCAGGGCCAGTCGCCGGTAAATTTTTTCCTGCGAAGGATTAATCTTCTGCATCTGTTTATAAACGGCGATGGCTTTCAGATAAAATCCGTTATCCGCATAGTACTTGGCTACGGATTCGTAAGCTTCCAGGGATTCGGTCATCAGACCGGCGCGGTTGAGCAGTTCAGCCAGTCGTTGACGGCTTCGCACGTCTTTGGGATCAAGTTCAAGGACTTTCTGAACATCCTTTGCCGCCTTGAGCCATTGACCTTTCTGGATATTTTTTTGCGCCGCCTGAAGCAGCTTTTCTTTTTTCGACAAAGCCATTCACCCGTTGTTAAAGTTTTTGTACAGGCCTGCAATTTAAACCAGTTTCATTCGACCTGTCAAGCTTGCTGGACTCCGTAGCAAAACAGGGAAAGCGCTTGTTTTTCAAAACAAAAGCAGCCGATACGCACGGATGCTCCAACATGGGCAACCTGCAGAGGTATTGCGGTTCATAACTTCTTCAGCCTGGCCACCTCGTCCCGGCTCAACTGGCGATACTGTCCGGGCCGCAGATCCTCCAAATCGAGAAAGGCATAGCGGATACGCTTCAAACGACTGACGGGGCAACCAACCGCCTCACACATGCGCCGCACTTGCCGGTTGCGGCCTTCATGGATGGTCAACTCCATCCAGGCATGACTCCCCGACTTGCGGATACCTGATACCTTGGCAGGCGAGGTCAAGCCGTCCTCAAGCTGCACCCCTTTTTCCAATGCTTGCCGTGCCTCCGTGGACAAGCCGCCCTGCAGTCGCACCAGGTAGGTTTTGGTCACCTCATGACTGGGATGACTGAGTCGCCAGGCCAGATCGCCGTCGTTGGTCATCAGCAACAACCCCTCGGTATTCAGGTCGAGGCGACCAACAGGAAACAGGCGAGCCTGTATCTTGCCGAGCAGATCTGTAACCACGGGGCGGCCCTGAGGATCGCGCAGGCTGGTGACATAACCTACCGGTTTATATAGAAGCAGACAGACGGGCTCTTCGGCCTGAGGCAATGGGCGTCCGTTAACAAGGATGCGATCCCTGGTGGGATCCGCCTGCGCGCCGAGCTCGGCGATTTCTCCATTGATCGTCACGCGACCATTGGCAATCCACTCTTCGGCCTTGCGCCGGGAAGCAAGTCCGGCATGCGCAATCAGTTTTTGCAGTCGCTGTTTCATAGGTCTCGCTTATAAAATAAGGCTCCGGGACTGTGGGCTGGAGCATCAGGTATTCAGTTCAGGGCGTTCCATCTTCGAGGCCCGCTTCGAAATCGAACAGCAAACTTTCGCTTTCCTTGGTCAGCTCGGTAAATTCCTTAAGGGTAGGCAGATCACTCAGGGCCCGCAAACCAAAAAATTCCAGGAACTCACGACTTGTGCCATACAGCAAGGGTCGCCCCGGGATGTCCTTTTTGCCGACGATCCTGACCAGTCGCTTATCCAGCAGACTTTTAACCACCCCGCCTGAATCGACTCCGCGCAGATAATCGATCTCGGCCCGCGTCACAGGTTGCCGGTAGGCGATAATGGCAAGAGTCTCCAGCGCAGCACGGGACATTCGCACAGGGCGACTGCTGTGAAGTCGCCGCACGATCTCGGCATGCTCGGGACGGGTGCGCAGCTGATATCCTTCGGCCAGTTCCACCAGCAAGAAACCGCGCCCGGTGCGGCGGTATTCCTCCCCGAGTTCTGCAATCAGGGGGGCAAGCTGCCCAGGAGTAACCTCGGCGGCAAGCGCCAGTTGTTCCAGGCGCACCGGGCCCGGGGCCGCAAATAGCAATGCCTCAAGGATAGCTTTCAGCTCAGCAGTATCCAAACGTCTCATCCTGCAGGGGCAGTTCGCGGGCCGGGTCAGGGGCCAGCGGGAACAACCAGATGGAACCACCGCGCTGATTTTGCATAATGCGCACCATGCGCAGTTTTACCAGTTCCAACATCGCCAGAAAAGTCACCACCAGTTCTTCACGGGTGCGCGGAGACGACACCAGGGATTCGAAAGCCAGGCTTTGACATCCGGCCAGCATCTCCAGCAGCATGGTCACCCGCTCCGCCACCGAGAATCTCTCCCGGACCACCTCGTGAACCGGCTCGGGTGGTGATTGTTTGAGAAGATCCCGCAGGGCCTCCACCAGTTCAAAAATACCCACCGGCTGCAACTCGGCATCGCCCTTCTCGTCTTCCGGCAATTCGAAACACGAACGGGCAAACACGTCACGCCCCAGGATATCGCATTCGTCCAGGGTCACAGCCGCCACTTTGTAGCGCTGGTACTCAAGCAGGCGGTGGACCAGTTCGGCACGAGGGTCGGCTTCATCCTCTTCGGGATCCGGGTCTGGTTCCAGGGGTAGCAACATGCGCGATTTAATATGCACCAGCGTCGAGGCCATGACCAGAAAATCCCCGGCAATATCCAGATTCAGGGATTGCATGGCATCCAGCGCAGCAAGATATTGGGTCGTAATCTCGGCGATAGGTATGTCGTAAATGTCCATCTCATGCTTTTTGATGAGATGCAGCAAAAGGTCAAGAGGGCCTTTGAATATCTCGAGTTCGATTTCATAAGACATCGGTCAGGACCTGAACAGCACGGTAAAGACCTTCTGTACGAGGAACAGCTGGGGGCCGGCCAGAAAAGCAGTCAGTGAACCGACTATCGGCAAAAGCACGCGCTCTGACAGAGGCGAGAAAAAAAACAGCAAAATAACAATGAAGAATCCAAAGGGTTCAAGACGCGCCACCATCGATGCGGATTTTTCCGGCAACAGGCCGATCAACACCCGGCCGCCATCGAGAGGCGGCACCGGCATGAGGTTGATCACCGCCAGGATGATATTGATATACAGGCTGAAAGCGGTCATCAGGGTCAAGGGTTCCAGCACCATGGTCAAGAGGCCACCCGTAGCCTCTGTCGTCAAACGACCGAAACCGCGCAACGCCAGGGCGGACAAAAGTGCCAGGCTTAGATTGGCCGCCGGCCCGCCAAGGGCGACCCATAGCATGTCACGCCGGGGATCTTTGAGGTTGCCCGGATTGACCGGTACGGGTCGTGCCCAGCCAAAACCGATAAAAAACAACAACAGGGTGCCGATGGGGTCGAGGTGTTTGATGGGGTTGAGGGTCAAGCGCCCGAGCAAACGGGCGGTAGGATCACCAAAACGTTCCGCCACCCAGCCATGAGCCACTTCATGCATGGTAATGGCCAACAGGCCGGGTACAAGCATGATCGATAGTTTTTGCAAAAAAAGATCCATAACCGTCCAAAACAGGAGAAAATTACTTTAACATTACTTTGTAGCAAAGGCCTGACAGGGGCGTCAACAAACTACGTCATCCTTACCGGTTTTCGTGCATTTTCCAACAAAGTGCCTTGTAACAAACCGGACCTCGTCCTCACGCGTCAGCAGTTTCCCATCCAGACGCTCTGCAAGCAGTTGTTCGAACACTTCCCTGTAAACAGGACCTGGCTCGATCCCCATGGATAGCAGATCACTCCCCCGCAAAAGGCTGTGCACCTGCCGCAGGTGGGTAATAAAATGGGAAATAATGCGACGGGTTTCTTCATGTTCGGTTCGGGCCATGCCGTAAAGCAGGGTTTCCACCGGAAGGTCTTTCAACAGATTGAAAATTTCACTGTCGCGGAAATCCAGTCGTTGCTGACAACGCCACTCGAGCTTGCTCATCACGCTATGGGCCGCGTCCCGTTCCAAACCGAAAAATTTTTCATAGCGAGGCGGCATGCCCAGGCGCTGCACGACCTGTTGGACTTCCGAACCGTCCAGTTCTGCGAACAAGCATAGAAAAAACACCAGCCAGCGATGGCAACGCTGGCCGGTATAAAGCAATTCGTACCAATCGAAGGCGCGCTTGGCGTCGGAAAACATCTTTTTCAACAAAGACATGGAGGACAATTGAGGATGGATGAAGGCCAGCAAGCCCAATTCGTCAAGCCGCTTCATGGCCGGCAGCGGGTCGTTTTCCCTGAGGATAAGCATCAACTCGTTGAAAACCCGCGGACCGCTGATCTTGTCCAGGAAACCCATGCGCACCGCACTTTTCAGCAAATGCTCGGTATGTCTGCCCATCTGGAATCCGAGCCGTTGCTCAAACCGGATAGCCCGGAACATCCGTGTCGGGTCCTCCACAAAACTGAGGTTGTGCAATACCCGCACGGCTTTTTCCCGCAGGTCGTTCTGACCCCCGAAATAGTCGAGAAGCTCTCCGAAATGGGGGCCGTTCAAAGCGATGGCAAGGGCATTGATGGTAAAATCGCGCCGGTACAGATCGAGCTTGATGGAGGCGGTTTCCACCGTCGGAAGGGCTCCGGGTTCCAGATAGTATTCGGTGCGGGCGGAAGCAACATCCACCTTGAACCCGTCCGGAAAAATCAGTACCGCGGTAGCAAACTTTTTATGCGCCCTCACCCGGCAGCCATAACGTCGGGCATACTCCTCGGCAAAGGCGATTCCGTCCCCCTCCACCACGATATCGACATCAAAGTTCTCCTGGCGCAACAGCAGGTCACGCACAAAGCCGCCGACCACAAACACATTGTGCCCCAGGGCATCGCCCACCGCGCCAATACAGGACAGGGTCTGTTGCAGGGATTGACGGAGCTGATTACGCAGCAGGTGGACCACTACACGCCTTTTGAGGGTCAGTCCGTTGCCCGGCTCGCCGATACCAAGGCGCCGCCTCGCCACGGCTCCGGATACCAGATGGTGCAGCAGATCGGTACGGGTCAGAGCACCGACCAACTGTCCGTCCTCCACAACCGGCACGAACCGCTGGTGCCGGCCGACAATCAACTCCTGCAGCTCCTGCAAAGCCGTTGCAGGAGTCACGGATGAAAAGTCGGAACTCATATACTCACTGACCGGCACATCCCCGAGCAGATGATGCGCCGCTTTTTCGACGATCTGACGGGTAATGATGCCAACCACCCCTTCACCGTCCAGCACAGGCATGGCGTTGATATTGTACCGGGTAAGGATCTCCCGCACCTGAGCGATGGTGTCCGTTTTCTGCACCGATTTGACGGGCGAAAACATGATATGATGCGCTTCCCAATGGGGATTGACGTGGCGCTGCAGGACTGTGGGCAGCTTGTCCAGCACTTGAACCAGGGTCAGATCCCTGAGGGTGGCCGAAGCGGCAAAGGAATGGCCGCCACCGCCGAATTCCTCAAGAATGTCTCCGGCAGGCACCTCCGGCAATCGGGATCTGCCGACCATGAAGATGCGATCGCCCATGCGCACCGCCACAAACAGGGCGTTCAAGGTTTTCATATCCTTGATTTTATGCGTCAGTACGGCCAGATCGCCGACGAAATCGTCGATGGATGCATGAGCGATATGGATGTCGATACTGTTGACGTTAATGGCAGTCAGGGACTGCAGCAGTTTATGCAGCAGTGCCACCTGATCGGAAGTCAACTCCTGCACCAGGAAATCGGAAACCGTGTTGAGGTTGCCGCCGTGCTCGACCAGATATGCAGCCGCTTCGTAATCAGCGGCGGACGTCGCATGGGACAGCAGCTTGCTGGTATCTTCATACAACCCCAGCAACATCATGGTGGCCTCTTCCGGACTTGGATGAATACCGCGTTCCTTGAATATATGAGTCAGGATCGTGACGGTGGAACCGGCGGGACGAATTTCCTCCACGGTTCCGCGCAGGGCATGGGGTTTATTCGGGTGATGATCGTAGATGTGCACTTCCACATCGGGGCGATGTGCAACCTCCCCGAAAGGTCCGATGCGGTCCGCCTGGCAGACATCCACCAGAATCAGCCGGGTGATAGCCGTCAGGTCGATATCCTTGATACGCTTGAACTCATAAGCATAATACGCACTCTGCAGGAAAAACTCGCGCAGACTGCGCTCCTGGGCGCCGGCAAAGACCATGACGGCGTCAGGATAGAGTTTTTTAGCGGCAATCATGCCCCCCAGGCAGTCGAAATCGGCATTGATGTGCGTGGTTATGACATCCATGAAGGCCTCACCAGCTGTTTCGCAAAATTCGCATCGAGCCCCCGGGGTTATTTACTGCCAGGACATAAAGGGTCCATAGATCCCATGGGACCTGTCAGGGCAATCGCAGGGAACCGATGACATCATTGATATCGTCCACTCCCTGTTCGCGGCAGTACTGTTCCAGGCCGGCCACGATTTTAGGCATGGCCTGGGGATCGACAAAATTGGCGGTGCCCACCTGCACCGCCCGCGCCCCGACGATAAGAAACTCAAGGGCATCTTCCGCCCTGGTAATGCCGCCAACGCCAATAACCGGCACCTGCACCGTCTGCACCACCTGGTAAACCATGCGCACCGCCACCGGTCGAATCGCCGGACCCGAAAGGCCTCCGGTCAAATTCGCCAGTCGCAAACTACGGCGCCGAACATCGACCGCCATCCCGGTGAGCGTATTGATGCAGCAGATAGCATCCGCGCCGGCTTCTTCGACCGCCCGCGCCATGACCGTAATGTCGGTCACATTCGGGGTCAGCTTGACGATCAAGGGCTTGTTCAAATGGCGTCGCACCAGCGACACCACTTCGGCGGCGGCCTGCGGATCGGTACCGAACACGATGCCGCCTTTTTTGACATTGGGACAGGAAATATTCAGTTCGGCGGCCGCCAGCTCCGGCAAATCGGACAATCGCCGGGCCATTTCGCCATATTCCTCCAGGGAATTGCCGAAAAAATTAACGATGACCGGTGTACGATATTGGCGCAGAAAGGGCATTTTATCCCGGATAAACGCCTCGACCCCGACGTTCTGCAAACCGATGGCGTTGAGCATGCCGCTGGTCGTTTCGGCGATACGCGGTGTAGGATTGCCCGCCTTGGGTTTCAGGGACAGCCCTTTGGTTACGATGGCGCCCAGCTCGTCAAGATCGAAAAAGGGCGCATATTCCTGACCGTAGCCAAAGGTTCCGGAAGCGGGCATTACCGGGTTTTTAAGCCGCAAACCGGCGATTTCCACAGCCAGGCTCGGCTGTTTGAGCATTTCGCGGTTACGATCGTTCATGCCATCCCCTCCTCACAGCCACATTCATCATGTCCGGCTTCCAACATATCCCATTCGAGCTGGTCGGCCCGAAACACCGGCCCTTCCTTGCAGGTACACAGATAATGCGGATCGGATTCGCTATGACCGGCACCCTTGACCACGCAGCCCAGGCAGGCCCCCACGCCACAGGCCATAAAGGCCTCAAGGGAAACCTGCAACGGCACTCTGCGGGGCCCACAGAGCTCATGAACGGCACGCAACATCGGCATGGGACCGCAGGCATAGACCATGGCCCGGGGAAACTTGTCGAGCTTGCGTTGCAGCACGTCGGTCACCAGCCCTTCCTCACCCAGCGAACCGTCATCCGTGGAAACGTAGGTGGCCACCCCCAGGCGCTCGAATTCGGTCACCGCCAGGATATCGTCCCGACAACGCCCGCCCATGAGCAACCGGACATTGCCGGTCTTTACCAACTGGCGCGCCAGCATATAAAGGGGCACCAGACCGATCCCCCCACCCACCAGAATCTGCTCCGCGGCAGGCTGAACATCGAAACCGTTGCCCAGCGGACCCAGCAGTTCAACCCGGTCGCCCTGGTGCAAATCCTTGAGTATCGAAGTACCTCTGCCGATGACCTTGTAGAGGATCTCCACATACTCTTTGTCCGGCAAGCCTTGGCAGTCCGCAGGTAAAAACCCGGTACGAAAAATGCCGAAAGGGCGCCGCAGCAGCGGTTCAAACCCGCCACTGACCCGCACCATCAGAAACTGCCCGGGCTTGGAGGCCGCGACAAACCCCGGCGCGAGAATTCGCATGCGATAGTATCCGGGCGAGAGTTCCTGGTTGGAAAGGATGGTAGTATTAAAATTCTGCATACGCTATCCCGTGGTTATGGTATCTGGTAAAATTTTCGGGCGGCCAAACACGGATGCCTTCGCAAACAGACGGAGTCAAGATGCGACTCCGATCATGGCCACCACCAACTAAAAGCACCGGGCTGATTAATCGCAGGCGATTTTTCGCTCCATGACCAGTGCGTCTTCGCCGTCCGGATAATATCTGTCTCGACGGCCGATAAGGGTGAAGTCAAAAGCCTGATAGAGGCTAATGGCACCACTGTTGCCGGCACGCACCTCCAGAATAGCCCGCTCGCAACCTCTTGCGCAACCGCACTTCAAGGCATGACTGAGCAGCAAGCGACCCAGCCCACGGCGACGAAATGCGGGATCCACGGCGACATTGAGGATATGCAGTTCGTCGCAAATCCGCCAGTAGCAGATATACCCGACAAGTCGTTCGGACTGCCACAACAGGTCGACGGCGGACTGGTGCCTGGACAGTTCTTCTTCGAAAAGCTGTTTCGACCAGGGGTTGACATGGCAACGCCGTTCCAAATCGACGACAGAAGCGAGGTCGCCTGCCGTCATGGCACGGATGGAAAAAGTCTCCGACTCGAAGGCAGACATATGAAATAACCCTTTTAAGCGGCAAAAACAAAACCGCGACTCCAAATCACGGTTAAACTATCTGAACAAATGACTTAATCAGCGAATGATAAAGCACCGGCTCGGGTCTGTAAAGAGCCAAGGCAACATCAGGCGCATGGGACTTTGCCGTTGACAACCCAAAAAGGTTGATTTACAAATGGGCGTCATACTTTTTGCCAAAGAGAAGAGAGGTTCCCTTGAGCGACCCGAAAAAAATGACCTATAAAGATGCTGGTGTCGATATCGACGCAGGCAACCGTTTTGTGCAACTGATCAAACCCCTGGTCAAAGCCACTTCCCGCCCGGAAGTATTGACCGATATCGGGGGGTTCGGTGGCCTGTTTTCGCTGCATGCCGACAAATATAAAAAACCTACCCTGGTAGCCTCCACGGACGGCGTCGGCACCAAGCTCAAGCTGGCCTTCATGATGGACAAGCACGACACCGTCGGGATCGACCTGGTAGCCATGTGCGTGAACGACATTGTCGTACAAGGGGCCGAGCCTTTGTTTTTCCTCGACTACCTGGCCACCGGCAAACTCTCCCCTGAAAAGGCCAAGGAGGTCGTTAAAGGCATCGCCGAAGGCTGTATCCAGGCCGGCTGCGCCCTGATCGGCGGCGAAACGGCGGAAATGCCCGGATTTTATTCCGAAGGCGAATACGACCTGGCCGGTTTTACCGTCGGCATCGTCGATAACAACAACATCATCGATGGTTCAAGCATCACCGTCGGAGACCGCCTCATCGGCCTGGCATCCAGCGGCCTGCATTCCAACGGCTACTCGCTGGCACGCAAGGTACTGTTCGACCATCTCGGCCTGAACGTGGATTCCAGGCTCGAAGAACTCGATCATACCGTGGGTGAAGAACTGCTGATACCAACCCGCATTTACGTCAAGACCATCCTCAACCTGCTGCGCGACTTCCAGATTAAAGGGATGGCGCACATTACCGGCGGCGGCTTGGTGGAAAACGTCCCCAGAATGCTGCCTAACAACTGTCAGGCGATCATCAACAAAGACAGCTGGCCCAAACCTGCCATCTTCGAATTGCTGCGCAAAGCCGGCAACATCGACGAAGAAGAAATGTACCGGACCCTCAACTACGGCATCGGCATGGTGCTGGTGGTTCCCGATGCGGAAGTCGAGGAAATCATGGTACGCCTCTCGGGCCTCAAGGAAACCGCGTTCCTCATCGGTGAAATCGCCAAGAGTGCCGAAGAAGGCGAGCCGACCGTCACCCTGGTCTGAAAAACGGAAAGGATCAGGTAGTGTCGATCGGGAAACTCCGAATGGACACAGTGCCGTTTTTATATGGGGGAAGAAACCTTGAGTAAAAAATTGCGGCTTGGCGTGCTGGCGTCCGGCGGCGGCACCAATTTACAGGCGATCATCGACCAGTGCCAACAGGGGTTGATCCCCGCCGAAATCGCCTTGGTGTTAAGCAATAAACCACAAGCCGGGGCCTTGTCGCGAGCCCGTGAGGCCGGCATCCCGGTTGCAGTAATCGACCATAAGACGTTTCCCGATCGCGAAGCTTTCGACCGGGCCATGGTGGCCGCACTGCACAAGGTTGACGTTGATCTGATCGTATTGGCCGGCTTCATGCGCATCCTGACGCCCGTTTTTCTAGCGGCATTCCCCCAGCGCATCATGAATATTCATCCGGCTCTGTTGCCGGCCTTTCCCGGCGTAAACAGTCAGAGGCAGGCATTGGAATACGGCGTCAAAGTGGCGGGCTGCACAGTCCATTTTGTGGACCCGGGGGTCGACAGCGGACCCATCATCATTCAGGCCGCGGTTCCCGTTCTGGACGATGACGATGAAGCGAGTCTGGCCCAACGCATTCTCGAGCAGGAACATCGCATCTACCCGCGCGCCATCCAACTATATGCCGAAGGGCGCCTGCGCATCGAGGGGCGCCATGTCCGCATCACCCCCGCGCTGACGGCACATAAACAGGCCCTGCTGAATCCGCCAGCGGCCTGAGCAAGTCACATATAGATCAAAGCGGCCGGGCTCCCCTTGCAGGAAACCGGCCGTTTTATTATTATTTATGAGGTAGCTGTGATGCCGCAACCGATCCTGGTCAGTGCCTGCCTGCTTGGCCTGTCAACACGTTACGACGGACAGAGCAAGCTCAACGAAAAGGTGCTGAACTACCTGCGTAACCACAATCTGGTCCCGGTGCCCGTTTGTCCCGAACAACTGGCGGGCCTGCCGACTCCGCGGCCCAAGACCTTTTTTGCCACCGGCAGCGGACCGGAAGTACTTGATGACCGTGGCCGCGTCATCCGCGAAGACCAAACCGTCATGAATGAGGTTTTTATCAGGGGCGCCAAAGAAACCCTGAAGGTGGCACACCTGGCCGGTTGCGACCGTGCCTTGTTCAAGGATGGTAGCCCTTCCTGCGGAGTGCACCGGATTTGCCGTGCCGGGTCAAAAGTCGCCGGCCAAGGGATAACCACAGCGCTACTGCTACGCAACGGCCTGCAGGTGTTCAGCGAAGAAAACCTGTAGCCAGACCGCTCTGAAAGCCAACACCCTGCACAGAGGTGTTTCCCCCGCGGCGAACAAAAAAACATAAAAACTGTTTGCAAAACGGGACCGCACATGGTACATATAGCCGCTCTAAATCTCCAGGAGGTAAGAACATGTCCAGAATATGCGATATCTGTGGTAAGAAACCGACCACTGGCAATAACGTCAGCCACGCCCATAACAAAACCCGTAAGGTTTGGTACCCCAACCTTCAAAAAGTAAGAGCTTTGCACAAGGGTAAAGTTCAGTCCATCAAAGCCTGTACTCGGTGCCTGCGCTCCGGCGCCGTGGCCAAGGTCGGCTGAGTCGAGCCTTGCCATAACGAAAAAACAACAGGGGAAGCCACATGGCTTCCCCTGTTGTTTTACCCTTTGAAAAATTTTCTTTATGCCCCCGCGTAGGCGATCCCCTCGATTTCGATCAGGACCTGTTTCGGCAAGGCGGCTACCTGAACCGTTGCACGTGCCGGCGCCGCATCCCCGAAATATTCCCCGTAGACACGGTTAATCACCTCAAAATCCCGCATATCGGCCAGATAGACCGTCGTTTTGACCACCTGCGCTAAAGCCAGACCGGCACCGGCCAATACCGCTTTTATGTTGTTCAATACCTGCCTGCTCTGACTTTCGGCGTCTTGTCCGACAATTTCTCCGGTCGTGGGATCCAGGGGGATCTGTCCGGAAAAAAACACATAGTCTCCAGCCCGCACCGCCTGGGAATACGGTCCGATGGCAGCAGGCGCCTGCTGTGTCGCAATATATTCGATGGGCATGACACAAACTCCTTTCCGGTAAAGCAAAGGCAGCAAAAAGGATTTCCGCAAGATACGGGCGAATCGTGATCATTCCAGTTTTATCCCATCTTGGGGGACCGAAGTGTGGCCTCACAAGCCTCAGTGGCGCAAGCGTTCCACCTGATAAACGCCCTTGACCTGATGCAGAGCGCCAATCACCCGATTCAAATGCTCAACGTCGGCAACTTCAATGGTAAAGACGATAAGACTTTTCTGGGTTTTGGTGCGTTGGACGCTGGCGCTCGCAATGTTGGCCTCACAAGCACTGACAGCATTGCTGACATTGGCCAGCACGCCTTTGCGATCCTCGGTGGCAAGGCGGATCCTGGCCGTATGCGAAGCCTTTTTTTTCACATCCCACTCGACCTCGACCTGCCGATCGGCATCGCTTTCCAGCACGCTCGGACAATCAACCGCATGCACCGTAATACCGCGACCGCGGGTGATAAAACCAACCACTGGATCACCCGGCAACGGATTGCAACACTTGGCGAATCGCACCATGATATCGCCAATTCCCTGGATTTTTATAGCGCTCGACGGCTTTTTACGAATCGCTCCAGCGGCAACGACCGCCTTGCCTTTGTCTTCAGCTTCCGGCCGCAGTTTCTCGGCCGGGACCACGCGGCTGACAACTTGGCCTAGAGGCACTTTGCCATAGCCGATCCCCGCCAGCAAATCACTGGAGGCGTGGTAACCGAGGTCCTGCATGGCCTGGGAAAAATCCTTGGAGGCCAGGACTTTTTTGAGACTGCATCCGTACTTGCGCAGACGTTTTTCAAGCAACTCCTTACCGAGGTCGATGCTTTTTTCCCGCTGCTGGGTTCTGACCCATTGCCGGATTTTACTGGCTGCACGCGAGGTGACGACAAATTTGAGCCAATCTTTGCTCGGCGCCTGATTCGGCGAGGTAACAACCTCCACCACATCACCGTTATTCAGAGGTGTCTTCAACGGCACCAGCTTGCCGTTGACCCGCGCCCCTACGCAGCGGTTACCGACTTCCGTATGCACACTGTAGGCAAAATCGATGGGCGTTGCACCTCGAGGAAAAGCTTTTACCGCTCCCTTGGGAGTAAAGACATAGACCTCTTCGGAGAACAGATCCCCCTTGACCGAGCCAATATAATCATGGGTATCGGTAAATTCCTGCTGCGAATCGAGCATTTGCCGCAGCCAGCCGAACTGCTTTTCATCCTTGGTGACAATGCTGTCGCCACCCCGTCCTTCCTTGTATTTCCAGTGAGCGGCGATCCCTTCCTCGGCGACCCGGTGCATCTCCTCGGTGCGGATCTGTACCTCCATGCGCTCACCGTACGGACCGATAACGGTGGTGTGAAGCGACTGGTACATGTTTGCCTTGGGCATGGCGATGTAATCTTTAAAACGGCTGGCAATGGGCTTCCAGGCGGCATGAATCACACCCAGCATCGCATAGCAGTCCCGCACATCCTTAACCATCACCCGAAAGGCGATAAGGTCATAGACCTGTTCGAATTCGATGCCCTGGCGCTGCATTTTTCGCCAGATGGAATACAAATGCTTTACACGGCCATAACACTCCCCTGCGATGTCGTTCTCGACCATTTTGTCGCACAACTGCTTGCGCACTTCTTCGACATAGCCGGCACGGGCTTTACGCTGTTTTTCTACCTTGGAACTCAGATCAAAGTAGACCTCGGGCAACACGTAGCGCAGAGACAAATCTTCCATCTCGCACTTCATCCAGCTGATACCGAGGCGGTTGGCCAGCGGTGCATAGATATCGAGCGTTTCCTGGGCGATGCGTCGCTGTTCCTCGGCAGCCTGCCCATCCAGCGTACGCATGTCATGCAGACGCTCGGCCAGTTTAACCAGGATTACACGAATGTCGCTGGCCATGGCCAGTAACATCTTGCGAAAATTTTCAGCCTGCTGTTCTTCGCTGGTGGTAAAAGATATGCGCCCGAGTCTGGTCAGACTCTGCACCAATTCCCCTACGTTCTCTCCGAAACTGGCCCGCAACTCATCGATATCGGCCAGATTCTGCTGCAAAATATCGTGCAGCAGACCAGCGGTGATGGTAGCGACATCCATCTTGAGCCGAACGAGGATATCAGCTATTTCCAGACTGTGATTGAGGTAGGGTTGGTCGGAAAAACGAGACCGGCCACGGTGCACCTTGGCGCTGTACACATAGGCTTTGCGCAGCACGTCGACATCGGCCCGGGGATTATAGGCCAGAACTTTTTCGATAATATCGTCTAGACGGAGCATGCCGATTCCACCGGTAATAGTGACGGTGCCATACAGGATGTACACAAAAGGCAGAGCAAAGATATATGCAATATACGGGTAATGCGGGGTGAAAAACAAGGCCGGGACCTTGGGGCCCGGCCTTGTTGCTAACCTTTACGGACGGGAATCTCGTAATCGACTTTGCCGGCGGCAACCTCGCGCAATCCGAGCACCACCCGTTTGTTATTGGACTTGTTTTCGATAAGGGGCTTGGCACCTTTGTAAAGCTGCTTGGTTCGCTTGGCAGCCACCATCACCAGCAAAAAGCGATTAGGGACCTGCTTGAGGCAATCTTCGACTGTAATTCTGGCCATAGGCTTTTTGTCCTTCTCATGTAAAATCGTTGGATGAGATCGCTAAATAATCTGCGACCGTCTAATTGTCCTGCATATCGATCCCGAACAGGCGACTGGCCTCTTCCCTTAATCGAAAGGCCCGACACCCCTCTGCCAGGATAATGGCTTTGAATTCTTCCACCGCATTCGACAGATCATCGTTCACTATCAGATAATCATACCAGACCAGTTCCCTGATTTCACGCCGGGCATTGGACAGGCGTCTGGCAATAACTTCGGGAGTGTCGGTATTACGCCCCCGAAGACGGCGTTCGAGTTCTTCGAAACTCGGCGGCAGAATGAAAATGAAGGCGCCTTCAGGACAGGACTGCTTAAGTTGAGACGCTCCCTGACAATCGATATCGAGGAGCAGATCCAGGCCCTTTTCACGAGCCTCCTGCAACGTTGCAAGAGCGGTCCCGTAGCAGTTGCCATGCACTCTGGCCCACTCGGCAAAAGCCCCTTCGGAAACCATGTTATCGAACGTTTCCTGGGTGACGAAATGGTAATCGATACCCTCTGTTTCTCCGGCCCGTCGAGGACGCGTGGTGAATGAAACAGAATGCCGCATATCGGGGAAAATGTCAACGATCTGACGACACAGCGAAGTTTTCCCGGCACCTGAAGGCGCGGATATGACAAACAGGATACCGCTACGTTTCATGCTTTCTCTCCCGAGCATGGCGGACAAGCCCACCGGCATGGCATCATTCAATGTTCTGTACCTGTTCCCGGATTTTTTCAAGATCGGCCTTCATGGCTACGACCATCCTGGTGAGTTCAAGATCGTTGGATTTTGAGCCCATGGTATTGGCTTCGCGATTCATCTCCTGAAGGATAAAATCCATCTGCCTTCCTACGCCCTCATCCACACTGAACAGCCCCCGGAACTGTTCGATATGGCTTGCAAAGCGAGTCAGTTCCTCACAGATATCACAGCGGTCGGCAAACACCGCAATCTCCTGGGCCAGCCGCTGGGGATCGACCTCAAAACCGTTCCCCAATCGTGCCAGACGCTCCATGAGCTTATCCTTCCACTCCAGGGGTACCTGGGGGGCCCGCTCACGCGCGGTAACCAGCAGGGACTCGATGTGTCCCAGATACTCATCCATGTCGTGGCGGGTGGCCTCACCTTCGACTTGCCGCATGTTTTCCATGGCGACCAGCGCCTTCCCCAACGCCTCCGTCAGGCAACTGCCGACGGCCTCTTCATCCGGTTCCCCCTCGGCCAACGCGATAACTTCCTTCTGCCCGGCCAAAAGATCGACAGTGACATCCCCCTGCAGGCCGAATTCGTCGCGCATTTGCCGAAACAAGCTCATGTATGCCGCAGCCAGTTCCCTGTTGAGAATGGGCACACGCCCCCCGCAGGCATTGTTTTCAACGTTGATAAACACGTCGATCTTGCCCCGCTTGAGACGTTCGCCAACACGTTTCTTAATCTCTCCCTCGAAACCGAGCAGAAATCGTGGCGCCTTTACGGAGATATCGCCATAACGGTGATTTACCGATTTAATTTCCACCGTCAGACAGATCTCGCCTGCCGATGCCTGCCCCTTGCCGTATCCTGTCATGCTTTTAATCATGAACAGTCCTTTCTCTATCTTCGGATCAGTCGGAAGCCTTTTCGCTGCCGTCCTGTCGCAAAATGAAATCTACTGCCTCCACCAGGCTGGCAAAACGCCCGATGGCGGGATCAAGAATCTGTGCAGTTTCAATACCATAACCGGTCAACACCAGCAATGGCGTACAACCGGCCCGCCGTCCGGCCTCCATATCGGCATCCTTGTCGCCGATCATAAATGACCGACACAGGTCGATGTGCAACTGTTCGGCGGCCTGTAACAGTAAACCGGGTGCGCCTTTACGGCAATCGCACAGTTTTCGCCAGGCGCCCTGCCCGGCCTCGGGGTGATGGGGGCAGACGAAAAAACCGTCGATATGTGCCTGCTCGACGGAAAGATTCTCCTCAATATGGTCATGCAGCGTCTGCACATCGGCCAGCTCGAAATAGCCGCGCGCTACGCCCGATTGGTTGGTGACGACAACCACCAGAAAGCCGGCCTGATTGAGCCGCCGTATGGCCTGGGGAACACCGGGAATAAAAGTGAAATCCTCCACCCGGTGCAGATAGTTCCGTTCTTCGTTGATGGTGCCGTCGCGGTCAAGAAACACCGCTTTGCGAAGGGCGTTTGCGGTCTCACCCCTGCTCATAACGATCCAGGATCCGTTCGATGATGTTGGTGGTGGAGCGGCCATCGACCAGATCGATGAGGGCCACCCGTCCGCCGTAACTCTCAACGACATCCTTGCCTACCACGGTTTCCGGCGTGTAATCGCCCCCCTTGACAAGGATGTGCGGACGCAGCATGCGAATCAACTCAATAGGCGTGTCCTCGTCAAACACCACCACGTAGTCGATGCAGCTGAGAGCCGCCAGAATGTGGGCACGTTCCTGCTCGCCGATGAGCGGGCGGTTCGCGCCCTTGAGACGGCGGATCGAAGCATCGGAATTAAGTCCCAGCACCAGGATGTCGCCAAGGCGACGGGCCTTCTGCAGGTACTTGACATGACCGACATGCAACAGATCGAAACAACCGTTGGTAAAGACGATCGTCTTGCCGCGACGCCGTTCGTCCTCCAGAATATCGCGCAGCGGTTCGCGCAACCTGATTTTGGAATCGTACTCCAGGGCGTGATGGGCCAGGGCTTCGCGGATCTCCTCGACGCTCACCGTCGAGGTGCCGACCTTCCCGACCACGATGCCTGCTCCGATATTGGCCAAAGCGGCGGCCTCGCTGACAGGCAAGCCCCCCGCAAGGCCCAGCCCCACCAAAGACAAAACCGTATCGCCGGCGCCGGTCACATCATACACTTCCCGCGCCTGGGTCGGCAGGTGGACTTCGTCACCGCTTCGGAAGAAGATCGAAATCCCCTCCTCGCTACGGGTAACCATGAGAGTTTCAAGGTCAATGCGCTGCATCAGGGTGCGGGCAGCCAGGCGCAGGCTTTGCCCGTCGACAATGGCCACCCCGGAGGCAACCTCAGTCTCTTTACGATTGGGTGTCAGCAGGGTAGCGCCGCGATACTTGCCGTAATCGTTGCCTTTGGGATCGATCACCACGGGGATGCCCTTTTCCTTGCCCACCGCGATCACGGCCTGCAGCAGGCCGTCGGTCAGCACCCCCTTGAGATAATCGGATACCAGGATGACATCGAAGCTATCAGCGTTATTGCGCACGAAATCGGCCAGTACGGCTTCCTGGTGGGCATCGATGGGCACACGGCTTTCACGGTCAAACCGCATCATCTGCTGGCCGGAGGCGAGGATACGGGTTTTACGACTGGTGGTACGCTTGCCGTCGAATTGCAGCCCCTCGGTGCCGACGTGCTTTTCCTCCAGGCGGCGACGCAGCAACAGGCCGTCATGCCCTTCTCCCAGCACGCTGGCGACATGCACCTGGCAACCAAGAGTTACCAGATTGTTGATGACGTTGCCGGCACCACCCAGGCGCAAATCCTCGCGCAGGATATCAACCACCTGCACCGGAGCCTCCGGGGAAATCCGTTCCGTGCGCCCCCACAGATATTCATCCAGCATCAGGTCGCCAATGACCAGTGCCCGGATGCCGTTCAGTCGGCCCAGGAAATTCTCTATGTGTGTTCGATCCATTAGTATTCCATTATCTGCTGCATAAATCTATGAAAGTGAAAAAAAAGAAACCGGGCAGCTTGTGCCGGCCCGACCATTCAATTTGTCGCATTACCGTAGCGGCTTCCGTAGGCATACTGCCCTAACTACCGGTACAACACCTTCTTTTCGTCGGTTTGGCGAGGGCAAGAGATATCAGGATTGGCATTTCATTACAATAAAAACTTGTCCCAGCCAACGCTNNCACCGCTTCAATGCTGATGGCTTTAATCGCAAATAGGCTTTGCTATCCGAACAACTCCCTTTCCACCAGGTCGCAAATGATGTGAATGATCGCCCCATGAGCGCCCTGAATGTACGGGGTATAGTCAACTGGAACGGTGAGATTGATGTCGCAGATGCCGGCAATGTTGCCGCCGTCCCGCCCCAAAAGGCCGATGGTTTTGCAACCAGCCTGGTTGGCAGCGGTCAGCGCATGGAATACGTTGTTGGATTTGCCGCTGGTGGAGATGCCGATCACCACATCCCCGGGATGAGCCAGGGCCTCCACCTGCCGTTTGAATATTTCGTCGAAACCGTAGTCGTTACCCACCGCGGTCAGGATGGAACTATCGGTGGTCAGGGCAATGGCCGGCAGCGCCTTGCGCTCCAACAGAAACCGTCCGACCAGCTCAGCGGCAAAATGCTGGGCATCGGCCGCCGACCCACCGTTACCCAAGATGAGAACTTTATTCCCCTGCTTCAGGGCATCGGTTATAGCGCGGCAGGCCGATAAAATTGCGTCGGACTTCGTTTCGGAAACGGTACGGAGCGTTTCCTGGAGCTTTTCAAAGTGACTTTTTATATCTTCAATGGTCATATTTTTCCTGTTCGGCTATCGGCTATCGGCTATCGGCTATCGGCTATCGGCTGGCGGCTGGCGGCTGGCGGCTGGCGGCTATCGGCTGGCGGCTGGCGGCTGGCGGCTGGCGGCTGGCGGCTGGCGGCTGGCGGCCCAGCTTTTCCTCTTGCCCCTCGCCGATTGCCGATTGCCGATCGCCGATCGCCGAGGTTTTATCCGCGCGCCGGTTGCCTTTCAATAACTTCCCGAACCCACCAAAACGGCCCGAACTGTCTTCAGCAGGATCAGAATATCAAGCCAGATAGTCCATTTGTCAATGTAATAGAGATCGAGGCGAACGATCTCATCGAAATCTTCGATTCGGTTGCGACCACTGGTCTGCCACATGCCGGTTATACCCGGCTTGATGCTGATTCTCCGGCGATGCCAGTTTTGGTATTGCGCCACCTCGTCCGGTGTCGGAGGACGGGTCCCGACCAGGCTCATATCCCCTCTCAAAACATTCCAGAACTGAGGAAACTCGTCCAGGCTGGTCTTACGCAATAACCTGCCGACCTTGGTAATACGCGGATCGTTTTTAATCTTGAAAATTGCACCATTCATTTCATTTTGCGCCATCAACTCCTGCTTACGCGCTTCAGCGTCGATATACATGGAACGAAACTTCCAGCATTTAAACGTTCGCCCACTTTGCCCGACCCGCTCCTGGCCGAAAAAAATCGGTCCGGGAGAATCGCGCTTGATTGCCAGGGCAATAAACGGAAACAACAGCACCAAACCCAACAACCCGCACGCGGCACCCATAATATCCATGCAACGTTTCAGAAAAAGCTGCTGTGCATCCAGCGATTTGGTGTGAAAGGTCAAAACAGGAAGATTTCCCTGGAAGAATCCGATATCCATTTTGCAACTGGGCATATCGTATAAATCCAACACCATGCGTACGGTGATACCCAACTCCTGAAGCTCCAGCAGAAGATCCTCGACCCCTACCACCATGTCCTTCGGGAGACAGAAAACGACCTCATCCACCGAGTTTGACTTGCATAATGTCTCCAGATCCTTAATGTGACCCAATACCTGGTGCCCTTCAATCTCATCCACCGACACGGACTCGTCCGCCTGGACAAAGCCAATGATCTTCAACCCCCAGTCCGCATGGTCCTCGATCAGTTGATGAAATCTGCGAGCCTTCTCCCGGGTGCCGACGATCAGCAGGTTACGGATGTTGAACCCTCGCCGACGACTGAAGCCGAGTGCCAGGCGAACCAGGACTTTCTCCAGGGAGAGCAGTAGCAAGGATGCCCCGAGAAAAGCCAGGTACAGCCCACGGCTGAACTGGTCGCGGTCGACGAAATAGATGATCGATGCAGTGAGCAGACCACCAAGCAGATGGACATTGACCAACCTGCTGACAATGTCGAAGATCGACAACCGGCGGATGGAGGAATAGAGGCCATGGCGGTTGAGCAGATAGAACCAGACGGGAAGAACGGGCACCAGCACCCATAGATAGTTGCGCAGGGGGAGTAGCCTGCCATGAAATAGGTCCCGGACATGGTAGGCAAACACCAGGGCGGCGCAGATGACACAGACATCCGCCCACATGGAGAGCTTGTTGAACAGTTTTGCCTGCTGTCTGAGCATAACAGCCTCCTCGGCTGAATGAAAAATACCTCGCAAGAGGCGGGGTATGAGCAGCCTACAACCAAAAGCAATTTACGCAACATGCATTCAGGGGCACAAAGTTAGGCAGTGCTATAGGGGCCTGCTTTTCTTGGACATTGCTTTGGGGTGATGTTCCCTCTGTGTCAGGAGATGAAAACGACCAAAAGAACAAGAACGAAACAGCCACTGGGCCCTAGGCCGAAGGACAGCACTGGAGTGTCGGTCGCAAGAGCGAAGTTGTCCTACGGTTGCTGCGGGGTGAATCTGTCGACGCACTTTCCCGCGGACTGAATGTCGGAATCTACCACCTGGAGCAGAAGCGGAAGAAAGCGTTGTCCGGAAACGATGAATCATTGAAAAGCGCCAGAACGGTCCGCTTCAAGCCGAACGCTACCATGCCATGCGCCGGATCGGCTAATTGACCATGGAGAACGAACTGCTCTGGGAACGGGTGAGAAAATCCGACCTAAAGGGCATGACGGCAAGATCATCACCTGGCAGATTAAGGATCAGACAATAAAAGGTTGTATACATCTAAGCACTTTTCGACCATTTCCTGTGACGAAAATTTTTTGGATTTAGCTAGAGAAGCCCGCCCCATTTCGTTTCTCAAATTATCATCACAACTAAGAGTGGACAAAAACTTACCCATTTGTTCTACATCGTTACAAGGAGCGATAAAACCATTTTTACCAGGCGTAATTACCATATCAGCTCCCCCAACTTGTGTCGACACCAGAGGCAGTCCATTAAAAAGAGCGTCGAGCAACACATAAGGGAAGCCTTCATATGAGCTAGAAAGAGCAAAGATATCGAAAACTTCCATCAAATTTTCATGATTAATATACCCCGGCCACACAACTAGGGATGCCAATCCTAACTTCTCAGCATCTTCCATAAGTTGTTGCCTCAAAGGTCCATCACCCACCATTACAAGACGAACATTACTGACGCGCTTAACAACCTCTGCAAAAGCGCCCAACAAAACATGTGGAGCTTTTTGTTCGACGAGGCGAGTAACCGTTCCAATTAAGACCTCATTGTCACTAACACCCCATGCATAGCGAAAATCATGCCGGCAGTTTGATGTTTTTTTTACTGATTTATCAATCCCATTAGGAATTAAAAAGGTTTTATGACTAGGAATTCTCAAGCTGTTTTCAGCGTGTGTCTTTTCTGAATGAGATGTCACAATAACCGCATTCCCAACATGCGCAAAAATTCTTTCTGCTCGGGAATATAGAAAGGATTCAAACCAACTTAAACTAGTGTCCATAGTGACAAAAGCGTGCGCTGAATAAACTTTTGCCTTTATTCCTACACCAATCAAGAGTCTAGCCAACGCACCGCCTTTTGAACTATGACCATGTACAATATCAAACGGTCCATTGTCTCTAGCGTACTGCCTAATCTTCAAATATGAGGAAAAATCTAAAAGGCCCGGCTTGCGAATCATGGGGATAGAAACCAACTTAACAGACAGCTTGGCAAGCTTTTTAAGACCCTCATCAAGAATAGGGTCCATTCTATTTAGCGAATAAACCAGATGGACATCTATCCCTTTATCATGGAGACCGCAACACAGGTCCACAACATGACGCGCAGCCCCCCCTCCAGCCTCCAAAATCATCAGTACGCGCATACTATAAATCGTTCCCGATCAATAAATTGATGCAACTGTTAAAAAGGCGGACGTACCCAAAGAACGGATTTCTAAATGAATAAACTTTATTTTTCTGATGGCTCATGTTCGTAGTTATTTTTGAATTATCCGGCGGAAACCTTATCGATTAGTGGACCTAAACGAAGGAGCTTTATATATATTGATAAACACAAATACAAGCAGGCGAATTATTTAAACTAAATACTATGGAAGGAACAAAAATCTCCGAAAGCGTAATAAACGCAAAGAAACCATAACCAGAGAAAGCACTAAAAAAAACCTTAAATTGAAGATTTTCCAGATACAAGAAGGTTTCATTTGCGTTACCGTTGACTCATGCCGGCGATAAATCAAGAGCGGACAAGGGAGAAAACGAACCTCGCCAACCATTGTACAGGCCAGCCCAATCCACCGGTCATGCATATATGAAAACGGTGGAAAAGGTAAAATAAAGTCTTTGCATTCTTTGCGGATCGCCATGCAACATCCCAAAAAAGAATTTTTGTAGAAATTCTTTAAAAATCCAGGGCCGCTATTTCTCCACTTAAAGTATGACTCATGCATTATTTCTTCTTTTTCATTTGCCACCTTGGCATCAGTAACAACAGCCAAAACCCGTGAGCTAATGAAACAATCAATAACATATTGGACTTTATTCGGTAGCCAGAGATCATCTTGATCAGCAAAAAAAATATAATCACCCCTAGCTTCACCTACTGATTTTTCAAATGATTTTAAGGGACCAATATTTTTTTTATTTTCCAATAAACGAATTCTTGGGTCATGCATCGAATCAATAATCACAACAGTATTGTCTTCAGACGCATCATTAACAATGACAATTTCGTCATCATCACCCAGTTGTTTTAAGATGGATTCCAATTGCCGCTCAAGAAACTGTTCACCATTAAATACCGCCATACAAACTGAAATCATTAAAACCTCAAATGTCTCAATTATTTCTAATTAACCTCTTGAAGGCAACATCACCAGAGGATAAAAACCTAAATCAGTTCGTTATTTCTGCTCGATCCAAAATAGTATTTCCAAATTCTTCAGATCTAGGAGTGCAGTATTCTCCCTGGTTTCGATATTCAAGCGCAAAATCGTTTCCGTATTTGAAGAACGCAGATTAAACACCAATCAGGGAATTCCATACTTAAGCCATCGGTCCGATCAACGATCAGCGGTTCGCCCGCATAATGCTCTTCAACATGTTTAATCGCGGACGGTGGATTCTCAGGATAGCGCTTTAACTCCCTTCAACAACAGATTCTGCGGAAGAGGCGAAATATTTTCTATCAACGTCTTTCAAATCAATATTCTCTATAGACGGACCGTGGAGTTGTAGAGTCAAACAACCTATTTCATGATTATGGGTGACCATCGCTCTGCTTCATCCACTCAAGTGTTAGTCCCAAACCCTGCCTAAAACTATTTTCAGGCTTCCACTGAAGACAACGACATGCCCGCTCAATATCAAGGACATTAACTGGAACATCAAGAGCACGGCCCGGAGTGTATTTTCGTTCCACCGATCGTCCAAGCAAGTTTTCAATCTCATCAAGAATTTCGTTGAGGCTGTACCCTTTTCCACTCCCGATGTTGAAAAGACGTTCATTGCCATCATAGTCGATTGACTTAACCATGGCATCGACAACATCACGTACGTAGACATAATCTCGTACGACGCTGCCATCGCCCCAAATTTCAATTGTTTCGCCCTTTAATGCTTTATCCAGAAAGACCGCAACAGCCCCCTGAGCACCCGTAACCCGCTGGCGCTCTCCAAAGGGATTTGCTAAACGCAAAACGCAATAATTGAGTCCATACAAGGTGTGATAAAGATGAAGATATTTTTCGATGGTGAGTTTGGTTATTCCATAGGAACAAAGAGGACTTGTTGGATGGCTTTCTTTTATTGGGATTGCTTCGGGAATTCCGTAAACTGTTCCACCCGAGGACAGGAAAATGACCTTATTGACCTTTGCCTTTTTTGCAATGTTCAACAAGTTAAGAGTACTGAGTACATTCGTTTGTACATCATAGATCGGGTCGTCGTTGGAAGACTTCGGCAAGGTGGTAGAAACGAGATGATAGATAACATCACAACCGGACACTGCGTGGGCAATGTCGTCTGAATTAGCAAATTCGCCTTCAATCCACTCTACATTTTCGGCCTCAGAAAATGCCCTGAAACGTTTTAGATCTGGCCGGTCGAATATGCGAACGGAATGCCCCTTAATAAGCAAAGCATCACAAAAGTGCGATCCCAGGAATCCGCCACCGCCTAAAATCAAGCATTTCATCAAGATATCCGTTTCTCTTTAAATATTTCGTCGTAAATAATCAATAATTCTCCAGCGTACTCAGCTACAGATTTAGGTTTCCTTGCATTTTTTGCAAGAGTCCCCAGCAAAGCCCTATTTTCATGAAGTTGATTGATCAGCGTTGCGAGTTCTTTCTCATCTCCAGGCTCGAACAAAAGTCCGTTTTCACCGTGAGCAACTGCTTCGGACATACCTCCGAGATTTGAGGCAATTACAGGGCACCCGGCGGCTTGAGCAGAATAAATGACAAGAGGTGTATTTTCATACCAGATCGACGGAACGACTAGCACGTCCAGACCTGAAAAAACTTCCCCAATTTCGGCATTCGGAAAAGTACCACAAAAAGAAATTCTGCCATCACCACTAGCAAGAGCTCTGAGTTCAGAGACATAGACAGGAAAATCTTCGATCCGTCCATAAATCTTAACTTCAATATCCTTACAATCAGGCAATGACCTTATGGCTTTTATCAGAACATGAGCGCCTTTATGTTCATAAAGAGTCCCCATAAAACCGATGCGAAGTTTTTTTGCTGAACCTTTATTTATACCCCGCTCAACATTTTGCAGATTAATTCCATATGGACTATAGGTCATTATCTCGGTAGACAAACCGTTCTTTATAAGAATTTCACCCATAAGCCTTGTAGGATAAACGACCCTATCCAATTGATTCATTCGTGACATCAAAAACGATGGCCGCTGAGACAGCGCTTTAATAAATGAAAAGTACCATATGCTAGGCAACATTCCTTTGTTTATACCCCAAATAACCAAATCAAGAATCCAGTTTGGAGTTTTTTTAATGATACTATATATTCTAGGCGATTGAGTCACTGAAACGTAGTGTTTGAGACAATTTACATTGTTGCGGATAGAACCTGAACATAAAGAATTATCAGGCATCCGAAGTTGGCTCATAGGGCAAACAAACCAGAAATCTGTGGGGGTAATAACTATTGGAATATCCAACTCTTTACAAACATCAATTGCTGACGCTGAAAGCCTTGCTAAATGAAAAACATGAATAATATCTGGCTTTTCCTTTAACAAAAACTCCCTAAAGTAATGAGCAAATAGTTTATTGTTATACTCCAATTCAACAAGATTGGTCTGTTCGGCCATAGGTACAAATGCGTGACGAAATCTATGAACCTTTAGCCCCTCATATATATAACTGTCAAAACGAGAGGTATCCTCTAATTCCATTTTTTCCGGGAAACCGGTAAACACAGAAACTTTATGCCCAGATCGTTGAAATTCTTTTGCTGTATCAAAAGTTAACACCTCTGTACCAGATGAAAATTCAGGGAAAAATTGATGTGTCGTAAGCAGTATTTTCAAAATTTAGACCCCAGAATACTTCTTATAAAAAGATGATTTTTCGTCCTTTGCGCCACAATATTGTCCAAGTGAGCTAGCCACACACAGAGGGACACATTTACCTAGAAGAAAAAATTTTTTCAACAAAGTTTCGTTGCACCTGATGGCAAACAACCAATCTTTTTTGATTGAATTTAAAATAGATAAAAATACATATTTTTTTGAAGGGATCGTCTGAATCTTAAACAATTCATAAAGCTTCCTATGACACATATAGGTCCTTTTGTATTCATACAAAATAGACCTATCGTGTGAATGAATTACAGACGCCTTTGATTGATAAGCAATTTTCCACCCTGCCTCCAAAGCCCTCTTACTCCAATCTATGTCTTCTCCGAAATCGTTCGCAAATAACGGTATTTGTTCCCAAACACTCCTGCGAATTGCAGAACATACATTGTCAAAATTACAGAACAAATACTGGTCTATCGGCTTCATACTTCTATATTCTGCGAAGTTGACTATTTGCCTAACTTCAGACTCTTCCCTTCCAGTTAACCAGTTATTTAAAGTTCTTTTTGTGAATATATCTGCGTCTTTCCGGGGTAGTTGTCGTGCATATGAACCTGCTACATCATGGTCTTCAAAAGCAGAGACAAGATTATGAATTAAATATTCGTTAGCTGGTACAGCGTCCTGAGTCATCAACACAACAATATCCCCTGACGAAATTTCAATTCCTCGATTGCGGGTTTTCCCATGATTAAACGTATCAGGAGGTACCGAAACAACTGTTGCCCCATGGTTCTTTGCGAAGTTAAATGTACCATCATCTGACCCTGAGTCGATCACGACAACTTCTATAGAACCAGAGAATTTTTGTTCCTTGATACCAAGGAGAACCTTTTGAAACAAAAGTCCACCATTTTTTGTCGGAATCACAATTGATACTTTTTTTTCCATTAAATTACCCAACGGCATTGGAATAGATAGTTTATATTTTTTTTATTACCACTATGTATGCCTACTTTTATGTTGGAATTGGTATTCATAGAAAACCCAACATGCATAAAGCAAGCATCCCCCGGCAAAGCCGGAGCTTCAAATTTCTGAGGTCGCCCTGCAAAGCTGAGGGGATTCCCTGTTGTACTAACGTGGTCATTAGGCTCGCCATGGAGGGCTGAATAATTGAACACAAAAGTGCTTTGGCAAACCCCTAACGAGATATTCTTCGTTAAGTAACCCATGACACGTGCCGGCTATACCTGACCAAGCTCTATGAGCTCTTATACGGACATAATGCCTTAATCGCAACTTCGTTACAAAGACATTTAGCTATGATGGCGAGCAGCCCCTGTCAAACCACACTCTTTGGCTTAACGCGTTACGCCAGGAACATTAGTAACCATCGTTCGATACCCGGCGTTTTCAGTGACAAATGGCAACAATCTCTCAATTGCATGCAACATACTTCCATCATAGGGTAATGGCTCCGATGGATAATCCTCCCAAACAAAGTCAAGTTCGATAAGTTTTCTAATGGCCTCGGTTCTAGCCCAGAACATCGTCCCAACTGGAAAATTGAAGTGCCCTTTTGACAAATCATGAATCCCCATCCTCTTAGCCAAAGGCAGGGCATATTGGTAGTTTTTGGCCCACCCCAACGCGTTGGGGTCATCTGGAAACACTAAGCCTACAGATGGATCTTCCGACATTTTATTCAAAATAATGTCTGCCATACAATGGTGCCCGCCAAGGAGATTATCTAACAAGAACAAAAACCAAGATCTCCCAACAGAGAGATCACTCCAATCGGCAGTTTTTTTAGTATGCATATGTCCTATCACATCATAATTATCAACCAACCCTTTGCCAAAGGATGTCAATAGAGGACCGATGTCCCTTCCCCTATTGGGGACAATCTGGATATCGGCGACTTTACCCAAATATGCATCCAGAACTGGTTGAACCTGAGACAAAACTGATTGGGATGCGAAGCTAATCAACAAATCTGGATTTACGGAGTTTTTATTTAATCGATCGATGATTTCCTTAGCAAGATCGGGATAAAAAATATGCAGGTGCATAGCGACTCGCTCAGGGGATGACGCCTTCTTCCTGCTGATTGTTGGAGTAATCACATCCCATAACCAAGGCCCAGCAGGCTCTCCTGCTCGGAGGTAGTCAGCAAAAGGGTCAGCCTCAGCTGTAGAACTTTTCTGGTGATCCTGGTATACACCAGGATGAAAACCGGGGAAAGGCTTCCTCATGCTGATACCACTAGCCCAAGAACGCACAAAGCGTTGCGAAGCGTGATCTTCTGATTGAGTACTTAATTGTGGAGACAAATAATAATCAGGACATAGCTTATTGGAACCACCGACTAGAAGACCGTCATCCTTTTCTTGTTTTGAAGCTTTCGCAACTCCGATAGCCACCCGTTCCAATTTATCGACATAAGCAGTCATGTCGAATAAATCCAGTGAAGCCCTTTTAAGCAAGCTACCTATTCTCAAACGTTTATCTGCCGCCTTGATGAGGCCCAACACCTTTCCCGCAAGATCTCCAGTGTCGAGATAGGCGGCCACACACTCATCAGAAAGGTCTAGTTGATGTAATATATCAGCGATTCCAGTAGTTTTATCAAAACAGACAACAGGTAAGCCATGGTACATTGCGTCGATCGCAACATTCGGCAAAGGATCGAGGCGGGAGCTCAACAACAAGATATCGGCGCGCTTGTACAGGGTGTCTAAATCGGAAACTTCATCAAGAAATGTAAACATACCCGAAATCCCTGAGCGACAAACCTGATCCTGTAAATACACAGAGTATCCTAGATCATTATCGGGATCATAACCCTTTCCGACCCAGATAAAGTGACAGGGTATATCGTCAATTAAATTGTTTACCTGGGCGGCACAATCAATAAAAAGGTCAACACCCTTTCGAAAATTTACAGTTCCGGCACCCAAGATGATGACAGGACCCTCCGAACAGCTATCTTGAGAGAAAGATCTCGTTATCAAATCGGTTTCATTTGCAACAGGTGTCGCCCCTATGAACTGCGTTGGAAGCAAACAACGGCCCTGAGGAATTATAATAGGTTTTCTGGCAGCTAGGTCAGGACATACATCAACAGCACTCTCTCTAACAACCTGAGCAGAAAAAACAGTTTCCCCACTCCAGAAAAAGACTTCGTTAAAAGCATTCCGAGGGCGTGTAGATGAGGCAAATTCATGAATTAGAGTAACACTTGGCACATAATTAAGAGCCAGAGGCTGAAGAATTAAACGAGATTCGACACTATTAACAATGGCGAATTTTACATTTACAAGCTGCAACAGTTGATCAATCAAAATATACTGTAATTTTAAATTATCGGCATGCGAAAACAAATCAACCAAGACATGTGAATGTCTCTTAAATTCATCGACAAGATCACCCTTTCCCAACAACACAGTTACAACATTATACTTTTTTTTCAATTCATGGATAATATTCAAACTTAAAATAGGGGCTCCGGTCCTCGAAGCTTCATGACTAACGACCAAGACAGTATCTAGGGCTGGGTCTAGAGTGGCAAAGTCCCCTGAATATTGTAATTTTGGCGGAGCGCCAATACGGCCCTCACTGATTCCATGAATTATAAAATGCTTGTAAGGATTAATATTTACAAGATCCGGGTACATCTTGAGGTAAAATTCAGAGTCAAAATCGACAGCGAACTTTTTCGGAAGAAAATTTAGCTTTATAAACATTGATTTGCATTTATAAAGAAAATAATCAATAACCTTATTAGTGGACATACGCACCATTATTAACTTGATAATAACATTTAAATTTGAACCATTAAAAGCCTGAGCACCAAAAAATACACACTATCTACAGTTGGTGGCAAAACCGCCTTTCTTATTCTACTTCAAGCCTCTTTTATTTATTATCCTGAAGAAGGTTAATATTCTCCACAAAAATGAACCTTGAATCTCCATCAATTCCAGATTACGTTCGTGGAGCAACCGGTCCTTCTCCATAAATTCCAGGTTACGTTCGTGGAGCAGTCTGTCCTTCTCCATCAATTCCAGGTTACGTTCGTGGAGCAGTCGATCCTTCTCTAAATTTTGAAACCTCTCAGAGTGGCACCCTCCAAGAAAGGAAAAATATTGGATTAACTCTTCTCTTTCCGTTTTATCTACTTCGAACCATCGAAGTATTCTTTCTGGAGGCGAATCATCAAGTTGCATAACTCCCAATCCATTTGAATGCTTAAACTCAAAATTCAAACGATATTGTGACTGAATCTCTTCCCAAAACTTCCAGACCCCAAAATCTTGTCCATGAACATTGGTGTCATGAAATAATACGATAGCTCCAGGTGCTAATTTCGGTAACCAAGTTTCAAAGTCGTGTTTTACAGCTTCATATGAATGCAATCCATCTATATGCAACAGATCAATAGACCTTTCGCCAAAATGAACAGTAGCTTCATTGAAAGTCATTCGCAACAGATGAGAAAATTCAGAATAATTCTCATCATTGTGGCTATTGACCTGCTGGAAAACCTCATCGCCATAATACCCGGCATGTTCATCACCCTGCCAAGTATCTACGGCATAGCAGCAAGTCGGCAGATTGGCTTTCTGTACTGCTTGACAAAATGAAAAATATGAATTCCCGGTATGGGTGCCGAGTTCTACAATAATCTGGGGTGAAGTCTCTTTGACCAACCAAGCCGCAAATGGTAAATGCCCCACCCAACCTCCTGGGAACTGAAGAGAATTAGGTACAAATGTTGCGGCTGATATCAAATTACGATTCATTTCAAAATCCTTAACTAAGATCATTAAACGCTTACAAAGGGCCTATTTGTTGAATAAATCGGGGAAAATTCCTTTATTTACAGTTTGGCATGATATGTCTGACCTATTTATTCCACAATATCGTCATTTATATTTACGGATCTATCCACGAAAAAAGTGAATTCAACGCAAATCCTGGTTATCAGAGCATATAAGGCGCCTGATAGATGCGTTCAGAAAAAACAGATCCTATGCTCGCAACCCGCTTGAAAAGTGGGTTATGGGGAGCATAACAGGCCTCAACCTTTGTTGGGTGGATAGATCCGTATATTTACAACATGAGAGGCGCCCACCCTTCAGTCATTTAACTCTCATAGTGATTTCGGTCATTGGAATACCGATTAAGCCAAGACAAACGCTACTCGAGTGCACTCTAAACATTAGTGCATCATTAATCCAATGATGTTGGATATGGTCTTGCTGTGTTCCTTCAGCAATAGCGACAGTAATGCTGTAGTCACCTACAGGCATAATAGGCATACGGAAGGAGAATCGTCCTTCTAACATCTGTCCTAGATTGACAGAGACAGGCCTATTTGCATAGCTAAGAAAGGTATTGTCAACAAATACATCCTGCCCTAAACGATCCTTGACTATAAACCCAAGGATAGGACTAGTTAGATTTTCTTTGACCTGACACTGAATAACCAAGGTAACCTCTTCTCCGCCGACGACCCAAGACAGCGGCTGTCCCTCGCTGTCAAGCATTGCAACCGTCTCGATACTGGCCCCGCCCTTTCCGAAGCAGAGCCCGTCCTCCTTGAATTTGAACAGTTCGATATCGTTACGTAGCGATGTCTGGTTGATAAAGTCAAGGCGCATATCCCTCGGCTCGACATTCAAATTCGTCACAGACTCCTTGAACGAAGAGGCTTCAACTTTGCTAGTTCCCTGCTGCGCTTCATAAAGATCAGCCAGATAGGCCTCGGTAACGTCTTTGGGATGACCGTCTTGGCGGACACCCCCATCGCGCAACCAGATCGCCCGATCACACAGGTTTAGCACAGCACCAACATCGTGACTGACAAACACCAGGGTTCCATGCTCGATGAATTTTCGCAGAAAACGCATGCACTTCTGCACGAAGAACGCATCCCCAACGGATAGGGCTTCATCGACGATGATGACGTCCGCCTCCATATGCGCAATGACGGCGAATGCCAGGCGAACGTACATGCCGCTGGAATAGGTTTTCACCGGCTGATGGACAAACTCGCCGATATCCGCAAAAGCAAGGATATCGGCGAGTTTGTCATCCATCTCTTCCCGCGACGCTCCCAAAATGGTGCCGTTGAAGTAAACGTTTTCGACCCCGGTCAGTTCAGGGTTGAAACCCGCCCCAAGTTCGAGCAGGGCCAGCACCTTGCCACTGGTCAAAACCTGCCCGGCGGTCGGCGTCAGCACGCCGGTAAGAATTTTCAGTAACGTAGACTTTCCAGCACCGTTTCGGCCAATGATGCCGACCGTTTCGCCTTTTGCAATTTCAAAGTTGATATTATTCAACGCGTAGAAATCCTGGTGGTATTTCTTGCGGAACGGATGCAGGGCCTCCTTTAAGCGATCGACAGGATCCTCATACAGCCGGTAAATCTTGGTCAGATTTTCAATTTTTACAGCGACATCATTCATCTAAAGCACATCCGCAAAGTGGGGGCGCAACCGGTTGAAGACAATCGCTCCCCCGACAAAGACAACGGCGGCGACTCCCCAGTAGTAAAGCGTGTAAACCGGGTACTCCCAGAACCACGTCTCGTTGATAAAACAGTCTCGATACCCTTGGACCAGGTAATAGACAGGATTCAGCTTGATGAAAAAATGGTATCTCTGGGGAACCATGCCGACCCCCCAAAAGATCGGCGTCAGCCAAAAACCGAACTGCAGGCACATGGCAACGACCTGCCCGACATCCTTGAGAAAGATAATCATGGCAGAGGTCAGCCATGAAACCCCGAGTAACAGGACAGTCATGGCGAAACAGTAGTATGCCACCTGCAGGTTGTAGAGGGTTGGTCGGTAGCCGTAGGCTATGAAAAAAGAAAAGATCACCACCACGAAAAACAGATGAATGACCAGCGCCGACAACAGCTTCACGATCGGCAACATGCTAACCCGGAACACCACTTTTTTCACCAGATAGCTGTTTTCAACAATGCAGTTGGAGGCACTGGAGACGGTGTCGGCGATAAAAAACCACGGGATGATGCCGGTGATCAGCCAGAGAATGAAGGGGACATCGCTGATCGGAGCGGACTTGAAGCCGACCTCAAAGACGAACCAGAAGATCAGGATGGTGACAGTCGGCTGAATAAACGCCCACAGCAATCCAAGGTACGAACCCAGATAGCGGGTTTTGAAATCACGCGCTGTTAACTGCAGGACTATCGACCGACTGCGATATAGCGCCAATAAGAATTTTAAAAACCGCTTAAACATAGCTTCGTGAAATTCAATCAAAATATTTGGCATCTGGAAATCGATTAGCCTCAATATCTTTGGGCGACAAAGCGGGAATCGTCTCTCCGGGCCAACTAATTGCTAGCTGAGAATCATCCCAACGGATACACCTCTCATGGTCGGGCGAATAATAATTTGTCGTTTTATACAAAAAATCGGCTACTTCACTTAAAACCTTGAAACCATGTGCAAACCCCTCGGGGATCCAGAGTTGCCGCTTGTTCTCAGCGGACAGGTGTACTCCCACCCATTTACCGAAAGTAGCAGAGCTTGTACGAAGATCGACAGCGACATCGAAAACTTCGCCACTTACGCAGCGAACCAGTTTACCTTGGGTCGCGGGAGGAAGCTGATAATGCAGCCCCCGCAGGACACCTTTAACCGAGCGTGAATGGTTGTCTTGAACAAAGTCTCGCTTGAGGCCCGTCGCCTCTTCCCAAGCCCGCTGGTTGAAGCTTTCAAAGAAAAAGCCCCTCTCATCACCGAAGACTTTCGGTTCGATAATCAGGACCTCGGGGATCTCTGTGTTGATCACCTTCATACGCTAACCCCATCCTTCAATACCATCTCCAGATAGTTGCGATAGCTTGATTTTGGGGTGTCGGCAATGATGTTGGCCATTTCATCGGCTGAGACGAAGCCCTTTTTGAAGGCGATCTCTTCCAGACATGCGATCTTCAGCCCTTGACGGGCTTCCAATGTCCCAATGAAATGACTGGCTTCGAGCAGGCTCATGTGGGTGCCGGTATCGAGCCAGGCGATCCCTCGCTCAAGTTTTTCTACCCGCAGCTTTCCTTGCTTCAAGTAAGCAATATTGACGTCGGTGATCTCCAACTCGCCACGGGCAGACGGGGTGAGGTTTTGGGTAATTTCCACCACCTTGCTGTCATAGAGATAGAGGCCGGGGACGGCATAGTGCGATTTGGGCATTTGAGGTTTTTCCTCAATACCGACGGCCATGCCGTTCTCGTCGAATTCCACCACGCCGTAGCGCTCAGGGTCAGTGACCTGATAACCAAAAACCAGGGCACCTTCAGAAAATTGTTCAAAGATTGTGCCAAGCTCCATTTTCCCATAGAAGATATTGTCGCCCAGGATTAAAGCAACAGGCTCCCCATTAATAAACTCCTCGCCGACCAGGAAGGCCTGGGCGATGCCCTTCGGCTGGGGCTGTACGGCATAGGAGAGGCGGATACCATAGCGGCTGCCGTCGCCAAGAAGCTCCTGGAACCGGGGCGTGTCCTGGGGAGTGGAGATAATGAGGATATCCCTGATACCTGCCCGCATCAAAGTAGAGATGGGATAGTAGATCATCGGCTTGTCATAAACCGGCTGCAGCTGTTTGCTGGCGACCAGGGTCAATGGATAAAGACGGTTGCCTGCGCCCCCGGCAAGAACTATCCCCTTCTTGATTCCAGACATATCAATTTACTCCCTTATTTAATACATTCAACGCACTTCAAAATAGGTACTCAAACTTTTCTGCCACGACGGAATCGAAGCAGCCACTGCCATTTTATATTTTTTCGTATCAAAAACCGAATATGCCGGACGTTTGGCGGGCAGCGGAAACTGCTCGGTTTTGATCGGCTCTATCCGACGGGTCTTTACCGGCAGGCCTTTTTGCCGAGCCAAACTGACGATCTCACAGGCAAAGTCATACCAACTGCACTGACCTTCGTTGGCAAAGTGGTATATGCCGTAAAGCCCGCAAGCCGTCTGGTCATCTTCAAGGTCGAGCAGGCGAAAAATTGCTGCAGCAAGATCGCCGGTATAGGTAGGACAACCTATCTGGTCAGCGACAATACGTAATTCTTCTCGTTCTGCAGCCAAGCGCAGAATGGTCTCGACGAAATTCTTGCCCCAGGGGCCGTAGAGCCAACTGGTTCTGACAATAAAATATTTTATCAGGCCGCTTTCCCTTATGGCCTGCTCCCCTTTCAGCTTGGAACGCCCGTAAGCCGAAATCGGCCCGGTCGCGTCCCCTTCCAGATAGGGGCGTTCGGCGTCTCCGGGAAAAACGTAATCCGTGGATATGTGTACCAGGGTCGCATCGAGATCCCGGGCAACAGCGGCAAGGCAACCCGGCCCATCGCCATTAACTCTTGTCGCCAATCCCTCTTCACTTTCACAACGGTCAACCTGGGTAAAGGCACTGCAATTGATGATGACATCCGGGCGAAACACTTCCATCGCCCGACGAACCTGATCAGCATCGGTCAAATCGAATTCGGGCCGTTTAAACCCTTGAATTGCCATGTGGGGCGGAGTTGAGGCCTGAACCATCCTTGCCAGCATGCCCTTGGCCCCAACCAGGGCGACCTTACGTGGTGTCCCGCTCATTCAGCGCCCCGCATACATGCGTTCATAGTAATCCTGATAGGAACCGTCGACTACGCCGGCAATCCACTCTGACTGGTCAAGATACCAACCGACAGTTTTTCGCATCCCCTCTTCAAAAGTCACCGATGGTTCCCAGCCCAGCTCTTCTTTAATTTTGCCGGCATCGATAGCGTAACGACGGTCATGCCCAGGGCGGTCCTTGACGAAAGTAATCAGACTGCGCCGGGGTTGCCCCCCAGGCAATTTCGGGGCTTCTTCATCGAGGATATCGCAAATGGTCTGCACCACTTCGATGTTCTGCTTTTCGTTGTTACCGCCGACATTGTAGGTTTCGCCAAGCCGGCCTTTTTCCAGCACCTGCAGGATGGCTTCGCAGTGATCGACAACATAGAGCCAGTCCCTCACATTTTTGCCGTCGCCATAGACCGGGAGAGTTTTACCGGACAGGGCGTTATTGATGATAAGGGGAATGAGCTTTTCGGGGAACTGGTATGGGCCATAATTGTTGGAACAGTTGGTGATCAGGGTCGGCAGGCCATAGGTATGATGATAGGCGCTGACCAGATGATCGGATGACGCTTTGCTGGCCGAATAGGGAGATCGTGGGTCATAGGAGGTGTCTTCGGTGAAAAGGCCGCTGTCACCCAGGGAACCATAGACCTCGTCAGTACTGACGTGCAGGAAGCGGTGATCGGTGATCGGTGATCGGCCATCGCCACCCCAAGCCTTGCGTGCGGCCTCCAACAGCACGAAGGTACCGAGGATGTTGGTCTGGATAAAGGCGGACGGACCCGTGATGCTGCGATCTACGTGCGATTCGGCGGCAAAGTGCACGATGGTATCGATCTGCTCTTCGGCTAATAGCTGTTCAACCAGGGGGGCATCACAGATATCCCCTTGCACGAAACGATACCTTGAATTCGTTTCAAGATCGGTTAAGTTGGTCGGATTCCCCGCATAGGTCAGCTTATCGAGGTTGACTAACCGTATTCCGGCATGTTTTTGAAGGACCAGACGGATAAAATTAGAACCAATGAAGCCACAGCCGCCGGTTACTAAAAGATTCATCATAAACAACAACTCCTTATCTGAACGAATTTGCTTATTTCAACTTAACACGGAATCGGCCACTACCTGCGCGCTGGGAAACCTGGCCCATCCTGCTAGAGGCAGGAATGTATATCAGACTTTTCTGCCCAGTCAAATCCAAGAACACGGGAGAAAAAGGATAGTCCATACTTTCGAGGGGGGGTGTACTGTGGGCAATTGTAGCAGCCATCGAAATAGAAACCTATGTAAATAATACAAAGCGGACGGCTGACGTTTTCCCTACAAATTACACTATCCCGTTAGAACTTCACTCGAAATGTTCGCCGAAAAGCCAAATTTTTGTAACAGATATCTGCCAGGATGACAATTATTTTAATCTTTCAGTGAATCTTGGCCCTGAAACTTAAAGCCTCCAATTGCCGGAATCGAGAGTCACTCCTTTCACGGCAAGCTGCTGATAATACTTCGCCCAAACATCCCTACCCTTTTCCTATAGGGGCAGCGGAAGACAGCGTCAAAAGCCCGCAATTTATGGGCAGTTTTTCCCGAAAATAAATGACAAGACCGATTTGCCACAAGTTCGACCGGTCCGAAGTGGGAAAGGGTAAAGGTTTGGCAATACCGATCCGGCGTTGGGCCAGGCGATGCTATCGGCTATCGGCTATCGGCTGGCGGCTGGCGGCTGGCGGCTGGCGGCTGGCGGCTGGCGGCTGGCGGCTAGATTATATCGATTTTCAGTTAGTTTGTCCGCTGGCCGATTGCCGCTTACCGATCGCCATAATTTTATCCTTTCCTTCGAAAAATCAGCACCTCTTTGTTATTTTCCACAATATTATTCACCATGGAATAATGCTCTAATTCGGGCACCAAATGCCGCTTCTTCCGGGAGGTCTCAAGAACCAGTAGATCGACCTTATTTGCAAGTGCGACTTTTTCCATCTGTCCCAAATCTCTAAATATAGAAAAAGATTCCCCATCCCTGAGAAAATGTAACTCTTGGGATGAATATAAGCGGATTCTGGGGTCGCTGCAGGCCAATACGGCACCCTGTAAATCGGTCTGTGAAGCCAGCCATTTCCCAGCGACTTTAAAGGCCTTGCCTTTGTCCGCCCCAACGGCCTCGCTCACGGTTTTATAAGCGGGTGCGCCGCAGAAAACAACCAGGAACAGCACCAATGCTATTCTCGGCCGGCGGATCCCGCCAATCCAGGCCCGAATCCTTTCCAGTCCCCGCCCCACCCATGGATAAAGCATCAAAGCCGGTACAAATACGTAACGCTTGCTGATAAAGTCGTGGGTAAAAACGAAGTAGAATGCCACCATGAAATAGGTGCCCGCCACCAACAGCAGCAGCCAGTGCCCTCGGTTAAAAGCCGGACGTTTACCGAAGCCTGCCCGAAGTGGAACAACATACAACAGAAAGAGATTTCTAAAGGTCGCCTCCGCAAGACCGAGCAGATAGATGAGCGGAAGATAATGCCTGGCGGTTTCGGCAAACGAGCCGGTAGACCAAAAAGCGGCGGGATTTTTAAATGATTTCATTTGGGCATAAAGAGAATGGTACATGGCAAGAAAGTCACCTCTCAATATACCCTGAAGTCGATCCCGAATTTCCCCCAATCTGCTGAAAGAGGTAAGTTCAACCCCAGCGAATCCCCACAAAACCATTCCAGCCCCCAATCCCAGCAACAGGGGCAACCCGACCAAAACGGTCATTCCTTTAAATAATGAATTCCTTTCCGACTTGTGCTTAATTGCCAACACCAGAAGAATCGGCAAAAAAATGGCAAAAAGAAATATTCCTTCGATACGGCAAAACAGGGCAATGATTGTGGAAACGGAAGCCAAAACATAAAAGCAGCGTCTGGGGGTCGTTAGGGATCGCCAGAAAAAATAAACCGCCCAGATGACAAAGCAGAGAAAGATGGGGTCGCGAATCAGATCAATCGAAAGGCCGTTCAACATGGGAGACAGGACAAAAGCCAAACCGGCCCAGAAAGCCGCCTTTTCGCCAAAAATCCCCTTGGTCAACCAATAAAGAGGAACTACGGCAAGCACCAGGGAGAACAGGGAAATAAGCTGACCGGCCAGTGCCCAGTCCCGGACCAGGTAATGGAAAGCGACGATCAAAAGGGGATAGAGAGGCATTTTTTCAATACTGATTGCCTCCCGGAAATTCCCCCCGGCAAGTTGCTGCGCCGCATCAATATACCGCACACCATCAGGATTGATAACATGGCCTGCAGAAAGCAGCGTAAGTTTAAGGATCAAAGAAACCAACAGCAAAAAAACCAGCGCCCATTCGCCTTTCCGCCATGCCCTGACGCGAGCAAACCTCTTCACAAACAATTTAACAATCTTATCCATGCGATCTCTCATTTTAAGGATCAGGATTTCCAACGTTCCCAGCATTTGAGGAAAAATGCCTGATCCTTATTGCCCGGCTGTGCTTTCGCCAAATCCACCAAAAAGCGGTCCAGATCTTTGCGCTTACTTCGATACTTGCCGGGCCCGACAATCCTGCTGCCATCGAGATCGATGAGGAAGAGAGCCCCCTGGTCGTTCACCAGGATATTGTTCCACTTCAAGTCGCCGTGCACGCCTCCGAACAAATGCAGTTTACCAAACAAAAGTGCCAGCCGTGCAAGGATTCCCTTCCTTTCGATGGCATCGAGCCGCGGCCAAACCCCGGTAAGGGGTTCGCTGTCTTCGACAAAGTTGAACAGGATATAGGAGCGCTTCAACAGCCGCATTCGACGTTCTTCCAGGCAGATCAGAGGCTCCGGTACCGGAAGACTCCTGAGACGAAACCCCCAGGAAATCAGCCATGATCTTACCGCTCGGGATCGCCGGAAGGCGTTTTTCAGGCTGTAGCTCCATCCCTTGCAATTGAAACGCTTGAGAAAATAATACCTGCCGTTCAGCTCGACCCTTGCGGCACGCACCGTATTACCCGCTTTGAGTATCCGGCCTTTTTCCAAAATACCGTCCGGATCGGCCAGCAAATTGTCGAGGAGGTCCTCGATGCCGGCTCTTTTGCGGAAATAAACCGTGAAACCGTTCCGTTTTTCTTTCCTGAACCTGCGGTTATTGTGAAGACATTGCTGGCCCTTCTTCCGCAAGATTCTTTTAGAGTGCCTGAGGGCCTTCCCTTCCAACTCCGCAACGAACCGGCGACCTTTTCGGTCCAGGTAAATGCCATAAACTCGCAAAAACCGAAAACGCTGGCTTCGACTGACTAAAGTCCACAGGTTGCTCAAGAGCAAAGCGAGATTATCGGTTTTTTCCCCCGTTGAAAGGGCGCGTTTTTTCAGCGTGACCCTATCAGTGTCGAGAAGGATAAACCGGTGTCCTCTCTCTCGCTCCGGAACCCAAAGGATATTTCCGATGTGTAGATCGGCATGGGAGACTCCGTTATCGTGAAGAATTCTCATGAAATTGGCGAACTCTTCAACCAATTGATGTTTTTCTTTGCCCGGCAACGCCGGATAATCCCGAAGCATAACCTGATGCAGAGTTTTGCACCTTGATTCCTCCCGAGTCAGAAGCAGATCTCTGCGGATGAATCCGAACTTTTTTTCGACTCCGAAGGCAAGTACTTCGGGAACGGCAATTCCGGATTCGGTCAACGCAAGAGAGATTCGACCTTCCCGGCACGCGGTCCCGCCCAATAACGTTTTGAACAGCATGGGCCAGCCCCGATACCGCACCTCTTTTACATAAATACTAGGTAGCCGCACCACCCGGCGCTTGGGGTTGGTCTTGACAACTTCTCCCAGGAGGCTGGACTTAGCCAGCAGAGCGCTTCCTTCCGGGGAGAGAAATTGCCATTCGATTCCCTGCAGAGAGACATCTTCGGTCTTCATCCTCCTTCCACCTCCAACCCCTGCCGGCACGACTTCTGGTCCAGGAAAATCCCCTGATTTTTCCGGCAATAGGGTGCGGGGAAATTTTCCGTAAAATGCCCGACGCTGCCGCAGGTCAAGAAGAATGCACTATTGAAAAACGCTATTATCATGTTTGGGGCTATTCAATCTTGGTGGTGTTTCAGGTATTTAACAAAGGGTGGTCCATTGATGGCGAGGGAAAACGCATTGGCTACCCGCAGCCGACCTTGCTGTCCCATCTGCCGGCGAAGGTCACTATCGGCAATAAGGGCATCTAGTTTTGCGACCCACTCTTCCCGGGTAGTGGCATGAAAACCTTCGCGGCCATCGGTAACAATGTCGGCATTGACCCCCACCGGGGAACAGACTACCGGAAGCCCGACAGCCATGCACTGCAGCAGCTTAAAACCACATTTGCCACGAGTCCAGATATCGTCCGTAAGGGGCATCAGGCCGATATCGAAGGAATGCAGGTCGGCAATTTCATCCGCGGCGGTCCAAGGCTTTTTTATCACCTGAACACTGTTCAGGTCGAAAAAATCGTCAGCTACGATCTTAAGTTTCAGGCCCGGCCAACGGCGCCCGAGTTCTTCCAGGGCCGGACCGATGTCCTGCAGATAGCGCAAGGTCCCGCGGCTCCCGATCCAACCGAGGACAACTTCTCCGATTTTGTCCCCGCTCTCTTCTCTGGCGATGTAGCGGTCCATATCGAGAACCGTCGGCAGAAGGCGAACCTCACGGTTGAAGTGCAAAGCCTCTTGTTGCAGATACCGGTTCCCGGCAATGACAAGGTCAGCCTTCCCCGCAGTAATCGCAAAGCGCCGCTGTTGTCGCTTCTGTTGACGCATGCTGGCCGGACCGCTCTTGTACATTACCGAATCGTCAAAATCGTAGACCATGCGCTTGGCCAACTTGCGCACCCAGTAAAGATCAAGAAATGAGAACAGTTTTTTTTGGATGAACACCGTATCGGAATTCCGTATTCGGCGAGCCAGAGAGAGTCGATTGCGCGATTGTCGGGATAAAGCCACAATCTCGTAATCGACCCCCTCCTGGTCCAAATAAGGCAAGTATTGCAACACCCGGTAGCGGGTGCTGGCCTTGTCCAGTCTCGGAACGAGAAACAAAACTTTCAAAAATTACCTCTTCTGGGGAATGTCGAGCTTCAAAACTAATTTTCCGCCGCATCGCCGGACTTTTTAGCCGCAACGACTTTTCCGCAAACAGCCAGCGTCTCCTGCATGTTTCGCTCGGGAGTGAAGTCTTGCGCTACCCGGTGTGCGGCCGCCCCCATATGCCGAAGTGTTGCAGGATCAAGGCAGCCTTTCAGAATTTGTTCAAGTTCCCGAACGCTCTCCGCATCTTTTTGCACGAATCCGGTTTTCCCCTCTTCGATAATTTCGGATGCTCCGTTTCCAGAGGTCGTCACAACCGGCAAACCACAGGCCATGGCCTCCAGGCAGACGTTGGAAAACGGATCGTAGAGAGTCGGCAGGACCAACAGGTCACCGGCGGCATAGAAGCGTTCTACCTCTGGGCTGGGTCCCAGGAAATGAACCCGCCCCTCCAGGCCCAGTTTCAAAGCCAGTCGGCGAAATGGCTCTGCCCTCCCCCTCCCCACAACCAGCAGGTGCAGATTACTTCCTTCGTTCCCCAGGGCCGCCATGGCCCGCAGTGTCACTCCAACTCCTTTGCGCTGCCAGTTATTGGATACATGCAGAAGGGCGATATCTTCCGGTGCAAGCCTCAGTTCCATGCGGACTCCAGAACGCAGGGCCGCTCTGGCCTCCGGATTAAATTGAGCATGATCCACACCGTTGTAGACGACGTCGATTCGCTCCTCGGGAACTCCATAATAGTGGCGAACATGGTCCCTGCAAAGACGCGAATTGGTGATGATGCGCCGGGCACCGCCCCCGGGTAGAAGGCGGCGTTCCATATAGATGTTGGCCGCATGCGCCGGATTGAGAAGGTAGTTGAACCAACGCAAGGGTGAGAAAGGATAACGGATGCGCATCCAGTGGCGTTGGACCCCATCCCCCATGCGGTAAACATCCATGGGGAAAAACCGCGTCAATCCCAGAATAATGTCGAACCTGTCTATGGCAAGCGTCCTGGCGGCACAACGGTGGAAATTCAGCACCCGCCACCAGGAAGACTTACGCGTCACTTGCAGAGGGTGAACCGTTACTCCTTCCGGCAGGTCGGCAAAGCGTTGACCGAAAGCATGCACCTCGTGCCCACCTCGGAGCAAAGCACCAGCCAGATTCACTGCAAACCGCTCCAGACCACCGTGAGAGAGGGAAAACACTTTGTTAACCAGAGCTATCTTCATCGCTTCGGAATTCTCCATGGTCAGTTTCACCCTACCAACCAGCGCCACCACCACGTACGGGCCCAAAGACGGTCGGGTAGAAGAGGCGGAAGTTCCGTCTCCCTTTGCCGCTCTTCTACAAATTGCCAGGGGAAGCAGAGAAACTGCCGGCTGTGACCAGCCTGGGCTCCGTAGGTCTTCCAGTCCCGCTTGACTTTTTCCGCCAGTTGCCTGTTGTTAGTCAGGTCGCGATGCAGGGAGTGGTATGACTTATCGAGATCGAGTTTGCTGCGGTGGACGCAGTTGAATCGCTTGGGGAGATAAAGGAAACGAGTGCCATGGTAGCGCTGCCAGCGCCAGAAAAGTGCATCCTCGTAGCCGTAATGGCCGCAGAACTGCTCGTCGAGGCCGTGAAAACGCAGGAACCGGGCCCGGGAAAAAAACAGGGTATTGAGATGATAGCCGATATCTCCCCCCTCTTCATTCAGGCGCTGGAACTTGTAGAAAGTCCTTCCCGGGTTCTTACGTCTTACCAACTCCCGCAAGGTATGCTCGGGAAGCTTGTGGTCGAGGTCGGTGGTAAAGATCTTATCGGCCTTGGCCATGACGATGCCGAGATTGCGGGCCCCTCCCTGGTTCCAGCGGATATCGCGGTCGATGCGTAGAAAGGTCAGATTGAGATTGATGTCTTCGGGGATCGAAACCCGAACCGGCGATCCGTCGTCGACGACGACGAAGTGAATGTAATCAATGATCTCCTTGGGATAGCTGGCGTAACCCCGTAACAAATCCAGCAGTGACGAGGACTCCTCCTGATCGAGATAATAATAAATTACGTAGGCCAGCTTGATGTGGGACCAGTCGGTTTTCAGGCAGTCGCCCTTGGCATTCTGCTTCATCGAGGTTTCCTTTTCCCTTACAGGCAAAACTGCCGCACTTTAAGGCTGCATTTCTCCTCGCCGGATGCGGCGCACTCTCAGTTTGACATCATGGTCTGCTATCCTGGCAGTTTTGGCCGCAATCGCCCGAACCAGGCGGCGGTCCGCCATCGCCAGTTTTTTAGTCCCCCGGTAATGCAGGAAGAAGAACAGTTTGTCAGTTCGACTCAGACAGGGAAACCGAAGACTGGAGTAAGACAACTGCCCCAAATCCTTCACCAGGTAGCGCTGCGGCACCTGCTGCCGCCGCTGCACCCGCTGAAGATCGAGCAGATAGAAAGTTTCTTCCCCGTCGAGAAAAAAATGATTGAGGTAAAAGTCCTGGTGATTCATACCCTGACCGTGAAAATGGCGCGCCAGTTGAGCCAACTTGCGCAGCAACCGCCGTTTCTCCCGGCGCCGCTCGCCTTTTGAAGCGCCGCCCCATTCCCGAGCGATGTATTCATCAAAAGGTTCGGCTCCGTAGAGCTCCTCGGTAAGGGTGAAGGAGGCGAGTTCCCGGCCCAGAAGCAACTGCTCACCAAAAGCGACGGGGGTGACCGTGGGAATCCCTGCAGCCCGAACCGCTCTGATACTTTCCCACTCCCTCCAAGCGCTGCGTGGAGGCAGCCGAAACTTCATAAGACTTTTCCAGAACTCTACCGGGTGCAGGCTATTCCGCTTCAGGTAGAAGGTTTTTCCACCTGTCTCGAACCTGAAAACCGAGCGACCCCGCTTGTGGCATACGCACGCTCCCCCGGGATAATCGAGGAAATCCCTGCAACTTCGCAGGCCGATAGCAGCCAGAAGATCCTGAAACCGGCGTGAGACAAGAACATCTCCAGCGACGACGAAATCGTCCATCATTGCCTCAGACCAATTACGGCGCCCCCCTGTCATATGCCTCCCTTTGTGTACACAACTTGGCTCGATGCACTGCCCATGTCGCTTTTTGGAGCGGTAAATAATGAAGGACCATATCCAAGAAGTAAAGGAAAAATATATTTCATAAAGTTCTACTTTTCTCAGCCGGAAATGAAGAGTTACCCTTGTTGAGCTAGCGAGCTAGTTTTCATCCGGAAACGGCCCTTTTCCCCAATCTCAGCGTCAATCCGCACGCTTGCGTGTGCGGCGTAGACACCTACGCCTCCGTGCAAGCGCTTGATTTCCTNNTGCTCGTTTCCCATATGAAAACTACGCAGCGTCCATCCATAGTTTCCGGATGGACACGAGCTAAATGCTTCTCTGGATGTCATATCCGGTGGAGGGAGGGTGGCTTTTTAGAAACCTTTAGGTCTAGGAACCGGTCGGCTATTCGGGACGTTGCGACAGCAATTCGCGGCTCGCTTCCAGCACCTGGTCGACGCTGATACTGTGGCCGCATTCCGCATCCCGCGGACATTCCTTGCGCAGACAGGGCGAGCATTCCAGGGGGCTTTGCAGGCGGATGTGCAGCGGCCCGCGAGGGCCATTGCGGGTGGCATCCGTCACCCGGAAAATCGATACCGTGGAGGTTTCGAGCGCGGCGGCAATATGAATCGGGCCGGTATCCCCACCGATGACCAGATCAGCTTTTTCCAGCAACGCAGCCAGTTCCTGCAATGTGCCGCGCGGCCAGATGACGGCCTGTCCGTCAGTTGCCCGGGAAATCTCCCCGGCAGCGTGCCGTTCGGCATCGTTGCCCCAGATCAACACGGGGCGCAGTTGATCTTCTTCACAGAGCCTCCGGGCCAATTGTTGCCAGGAGTCGAGGGGCCACAGTTTGGTCTGCCAGGTGGTACCATATTGCAATATCACCAGCGGTTGCCCGTTCAACGCGAATTCGGCAAGCTGTTTCTCCACGGTGGTACGGGCCTGGGGCGTAACGCCCATGGGGCCGGCCAGAGGCCGCGCGCTGCCGGTGGGGAAGGCCTCCCGCGCCACCGCCAGGGAGCGGTCACTGATATGGTGATCGGCTGAGCAAAGTTGCACCTTGTGGGTGGTTGCCAGCAGGTTGGGCCACTCCCGCACCCCGCTACGGGAAAATCCATAACGCCTCGGCGCACCGCACAACCCGGCGAACAAACCACTCTTGCAGTTACCCTGCAGATCCAGCACCAGATCGTAATGCTCATGGCGCAAGGCACTCAAGGTAGCTTTGAGCCCGGCAAGTACGGCCCCCAGACCTTCCCGGCGCCAGCGTTTGAGCCCCAGGCGATGGACCCGGTGCAAAAGGGGATGTCCTTCGATCAGGGGCGCGAACCCTTCTTCGACCAGCCAGTCGATCCTGGCTCCGGGATGGGCACTTTTGATAAAGGCCAAAACCGGCAAGGCATGCACCACATCCCCGAGTGCGCTGATTTTGACGATCAGCACCCTCATTTGGCCACTCCCAGCAGTTGGCGCGCGGCAGCCATGACATCCTCGGGAAAGATCGCCCGCATGCAACGGTGATCCGTGGGGCACTGACGCAGCAGGCAGGGCGCACAGTCAGTTGGCTTGCGTACGATGCGACAGGACTCCGACCAGGGTGAGGTGGTGGTGTGATCGGTGGGACCGAACACCGCTACGATGGGCACATCGAAGGCCGCCGCCACATGCATGGGACCGGAATCGTTGGTGATCACCAACCGACATGCCGACAAAACCGCCATCAGCTGGCGTACCGTTGTCTGGCCGATCAGGTTCAGTGCCGGGACGTGCATGGCCTTTTCGATGTCACGGCCGATCTCCATCTCCCCGGGTCCGCCGGTCAAAGCCACCTGCAGCCCGAACTCCCGCGCAAGGTCGTCGGCCACAGCCGCAAACCGCTCCGGCATCCAGCGCTTGGCGGAACCATACGCGGCACCCGGATTGATGGCCACCCAGAACCCCTCTTTAAGGATTTCCCTGGCCCAGCGTTGTTCCTCATCGTTGCAGGCCAGACGCAGCCGCCCATCCCCCTCGCCCCGGCAGACGCTCCGCAGCATGTGTCGATAATAATCGGTATGATGCAGACGTTTTTGTTCGGGCCCGACGGCGACACCATGGGTCAGCAGCAGACGGCGAGCGTCGGTTCGATAGCCGGCACGCCGGGGTATGCCGGCCAGAGTCGCGAGGATCGCCGCATCGATGGCATTTTGCAGTAATACGGCCAGATCGAATCGCTCCCTGCGAAGCTGCCTTGCAAAGCGCCACAATCCGGCCACTCCCTGATGGGAACCTTTTTTATCGTAAACGATCACCCGGTCGCAGTAGGGATGATGGGTAAACAGTTGCGCCACCAAAGGATTGGCGACCACCACAATTTCGGCATCGGGAAAGGCGCTGCGCAAATCACCCATGGCCGGAGTGGTCATGACCGCATCGCCGACCCAATTGGTCGAACGCACCATGATGCGCCGGATATTTTTCGGATCGATCGGTTTCAAAAACTGTTACTCCGTAAAAGTCTCGGTTTCAGACAAGATCGTATGGCCGGGCCTCATCGATAAGCATGACGGGGATACCGTCCTCGATCGGATACAGCAGGCGGCATTGGTCGCACACCAGCCCTTCAGGTTCATCCACCAGTCGCACCGGCCCTTTGCAGCGGGGACAAGCCAGAATTTCCAGCAGTTCCTGATCAATCGCCATATCGCTCACCTCTTGTCGCACAAAAAAGGTCGCACGCGTCGTTCCAACTCCCCGGGCTCGAGAAAAACCAGCCGCAGGGGAACCTGAAAACAGGGCAGTGGCAAAGCCATTGGAGACAATTTGACGGCATCCTTTTCCGTGGTAATAAAATAATCGGCGGAAACAGCTGCTTTAGTCAAGCGGGATAGAGCCACCTCATCATAACCGGCATGGTCGGAAAAACAAAGGGTCTGCACAAGATTCAAGCCGCGCTTTTCGAGCCCAGTGAAAAAGCTTGCGGGTTCCGCGATACCTGCAAAGGCGATGCCACGCAAGTGAGACAGATCCTCGATGCGGCGTATGTCACCATCAAGAGACTCAACGTGGTCCGCCAATGCGTGTCGGCAATGCAGTACCGGAGCGGGCAACGGAGGGATACTCACCTGGTCTTCAGGGCAGCGGGTCAATAAAAACAGCTGCCCGCGACTCAAGGCGGAGCGGGGCTCACGCAAAAGCCCGGCGGGAAGCACTTTGCCATTACCAAAGGGCCGCTGCGCGTCAAGCAGTACTAAATCGAAATCCCGGGCCACCGCCAAATGCTGGAAACCATCATCGAGCAGCACGACATCCGCGCCGAGAACTTCGACGGCATGGCGAACTCCCTGCGCGCGCTGCGGCGCGACGATGATACAGGCTGCGGGATTGCGTCGTGCCAGCAACCAGGGCTCGTCACCTGCCCTCTCCACATCGAGCAAAGGCCCCTGCCCTGCACAAACCACGCGCAAATCCGAACGGTTGCCGCTTGCGTAACCGCGGCTGACCACTGCCACACGCTTGTCCAGAGACAGGCAGTAGCGGATCAGGTGATCGACCACCGGTGTTTTACCGGTCCCCCCTACGCTCAGATTGCCTATGGAAATCACCGGTACCGAAGCACGATACGCAGCAAACAAACCCAGACGGTACAGCAAGGCGCGCAACTGCATCAAACTGCCATACAGCCAGCCCAGCGGCAGAAGGGCCATATACACCAGCCACTCCAGCAGGGAATCGGGACCGCAAACTGCGAGGCGCCGATAAAACAAAGCCAGCCGCGCCATATTATGTATCCAGCAGGCGTCGAATGACGTCCACGGTACGTTCGGTGGCACCGGCATGCTGGCGCAGCAGATTATAGCCCGCCATCCCCATGGCCTGCATCGCCTCTGGGTCGCCCAGCAGTGCGGACAGTTCAGGGGACAGTTCAGATGCCTGGATCTGTTTGCCGCCACCGGATTCGGTTAACAGTCGGGCTATTTCCCGAAAATTTTCCATGTGAGGGCCAAACAACACCGGTTTCTTCAGCAGAGCCGCCTCCAGAACATTGTGCCCCCCGACCGGCACCAGGCTGCCTCCGACAAAAACCACATCGGCGGCAGCATACAGTTTGAGCAATTCCCCAACGGTATCAACCAGTAAAACATCACCGGGCCGCAAGGTTTTGGCAGACTCATCGAGCGCAGTGCGTGCGATCCAGTTAAACCCGCGGGAAGTCAACAACTGCCCGACCTCCTGGGCCCGACCTGGATGACGCGGAGCCAGCACCAGACAAAGCTCAACCCCCTGTTTGCGCATTTCCTGAAAGGCTTCCAACACCAGTTCTTCTTCACCGGGATGGGTGCTGCCGGCAACCCAAACCAGGCCCTCGGCGGGCAACCCGTAGGTAACTCGCAAAGCCTCGGGTGTCGCGGCTCCGATACCATCGCAGGACATGTCGAATTTCAGGTTACCGATTACCGCAACGCGCTCCGGCAAAGCACCAAGGGACAATATCCGCTGGCCGTCCTGTTGCGTCTGCATGCATAAACAGGCAAACTGATTCAACACCGGACGCAGGAAAAATCGCCCCTTGCGATACCGGGGAAAAGAGCGATCCGAAATGCGACCATTGACCAGTATCAGGGGTATCGCAGCCTGCTGGGCGCAGCGTACAAGATTTGGCCAGATTTCGGTCTCGACGATGACCACGATATCGGGCCGCACCTGACGTAAAACCCGTCGCACCGCCCATGAAATATCGAAGGGAAAAAACAGACACAGGTCGATTTCTGCAATATTCCGGGCCACGGCATGGCCGGTTTCGGTGACATTGGTAAGCACCAGAGCATGTTCGGGGAATTTTTGTTTGAGAGCCCGGATCAGAGGTACTGCGGCATGGGTTTCGCCCACCGACACGGCATGCAGCCATAGGACGGGGCGGCCCTTCAACTGCACCAGGCGGCCAGGAGCATACCAACCGAACCGCTCCCGGATCCCCTGCCGATTTTTGCCCCCACAGAATCTGCGCAGCAGATACCAGGGCACCAAAGCCATGGCACCAACAAGCCAGATCAGATCATACAGCAGGTACACCCCATCCCCCTTGACTATCCGCTCAATCCCGATTGGCGAATTGCATATCATAAAGACGCCGGTAGAGCCCGTCACCGGAGAGCAGCTCCTGGTGACAACCGATCTCACGAATGCGACCGTCCTCCAGCACCACTATTTTGTCGGCATGCATGACGGTCGAAAGCCTGTGCGCCACCACTATCGTGGTCCGGTTTTGCATAAGATTGGCCAAAGCTTTCTGGACCATGGCTTCACTTTCCGTATCCAGAGCGCTGGTCGCCTCATCCAGCAGCAAAATCGGGGCGTCGCGCAGTATGGCGCGTGCTATGCAAATACGCTGCCGCTGACCGCCGGACAATCTCACCCCCCGGTCGCCGATAACCGTATCGTAGCCCTCCGGCATGATCCGCACAAACTCATCCGCGAAAGCCTGCCTGGCAGCCTCTTCCACCTCGGCATCGCTGGCCTCGGGGCGACCATAGCGAATGTTGTTGCGCACCGTATCGTTAAACAGAAAGGTTTCCTGATCCACCAGGGCAATCCACTGCTTGAGACTTTCCTGGGTAAGATCGCGGAGATCCTGGCCGTCGATAAAAATGCTCCCCTGCTGGGGGTCATAAAACCGATTGAGCAGGCCGATAATCGTCGACTTCCCGCTGCCGCTCGGCCCGACCAGGGCAACGACCTCACCGGCGCGAATGGAGATATCGAAATTGTGCAGAACCGGCTCGTCGCCGTAGGAAAACCCGACCCGGGAAAAAGCGATGTGCCCGGCAGGTCGCGTGGCCTGTATCGCGTCAGGAGCATCCACGATATCGGGCGGCTCATCCATCAGCTCGAAAACCCGCTCGGCAGCCCCAAGCGAACGTTGTATGGTGTTGCTGACCTTGGTCAAACGCTTCATGGGTGTATACATCATCAGCATGGCCGCCAGGAATGCGGACAGATCCCCTTGGGTAATCGCCCCTTCGCTGACACGGTGAATGCCGTACCACAGCACGGCGCCGATCCCGAATGAGGCAAGGATTTCCACCACCGGGGTGGCCGCGGAATCGTACTTGAGCACCTTGCGGGTGAAGAAATAGAAACGCTTGTTTTCGGTCTTGAATCGCTGGCATTCACGCTCTTCGGTGCCAAACGCCTTGATCACCTTGATACCGGCCAGACTCTCCTGCAGAACCCGGGTCAGGTTGCCGAGGATACCCTGCCCGCGCCGGGTGTTGTCCTTGATGCGCCGCCCGATGATGCTGGCGGGCACCACGGCAATCGGCATGACCACAAACGCGATGGAGGCCAGACGCCAATCGCTGTGAAAGGCAACGACGGTCAAGCCGACCAAGGTAAAGCCTTCCCGCAGCCCTTCGACCACCACGTCGGCGGCAGAGCGTTCCAAGGCCCCGACATCGTTCAAGATGCGTGACATGACATTACCCGTCGAACTGCGTGAGAAGTATCCCATGGATAGCTTCATGGAATGACCGTAGAGGTCGTTGCGAATGTCCTGCACCACCAGTTGGCCAGCGGTCTTGATGAAATATTCCTGTATATAACGGCCGGCCCCTTTGCATACGGCCAGACCAACCACAATAACCGGTACCAGATTGAGCAAACCGCCTTTAGTGGCGATCAGTACGTCATCCACGAAGGGCTTGACCAACTTGGCGGTCGCAACATCCGCCCCGGACACCAGAAAAGATGCCGCCATGGCCAGCAGCACCCTGAACAGATAGGGTTTGGAGTAGTAATAAAGCCGCCGGTAGAGTTGCCTGGGGGTGTATCTCACTTAATTGCGCTCCTTGCCTGAAACGTGGCGGCTCAACTCCGAAACCATGCGGGCCACCCGCTCGGCACAGCCCCCCTCGCCCATGCGTTGCTGAATGGTGGCCAGTCCGCTGCGCATGTTGCGATTGTAGTCGTCGTCGCTAAGAATAGCCCCGATCTCCTGGGCAATCGCGGCCGGGGTGGCTTGCTGTTGAATAAACTCCTTGACGACTTCCCGCCCTGCCACAATATTGGCCAGGCCGATATGCGGGACCCGGATCAGCCGCCGCCCGACGGCGTAACTTAATGGCGCCAGTTTATAAACGATGGCCATGGGTGTACCGACCAGGGCGATTTGCAGGGTAACCGTGCCGGACACACTGATGATCGCATCGCAGGCCTGAATGATGTCGTAAATATCCCCATCGGCCAAGGTTACGGGCACGCCATAGGGTTCCACCATGGCCTGCATGTCCTGTTTACGAAAACTGGACGCCACCGGCAGCAGAAACTGGGCGCCGGGATACATCTCACGCAACCGGACCGCGGACTGCATGATGGTGTCGAATATATATTTCAGCTCGTTTTTGCGACTGCCGGGGAACAGCCCGATAACCGGCTGGGCAGGATCGAGTCCGGCCTGGCGCAGAAAATCCGGTTTATCGCAGGTGACTGCGAACTCGTCCAGAAGCGGGTGCCCGACATATTCGACGTCGATGTCCTGGCCCTCGTACAGCTCCGGTTCAAAGGGAAAGATGGCCGCAAGCCGATCCACCACCGACGCAATGCGCTTTACCCGGCCACGCCGCCAGGCCCAGACTTGGGGACTGACATAATAGAGTACCGGCACGCCGGCTTTTTTCGCCTGGGCGGCCAGCAGCAAATTGAATTCCGCAAAATCGATCAGAACCAGGGCATCGGGCCGTCGCGGACCGTTCAGTTCCTTTTTAAGCCGCCGAAAAGCACGCCAGATGGTTGGAAAATGTCCGAGAACCTCGACCAGCCCCATCACCGCCAATTCTTCGCCGGGGATCAGGATCTCACATCCGGCATCGAGCATGCGCGCGCCGCCGACACCGAAAAACTTCAAAGTCGGGTCGATTTTACCAGCAGCCCGGATAAGATTGGCGCCATGCAGATCGCCGGATGCCTCCCCGGTTACTATCATGATGCGCCGCGGTTGTTTTGCCGTATGCATTCAGTGACACCTAAAGGACAGATAACAAAGTACGACAGACCCGGTCGATCTGTTCTTCCGCCAACTCCGGATACATGGGCAAAGACAGCACTTCTCCGGCAGCTTGATCCGTCACGGGCAAGGCTACACCAGCACAATCGGAGATAAACACTTCCTGGCGATGCAGAGGCACCGGATAGTAAATGGCCGAAGCAATGCCCTCGGCGGCCAGAGCTTTCTGAACCCTTTCACGATCATGGACACGGATGGTGTACTGATGAAAAACGTGCATGCCCTTGCCGTCTTCGAAAGGAACGGTCACGGCTGAATTTGCCAGACGGGCATTATAATGAGCAGCATTTTCCCGGCGCAAACGGTTGTAGGTATCGATGTGTTTCAGCTTGGTTCGCAGAACCACCGCCTGCAGATCATCCAGGCGACTGTTATAACCAATTACGGCGTGGTAGTAACGCTCGCGGCTGCCATGGTTACGCAGCATCTGAACCTGTTGCGCCAGATCATCATCGTTGGTGATAATCATGCCGCCGTCACCGTAACAGCCTAAATTTTTGCTGGGGAAAAAGGAGAAACAGCCCGCATCACCCCAGGCGCCGGTCATGCGCTGCCGGTAAACAGCGCCAAAAGATTGCGCACAATCTTCGATCAGCCGCAGACCATGGCTTTGGCATAACGCAACCAGGGGCCCGAGATCGGCAGGTTGGCCATACAGATGAACCGGAATCACAGCGCGGGTACGGGGGGTAATGGCGCTTTCTATTTTGTCTATGTCGATATTGAAGGTACCAGGGTCGATATCCACAAACACCGGGGTAGCACCCACATAGGCAATCGCCTCGGCGGTCGCAATGAAGGTAAAGGCGGTAGTAATAACCTCATCGCCAGGACCGATCCCCGCTGCCCGCAAAGCCAAATGCAGGGCATCGGTACCGGAGGCGACCCCGAAAGCATGCCGTACACCGCAATAGGCGGCGATTTCCTGTTCGAGCGCCTCGCCGTGAGGACCGAGCACAAAGCGGGTGGATTCCAGAACCTCAAACAGTCCCTGGGCAACTTCATCCTTGATGCTGCTGTATTGTAGTTTAAGATCAACCATTGGGATGGACATGTCATATCCTTTTAAAGACGTATTTAATCTACGACGGAATTTTCAATACCGCCGGGGACAAATAGCAAAAGGCGAGGACTGGCAAAGGCGCCCCGCCTTAAAAACAGTCTGATAAGAAGGGCAGGCCTCAGCCCTGGATGACGCCGCTGAGACGACTGCTGATCTGCAGGGCCACCTCAAGGGCGCGGCGGCCATCCTCTCCCCCGACAACAGGCGGGGTCCCGTTTTTGACGGCCGCGACAAAAGCTTCAATCTCATCCATCAACGCATCGCTTTCGGCAAAGCCTTTTTCCAGCATGGTAATACCGGGGAGACCCGGCAAAACCATCCCCTCGCCGTCCTTGCGACACACGGCAATCCTGCGTTTCTGATAATCGATGGAGAAATATGCGTCCGGCTGAAACACCCGGACCTTGCGCATGGCGTCCCGACTGACACGACTGGCCGTGACATTGGCAACGCAACCACTGGCAAATTCGAGACGCGCGTTGGCGATATCAACTTCACCGGACAGTACCGGCACACCGGATGCGTGGATCGAAGTCAGCTCGGATTTGACCATATTGAGGATAATATCGATATCGTGAATCATCAGATCGAGCACCACATTGACATCGGTACCCCGACCGCGGTAAGGCGTCAAGCGATGGGATTCGATAAACATGGGCTTGTTCAATTCACCGTTGAGGGCCACGATCGCAGGATTAAAGCGCTCCAGATGACCGACTTGCAATACCACTCCCTGCTTGCGGGCCAAGGCAATCAGTTCCTCCGCTTCGGCGACCGTCTCGGTGATCGGTTTTTCCACCAGCACATGCCGGCCGGCCGCCAGAAAATCCTTTGCCACCGAAAAATGAAAATGGGTGGGAACTACGATCGAAGCCAGGTCGACCATGTCGAGCAACTCGCGATAGTCCGAAAACGCCGGACAACCAACCTCGGCCGCAACCCTTTCCGCTGCGGCCAGATCCACATCGACTACCCCGACCAATTCGACCCCGGGCAGCGCCGCATACTTTTGGGCATGAAAACGGCCCAAATAGCCTACACCGATAACCGCCGCCCGCAAATCGCTCATCGCGCCACACCTCTTTCACTGGCCCGGATAAAGTTCACAAACGCCTGAATTTCTGCAGCCTCGGAAACCTCCGCGGTAATCCGGGCCAATGCCTCTTCCTGACGCAGATTGCTGCGAAACATTAATTTATAAGCCTGTTTTATATCACGCAGCGTCTCATCCGAGAAGTTGCGCCGTTTCAGGCCTACCAGATTAATGCCAACCGCCTTGGCCCTGTCGCCCTGGGCAATGAGATACGGAGCGATATCCTGCGCCACCATGCTCCCGCCACTGATCATGGCGTGACTGCCGATACGGGTAAACTGGTGAACCGCCGACAGCCCGCCAAGAATCGCCCAGTCGTCAACCCGCACATGACCGCCCAGGGTAGCTCCATTAGCCAGGATAACCCGATTACCGATGATGCAGTCGTGGGCCACATGCGCGTAGGCCATAAACAGGTTGTCGTTACCGACAACTGTTTCGCCGCCGCCGTCTTCGGTACCACGGTGCATGGTGACAAACTCACGAATGGTGTTGCGGTCACCGATGCGCAAGGTGGACACCTCGCCGTGGAATTTCAGATCCTGAGGATCGGCACCGATGGAAGCAAACTGGAAGATGCGGTTGTCCCGGCCAATTTCCGTCCAGCCTTCTATGACCGTATGCGCACCCACCCGGGTTCCGCCAGCAATGGATACGTGAGGACCGATCACCGCATAGGGACCGATTTCGACGCTGTCGTGAATCTGTGCACCGTCATGGACGATTGCCGTTGAATGAATCATGATATCAACCTTGCGCACGCGGTGCAAAAACCGCTTTCAACTCAGCTTCGGCCACCAACGTTCCTTCAACAAAAGCTTTGCCATCAAAAACATACAAACCACGCCGGTTGCTGATCAGATCCAACTGCAGGCGCAACACGTCACCAGGTCCCACCGGGCGACGAAAACGGGCTTTATTGATGCCGGTGAAATAGGGCACCTGATCGTTTTTATCTCCGGCAGCCAGAGCAGCAACAGCACCACCTACCTGCGCCATGGCTTCGATGATCAAAACCCCGGGCATGATCGGATGACCGGGATAGTGCCCCTGAAAAAACGGCTCGTTGATGGTGACATTTTTAATGCCGACGGCACTTTTACCCGGTTGCAAATCCACGATCCTATCCACGAGAAGAAAGGGATAGCGGTGCGGCAATAATTTCATGATATCAAGAATTTCGAGGGTCATGCCGTTACCTTTCCTTGACAAGCTTTTCCAGTTCCTCAATGCGTTTTTGCAAACTGTTGATGGTTTTGCGCATGGCAGGCAGGTTTTTCACACCTGCTGAAGCACGAAGCCAATCCTTATGGGGCATGCTGGGCGTTCCGGAAACAACCCGTCCCGCCGGCAAGTCGCTAATGATCCCGCTTTGGGCAGCGACCATGGTATTATCGCCGATCTTGATATGCCCGGCCAGGCCGGCTTGCCCACCAATAGTGCAATGGTTGCCGACCTCGCTGCTGCCGGCGATACCCACCTGGGCCACCAGAATCGTATCTTCGCCAATGGTGACATTATGGGCAATCTGTACCAGATTGTCGATCTTGGCACCACGCTTGATCAGGGTCACACCCATGGCAGCACGATCGATGCACACATTGGAGCCGACTTCCACATCATCTTCAATGACGACAATGCCGATCTGGGGAATTTTATAATAACTTTTCCCATCAGGCGCAAAACCGAAACCATCCGAACCGATCACCGCGCCAGGCTGCACAACAACACGATCGCCGATGCGACACTGTTCCCGAACCAGTACTCCTGCATGAACCAGGCAGTCTTCGCCTATCTCCCCGCCGTCATAAACCACAACGCCCGGATAGAGAATCGTCCCACGTCCGATGCGAACATTTTTGCCAATGACGCACCCTGGATGGATGGTTACATCGGCACCCAGTTGGGCACTGTGATCGACCAGGGCGCCTTCCATAACCCCCTGCGGCTCGGGGCGCTGCACGTGAAGCGCCGTAAGTACTTTGGCAAAAGCCAGGTAGGGATTGTTGCATACCAGCAATGAAACGCCGGGGCACTCGGTCCCCGGCTTGATAATAACGGCCGATGCGGTGGTATCTTTGAGTTTTGCCAGGTACTTGGGGTTGGCAACAAAGGTGATATCACCAGGGCCAGCTGTGTCAAAAGGCGCCATGCGCTTGATGGTGACGGAACCGTCTCCCACCACTGTGCCACCGATCAATTCAGCCAATTCATTCAAGGTCGCCATCGCGTCTCCTTTACTTGCCCTTGGTTTGTGCAAATTTCTTGTCGTATGCTTTGGCAACCTCATCGGTCAGATCGACACTGTCGGCCGTGTACAGCGTGGTACTCTTTTCGATAATCACGTCATAGCCACCTTTGACGCCGAAATCTTTGACAACCTTGGCTACTTCGTCGAGGATACGGGAGGTCGCCTGGCGATCTTCCTGCTGCAATTCTTCCTGCGCATCCTTGCCAAAACGCTGAAAATCTTTAACCTTCTGCTGCAAGTCGCGCTCTTTTTCTGCGATCGCTTCCTTGGACAACACCATCTTCTGTTTTTCGAAATCGTCATTGAGCTTTTTCAGAGCGGTTTGCCGGCTCTGCATGGTATTCTGAAAAGATTTCGCTTTGGCGGCAATGCTTTTCTGGGCAGACTGCCCAGCCGCAGAGGTACGCAAAACCTTCTGCAGATCGATGACGCCGACTTTGCCATTGGCAGCGCCAGCGGGCACTGCGGCCAGCAACATAACTACCAACAGAAATCCAAAGATTTTTTTCATGCAAGACTCCTTTAAGGTTGAATTAAGGTGCGCCGGTCTGACTTGAATGCGCACATTTTTCCCCAGATACACCAAGCTCCGTCAGGCTACTAAAACATTTTACCCACCGAAAAATCGAAGGCCGATGCGTCTTCCCACTCCTTGGGACTGAGGTTGTATCCCCAGGCGAAACGCAGCGGGCCCATGGGACTGTTCCAACTTATGCCGGCACCCACACTGTAGCGCATGTCCGAAAACATACTCTCATCGGTGGCCCAGGCGTTGCCAGTATCGAAAAATACCAGGCCTTTCATCTTCATGTCTTTAATCAAAGGGAAAAACAACTCCAGGTTGAAAACAGCCTCTTTGGAGCCCCCGAAAAAGTCGCCGGTCAAGGGATCGCGCGGACCGACCTCACGGGATTGAAAACCGCGCAGGGAATTCATCCCCCCCAGGAAAAAGCGTTCGTCCAACGGAATCGATTTGTCGCCTATTTCCTGGATATAACCAATTCGCCCGTGGGCACTGAAGACCATCTGCCAAGGCAGCGGATAAAAGTACCGATGATCGGCCGTATATTTGACGAATCGCTCGGTGCCGCCAATCCCGGCATATTCGATGCCAAGCTCGGAAATATTGCCGCGGCTGGGATCGGGACGGAAATCGGTGGTATTGCGCGACAATGATGCCGAAATGGACGACAAGGTGTGTTTGCCTTCCTGCTCCCTGATCGTAAAACTGGCATCGTCATCGACATTGGTGATGTTTTTCTTTTCATAGCGATAGACGAAAAAAGAACGGATATCATCGGTAATCGGCAGTCCGAGCTTGATATCGCCACCGGTTGTTTCCCGATCAAAATCTGTCCATTCGCGTTCGGTGTCGTAAACATCAAAACCGAGTGCCAGATCGCGATCGAGGAAATAAGGGTCGAGCAGACCGACTCGATAAACGGTACGACTGCCCCCCAAAGAGCCGGACAAATCGAGACGCAGACCACGCCCAAGAAAGTTATCCTGGGAGACGGCCCCCTGCAGCATTAACCCGTCAACGGAAGAAAACCCCGCGCCGATACTGAAACTTCCGGTAGGACGTTCCTTGAGATCGATATCGATGTCCATCAACGACAGATCATCGCCCTTGCGGGTGGTTAGATTCACTTCGTCAAAGTAACCGAGGTTATTGATCTTGCGACGGCTGTCTTTAACCAGGGAGGCGCTATAGGTATCACCTTCTGCCAACTTCACCTGACGCCGGACAACCTTGTCGCGGGTCCTCGTATTGCCGGAGATATTGATATGCCCGATGCGCGCCTTGATGCCCTGCTCGATATCGTAGACGATATCGACCTTGTTCGCCTGTTCATCGACCTGGGTTTCGGGAGTGACATTGACGTAAGCAAATCCGGTGTCGGCATAAAGATCATTGATCCTCAGCATGTCTTCCCGCATCACCTTGCGGCTGAAAACATCACCCGCATGCAGGGTCATGCTGTTCAAAAGTCCCTGTTTGTCCTTGAGAATGTCACCTGAAACATCGAGTTTGCCGACAAAAAACTGCTTGCCTTCTTCAATCTCATACAACAGCTCGATCGATTTTTTGTCCGGCAGAAGATTAACAACCGGTCCTTTGACGCTGACCTGAATATAACCCTCGTTATAGTATTGATCGGCAATGATATCCCGATCGACCTTGGTCATTTCTTCCTTGTAGCCACCCCGCCCGGTAATAAATGACAGGAACCATTTTTCCTTGGTCAGCATGACCTTTTTGAGTTCTTTGTCCTTGAAAACCGTATTGCCCTCGAATCGGATATCGGTCACGTAGACCTTGTCACCTTCATCGATATCGAAGGTGATGGTAGCTTCCTGACGATCGTTGATATCGACCTTGGCATCGATCTCGGTAGCGTAATGACCTTCTTCGATATAGGCCCGCTTGATGATTTCAATGGCTTCACGGACGACCTGGGGCCGATAAAACTCGATCTTCTGGGCATTTACCAATTCGTCAAGCTTATCGGTCTTGATTTCAGAGTTTCCCGTGAAGACGACCTTGCGCAGCAAGGGGCGTTCGACGACGTTGAAAACCAGCAGTTTTCTGCCCTCGCGTTCAACCAATTCCGCTGAAACATCCTGAAACCGGCCGGTTTTGAAAATGGCCGCAATATTCCGGTCGATCTCCTCCGTCGAAATGGCCTTGCCTGCGGCGACCGTCAGAACTCCCTCGATATAGGTGCGTTCCACACGCCGGTTTCCTTCGACCAGAATCTGATCCACCACAAAGGGCGAAGCCATCCCGGCAACCGGTATCCACAGCAACACTATCAGCCAGACCATCCAACGATTCTTCATGCAACCAATACTCCGACCAAGCAAGGAAAGTGGGTCATTATAGGTAAAGAATATAGGGGTGTAAACCCCTATCTAAGTGGCCCGAGCGGTTAATCCTGACGTCTAATTCCGGTCCACATCAACGCTTAGCTGCTTAGACTTCTAGCCGACGATCCGTCCGTCCGCCATGTGAACAATACGGTCAAGGCCCGCGGCAAGGCGGGTATCATGCGTCACAATGATGAGGGTGAGTCCACGCGCACCATGAAGGCGCGTCAACAGGCGAAATATGCTATCCGAAGTGCCACTGTCAAGATTACCGGTCGGCTCATCGGCGAGCAGCACCCGGGGCGACATCACCAGAGCCCGGGCAATAGCCACACGTTGCTGTTCCCCCCCTGACAGTTCCCCGGGCTTGTGACTCAAGCGCGGTTCAAGGCCGACTTCAAAAAGCAACTCTTTGGCCGCCGACTCGGCCTTGCTGCGTGGCCATCGGGCGATCAGGGCGGGCATCATGACATTTTCCAGAGCCGAAAATTCCGGAAGCAACTGGTGAAACTGAAAAACAAACCCGAGGCTACGATTGCGAAAACCATCAAGATCCGCACCCCGCAGACTGAAAATATCCTGTCCGTCATACCGCACATCGCCGCTGGTCGGGCGATCCAGCCCCCCAAGAATATGCATCAAGGTTGATTTGCCCGCGCCCGACGCTCCAACCACGGCGACCCTTTCGCCCATATCGATCTTCAAATCGACATTGGCAAGGACATCGACCTGTCGGACTCCGCTTACGAAACTTTTACATAAATTACTGACTTCGATCATCGTAATTCCTAAAGGCGGCTATCGGCTATCGGCTATCGGCTATCGGTTATCGGTTATCGGTTAGCGGCTATCGGCTTGAGGTTTTCCGCTCGCCGCTCGCCGCTCGCCGCTTGCCGCTTACCGAGTGCCGGGCTCCTATTCATACCGCAGGGCTTCGCCCGGATCCATCCGGGATGCGCGCCATGCCGGGTATATGGTTGCGATCAGACATATAATCATGGCCATCATCGCTACCGCGATCACGTCATCGAAGTGCACAACCGATGGGAATCGCTCCATCCCATAGACCGTCTGGTCGAAAATCCTGACCCTCAGAAGCTTTTCCAGTCCCTTTATTATAGGATCGGCATTGCCAGCCAAGGTAACTCCAAGAACCGTGCCGAGAACCGTGCCAAGGGTGCCGATAATCAATCCCTGAAACACGAAAATCTGCAAGATACTGCGGGAGGTGGCTCCCATGGAACGCAGTATGGCGATATCCTTGTGTTTCTCCATGACCACCATGATCAACGTGGTGGCAATATTGAATGCAGCCACCAGGACGATAATGCCAAGCACAATGAAAAGACCGAGTTTTTCAAGTTTAAGCGCGGACAGAAAGGATCCGAACAGGTCTTCCCAGGAACTCACGAGTTTGGGATAGGGTAAACTTTCGCGCAGGCGACTGGTTACCGAACGCGACTGTTCAAAAGAAGCCAGCTCAATTTCCACTCCGCTGACCTGCCCATTGGTATTAAGGAACTGCTGCGCCTGCCCCAGATCGACATACGCAAAATAGGCATCGAGAAACCCGCCGCGGTGTTGAAAGATGCCCACCACCCGAAAAGGTTTCATTTTAGGAATGAGGCCAAACGGCGTAACTGTGAACTTGGGCGGAATCACATTGATGCTGTCGCCCAGGGTTACCCCGAGAGTAGCGGCCGTATCCAGGCCGAGCACAATCCCGGGCATGCCCCCCTGCTCATTGAACAGGGCGTCTTGCACCTGGGTGTTATCCAGCTTGAGGAATGGCTGTGCAAAAACCTTGTTGTCCCGCTCTATCCCCTTGACGCTCACCGCGGCAACATTGCGATTCGCCAGGAGCATGGCTTCCTTGCTGACAAAAGGATTAACCGCCACCGCTTCGGGAACCAGTTGCTTCACCTTCTCGACGAGACCCTGGTAGCCGTCAATGCTGCCGCCTTGTTGTTGAATCAGGACATGCGGCACATTGCCGAGAATCTGCTGCCGAACCCCGTCATGAAAGCCGGTCATCACCGCCAGGACCACAATGAGGGCAGCCACACCCAGTGTCACCCCGGCGATGGAGATGAAAGAAATAACCGAGATAAAAGTCTGCTTGCGTTTGGCCCGCAAATACCGCAGGCTGACAAACCATTCGTAGCCCATGAATCTCCCAGAGGGTAATCAGGGGCGAACGTACAAGCGACGTCGTCCCCGCAGGAAAAATTATCTGACTTCCGGACGCAGTTGAGGAAAGAGAATAACCTCGCGAATGGAAGGCGCATCGGTCAGCAGCATGACAAGTCGGTCGATACCGATCCCCTCTCCGGCAGTGGGAGGCAAGCCGTATTCCAAAGCACGAATATAATCTTCATCCATGGCATGCGCTTCTTCATCGCCTGCTTCTTTTTCCAAAAGCTGCTTGGCAAAACGCTCTTTTTGATCGATGGGATCATTCAGCTCGGAAAAAGCGTTGGCCAACTCCCGGCCAACGATGAACAATTCGAAACGATCGACCACTTCGGGATTGGCGTCGTTTTTGCGCGACAAAGGAGAGACCTCGGTCGGATATTGGGTAATAAAGGTCGGATTCCACAGCTTCGGTTCCGCCACTTCGTCAAAAATTTCGGTCAACAACTTGCCATGACCGATCCGTTCGTCGAAATCCATCCCAAGGCTTCTGGCATAGGCCAGACATTGGACTTTGTCCTCGAGCACCGCCGGCTCGACATCTCCGTATTTGACTATCGCTTCTTTCACGGTCAGACGATCCCACGGAGCGGTCAAATCGACCTCACGGCCGCCATAGGTAAACGTGAGAGAACCGACCACCTCTTTTGCCACATGACAGATTAGCTGTTCGGTAAAATTCATCAGGTCTTCGTAGGTAGCATAGGCCTGATAGAATTCCATCATGGTGAATTCAGGATTGTGCTGAATGGAAATACCTTCGTTGCGGAAATTGCGATTGATCTCGAACACCCGTTCAAAGCCACCCACCACCAGGCGCTTCAGATAAAGCTCCGGGGCGATGCGCAAAAACAGATCCATCTTGAGGGTGTTATGATGCGTCACAAACGGACGGGCGGTGGCACCGCCAGCCACGGGCTGCATCATCGGCGTCTCGACCTCGAGAAACTCGTTCTTGACCATGAAATTGCGGATCAGGCTGACAATCTGGCTGCGTTTTTTAAATACTGCCTGAACATCGGGATTAACGATCAAATCGAGATACCGTTGACGATAGCGCATTTCCACATCGGTCAGGCCATGCCATTTTTCCGGCAGGGGCTGCAACGACTTGGTGAGCAAGCGAACGGACTCGGCCCGCAGAGACAACTCGTCGGTTTTGGTGCGAAAAGGCTTACCAGTGACCCCGACAATATCGCCGACATCCAGCTTGCGAAACAACTGATAGGCTTCTTCTCCGACATCGTCCCGCCGTACGAACACCTGCAGACGACCATCACGGTCCTGAAGTTGTATAAAGGCAGCCTTGCCGAAATCCCGTCGGGCCATCATGCGTCCGGCCAAGGCGTAATGATCGTTACAACCTTCCAGAGCTGTACCATCCTGTTCGCCATGAGCGGCGACCACATTGCCGGTGGTGGCGGTTGTGACAAAATCGTTGGCGTAGGGGTTGACCCCCTCCTTACGAAAATCTTCCAACTTGGCGCGGCGCTGCAGCAGCAGATCGTTTAATTCTTCCATCAATTTCCTTCCTTTTCCTTGCATTCTGACAAACAAGGCACCTTAAACAATGGTCCCCGGCAAGTCAAGGAGAAAGCCTGTCTTTCTCAATGGTTCAGGGTCGCGCTGCAAGCCCGCGAGTTTGCACGGATGACTACTTTCCGGACAACAGAAAAGCTTCGATAAAGCCATCCAGATCACCATCCAGTACTGCATCGGTATTGCCCGACTCAAAACTGGTACGGTGATCTTTCACCATCCGGTAGGGATGCAGAACATAAGAGCGAATCTGGCTGCCCCACCCTATCTCCATCTTTTCACCGGTAATGGCGGAGGCCTCTTCCTTCTTCTTACGCAACTCGAGCTCGTACAAACGCGCTTTTAGTTGGTGCATGGCAGTAGCCCGGTTTTTATGCTGCGAACGCTCGTTCTGGCACGCCACAACGATACCTGTCGGCACATGGGTGATACGGATAGCCGAATCGGTCTTGTTGACGTGCTGCCCGCCGGCACCGCTGGATCTGTAGGTATCGACCCGGAGGTCCTTATCGTTGATTTCGACTTCAACATCATCCGGCAATTCCGGAAACACGAAAACCGAGCAAAATGAGGTGTGCCGGCGGGCGTTGGAGTCGAAAGGCGAGATACGCACCAGGCGATGGATGCCGATTTCTGCGCGCAACCAGCCATAGGCGTAATCTCCGGACACCATTAGCGTAGCCCCCTTGATGCCGGCCTCTTCCCCGGGTTGATAATCGGTCAACTCGGCCTTGAAACCTCTTTTTTCAAAGAACCGCAGATACATGCGCAACAAGATGTCCGCCCAGTCCTGAGCCTCGGTGCCGCCAGCGCCGGCATTGATGCTGAAAATGGCATCACACGCATCGTGTTCGCCGGAGAGCATACGGGTGAATTCCATCTTATCAACCCGACGCTGAAGATCGGGCAAAAGCGCGGAAATCTCATCCAGAGTAGCCTGGTCCTCGCTTTCGGCACCCAGTTCGGAAAGGACTTGAAGATCCTCGAGTTCCTGATACGACTCGTTAAAAACGCCTACCAGTTTTTCAAGACTGGTACGCTCCTTCAGAACTTCCTGAGCAAGCTCTCCGGCATCCCAAAAACCGGGACGAGCCATTTCGGCCTCTAATTCGGCGATGCGTTCTTTTTTAGCATCGACGTCAAAGGTACCTCCTCAGCTCTTCGAGCTTTTTCTTAAGGGACACCAACACATCATTGACTTCACGATACATTTTTAGCTCTCCTTGCGCGCATTTATACAAAGACCAACCGGTCAATCATACTCCGAATGAGCACCAATTAGTTTTCATCCGAAAACGGCCCTTTTTCCCCATATAAAAACTGCCTGCATTGTGTCCATCCATAGACTCCGGATCGCCACCAATTTACGGATTGCGAATCCTGCTGCTACAAGCAACAAAATACACTTGTTAAGGAGCTTGCCGGAGCATACGGGCCAAACAGCCGAATTTGCAGCCGGCGCATGGATAGTCCTACAGGATCCTAAGACCATGGCTTTTCAAGGGCGGCGCGATTATATCGGTATCGCGCTCAAGGGGCAAGGTGTTGTTGCGAACCAGGCTACTGTTCATAACCACAGTCGACCCGGACTCTGCCTTTTTTTGCATAAGCGACAGGAATTTTCAACTGCCAGTCACTGCCATGAAATCCGGGTTTCTCGTTTCGACAAGGATCGAAATTGCGTCGATTCCAGGACCAAAAACCAGATCAAAGCAAAAACCTTTTCAAGCTTATAATCAACCACTGTTTTCCATCAGTTTTACGGATACTTGGACTATTTTTATCAACATCGTGAATTTTCGATTTAAGGTATTTTTTCACTTTTTTTGTCTTGACTTTAAAGCCGTTTCTTCCTAGAAGGTTGCATCCGACAGTGAGTTCAAGATAGCCAAAAACCAACTGCCGGAGTCCAGGGTTGTGCATGGATAAATCCGGTTTGCAATATTTTCCAGTCCCGGCATGCCGCAGAGAAACCATTTATCTTCATACTGGTTCGCTCCGACACCAGCACCCCTACCTGGTCAACTATTCCAAACGAATCGAGGCAGAGGATTACAAATTTCTACTGATTTGGTCGGGAGTTTTGGACACGCATTACTCCATATAAAAAATATGGGGCATTATTCTTTCCGAACGACCTGGCCGCAGTTGTAGCACCTGTTTTGCAGGTAGTCATTCCAACAAATCTAGGAGGAACACATGGACGCAAAGCAAGTAATTGACCAGATGGTTGAAAAAGCTCAGGCCGCCCTGGCAGAGATGAAAAAACTTAACCAGGAGCAGACCGATGCTATCTGCGAAGCGGTTGCCAACGCCGTGGCCGCTCAAAAAGAAGAGCTGGCCATTATGGCCGTTGAAGAAACCGGCCTCGGCAACGTGGCGGACAAGACCATCAAGAACTACTTCGGCTCCACCGTTATCTGGAATGACATGAAGGGCGTCAAGACCGTCGGCGTCGTCAAGGATGAGAACGACATCATCGAAATCGCCGAGCCCGTTGGCGTAGTTGCTGGTATTACCCCTACCACCAACCCGACCTCCACCGTTTGCTTCAAGATCCTGTCCGCCCTCAAGGGCCGCAACGTGATCGTACTCGGATTCCACCCCCGCGCCCAGAAATGCTGCGTCACCACCGCTCAGTTGTGCCTCGACGCAGCCATTGCCGCTGGTGCTCCCAAGGATTGCGTACAGTGGATCGCTCAGCCTTCCATCGAAGCAACCAACGCTCTGATGACCAACCCCGGCGTTGACGTCATCCTGGCTACCGGTGGTGGCGCCATGGTCAAGGCTGCCTACAGCTCCGGCAACCCCGCATTCGGCGTTGGCGCCGGCGGCTGCCCCGTTTATGTCGCCAGCGATGCTGACCTCGACCAGGCCATGTCCGACACCCTGCTGTCCAAATGCTTCGACAACGGCGTGGTTTGCGCTTCCGAACAGAACCTGATCTTCGACAACGCCGCCGTTGCGGAAAAAGCCGTTGCCAAACTGCAGGAACTGGGCGCTTACCTGGTTAACGAAGACGAAAAAGCCAAACTGGAAAAACTGTACTTCGGCGACTGCTACGTGGTTTCCGGCAAAGTCGTTGGCCAGCCCGCTACCAAGATCGCCGAAATGGCCGGTTTCTCGGTGCCCGAAGGCACCCGCGCCCTGCTGGTCGGTCCCCTCAAGGGCATGCAGGACGTTGAGCCCATGAGCCGCGAAAAGCTCTCCCCGTCCCTCGGCTACATGATCGTTGACGGCAAGGAAGCAGCTATCGAGCGTTGCGCCGAGCTGCTGAAAAAAGGCGGCGCCGGTCACACTGCCGGTATCCACTCCGCTGACGACGCCCTGTGCATCGAATTCGCCAGCCGCGTAGACGCCAACCGCGTCACTTTCAACTCGCCCACCAGCCATGGCGCTATCGGTGGCCTGTTCAACGTCATGATCCCGTCGTTGACCCTCGGTTGCGGCGCTCAGGGCAACAACATCACCACCGACAACGTCAGCTTCCGCAACCTGGTCAGCATCAAGCGTGCTGCCCGTCGCGTTGTACAGGGCTAAGTTGCCAGGCAACATCTCTTACCCGGGAATTAACCAACCATACCTAATCCTCCGGTAAGTAAGCCCCCCGCTTTGGCGGGGGGCTTTTTTTTCGCCGTCCATGTCGCCCCATCACTGATGAACCCGCTACGACGCGTTGCCCAACCTTGTCTGATTATCTCATTGCCTGAAACAGCGATGTCGTTCAAAATGGCCTGACCGCATCCGTCCCCAACAGGAGTATCCGCTTGAAGCGAAACCCCTTTTCCAGCACCGCACTACTGGCCGTGACAGCTTGCCTGTTATGGTCCACGGCATTTGTCGGCGTCAAAATCGGGTTGCAGTTTTCCGGTCCCCTTGCCTTTGCCGGTTTGCGTTTCATGCTGTCGGGTTTACTGCTGGTACCTTTCTGGTGGAAGCGCCGCCCTGCGCTACGCTCGGTGGTCGATCACGCGGGGTTGATACTCAGGGTGGCCTGCTTCCAGACCTTCACCCTGTATGGCCTGTTCTATTTCGGCATGACCCTGGTTCCCGGAGCCCTGGCCGCCATGGTTATCGGCGCTTCGCCGCTGGTATCCGCGGTCCTGGCCCACTACCTCATGGTCGGTGACCGCATGACCCGGATCAAAGCCGCCAGTATCGGCCTGGGCCTTACCGGGGTATCAATCCTGAGCGTCAGTCGCCTGCCGTGGGCTTCCGCTGCCGGGCTTCTGGAATTCGCCGGCATCGGCGTACTGTTTCTTTCCAATTTTTCCGGGGCCCTGGGCAATATCATCGTTGCCGGGCACCGGAGCGACCTGGAGCCTGTTTTTCTCAATTCGGTACAGATCTTCCTTGGCGGTCTCGGTTTATGGGGGCTGTCAGTGCCGGTGGAAGGCCCCATCACCATTGGAATGCCCTGGCCATTCTGGATTTCCCTGCTGTGGTTGGCCTTCCTGTCAGCCGCCGCCTTTTCCATCTGGTTTATGCTGTTGAGGCGACCGTCGGTAAAGGTATCGGAACTTAATTTATGGAAGTTCCTCATCCCCGTTTGCGGCGCGATATTGAGCTGGCTGCTGCTACCCGGCGAAGCTCCGAGTTTCTGGCCTCTTACAGGCATGGCCTGCATCGCCACGGCCATTGTTTTATTCAATGCTCCGGCGCTGCGCGGCGCTGTACGTCGCGGCCCCTGTCGCTGACATCCGCGGCCTACGGCAGGATAAAAACACATTTAGCTTATACGTTTCAGTTGTTGAAACAGGTTTCTGTGCGGACCAACAGCCCGAACATCTCTGATCCAATTCAATGGAGGCGATAATGAACCGTACCTTGAGAGACATTCCGCTGCCCGACATCAAAGGGTATTTTGGCGAATATGGCGGCAGCTTTATTCCTGATGTACTGCAAAAAGTGATGGATGAAATTACCGAAGCGTATCTTGAAATCAAGCAGGACAAATCATTTCAACAGGAACTTCAATCGCTCTACCGCAACTATGTCGGCCGCCCCAGTGCCCTTTTCCACGCACGCAACCTGTCCAACAAAATCGGCGGCGCACAGATCTATCTGAAACGCGAAGATCTCAATCACACCGGCGCGCATAAAATCAATCACTGCCTCGGCGAAGCGTTGCTGGCCAAACGCATGGGCAAGGAAATTCTCATCGCCGAAACCGGTGCCGGCCAGCATGGAGTGGCACTGGCGACCGCCGCGGCCCTTGTCGGGCTGAAATGCCATATCTACATGGGGGTCGTCGACATCGCCAAAGAGCGGCCCAACGTCACGCGCATGAAAATCCTGGGCGCCAGGGTGGTGCCGGTTACGCGCGGCACCCAGACCCTCAAGGATGCCGTCGATGCCGCCTTCGAGGCCTACCTGGAAGATCCGGTCCGACAGATCTACGCAATCGGGTCGGTCGTCGGTCCCCACCCTTTTCCGATGATGGTGCGTGATTTTCAGCAGATCATCGGCATCGAGGCACGTGAGCAATTTCAAGAAATGACCGGCCGATTGCCGGATAATCTGGTCGCCTGCGTCGGCGGCGGCTCCAACGCCATCGGTCTGTTCAGCGCGTTTCTGGACGACCGGAGTGTGTCCATGTACGGCGTTGAACCCTCCGGTCGTGGTCTGTACGCAGGGCAGCATGCCGCGACCCTCACCCTCGGCACACCGGGGATTCTGCACGGTTTCCGCTCCTACATGCTGCAGGATGATGCAGGCGAACCGCTGCCGGTTTATTCCGTGGCCAGCGGCCTCGACTATCCGGGGGTCGGTCCCCAGCACAGCCTGCTCAAAGACCTCGAACGGGTCAATTACGTCACGGCAGGTGACAAAGAAACCATCGACGCTTTCTTCGAACTGTCCCGGGTAGAAGGGATTATCCCCGCGCTGGAAAGCTGCCATGCCGTGAGCTACGCCATGGGACTGGCCGCAAAACTTGCTTCTGATCAGACCATCCTGGTCAACCTTTCCGGGCGCGGCGACAAAGATATCGACTTCGTTATGGAAAACTACGGCAAGGATTATTGTCCTGAGTAGCACGCTCAAGTTCCGGCTGCTTTGATTGTCTGCATCCTTTGAACAGGGCCGTCCGCTGAAAGCTTGCCTCGCAGGTCGGGGATGGCCCTGCTACAGGAGTAGGCCCTGGATGGCCAACCTGCGAAATTTCTGGCCATTATCTTGTAATAAGATCCATAAGATAGCGCCATGCGCCTGGAAAAGCCTGACGCCATCCATCTTGCTTGAGGAGGTTTCATGTCTTGCCTTCTGGATCGGTTCGTCAACCGAACCGAGTTTAACTCCTTCGAAGATTTCCAGACCAATCTGACCATCGACATACCGGATAATTTCAACTTTGCCTTTGACGTGGTGGACGTCTATGCCGCCGAACAACCGGACAAGCGTGCGTTGGTCTGGTGTGACGATCATGGCAATGACCGCACTTTCACCTTCGGGGATCTGAAATACTTCAGCGACAAGGCTGCCAATCTATTCCGCGCCTGCGGCATCCAAAAAGGCGATCATGTCATGCTGATCCTTAAAGGCCGCTATGAGTTCTGGTTCTGCCTGTTGGGATTGCATAAACTCGGTGCCATCGCCACTCCGGCAACCCACATGCTGACCTCCAAGGATATCAAGTACCGTGTGGAAACTGCCTCCATCCCCATGATAGTAAGCGTGGCCGATGATGGCCTTGTCGAGCATATCGAGGCAGGGCAGCGGCAGACCGGCGAAATTATCCGCCACAAACTGCTGCTGGGTGAACCGCGCGAAGGGTGGATCGACTTCAAAGCCGAACTGGAGCAAGCGTGTCCAGCGTTTGAGCGCCCTGGGGGCGACCAGGGCACCTGCAACGACGATACCTGCCTGGCCTACTTTTCTTCCGGCACCACCGGCTACCCGAAGTTGATTCACCATGACATGATCTACCCGCTTGGGCATATCCTGACCGCCAGATACTGGCAGAACAACATGGACGACGGTCTGCACTACACGGTCGCCGATACAGGTTGGGCAAAAGTCGTGTGGGGGAAAATTTACGGCCAGTGGCTGTGCGGCAGTGCGGTATTTGTGTATGACTATGAAAAATTCAGCGCCGCGGCCATGGCGGCCATGGCGGCTAAATACGGCGTGACGACTTTCTGCGCACCGCCCACCATTTACCGGTTCCTCATCAAGGAGGATCTGTCTCATTACGATTTTTCCGGGCTGAAATACTGCGTGGTGGCCGGGGAACCGCTGAATCCCGAAGTCTATGAACGGTTCCTCAAGTACACCGGCATCAAACTGATGGAAGCCTACGGCCAGACCGAACTGGTGGTCACCATCGCCACCTGGCCCTGGATGGAGCCCAAACCAGGTTCCATGGGCAAACCCTGCCCGCTTTACGACATCGATTTGCTCAACGCCGACGGCCAGCCTTGCGACGTCGGCGAGGAAGGCGAAATCGTCATCGATACGCGCGCGGGCCGGCCGCTGGGGTTGTTCCCGGGTTACTACCGTGACGAAGCCAAAACCGCCGAGGTTTGGCATGACGGCTATTATCGTACCGGTGACATGGCCTGGCGGGATGAAGACGGCTACTACTGGTTCGTCGGCCGCGCCGACGATGTCATCAAAAGCAGCGGTTATCGCATCGGTCCCTTTGAGGTTGAAAGCGCCCTTATCGAGCATCCGGCGGTACTGGAATGTGCCATCACCGGCGTCCCGGATCCTGATCGCGGACAGGTGGTCAAGGCGACCATTGTGCTGGCCAAGGGATATACAGCCGGCGAGTCGTTGCAGCAAGAGCTGCAGAACCACGTCAAAAACGTCACGGCACCCTACAAATATCCACGCATCATCGAGTTCGTGGCGGGGTTGCCCAAAACCATCAGCGGCAAGATTCGCAGGGTGGAGATCCGCGAAAAGGATGACGGAAGAGAATAAAATCTGCCGCCAAGGTCACCCAAAAAAAGAGCACCGAACCATTAAGGTCCGGTGCTCTTTTTCAGGTGAACATTTCAGTAAATCGACCAGCGCCGTGTCGCCATGGCTTGACGCAGAATTGTCAACGCCATATCGGTCGCCACCTCGCGCGGCAAGCGTCCTTCCTTTTTCACCCGGCTCAGCATCTCCTCGGTATTGGTGCGGATTTTCTCAGCCACGACGTCGAATACCAACCCCTTCCACGCACCCTGGTATTCCATGGCCCCGCAGATCACCCCGCCGGCATTGGCAATGAAATCCGGCAGGCACAGTACGCCGCGTTCATGCAGAATTTTTTCCGCCCCTATGGTCAAGGGGATATTGGCGCCCTGGGCAACGAGTTTAGTGCGTAACCGGTCGGCGTTGGCTTCAGTGACCACATCGGGTCTGGCCGCCGGAATCCAGACCTCGCATTCCAGTTCGAGAACCGCCTCCCGGTCGAGTTTCTGCCCACCGGCATAATCGCGCAGGCTCTTCCCCTGGCGCTTCAAGTCCATCAATTTGGCAACATCGAGCCCTTCGGGATCATACAGGGTTCCGCGGGAATCCGCTGCACCGACCAGCACCGTCCCCTGCTCTGCCAGAAAACGGGCGACATGCTGCCCCACGGCTCCGAACCCCTGCACCACCAGTTTGGCGCCGGACAGGGAAAACCCCGCAGCCGATGCGCCCGCTTCCACCGCATGACGCAGCCCCCAACCGGTGGCCCCGATTTCATCGAGAGGGATGCCGCCCATGGCTGCCGGCAAGCCGATGGCACGATCGATTTCATCCTTGACCCAGGCCATGCAGGTTTCGTCGGTCCCCATATCCGGTCCGAAAATATAATCATGACTGTGGCGCAGAGCGCAGGCCATGGCGCGAATCAGCCGTTCCTTGTCCGCCAGCGGCATTTTGGGATCGCCGAACAGCACCGATTTGCCGCCGCCATGGGGCAGTCGCGCCGCCGCGTTCTTCAATGTCATGGCTCGCGCCAGACGGAAGCACTCGCCGGTACTAACATCCGGCGCCATACGCAGGCCGCCGATGGCTGGTCCCATGGCCACATTGTCAACCACCAGCACGCCCTTGAGGCCGATGCGGGGTTCGTAAATGTGAATAATTCTGGCGGGACCAAGATCATCGGCATGGGAAAAAGCATCCAGCATCGGCTCGTTCTCCTTCCACTGGAAAAGAAACGATCAGGCAGGCAGACAATAAACCAAGCATGAAGGGTTCAACAAGCCTGTGAAGCGAACATACATGCTGTTTTCAGGCTTTGCTTAAATTGTCGCCGCTACGAGGGGATTGTCAAACGATGGGGGGGAGGAGAAAAGCACGGGAGGATGTTGACAGACTACTCACGCCGACGCCAGGCGAGAAACAGCCAAGCAAGGCTTAGCAGACCGCACAAAGCAGGGAATACGTCGCCGAATCGGTTATAGATGGTGGGTTGAGCTCCCAATCCGACTGCGCCGCTCAAAGCCGTGCGCTCAAATAACGCAGTCTGAGCGGTAATGCGGCCCGAGGGCGCAATCAGTGCAGAGATGCCGGTATTGGCGGCACGTGCCAGCCATACCCGGTTCTCCACCGCGCGAAACCGGGCCATGGCCAGGTGTTGATAAGGCGCCGAGGAGCGCCCGAACCAGGCATCGTTGGTGACATTAACCAGCAAATCGCTGCCACGGCGCACATATTCGCGGGCCAGTTCGGGGAAAATCCCCTCGAAACATACCAGCACGCCGATCTTTTGGCCGTTCATTGGCAATGGACTGATGGTGCCGGGAGAAAAATCGCCAATGCCCACCACCAGTTTGTCGATGAACGGTAAGAAGGTCTTCAACGGCACGTATTCGCCGAAGGGAACCAGGTGCACCTTATCGCTGCGACCCAGTTCCTCCCCGGCAGGGGATAGCAAAAAAGCGCTGTTGAGGTAATGGCGCTGGCGATTGATATCCTCATACGCCGGGCTGCCGAACAGCAACCAGGTCCCGCGACCGGCAGCGACTTGTCGAACCTGGTCGGACAGCACGCCGGGCTCCTGAAAGAAAAAAGGCACGGCGCTTTCCGGCCAGATCACCAGTTGCGCCGATGCATCCTGCGGCCTCAGGGACATTCGCTTGTAAATATCGATGGTTCCCCACTGATAGGTGGGATCCCATTTCACGGATTGATCGATATTCCCCTGGACCAACACGGTTTGCAGGGTAGTTGCGCGGCGGTCGGGATGCTGTTGCAGGCGAAAATGGCCGTAGGCAAAATTCCCGACACTCAACAGCAGGGTCGCAATAAGCGCCAGACGCGGAAAGGGCACGGCGGTACGCCGGACAAAATGACTTACCAGCAATGCCAGGGTCACATTGAACAGGACCAGAAGATAACTCAGGCCATAAGGACCCAGTATATCGGAAGACTGAATCAGGGGTAAAAGGCTCTGCTGGGAATATCCCAACATGGCCCAGGGAAAGCCTGTGAGGAAAAAAGCCCGTAAGAATTCAAGAGCCACCCACACTACCGGCAGGGTCAGGGGCAAGGCAAGGCCGAGGCGGGACTCCAGGCGATGGGCAGCCCAGATGGCGGTACCGAAAAACGAGGCCAGGTATGCGACCAGCAGCAGGTAGGCGACACCCGAAAGCACGGGATGCAGGTGGCCGTAATTGACCATTACAATATTCAGCCAGTACAACACCAGGCCGAAAAACCCGACTCCGGCGGCAAACCCTGTAGCAAAGGGGCGCCGTCTGGAAACCAGCAGCAACGGCACCAGGCCGACCCAGGCAAGGGCTGCCAGATCAAGGCGCGGAAACGACAGGGCCAACAACACGCCGGAAAGCAGCGCCCAGCGCAAATCGGCATCGGGAAAGTGCAACCTCATGTCGCAGCCGACTCCTTTTCGCCGGGATCGCGCCGTACCCGGGCTGTGTGAATTTTCCGTTCATCGCATTCTTCCACCGTCATGATCAGCCCTTGACTGCGAAGCTCTTCACCCTTGACAGGCACGCGACCCAGTAGATGAAACAACCACCCGCCAACCGTGTCAAATCGCTCGCGGGGGATGGTGACGGAGAAGTAATCCTCGAATTCATCGATATTAAGCCGACAGTCGACCAGTAAACTGCCATCTTCCTGAGGATGCAGCCAATCCTCTTCCAGATCATACTCATCCTGGATATCACCGACAATTTCCTCGATAAGATCCTCGATGGTGATCAGGCCGGAGGTACCACCGTATTCATCGATGGCAATAGCCATGTGCACTCGGCGGGTGCGGAATTCCTTTAGCAGTTCTTCGATCTTTTTCGTTTCCGGAACAAAATACGGCTCGCGCATGATGCTTGCCATATCGATTTGCGCTGCTGGAATCCCCCAGTGCTTGAGCAGATCCTTGGCATAAACCAGTCCCACGATCCGGTCCGTGCTCCCCTTGTAGATGGGGATACGCGAATGCCCTGAATCGATAATCGCATGCAGCACTTCTTCGACGGTATCCTCGATGCTGCAGCATCGCATATCGGTCCGGGGCACCATGATTTCACGTACGATTGTTTCACCGAACTCGAATATGGACTGCAGCATTTCTCCTTCTTCTTCGTTGATGATGCCTTCCTCTTCAGAGGCATCGATCACCGCCTGCAAATCCTCTTCGCAGCGCACACGCCGCCGACCGGGCAGCAACGCCTCGCTGAAGCGGCGCCAGAAAACGATCTTGTTTCCTGAACCTTCGTCGTCCAAAATCAACCTCCACATTAAAACCTACCCACAACCCGTCCGAACTCGGGCAGTCAGCCAAAAAAAAGATGTAATGTCCAGGTGACGCCGGCGCCAAGAACTGCCCCGGCCAGGACCTCGCGTATACTATGAATACCCATGTAAACGCGGCTGTGCCCTATCATCACCGCCAGTGCCAGAGCCAACAGCGCCACCACCGAACCGACCGGAGCCAGAGCCACCGAGGTTGCCACGGAGAAGGCAAACGCAGCGTGGCCGCTGGGCATCCCCCCTTCCAGTGGAGTCCCGCGTCCCGCCCAGGCCTTGAGCAGAACCACCAGCAAAATTACCGTCAGAAGACTGAAAACCGCAATTTCGCCAGGCGGAACTCCAGACAGGGGGGACATCTGAAGTTCGCCTGCCGGAGAAAACACGTATCCCGCCAGGATCAGGTAGCCCATGGTGGCAGCACCGACACTCGCCAACAAAACCGCCCCCGCGGCAACATCCTTGACGCGACGCGCCAGGGGGTGAAAATTCGGCGAAACCAGATCGACCAGCGCTTCGCAAGCGGTATTGACCAGTTCAGCAAACAGCACCAGCACAATTCCGATAACCAGGAGGATGAATTCCAGCGTGGAAACCTTGAATATCAAGCCGGTCAGCACCACCCCAACAGCCATCATGCAATGATAGCGCATGTGCCGTTGGGTACGCACCGCCCAGAGAAACCCCTCGATGGCGCAGTTGAAGCTGAAGCTCATGCCTTTATTGGTCGGTTTCACGTTCACCCTTCACTAACTGGTGTTCAGCCGGCACTATGGATGGACATAGTGCCGTTTTCATATGGGAAACGAGCAATTNNTTGCACGGAGGCGTAGATGTCTACGCCGCATCACGCAGCAGGATAGCGCAGTGGACAGCCTCCGGCTGCCCGAAGGGCGAGGGCCAGGGATGGCCCGAGTCACACGCAAGCGTGCTGATTGACGCCGAGATAGGGGAAAAGGGCCGTTTCCGGATGAAAACTAACTGAGGAACTCTTCCTCAATACGCGAAAAAAGCTCTGATTCACGCGCTTCCATCCGCCGCGCCTGTTCTTCGGTGCCGCGCTCATGATCGTAACCGAGCAGATGCAGAACGCCGTGCAGCAACAAGAAATACAGTTCGCTCTCAAAGGACAGTTCGGCTTCACGGGCATCCCTGGCTGCCGTGTCGGCAGAAATAATCACATCCCCGAGCAATCCCGGATGCAGGCCGACGTCCTCGCCTTCCTGCATGGCAAAGGAGATGACGTTGGTAGGTTTGTCACGCTGCAGATATTCGCGGTTGATCTGCTGAATTTCCACATCGTCGACGATTACCACCGACAGTTCGGCATCAGGACATCCCGAGTCGTTTAAGATCCTCTGTGCTACCTTTTCCAGCGTTTCCACCGTTATCTTTTGGTTCTTTTGGCGGTTCTCGATTTGAATCATCCCCATTTTTCTTCTTTACCGTTTCCTTCTCCCGCTCCTTATGGACAGGCTCAGGGTAATCGATTCTGTGGTGGAAAATCCCACCCAGAATGCGGTTGAAACTCTTGGCGATATTATGCAGATCCTTGAGGGTCAATTCGCATTCATCGAGCTGACCGTCGATAAAAATATTGTTGATGATCTTCTGCACCATCCCCTGAATCCGGGCGGGCGTCGGGTCCGTCAAGGTCCGACTGGCCGCCTCGATGGCATCGGCAAGCATGATCAAGGCTGCCTCGCGGGTCTGAGGTTTGGGACCTGGATACCGATAATCACGCTCATTGATCTGCTGGACTTCGGGATCAGCCTGATTTTTGGCCTTGTCGTAAAAGAATTTGATCAAAGCCGTGCCGTGGTGCTGGCGGATAATATCGTGCAGGGTCTGGCCGAGTTTGTTTTCCCGGGCCATATCGGCCCCTTCCTTGACATGCGACATGAGGATCAGGGCGCTCATGGAAGGGCTGAGCTTGTTATGACGATTTTCCTGTACGCCAATATTTTCAACAAAATAGAGCGGTTTGCGGATTTTGCCGATATCGTGATAATACGCCGCCACCCTGGCGAGCAGGGGATTGGCGCCGATGGTTTCGGCTGCCGCCTCGGCCAGATTGCCGACAATGATGGAATGGTGATAGGTGCCGGGAGCCTGGATCATCAGTTCGCGCAGCACCGGCGTATTCATGTTGGCAAGCTCCAACAGCTTGATGTTGGTGGTGTATTTGAACAGAGCTTCGATCAGCGGCACCAGACCGGTAACCAGCAGCGCACAGACAAAACCGCCGGCAAAACCGAACCCGGCCTTGTAAAGCATCTGTATGTCGAAAGCGCGCCCCGCAATGAGTTGCATGGCCAGAACCATGCCTACGTTGGCAAGCGACAAGCGAAAACCGGCCTGATAAAGGCTGGTCCTCTGTGTGCAATGCCGTACCCAGTGCCCCCCTGTCAGGTTGCCGACCAGCGCATACAAGGCAATATGCAGGTTGTCGCCGAACAGCAGGCCGATTACCATGGAAAAAACCATGCCGAAGATTAAAGCCACCTCGGAGTTGAGAACGATACGCACCAGCATGGCACCGGCGGCGAAAGGAAAAACGTAATAATAACTGGAGGATTCAATATATGGGAAAGACCCCTCCAGGGCCGCGCAGATAAAAATGGACAACTTGACCAAAATGAACGAACCGACAAAGGCTACCGCCATAAACAGCAGATCACGATTATCCGGGCGGTATTTGCTGATGTTTCGACGGCCGTAACGATGAGCGATAGACAGCAACATCACCAGGAACAGAGACAAGCCGATAGCCATGCGCAAGGACATATGGTCGCTGCTGAAATCACGCAGTGCCTTGAGTTTGGCGACCTGTTCTTCCGTTACCCGCTCGCCTTCGCGAACGATCATCTCACCCTTCTTGACCTGCATGAGAACCGGCTTCACTGCCTCCCGCACTGCCAGACGCCGAGTTTCCGTCTCGCTCTGGTTGTAAGTGAGATTGGGCCGCAACAGTTTTGAAACCTGGGCGTAAAGAAGCTTCCGGTTGGAGGCAGGCAGATTTTTAAGTGCCGCAAGCTGCTCGGAAACCTGGTCAAAGGCATCGCCGATGCCGATAACCTGGTCGAGCCCCTGCGCTACCCGCTCTTCCCGGGTAACCAGGTTGCGAATGACGATCCCACGCTCCCCCCCGGTTTGAAAAAGCCGCAGGTTACCGACAATCTGCTTGAGCATCACCTGCTGCACAGCCTGCACAAGCAGTGAGGATTGGTCAGGTTGCTGGCTCAGATGCCGAAATACAGTCAGTTCATCATCCGAGAGACTGATGCCGAGCAGGGTTTCCAGTTCATGACGTCCCGCATCTCCCGGCTCGGATTGCTTTCGCAGCATCACGAAACCCTGTTTGAGGCGTTCGGTAATATCGCGCCCCGCGCGGGGATCGTAATCGTATATTGGCAATACCGCATCGGCGGCTTCCCGTTGTTTTTTTTCGGTCAGGGAATCATCGGGGACCAGCTGGTCGCGGGGTGCTTTGACATTGCGTGAAGCTATGTCCCCCGGCTGATAAAAACCGGAGATGAAGCTTCCCTTGGGGATGATGATAAAGGCGATCAGAATACTCACCAGCAACAATAACAGGTTACGCTGGGTATCGGGTTTCATGGAAAGCTGAAAGCTCCTAAAGGCAGGACCGGGCTTGCTCTTGCGCCCTTGGCTTTCCTGCTTGCGATCAGTCTTGCCGGTCATAATGGTCTGTGTCTCCTTCACTTGCAGTCTCTCCGGCTTTTCGATTCCGGTTCCGATCGTAAGCTTTGACAATGGCCTGAACGATGGGATGGCGCACTACATCGCGATCGGAAAAATAGCTGAAATGAATGCCCTTGATCCCTTGCAGAACTTCGACGGCTTCGTTCAAGCCCGATTTGCGACCGGTGGGCAGATCGATCTGGGTGACATCGCCGGTAACGACGGCCCGACTGCCAAAACCGAGCCTGGTGAGAAACATTTTCATCTGCTCAGCCGTGGTGTTTTGTGCCTCATCGAGGATAACGAATGCATCATTGAGCGTACGTCCGCGCATAAACGCCAGAGGGGCCACTTCGATCACCCCTTTTTCGATAAGCATCTGTCCACGTTCGTAATCGAGCATATCGAAGAGGGCATCGTAAAGCGGCCGCAGGTAAGGATTAACCTTCTCGGCGATATCCCCGGGCAGAAACCCGAGTTTTTCACCGGCCTCGACAGCCGGTCGAACCAACACGATACGCGCCACCTCTTTTTTCAACAAAAACGACACGGCCATGGCCATGGCCAGGTAGGTCTTGCCGGTGCCGGCCGGACCGATACCGAACACAACCTCATTTTGGCGGATGGCGTCGATATAGTCCTTTTGAGCAAGGCTTTTGGGTGAAATAATTTTTTTGCGCGCAGAGATGCAAACGGTATCGAGAAAGATATCCTTTAACCGCGCCTTGCTGTCGGCGCTGAGAATGCGGAGGGCGTAGTCGATATCGGGAGGATAAAGAGGATAATCCGCCTTCAGCAGGCTATACAACTCTTCCAGCAGGCGTTGCGCCAGTACGACCCGATGATCGTCTCCGGAGATGCGCAGCTCGCTCCCCCGGGAAGCAATGCTCACCCCGAGGAGTTGTTCGATCTGCTGCAGGTTGGTATTGGCTTGACCGAAAAGGAGGTTCGCCAGCCGTTGATCATCGGCCACAAACCTCCCGTGGGAATCCTGTATACTCAAAAAATATCCTTTAATGCCTTAACCCGGGTCAGCCCTGAGGTAACGTGGTGAAACCATCAAGTATGCGTGCCTGAAGCCAGACACAGACACGCTTGCCGCAGGGGCCGCACATACCATTAAAGCACAAGAACCGAATGCGGTTCAAGATGCCCCTCAGCCGGCGGTTGCAAAAGAAAAATCTTCCGCTGTGATCCAGATTTGCTGGTGTAATCATCATCATTTACCACTGATCGTCCGGCAAAATCAATCCTTTTCGCAGGTTCCGATAAGGCGGAAAATCCAAAAAACAGGTTCCAATTCGGAGCTATTGTGCTATAAAAGGGGCGATCTGCCGACCGGCATGAATCGTCATTAATACAAATCTTTTTCAGAGGGGCTTGTCATGAGCGAAATCGTTGATATCTATGCCCGCGAAATCCTCGATTCGCGGGGAAATCCGACCGTTGAAGTTGAAGTATTCCTGGAAAGCGGCGCCATGGGCCGAGCTGCAGTACCGAGCGGTGCCTCTACCGGCGAGCGTGAAGCCCTGGAAATGCGCGACGGCGATCCTGCCCGTTACCTCGGCAAAGGTGTGTTGACCGCCGTGGACAACGTCAACAACGTCATTGCTGCCGAACTGCTGGGTTGGGAATCGACCGAACAGGCCGCCATCGACCGCAAGCTGATCGAACTCGACGGCACCGAATTCAAATCTTCCCTTGGCGCCAATGCCATGCTCGGCGTATCCCTGGCCTGCGCCAAGGCCTCCGCCGAAGAGCTCGGTCTGAACCTGTACCAATACCTGGGCGGCCCCAACGCTCGCGAACTTCCGCTGCCCATGCTCAACATCCTCAACGGCGGCGCCCATGCCGACAACAACGTCGACATTCAGGAGTTCATGATCATGCCGGCCGGCGCTGAGTCTTTTAAAGAAGCCCTGCGCATGGGCGCCGAGATCTTCCACTCCCTCAAGGCGGTGCTCAAAAAACGCGGTTACAATACCTCTGTCGGCGACGAAGGCGGCTTTGCGCCGAACCTCAAAAGCAACGAGGAAGCCCTCGAAGTCATCATGGAAGCCATCGAGGCCGCCGGCTACAAGCCGGGCGAGGACGTACTGCTGGCGCTGGATGTTGCCGCCTCGGAACTGTTTGCCGACGGCAGGTACACCCTGGCCAACGAAGCCCAACCGGTCAAGACGGCTGCCGAACTTGTCGATTTTTATGCGGACCTGGTCGATCGCTACCCCATCATTTCCATCGAAGACGGCATGGCCGAAAACGACTGGGACGGCTGGAAAATCCTCACCGACAAGCTCGGCAAGCGTATCCAGATCGTCGGCGACGACCTGTTCGTGACCAACACCAAGATCTTCAAGCAGGGCATCGAAAAGGGGATCGCCAACTCCATCCTCATCAAGCTCAACCAGATCGGCACCCTGACAGAAACCCTCGAAGCCATCGAAATGGCCAAGCGGGCCGGCTACACCGCCGTGGTTTCCCACCGCAGCGGTGAAACCGAGGACACCACCATCGCCGACCTGGTGGTAGCCACCAATGCCGGACAAATTAAAACCGGCTCGGCCTGCCGTACCGACCGGGTGTGCAAATACAACCAACTGCTGCGTATCGAAGATCAGCTCGGTGACGCCGCCTGCTTCAACGGCCGGGACGTGTTCTACAACCTGCGCTGATCCGGTCAGATTTGTTTCAAACCAGCATGAAAGGCCTGCGATTTCTCGCAGGCCTTTTGCCTCAACTCTCCACCGCCCCGCCTGCCAGTTCCCCTTGCAGCAGGATGCCGCTATCGGGTTTGTCCATGGGCTCGTCCTTCACCTCGATTCCTGCCTCGCGCAGGAGTACGTCCACCCGCTTGCGATCGAGCACCTCCTCTTCGAGCAGGGCTTCGGCCAGTTTTGTCAAGGCCGGCAGATTTTTGGCAATCATATCATTGGCCTGCTGGTCGCCGGCCTTGACGATTTTTTCGATCTCCTGGTCGATGATCCAGGCCATGTGCTCGCTGAAAGAGTTGTCGCTGGCCAGCTTCCTCCCCAAAAACGGGTGTTCCTCGCCTCGATTGAAACTCAACGGTCCGATGCGGTCACTCATCCCCCACTGGCAAACCATCTTTTCGGCCAGTTCGGTGGCCTGCTTCAGATCGTTCTGAGCGCCGGTGGAGAATTCGTCGAACATCATCTTTTCAGCGGCGCGCCCCCCAAGACTGACAGCAATGCGGGTCATCAGATAGGAACGTGAGTAATGGTAACGGTCATCCACCGGCAGTTGCTGAGTAACCCCCAGCGCCTGCCCGCGCGGAATGATGGAAACCTTGTGGATAGGGTCGGCACCGGGACTCAGGCGTGCCAGCAGAGTATGCCCGGCCTCGTGATAGGCGGTAATGCGTTTTTCCTGTTGGGACATCACCAGCTTACGTTCACTACCCATGAGCACGCGATCCTTGGCCCGCTCAAAATGCACCATGGTCACCGTTTGTGCATCTTCACGGGCTGCGATCAGCGCCGCCTCGTTCACCAGGTTTTCCAGATCCGCACCGCACATGCCGGGGGTACTGCGCGCCATGATCCGCAAATCAACGTCATCCGCAAGGGGCACGGTCCTGGTATGTACCTTGAGAATTTCCTCGCGGGCGCGCCAGTCAGGACGTTCCACCACCACCTGCCGATCGAAGCGTCCCGGTCTCAACAGGGCCGGATCGAGCACATCGGGACGGTTGGTTGCCGACATGACAATCACCTCGTCGTGGGCTTCGAAGCCGTCCATCTCCGACAACAGCTGGTTCAGGGTCTGTTCCCGTTCATCGTTGCCTCCTCCGAGACCGGTACCACGGGCACGCCCAACCGCATCGAGTTCGTCGATAAAAATGATACTCGGCGCATTTTTCTTGGCGTTGCCGAACAGATCACGTACCCGACTGGCGCCCACCCCGACGAACATCTCGATAAACTGCGAAGCGGAAATCGTGAAGAACGGCACCCCCGCCTCTCCAGCCACGGCCCGCGCCATCAGGGTTTTGCCGGTACCGGGTGGCCCCACCAGCAGCACGCCACGCGGCGCCTTGGCTCCCAGACGCATGAAACGCTTGGGGTTACGCAAAAACTCAATAATCTCCATGAGTTCCTGCTTGGCTTCGTCCAATCCGGCCACATCTGCAAAAGTGACACGTGATCGTTCCTTGGTATACAATTTGGCACCCGATTTGGCAAACCCTCCCATCACGCCTCCGCCTGGGCCCTGGCGGTTACGCATCCCCTTGAGCACAAACCACCAGACTGCGACGATCAATATCCACGGCAGCATATAAATCAGGGCGGTTGCCCAGGGCGAAGGTTTTTTCTCCGGATTGACATTTACATCCACCTTGCGCTGCTGGAGATCGTCGAGCAAACGCGTATCCGTCACAGGTGGCATGGTGGTGCGAAAACGCAGAAACGACTTGTCATCCACGCCTCCTGCTGCACCGTCAAGTGCCGCACGCTGCCTGAGGTCGCCGATCAGATTGTTCCCATCAAACGTGACGGACGACACGTTATCCGTCGCCAACTCGGTTTTAAACCGGCTGTAACTGACCTCGACCACCGGCTCAGGCGTTTGGGGGGAAAGGTTCGTCAATACGTAATTAAAAAACACCACCGCAGCTAGAACTATCAGCAACTGCCAGAGAATACCACGCGTCATCCACCGATTCCTTTCACAGGCTCCCAGGGAAAATATACGCATTATGGGAAATATAAACAGGGCTCTCGCCAGCGACTACCTGTCCGCCAGGGGATTGATCCTTTCCCCCCAACAGTTGCTTTCGAAGAAAGCTTCTGTTAAAGTCCCGCCATGGTTCAAGAACAGCTTGAACCTTTTTTCATTCTACCTTCAAAACCGCAGGGATGACATAGACCATGTTCGAATTTTCACTGCTCGCCACCGATTCTCGAACGGCTGCACGCCGTGGCCGCCTCACGACCCCCCACGGCACCATAGAAACCCCGATCTTCATGCCGGTAGGCACCCATGGCGCCCTTAAAGCCATGACTCCGGCCCAGGTGGAAGAAACCGGCGCCCAGATCATTCTTTCCAATACCTACCATCTGCATCTTGCGCCTGGTGAGGGACTGATCGAAAAGGCCGGCGGTTTGCACCGTTTCATGAACTGGCCGCATCCGATCCTCACCGACAGCGGTGGTTTCCAGGTCTTTTCCCTACCGAAAAAGCGCATTACTGAAACCGGCGTATTTTTTCACCACGAGATAACCGGGGAGGAGATATTCCTTGGTCCGGCAGAAGCCATGGCCATCCAGAACGCCTTGGGTGCCGACATCATCATGGCCTTTGACGAATGCATCCCCTACCCGGCAACCCATGATTATGCCGCAAAATCGATCCGTAAAACCCTGCGCTGGGCGGAAGACTGTCTAAAAAGCCACGGCCGTGTCGATCAGGCCCTGTTCGGCATCGTGCAGGGAGGGGTCTATGAAGACCTGCGCCAGGAATGCGCGCGGCAAATGACAACCATGGATTTTCCGGGCTATGCCATCGGCGGCGTCAGCGTCGGCGAGGGGCTGGAACTTTTGAAAAAGGTGGTCGATTACACGGCGCCCATGCTGCCCCAGAACAAACCGCGGTACCTGATGGGTGTAGGCTTGCCCGAAGATATTCTGGAAAGTGTGGAACGTGGCATGGACATGTTCGACTGCGTCATCCCCACCCGCTATGCACGCAGCGCCACGCTCTTTACACGTCGCGGGAAGATTCGCTTGACGCATCGGCGTTACCGCAGGGACTTTTTCCCGGTGGATGCCTCGTGCAACTGCTATTGCTGCCGCAATTTCAGCCGTGCTTACCTGCATCATCTGTTCAAGTCGAACGAAATCCTGTCGGCAACCCTGTCCGCCATTCATAACGTCCATTTTTATCTGAATATGATGAGCGACGTACGACAGGCTATCGAAGCCGGCGACTTTGCCGCCTTCAAGAAAAATTTCCTGGACGAATACGGCGCCGACAACTAGGAGCTATGGACAGCCGATCCGAAAGCGCCCGTATCAGCAGGGATCTTGCACAGCGCCTGCAGCGTGCCTTGACCGCAGGTTGCGAAGAACTGTTCGGTATCATGCAGGATCCGGCGCTGGAGGTTGTTCGCACTGCGCTGAAAAATCGCGCGCTGGAAGAATCGCACCTGCTGGCCCTGCTTAAACGCCGCGATCTGAGCGAAGACCTGTTGCAGGCCGTGTACCGGATGGAACAGGCCAAAGGCAGCCATAAAGTCCACCTGGCTCTGATTAAAAACCCACACCTGCCGGCGCCAATCCTCCAAACCCTGCTGCCGCTTCTGCATCTGTTCGAACTTGCGGATATCTGCTTTTTACCCGGCGTCGTGCCAGATCAGAAACTGGCGGCAGAGCGTCTCCTGATTCAGCGCCTGTCGACCACACCTCTGGGCAACAAAATCACCCTGGCCAGGCGAGCCTCTTCGGCGGTCGTTGCAGCGATTCTCAAAGAAGGTCATGTCGCGCTCATGGAGGCCTGCCTCGGCAATCCCCGCCTGCAGGAAATGGCCATAGCCCAATTTCTGCGCGGCCCCACCGCCAACGCCGAAACTATCTCCATCATCGCCAGGCATCCTCGCTGGAAAGCGCGTCAGGCCCTGCGTGACGCTATACTCAAAAACCCCCAGACCCCAGGGGTCTGGTTCACTCTCTGGCTACCGGGAATGCGCGGGCCGGAAATATTGCAGCTATCCGCTTCACGCCGGCTTACCCCGTCCCAGAAAAAGCTCATCAAGGAGGAACTGCGGCGGCGGGGGCTTCGGCACTCTGGCCGAACCTGATACAGCCGGACTTACCAGAATTTTTCGTTCCTGCTGCGATAAAACCTGAAAGGGAATCCCACGATCAGGGCTACTGCAAAAGCTACTATGCCCTTGACAGTCAAGGAAACCACCAGATGCGCAAGACTGAATTGCAGGTTAGAAATTAGGGAAAAAAGCAGGGCAGCAAGCATGAAACCTCCCGCCAGCAATGCAGATGCGCGCAGATAATTTCTTTCCAATGCATGCACGGCCAGGCTGGCGACAATCATGAACCCGAGAAACAGCGCCACGCCGGTCCACAACCAGCGACTCTCCAATTCCTGATATGACCTGATTGAAACATCCTCCGGGGGTGATGGATTTCCAGCCTGGCTGGCCAGACCCATATCCTGTATTAAATAATATTGCCACTTCTGTATCAGGGACTGGTTCCCGGGTTGGGGCTGTTCTTGAGTTGCCAACGCCAGGCCAAAAGGCAATCCACCGGAACCACCACCGGAACCAC
>DIWZ01000010.1 GCA_002435955.1 Pelobacter sp. UBA6093
TGATGGCTAAGCAAAAAGTCCGACCTACCTAGTTTATGCGAAAGCATCAACCATGGGTAAAGCAACATAGGCGAAAAGTTGCAAACCAGTGATTCGGGCCCTGTATCGATCTTCAAGAATACCCTTGCATAAATCGATTATGCAAGGGGGAAATATCTACCGGCAGACTCCGGATTGCGCTGCCGGTCGCACCACAAAGAAAAAGGGCGACCGATAGCCGCCCTTCGATGTCAGATGCCAAGTTGTGTCCATCCGGAAACTATGAATGGACACAGTGCGGTTTTCATATGGGAAACGAGCAATTTTTCCCAAGGTCAAGGAAATCAAGCGCTTGCACGGAGGCGTAGATGTTTACGCCGCATACGCAAGCGTGCGGATTGACGCAGAGATTGGGAAAAAGGGCCGTTTCCGGATGAAAACTAAGTTACCGGACTAACCGGGAACACGAATGGTCATGACCGGCACTGGAGATTTGCGCACCACCTTCTCCGCTGTACTGCCAAACAGAACATGATCCAAACCTGACCGCCCCTGAGTACCCATGATGATAAGGTCGGCTTGAAGTTCTGTGGCTTTTTTGATGATCTCGTCGTATGGAATGCCCGGCACGATGAAGGTCTGATAATTTCCATAATCGGAAACATGCATGCGACAAAACTTTTCCATCATCTTGCGGGCACCTTCTTCGATCTCCTCCTCCAGGGATTCAAAGGAGATGTGGGGAACATAGAAGCCACGCAGATCCACCGGTTCGTTAATAATATGCACAATAGCAAGCATCGATTGATATTTACGCGCCATGGCAAGGGCGTAGCTAAACGCATACTCGGAGTTTTCCGAAAAGTCCGTGGCGAAAAGTATCGTCTTGAAATCTTTCATCACAACTCCTCATTCAAGTCAGTTGGCTTTGCCTGGGCGCCCCTCGGTCAGCATCTTGTGCATGATATATTTGAGTTCGTCCACCTTGACAGGTTTGTGGATGTACTCGAAAGCCCCGAGTTGAATGGCCTCAAGATATGACTCGACTCCGCCATATGCGGTCACCATGATAACTCGCGTGCTGGGATAACGTCGATTAAGCTCGCGCAGGAAAGCAAGCCCGTTCATTTCAGGCATTTTGAGGTCGCTGATCACCACATTGACCTTGTTCTGGCGCAAAAAATCGAGGGCCTCGTAACCGTTGGCCACACTGTCAACCACGTAACCTTCCTGCTGCAGAATAGCTCGCAGGGCAATACGGGCGTTTTCCTCATCATCGACCACTAGAACTTTTTCTTGAACCCGCACAGTTCCCTCCCCCTTTTTTCATTTTGCGTAAAGCATACCATCAGGGACCGCGCTGTCAAGCTATCCCGCAATCTTTGAAAAATGTTTTTTATTATTAATTCCAATTACTTACGTAGCATCAAGATAAACCTTTGCACCCTTGGGATCATCATGGGAACCAAAGCCGGCAGAGACCTTCCACCAACCCCGAAAGATCGGCAGCGCCAAGGCGTCCTCTTGCCAGAACCTCCTCGTGACAAAGACATTGTGTATCCAATCCGGCAGCACGGTTGGCGGTAAAGCTGAGCCCCACAACCTCCATTTGAAGATATCCGGCCATAATGGCCTCGGGAACCAGGGACATGCCAACGGCATCGGCCCCCAGCAGTTTCAGGGCACGCACTTCAGCGGGGGTTTCGTAAGATGGGCCAGGCACTGCAGCCAGAACTCCTCGGTGCAAAGGGATGCCACGGGACAGCGCTTCGGATTGAAGGGATGGAAACAACTCGTTGCGGTAAAGGCTGCTCAAATCGATAAAGGTATCGCCGGAAAGCCCACGAAGGGGATTGTCACCAAGCAGGTTGAGATGGTCGCTGACAAACATGAAATGACCGGGTAGCAGTTCTGAATGAATCCCGCCGACTGCGTTGGTCAGAAGCATTCGGGCACAGCCCAGGGCGTGGGACAGGCGTACAGGCACGCTTGCCTGCCAGGCTGATAGCCCCTGGTAAACATGGAAACGCCCCTGAAACACAAGTGCCCTGCGGCCATGCAGGGTACCGGCGGTCAACTGGCCGGCGTGGCCGGCCACCGTGCCCGGAGGGAAGCAGGAGAATGCGTCATATTTCCACGTCGTGACATCTTTAACATCGGCCGCAACCTGGCCAAGACCGGAACCCAGGATAATCGCCAGATCGAAAGGCGCAGATCCCAGATGGTCGCGTACCGCAGCGACCATCGTTGCCATATGTTCGTCAGGGTTGTGAAGGCACATCGCGGCTTTCCGCAGTCAATGTGACCATGGCATCGAGGGGTTTTGCCTCGGGCTGTCGACCAAGGATCACGATACAGTTATCCGGCAGCGCAAGTTGTCGGTCATTGAGTCGGATCATCGAGCCACCGGGGATGCTTACCTGGATTTTGGCAAAATCGCGAACCGCCCCATCGACCAGCGTGCCAGGCTGCATGTCATAACTTTGCAATGGCCGCCGGTCGGCTTCAAGCTCCACCCATCCGTGGCCTTGAGATTCAATCCGGAAAACCCCGCCACTGTCGGGCAGCGCCAAATTGACTGTTTGAGGCATTTCACCATTACTTACGGACAACACACCAGGATCCTGGGTAGTCGGCAATGCTGTTTGCGCAGATGTCGGTGCTGTTTGCACAAGCGGCGATACTGTTTGCGCAGGCAGCCCATCGGAGGGATCGGCCAACGGTTCCGATACCATGCCTCCGGCAGGCTCGATAGCGACACTTTCGATGGCAGCGGCATCTTCCCCCGCCGCAAACCAGGAACCAATACCCATGCCTTGGGACTGCAGACAGACGGCTACGATCAGCACCACCCCGATGGCAAGCCACATGTACAGGCGAAGGCGCTGTTTGCTGTCAAGCCCGGTTTTCAAACAGGGGATTTCGGAAGTTATTTGCCGTTGCTTCACATCACTGGCCGATTGGGTAGCCTGGCGATAGGCCTGCACGGCTTGCTCTCCATCAAGCCCCAGCAAAGTGGCATATTGCCGGAGAAAACCGATAGCATAAGTTAGCGGCGGTAACTGCTCGTAGTCACCGTTTTCAAACGCCTGGAGATAAGACCGGCGAATGTGGGTGCGCTCTGCCACAGTTTCCAGACTCAATCCGCCTGCCTCACGCCGGGTTCGCAGCAACGTACCCAGTTCCACTTTTTCCGTTGATTCAACGGCAATCTCTTCGGACGATTTTTCATGCATAACGTTCACAACTCACTGTAACATATCGAGGTAATCATTGGCCCGCTGCCCCATTTCCGACTCAGGGTACAGTTGTCGGACCTTGGCAAATGCTTTTTGCGCCTGCTCCATTTCGCTGTTTTTCATAAAAGCCAGTCCCATGAAAAAATGCAGCCGTGCATATTCCGGGGCCAGCACCAGGGCTTTGCGGTATTCATCCAGGCCCCGGTCAACCTGTCCCATGGCGGTCAAGGCTTCACCCAGACGAAGATAAGCCTCCACATACTTGGAATTTTTGCTCAGAGCTTCCCGATAAGCTGTCACCGCCCCCGGATAATCGTTTTTGAGAAAACGCGCAATACCAATGCCCGTCAAGGGAGTTTCGGGAGTGGGGAAGAGCAGATTGCCTGCGGCCTTTTCAAGATTGCGCAGGGCATCGTCGGGGCGTTGCATATCGAGATAGAGGGCCCCCAGGTTGTTGTAATAGCGCGGTTCGCCGGGACGCATGCCGATAGCCTTCAAGTAGTGTTTTTCCGCTTCCGCAAAGGCACCTTTGCGCTGATAAGCCTGCGCCAATCCTTCCTGAATGTCGGGATCGCGCTTATCGATTTTTTCCGCCTCCAGGAACTTGGACAGTGCCATGGTCGGGTTGTTGTTTTTTAGCTCGGCAACGCCAAGAGTATAATGGACCCTGGCATTTTGTGAAACATTCGTGCGCGGGTTATGGGAGGATGTACATCCGCTTACCAGCAGGACAACGCCCAGCAATCCGCAGCTTAAACTGTTTATCTTTCGAACCATGGGCACCTCCACCCCGACAAAGTCGAGGATGGGAAATTACACTCAAAGATATTTATCCAGAAGCAAACCAAGATTAGTGCGCGTGGCGGCCGGAATGGCCTCTGGTGCGGTCATGATGGCATACCGCAAGGCTTCGCTGCATGCACAGCTGCGCGCACTGGCTAAATTGCGGACAGATTCGCGGATAAGCTGGCGGGCTGTGGCCACATTCTGCTTGATGATGGCCACCACAGCCTCGACGGATACATCGTCATGCCCCTCATGCCAGCAGTCATAATCCGTGGCAAGCGCAACCGTGCCGTAACAGATTTCAGCCTCGCGAGCCAACCGTGCTTCGGGAATATTGGTCATCCCGATAATATCCACCCCCCAGCTGCGATAAATCTTAGATTCGGCACGGGTGGAAAAATTGGGTCCTTCGATACACAAATAGGTGCCCCCTTCGTGAACAGTGGCCCCCACCCGACGGGCAGATTCGGCCAGCACCCGCGACAGGTCACAACAGACCGGGTCGGCAAATTGCACATGCCCGACAATCCCCTCACCGAAAAAGGACGCGTCGCGCTTGCCCTGGGTACGATCGAAAAACTGGTCGGGGACGACGATGTGCCCCGGTACGATCTGTTCGCGCATGCTGCCAACCGCCGAGACGGAAATGATGCGCTCCACACCAAGCTGTTTCATCCCATGGATATTGGCGCGGTACGGTACTTCGGATGGCAGCAACCGATGGCCGCGGCCGTGCCTGGGAAGAAAAACCATCTTCACCCCATCCAGCAAACCGGTAATGTAAACATCGGACGGCGTGCCGAATGGCGTATCAAGGGATACCTGGCGGACCTCGGTCAGCTCCTCCATGTCGTACAGGCCGCTGCCGCCGATAACCCCTATGGCTGTCTGTTTCATTTGCAGGTGCCTTTCTCTGGTGGATGATTATCGTGGACGGCGTCTTCCCCGGCATCCTGTTGCTGCGGTAAAGGATCACGTTTGCCCTTGAGCTGCCCACAGGCGGCAGAAATATCCTGTCCCTTGCTGGCGCGACGGATGGCCACCATACCGCGATCCAGCAGATATCCCTGGAACCGCGTCACACGATCCCCTGTCGGCGCCTTGAAAGGCGAAGCGGAATGTTCGTTGAACGGGATGAGATTGACCTTGGCCTTGATCCCGTGCAAAAGCTTCACCAACCGTCGTGCATCCTGATCGGAGTCATTGACCCCGCGAATAAGAATGTATTCGAAAGTAATACGTTGTCTCGGCTGCAAAGGATAGTTCCGGCAGACCTCCATAAGCTGCGCCAGGGGATAGCGCCTGTTGACGGGCATGAGCTGGTTGCGTACCTCGTCAGTGGTGGCATTGAGGGACACCGCCAGATTAACGCGAATGCGCTGTCCCAATTCAAGCATTTCCGGCACCAGGCCAGCCGTCGACAAGGTTACCTTGCGCGGGCTGAAATCGAGTCCTTCAGGCAAATAGAGAATTTGCAAGGCTTTGACAACATTGTCAAGATTGTGCAGCGGCTCACCCATTCCCATCAGCACGATATTACTGATAGGGCCGTCAGCCAAGGCGGCGCAAACCTGATTGACGATCTCGCCGGGAGTGAGATTACGTACCAGTCCGAAACTCCCGGTATGGCAGAACACGCAGCCCAGCGCGCACCCGACCTGAGTCGAAATGCACAAGGTGACTCGATTGTCTTCCATGGGGATGCGTACGGTTTCGATGGTTTGGCCGTCTTCCAGGCGAAACAGATATTTGCGGGTGCCATCTCTGCTGTCTTCGGTTACTTCGGATCCCAGACAGCTGATGCGTGCACGCTGGTGCAATTCCGCGCGCAAGGCTTTAGACAGGTCGCTCATGGCGTCAAAGTCGTTAACCAGCCGGCTGTACATCCAGCGCATAAGCTGGCTGGCACGGAATCGCTCCTTGCCCATGCCGGCCAAAAAAACAGTCAATTCTTCCAGGGTCAGATTCTTCAGGTCGATGCGCGTATCGTGATCCATCAATAGTTTCCATGTAGCGGGGAAAACCGCGAAATTCTTTGTGATTCTCTAAAAAAGATGCTTGGGCGAAAAGACAAGAGATGGCCAAGCAAAAAGCCCTCCGATTGTATCCGAAGGGCTTTCCGGGCACAAGGCCCTATGCAACTTATGCCAAACAGCAAAAAGCGGTCAAAGCAGCTCCATGCCCGAGAAAAAATAACTCACCTCGAAAACTGCGGAATCCGGTGCATCGGAGCCGTGCAGCGCATTACGACCGAGGGATGTTCCGAATTCCTTCCGCAAGCTACCGGCCGCGGCGTCCGCGGGATTGGTGGCCCCCATCAGGTCACGCCACTTGCGGATGGCGCCTCCTGCCTCCAGTACCATGGCAATGCACGGGCCGCTGCTCATGAAGCCCTTCAGGTCATCAAAAAAAGGTCTGTCCTTATGCACAAAATAAAACCCGCCCGCCTGCTCCTCGCTCAGATGCAGTTTTTTTATGCCGACAACCTGAAAACCTTCCTCATAAATACGCGCCAGAATGCGGCCGGCGAAACCTGCGGCAAAGGCATCGGGCTTGACTATAGCCAGGGTTCTTTCCATAAAATTCTCCACATAACCATCCGTTATCATTCGGACAAAAGGCGAAAGCCTGTGAGTGTCGCGAAATTGGGCAGACCTTATTTCTTATACACTTCGTCGGGATCGAACAAAGGTTCGGAATGCTCCACCCAGGCGCCGTTTTCCCAGCGCACATAAAAACAGGTGCGGTTCCCGGTATGGCAGGCGGCGCCGCCGTTCTGCTTGACCTTGATGATCACGGTATCGGCATCGCAATCGGTCAACACCTCTTTTACTTCCTGGGTGTTGCCGGATTGTTCGCCTTTCATCCAGTATTTGTTGCGGCTGCGGCTGAAAAACCAGGTCTTTCCGGTCTCCAGGGTCAAATTTAACGCTTTCTCGTCCAGAAATGCCACCATCAGCACCTCGTTGGTCTCGTGGTCCTGAATAATGGCCGGCACCAGACCGCCCATTTTTTCAAAATCGATTTTTATCATAGGCACCCCCTCCAATTTCCTTGGGCAATCGGCATATGCAAACGTTGAGTGTAATACACCGCCGCAGACCGGAGTGTCAACTGTTTCCCAGACTCATAAGGGGCAAACCCCTTGTGACGATTTGTGAAATAATTGGAGGTAACAGTCGGGCAGGAAGACGAACAAGGATCAACCATAAAAAGGCAGCTTCAAGTAGAAACAGCTTCCCTGATCGGCCGCACTTTCCAGCCAGATGCTGCCATTATGCGCCTTGACGATCTCCTGAACCAGCGACAAGCCCAACCCGGTGCCTCTCATGTTGGGATGTTCGGACTGAACCCGGAAAAAACGTTCGAATATCATGGTCTGATGTTCGGGCGGAATCCCCACGCCCTTGTCTTTTACATAAAGAACAGCGCCATCGCTATCCTGGCGGGCACCCAGTACAATTTCTTCCTCCTCAGGCGAATATTTGATGGCATTGGACAATAAATTATGCAAAGCGCGATAGAGCTGGTTCTCGTCTCCCCGGACAGGTGGCAAGGCCTCCGGGCATTGAATACGGATGCGATGCCGACCACGGGCCGAGGAAAACATATTCATCACGCCATGCAACAAGGGAAAGACCTCTATTGGATGGAGGCTGCCAACCCCGTACCCGGCCCGCAACCGTTGCAGATTAAGATGATTATCCACCAGTTCCTTCAGACGCTCGCTTTGCTGTTGGATGATATGCAGATAATCCTTTTGTCCGGCCGGTCCCTCGTTCGATTTCAGCAGATAATCGGTAAAGCCCAATATCGCCGTCAGGGGTGTGCGCATTTCATGACTGACGGCTGACAACATGTCATCCTTGAGTTGTTCAATGCGCTTGCGGTCGCTGACATCACGGAAAAATGCCGCGAACACCCTGGTTTTTTTCCAGTTAAAAGACCCCACGGATACCTCGACATCACATATGCTGCCATCCTTACGACGATGACTCACCAGCGGGAAATGCCGCAGGGTGCCACTGACAATCTGTTGCAGGCGCAATCGGCTCTGCTCCGGTTCTTCACTCAGATCCAGAACATCGAGGGCCAGAAATTCTTGCCGCGTATAGCCGTACAGAGCAAGCGCCGCCCCGTTAACATCAACAATGCGATAGGATTCCGCATCGAAGATGACGATAGCATCCGAACAGGAGGAAAACAGCATGCGGTATTTTTCTTCGGATTCCTGCACCTCCTGTTCAGCCTGCTTGTGTTCGGTCACATCGACAAAGGACGCCATATAGCACAGAGGCTCTCCCGTCGCGTCGTTGACCACTTGAGCGGAAACCTCGAAGTAAGCCGCGCTGCCATCGGGTCGCACCGCTGCAACTTCACCACTCCAATCCCTGGATTTTTGCAAATTATGCAGGACCACGCGGGCCTTTTTGGGATTTTTCCAGAAATGACCAACCTGGCGGCCGAGAATGTCTTCCGGCTTGTCGTAACCCACCAGCTCAATAAAAGACCTATTTACATAGGTCAAGCGACCTTCGAGATCCGTGAATGCAATACCGTTGATGGAAGAATCGATCGCACGCCGAGCCAGTCCGAGATCATTTTGCCGCTGTTTGGTTTCGGTAATATTCTGCAGGTAACCAACAATATGGCAAACACTCTGGTCGCTGCGGCAACAGACATAGCTGTCATCGCGTACCCATAGATAATAGCCATCACGGTGCTGGACACGGTATTCAAGGTGCATCGGCTGACCGGCACGCATAACCCGATACATTTGTTTCAAGGCATGATCACGATCCAGCGGATGAATATGCAAGAGCCAGCTTTGTATATCGCTGCCCATTTCCTCCCGGGAATAACCGAACATCCTCCAGCATTGTTCAGACCACTTCAGATTCCCCCGGGGATGGTACAACTCGTATGCGACGCCACCGAAAGCCTCGGATAATGCCTGAAACTTTGCCAAGGAAAGATCCTGGTGGGGATCCACGCTCATTTCAGCTTCCTGGGAAGGTCGATTATTTAACAAATACTGGCTCATGTAGGGACTCCCCGGCCATGGCACCGGCACGATCGACTGCAGGTAATAGGGTAAACGTTCCGCCTGGCGGCAAGGCTATAAAACATACCGACAGGTTCTGGCCACATGGCAGGAGAGAACGCCGACCCAAGAAAACTAGCCCATCAAACGGTTGATGTTTTCGCAAAAACGCATGGGATGGCTAGGAGTCTGTCGGACTATCCGGGCCGAAGCGAAAATTTGGATGTTTGAGAACAGATTTTAGCTCGTTTGAAGGTTCATAGCCGTAGCTATGGGCCGAAAAGGNNGGATAGTCCGACAGCCTCCTAGGCAAACAATTCGTACTACAAGGCTTGGTGTTTTTCAGGAACGAAGGCATACATATAGTATGTCGAAGTCCTGAAAAAATGCCGTAACCCCGCAGAGCGGACTTTTTGCGACGCCATCAACGGTTGAAACCGTAGCAAGTACGATGCATTGTGGTTGGAAAATGGTTATTTCCGGGCAGGCCTTCGGGCAGGAGGGAATGCGGTGGACGATACGAAAGAAGTGGCCCTCACAATGCGTATGCAACACTCACGGCCGGACGCGACCAACAGACATGCCGGAGGTCCTGAACTGCCTGTTCTTTAATGCTTCAAATACCTGGCAATCCGAGCTGCCAGCCAAAACGGCTCTGCTCATCTGCGCGCCTGTGCAAATCAATTATCCAATACTACCAGAAATAGATTATTTTTCAGGATTAAAAATCGATGTTTTCGCAAAAAAACATGAGATGGCTTAGCAAAATATAAATTTCTTCAGGTTCCTGGACTCCTCTTCATACTCCATCAATTTTTTGACGCATGCGTTCGTACGGCGCCATTATGGTGGCGGCCTGTACACATCCATGTCCCTGATGGTTTTAACTATTCAACATATAAAACATTTTTTTCATCTCAAAAATCGCCCATTGTGAAAAACGCACATCCCTTTACGCAGCCCCCCCGAATTCCCACCAAAGAATCGTCAATTAAATGACGTTTTTATTAGTTATCGTTTTCACGGAGCTGTTCGGAAGAACTTTAATGCATTCCATAACTAACTGATATTACTAGGTGAAACCATATTTACCAAAATTTTTACAAGGACAGTCATCTTTGGGCATACATGATGAAATAGCTTCAAGATATTCCGCGATTAAATCGATCGTATTCAATTGAAGATAATCTCAACCATGGAGGAGTAAACAAATGAAATGCCCCAAATGCAAAGGGAAAATGTTCACGGAAAAATTTCATGACTATGTTCGCGTCTTCGACGCCTGGAAATGTGTTTGTTGTGGCGAGATAATCGATTCGACCATAGTTGCCAATCGCGCCCGCAGCAATAACGCTCATCTGGGATAGACCTGCTCCACTATCTTTGCACTACCCTTGAAGCCTTCGCAAAAACCCGCAGGATGGCTAAGCAAAAATTTCGTCCTGCAAGAGGTATCAAAAAGCCCCGTTTGAATGACGGGGCTTTTTATTGCTGGTGCATGCCAGGAAAAGGTTAACGCCTCTCCTCCCCGGCACGATCTCATGGCATGCCAGCTTGACAAGGCAGGAAACCGGGATGGATTATAGGGTAAATGCAACTCACTCTGAAGCACGCTGGACTGCCACCTGGCGAGGATATCGAAAGCTGCCGATCCGGCGGGAACGAGCTTTTCGATAAACTTGATGAAGATCTGCCGCAGGCCCAGGACTCTGTCAAACTTTGCGGAACAGGGAGAATAGCCATGACAAAGACAATACCCGAAGAATATCATAGTGTCACGTCGATGTTGGTGGTCAAGGATGCCCGTAAGGCGATCGATTTTTACAAACAGGCCCTTGGTGCCCGGGAGCGACTCGTCATGTCGGGGCCCGACGGCAAGGGGGTGATGCACGCAGAAATTCGTATAGGCGATTCGATTATCATGATGAGCGAGGAAAATCCACACTATCCCTGTAAAAGCGCGGAAACCTTCGGCGGCTCCCCGGTCAGCTTTTACCTTTATCTGGAGAATGTCGATGAAGCCTTCAAGATCGCGGTCGCAGCAGGTGCCGAGGTCTGCATGCCCGTGCAGGAAATGTTCTGGGGGGACCGTGTCGGCACCGTGATAGACCCCTTCGGTTACAGCTGGAGTCTTGCCACCCACACCAGGGATTTGACGCAGGAAGAAATTCAGCAAGGTGCACAAGCCGCTTTCGCTCGGATGAAACAGGAACAGGTTGATCCGTAATATAAGCCTATATTCAATACTTGAATTTACCTCAGCGCGACCCGGGAAGCATTCGCACTGGATCAGATAGCTCTCAAGGCCGATGAATCTTTTCCAAGGCGTCATATTGCGGTACAGTTGATGGCGTCGCAAAAAGTCCGCCCTACGGCGTTACGGCATTTTTTCAGGACCTCGACATACTACATGTATGCCTTCGTCCCTGAAAAAACACCAAGCCTTGTAGGGCAAATTTTTTATTTAGCCATCCCATGAGTTTATTTGAAAGCATCAGAGTTCTGTCCATGAAAAAATTTACCGCATGCATTTTCGCCATAACATGCTTCTGTTGCAATGCCGCCTTCGGCTGGTATCCCAGCCATCCTGACGAAAGTCTCCTGCCGCAAACCGGTTACTCCACGGTTATCGGCAGCCACCAGATCTATCCGGTGCGCCCAGGCGACACCTTGATCGAGCTTGCCCGCCAAGGCGGTCTGGGATACCTCGCTTTAACCAAGGCCAATCCCGATATCGATCCCTGGTTGCCACCGGTGGGTGCGAGTATTTTGTTTCCCTATGCCTTTTTGTTGCCTGCCGGCATACAGCAGGGCATCACTGTCAATCTTGCGGAATTACGCCTTTATTATGTGTGGCAGGAGCTAGGCAGATTGCGAGTGCGTGTATATCCCGTAGGCATCGGTCGCTCCGGATGGGGCACCCCGGAAGGCTCATTCAAGGTTATTGAAAAAATCGTTCATCCCGCCTGGCACCCGCCGGCATCCATACGGCTTGAAAATCCGCAACTTCCCACCAGCATTCCCCCGGGTCCGGACAACCCGCTTGGGGAATATTGGCTTGGAATTTCCGCTCCCGGTTACGGTATTCATGGCACCAACAAACCCTATGGAGTCGGTCGCCGCATCAGCCACGGTTGCATGCGTCTTTATCCTTGGGATATCCGGGATCTGTTTGCCCGCGTAAAAATCGGCACCGCCGTGCGGATACTGCGGCAACCCGTTAAAGTCGGGATAAAAGACGGCAAGCTGCTGATTGAAGTTCATCGACCGGTGGATGCAAACGACCAGGATGTGATGTCGGAAGCCCTGCAGCAGATTGCAAGCCTTCGCTGGAAAAACCAGTTGGACATGGAAACGCTCGAAAAAGAAATTCATCTGGGAAAAGGCGTGCCGACTGTAATATCCTTGGAATAATGCGAAAGTGTCAACAAGGAATCCTTAAAAAATATGCCCTGCAGCATACACCGCAGGGCATGGATGTTGAAGGTCGCCTCTCCTATCGTTTTTCCTGACACATTTCAAAGGCACGTTGGGCTTTTTCAGCACTGGCTTGAGCAGCGGTCGCGCTTTCAGCAGCCTGGGCGGCTGCAGCTTCAGCTCGTTGCGCTGACGCCTCGGCCGTTTCGGCGGAAGCCTGGGCCTTCTGGGCCTGGTCGGCAGCCATCTGGCCGGATTGCGCGGCCTGATTGACCAATTCGCGATCGGTGGCGCTCAGCTTCGCTGAACAACCACTCAGAACCATTACCGACAAAGCGGCACCTCCCAGCATCATTTGCCATTTTCGCATTGCTCCACCTCCCTCTGGGGTTAGGGTTGTTTATGAACCCGCTTCCTTGACTCTGCCAGCTGAAACGGATCTGGTTTATGGCTGGTCCAACTGCCATCACTGTCCAACTCAATGACCTGAAAAGGTGTATAAAAGGTCTATAAAGCACCGCAATAAAATTAAGATTACTCGATTGTAGTCATACAATTACACGACTCTCTTAATTATGCAGCATAATGTCACCGATGCAAGCCTGGCCAGGTAATACCAGTCCACAGCAGGCTCCTGGACCTCTTGCAGCAGCCATGCTGCATTGCATGCTAAAAAGGCCGGCCCCGGGCCCATACGGCACGGTATGTATTCGGGGTAAAAAGGTTGCGGCGGGCAAAAGCAGGAAGGGACTAACCGAGGTGATACAGATGCTCCACAAGACGCTTGAGGGCCTGGCCCCGATGACTTATGCGGTTTTTAATATCCAGTGGCAACTCTGCAAGGGTGCGGCCGTATTCGGGCACCATGAAAAGGGGATCGTAGCCAAAGCCGGCCTCTCCTCTGGCCTGTTCCAGAATCACCCCGTCGAGACGCCCCTCGAACAGTTGACAGTCCCCTGCGGATGTACACAAGGCCAGGACGCAATGAAAAGCCGCCTGCCGTTGACTGCCAGGCAAATGGGTCATTTCCTCAAGCAGCTTACGGTTATTGTCGGCATCCGATGCATCATCGCCCGCATAACGGGCCGAATAGATACCAGGCTGCCCGCCAAGTGCCTCCACCGCTAACCCGGAGTCATCCGCAAGGGTAACGTAGCCGGTCAAACGGGCCATGGTAGCGGCTTTTTTACGGGCATTGGCCGCAAAAGTATCGCCATCCTCTACAACCTCCGGCAAGTCGCCGCACTCATCCAAGCCCTTGACGACGATGCCGGTATCAGCGAGCAACCGTTCGATTTCCTTCAACTTGCCTTTATTGCGCGTTGCAACCAGCAACTCCATGATCATGCCTCCAGAGACCGCAACTGCAGACGATGCAAGTCCCGACAACCCGTGAGGGCCAAATTGCGCAAATCGTCCAGTTCCTGCACGGTAAAAGGGCGTTCCTCGGCAGTCCCCTGCACCTCGACAAAATGTCCGGAACCGGTAATGACAAAGTTCATGTCGACCTCCGCCCGAAAATCCTCACCATAATCGAGGTCAAGGAGTGGATGGCCGTCAACCAGTCCGACACTCACGGCGGAAACGCTATCGCGCAGTGGGGAAACGGTCAGGTGCTTTTCGCGAATCAGACCGAAAATAGCATCATGCAGGGCAACGTAGGCACCGGTAATGGCAGCGGTGCGAGTACCTCCGTCGGCCTGCAAAACATCGCAGTCGATAAGGATGGTCCGCTCTCCAAGCACCTCGAGGTCGCAGATAGCCCGTAGAGAACGGCCGATGAGGCGCTGGATTTCACTGGTGCGGCCACTGACTTTGCCGCGCGTCGCTTCGCGCGAGGAGCGCACATGGGTAGCACGAGGCAACATGGAATATTCGGCGGTGATCCAGCCCTGCCCCTGCCCGCGCAGAAATGGCGGCACGCCATCCTCGACGGTGGCATTGCACAAAACACGGGTTTCACCGAACGATACCAGCACCGATCCTTCGGCATAGCGGGTAAAGCCACGACTGAAATATACGGAACGCAACTCGGACGGCGTTCGACCGTCGGCACGACGGGTCACGGAATCACTCACAGAAATTCCTCCTGCTTTCTTTCGGCAAAGGTGTTAAGGCCATTGAACAGGGCTGCGGCCATGACTCTCTGCCCCTCTTCCATGGACAGGCGTGTCTGATCGGCGACATGACTCAGGTACCCCATCTCCACCAGCACAGAAGGCAAATCACCTCTTCCCAAGGGCAGCAACGGGGCCCGCAGGATGCCGCGAACCGGTAATCCCGCAGCCTGCAGCGACGACTTGAGAGCCTGCGCCAATTGCATACTGTCATCGTATTCCGACACCGTGCCAGCGGCCTGTTCCTCCTTGGGACGCACGAAAAGGACAATACCGTGTGGGGCTGGGTCCAGGGATGCCTGGGCGTGCAATACCAGCAACACATCGGCTCCTGATTGGGAAACGACCTGCAGCCGCTGGTCTCGATTGAGAGAATAATCGCCATTGCGGGAGAGAACTACCGGGATGCCAAGCTGCATTTTGAGCTGTTTTTCGACCCCCTGAGCAACCGCCAGGGTGACCTGTCTCTCTTTGATGCCATTCGCACCGATGGCGCCCGGATCCTCTCCGCCATGGCCCGGATCAATGGCGACTTTGGTTACTCTGGATATATCCTTAGTGGCCTTCGGCTCGCGCTGCAGCAAAAATGCGAACAAGCGATCCAGTTGCGAGCCGGGGTCAGGATCCTGGATATTATTGGGATCAAGGTTGCGGTAAGCCACTGAGCGATTCACCAATTTGGCTAGGTGGTTCTGCAGTAAACTTTCCGGGATGCGCAGCTGCCCATCGACGAAGCGAGGAGGTTGGCCGAGGGGGATCAGCTGGTTGCCGAGGCGCAGAAAATGACTGCCTGGCGAAATAGTGGCGCGGCCTCGTGGCGTGGTGATTTCGTACACATGTTTGACGGCATGCCAGCGCCCCGTCAATCCAAGCACCGGCAATACATCGTCAACGGCCAGGTAAGCCATGCCGTCACGGTGATACACCTCTTCGATTCGTTTGGGAGACTGCCCCTCCAGCGCAATTTCAACAGCAGCGTGAGCAGGGAGGACCAACATTAAACTCAATATGGGAATGAAAAAACGGATCATAATCTCCTCTTTGGTTGGAGCCGTTTCTTATACCCCAGCACTTCTTTTCATGTCAATAAATGGGCCAGGATCCTGTCGGCGCATGGATAGTCCGACAGATTCCCAGGAGCCTGTCGACAGGTTCCTGGCGCGACTTACTCGGTTACCAAAGGTATGCCGGGCACAGGGTAGCGACCCAGTTCCTGCAGCAGGCGGTGGGTAAGTGACTGTTCCAGCTGTTGCAGGGTTTCCCGGTTACCGGCAGTATCGGGAATCTGACCGCCGGCGATCATACCGTGACCGCCGGCGGTGCCCAGGCCAGCGACTACGGACTGCAGGATTTCGCCGGCATTGAGATCGTTACGCAGAGTGCGAAAAGACAGGGCCATGCTGTTCTTATAATGCCCCATCCCCAGCACCACCTTCACCTCGTCGACCCGCAGCAGAAAATCGGCCAGTTCGGCGACCATGTCCGGTGTATCGATCTGATAGAGATTGAACACCAGCACATCGTCATAAATCATGGCGTTACGAATGGCGTGGCTGAAATGAGCAAAGTACGCGCGTGGCACTTCCGGATGGATGATATCGAAAAGGATGCTGTTGTTTACCAGGGGCAAAAGCTGCAGGTAGGCACGCCGGTCTGCCCGGATCCAGTCCCGGCCAAGGTCCTGAGTTTCGGATTTTATGGCATAAAACAGAATGGTGGCAAGCTTGGTTCCGAAAGAGACTTTCTGTGCCTCAAGGTATTCGTACAGCATGGTGGCGGTAGCACCATATTCGTCGCGCACGTCCACCCAACGGAGTTCCCGGCACGACTCCCGGGCGGGGTGATGATCGATGACCAGGTCGACTTTTCGCTCCCGGGGAAAGGAATTATTGCCGGTACCCGGTTGGCTATCGACCATGCACACCACCTGAAAACGATCGAGATCGAGGGAATCGAGCGGCACCACATCGATTTCCAGTTTCTGTACCATAACCCGATTTTCCCCCCGACCTATCATACCGCCAAAAGCGATGGTCGTGGGTTGCCCGGTCTTGATCGTGATCAGGTGCTTAAGAGCCATGGCCGCCGCAAGCGAGTCGGGATCAGGATGGTCGTGAGTGACGATCAACACTGCGCCGCGGCCGCGCATCCAGCCCAGAAACTTTTCGGTAAACTCCAAGGTTCCCTTCAGATCCACCATCGCCCCATCCGTCATTGCATCCCTCACTCAAAACGGTATTTTCATTCAACATCTTCAAACCCTGCCACAACCCTGGCGACAGCCTCCGCCGGAGTCCTTACATAAATAACGCCGGGTAATCCGGGCCAGCTGCCAAGTGCCACCACAGGCTTACCCAGCTTGAGGCCAATGGCCATTTCCGACAGGGTTCCAAACTCCCCTTCCACGGCAATCAACGCCCGGGCAGTATGCGCAATAATCACATTGCGTGCATGCCCCAGATTGGTTGGTACCGCAAGCGTCACCCAGGGATTGGCCTGATCCGCATCGGGCCCCGGCAAAATCCCGAGAGTTTGCCCCCCGGCTTCAACCGCGCCACGACATGCGGCTTCCATGACACCGCCGAGACCGCCACAAACCAGCACGGCACCAGCCTCGGCAATCAAACGCCCCACCTGACGGCCAACTTCATAACCTTCGGCTGTGGTCGCCCCTGCGCCGATCACCCCGATCATCCGCTGACGCATGAATCCTCCCCATATAACATGACGCCGCAAAGCGTCTTGGCAATGGATCCCATCGGACGCAACTGAAAAACGGTTCCCTCACGTCAGACAAGGTGAAACTTTTTGAACAGGCGTCTGAATGACGGCGTCTCCCTTACGGCATCAAAAGCAGCATCGGTTTGGGCCGCCAGCAATTTGGCCGGATCGTGGGCAGCGGCCTGACCAAGAGACTGAACCGCCTTGCGAACCAGTCCCTGCCGCGCGTAAATGCAGGCTCGGCGGTAGGCTATGTCCGGATTTTCACCCTGGTCGAGAACCGCGTTAAAACAAAGGATGGCCTCGTCATATCTGCCAAGCTCCATAAGCACCAGCCCTTTGTGGCCCAGGGCCCTGCGATCATCGGGAAAACTGTCAAGGCATTGTTCCAAAGCATCCAGGGCGCCATTCAGATCACCCTGGCCTTCCAGCAAAAGCCCGCGACAGCAGGCAATTTCCGGGCGGGCCGGATCCGGCTTTTCAACAGCCGCTAGCGTCTGCCAACTCGCATCCCATTGTCCCAGTTCATGGAGCACTTCAGCCTTCTGCAATGCGGCTTCCAGAAACCCGGGATCGATTTCCAAAGCTTTGTCCAGATCGCGCAATGCGTCTTGCGGGCGTTGCTGCCCACGCAGTGCCAAAGCTCGATTGTATCGATACAGGGTACTGTCGGGACCGGTTTCAATGGCTTTGGAAAAAGCGGCAATGGCCTCTTCATCGCGGTCCAGGCCGGTCAGGGCCAAACCTTTTCCGTTCAAGGCTGCGGCACTGCGAGGATCGCCCTGCAATACCGCCTCGAAACTCTCCAGAGCCTCCTGGTATCTCCCCATCCGGTTCAAAGTACAGCCCTGGTTGAAATAAACGTCATCCGTCTCGGGCAACCGCCGCAATGCCTCCTGGTACATGGCCAGCGCTTCCTCTCCCCGTCCCAGGGCATCGAGGACGTTGCCCAGATTAATATAGATCTCGGGAAAATCAGGCTGCAACTCCAAAGCCCGCTGCAAATGATGCAGGGCCTGTGCATATTCTTTGCGCCTTTCCAGCAAGGCGCCAACATTGTGATGCAGAGTTCCGTGTGCCGGTTCCAGTCGCAAGGCTTTACGATACAGGGCCATGGCTTTGTTCTCATCCCGCTGGCTGGCAGCTGCAAGAGCGCATAAATGCATGGCTTCCACATCCAGAGGATGGTCCTCCAGCCAAGCCTCGCCAAGCTCCAGCGCCTGCGCCAGGTTACCTTGCGCAAAAGCCACCTGTGCCATTTCCAGCAGGTCATGCTCTTCATCGGAGAAAAAAGGATAGTCGTCAAATTCGTCGTTCATTACAGCTCCGATAGGTCTATGAAAAATTCTGTCCCTGATTTTGGTGACAGCCCATTATAGCAAGTTTTCAACAGCACGGCGCCCCTTTCCGCAGGATGGGGCCAGGATCAACATTTAAGCGAGAATCGATTGAAACAGATCGTCATAACGCCCTGCTTGACGCTGCCAATCGTAGCCTTCTACCCATGCGCGGGGATTTTGCCCGTCCATGAGCGCAGGCTCGGCCAGCAGAGTCCGCAAACCTTCGACAAGTTCCTGCGGACCGTCGTAAAGATGTCGATCATGCCGCTGGGCCGGCAAATGTTCGGGATAGGCGAGACGCCGCGGCAACAAAGGCCAGGTTTGGCAATACATGGCTTCGACCACGCTGATACCGAAAAAATCGTGAATGGAGGTAACCGGGAGGATATCTGCCCGCCACAACCAGCGGGCATATTCGGCAAAATCGCGAGCATAGCCGAAATGCACGACACGTTGTCCAAGACGTTGTTGCACCTGCTGAAAAATGGCAGGCGTCTCGGCAAAAGATTCCCCGAGCACAGCTACTTCAAAAGGCCACCCTTCATCCGCCAGAGTGAACAGCGCAGCAAAAAACGCTTCAGGATTTTTATCGTACTCCCAGCGATGGTTCCACAGGATCAGCGGTCCGCGGTCGGTGTTAAGCTTTTCCTCACGATAGTCATCCAGCAGGCGTAAATCCAGCCCCAGGGGCAAAACCTGGCTTTTGTCACGGATATGCCTGACCTCCTCCAGTTGACGACAATCGGGGAAACGTTTCAAAAAGCGGGGTAAGGCATCAAAAAAAGCGTCGTGGTGGTAATGTGAATTAAACATTACGGCATCAGCAGCCAGGGCGCTGGTAAAATTCATAAAAGCGTAGTGGGCATCACGCTGCTTGTCGGGATCGGCGTCGCGCGGGGACCAGGGATAGGTCAGCTGATTTTCGTGGAAATAAAGAACCGATGGCACGGCCCCGTAACGATGACGGGTCAACCCCTGGAAACAGGCCAGATCAAGCATATCGGTGGCCAGCAGGAGATCGACCGGGGTATTTTCAGCCAGCAACCGACCGGCCAAGGTGACGGCGCCGCCGTGCATGCGCCATTTCCAGTGTCGACCCGGCAGTCCGAGCACCTGCACCCGGTGCCGGCTGCATGCAGCATACTGACGAGCCCAGGCGGCATGGGAGCCGGCCAGATACGGTTCCAGCAACAGGACATTCATCTGTCCTCCGAGTTCCGGGCCGCGAGACGCAGGTGAAAAGAAGTCAGGACATCACCTTGCTCAGATAATCCCGATAGATGCGGAAAAATTCCTCGGAAAAAAGTACAAACAAAACCCTTTCGGGCAGCTCGTTATCCGTCAGAAATTCGCGCACCGTGTCGATGGCAATGCGGCACGCCTGTTCGATGGGATATCCGTAAACACCGCAGCTTATCGCCGGAAAGGCAATGCTGACCAAGCCGTGCCGGTGCGCCAGTTGTAAACTGGCTCGATAACAGGATGCAAGCAGTGCAGGGTCGTCGGAACGCGCGTGATACACTGGGCCGACCGTGTGAATGACATGCCGTGCGGGAAGTTTATAGCCACGGGTGATTTTTGCGTCTCCCGTCTCGCAGCCACCGAGAGTCCGGCATTCCGCAACCAATTCCCCACCGGCGGCGCGATGAATGGCCCCATCCACCCCACCCCCGCCAAGCAGACTGCGGTTGGCCGCGTTGACAATGGCATCGACCTCCAGTCGAGTGATATCTCCCATGAGCAATTCAATTCTGCCGAAGATTTCGCCCTTCATGCCACACCCCTTTCTCCACTGCGCTTGTTCAACCGACACGCAACAAGGCTTTTTCCCACATTGCAATCAGATCGATTTCCTTTAATAAATCAGGAAGTTCCGATTCGGCAACCCCGGCTGAGCGGATTACATCGATTTTAGCACCTGGTTGCCACGCCACCGAAGCAGACAAATCGGCCGTGGTTGTTAAACCGGGATGCCCGTCGTGAAAAAAACCGACAAAATTGCCTGTATCCATCAGGATAATCGCCACCGCGTCCTCGGCTTGAACATGCAGGCCGCCGCTGAAGCAATCACACTTCAACAGGTCCATGAAAAACGGTATGTCGAGCAGTTCCCGATATTGCCCCATATAGAGCGGTGTGCCCTCGACCAGATTGAATACGGCAACCGCCAGTGCCGGTTCAAGCCGGTAGATATCGAGGCGCGCAAAATCCGTCTGTGAAACCGAAAAAATATGTTCAAGAGCACCGTCACCAACCAGAATTTCATCTCGCAGCCTGCAACGAACCGCGGTCAATTGGCCACGAAAAAACAACAGCAGACCTCGACCGTTTTCGGCAACAAAGTTCAAGTAACCGGTAAAATGGCCGTGATGCAGTTTTTCCAGGACTTGCTGCCAATCCATACCAAGGGTTCGCCCCCCCTCTTTGACCGGCTTTCCTCGTGGCAATACAATCATGAACCCTCCGTGAAGCATGACAAGTCCTCTTCTTTCGGATTTCCCGTCAGAAAAGCATCCGGTTCAGGCCGTTTCATCAAGGTGCAATGCTTCCCAGCGTTGGTAAAGATCGGCAATTTCACCCTGCAAAGTTTCGTAATCTTCCGCCACCTGCCGGGAACGTTGGGGGTCATCATATAACCGGGGATCGGCCAGTGCGGCTTCCAACTGCGCCAGATTCTGTTCCGCGGCTTCGATCAGTGTTTCCAATTCAGCAAGTTGTTTTTGCCGCCGCCGTTCCTCGCGTTTAGCCTCCTTGCGACCTTCGTAGGAAGCTGTCGAAGAAGCGAGCGTCTTGTCATCTGCGGCAGCCATAGCAATCTGGCGCCGTTCCACGCGTTCGGACGAATGACTGAGGTCTCCCCCGGCTGCCTTGTCCCGAAGGAAATCCTCATAGTTGCCAAGGTGAGACACGGCTTGACCACTACCGACCTCAATGACGCGCGTCGCCAGGCGGTCGACGAAATAGCGGTCGTGGGACACAAATACCAGGGTACCCTGGTAAGCCAGCAAAGAACGCAACAGGACGTCCTTGGATTGCAGGTCGAGATGGTTGGTCGGTTCGTCCAGCAACAGCAAATTGGCCGGCCGCAGCAACAGTATGGCCAAAGCCAGGCGGTTGCGTTCGCCGCCCGAGAGTACCGATACCGGTTTGTGCACATCGTCGCCGGAAAATAAAAAGGCACCCAGAATGTCGCGCACCCGCGGCACCATGTCAAAGGGCGCTGCAGACGTCAACTCCTCCAGGGCTGTACGAGCGGGATTCAAGACCCTTGCCTGGTCCTGGGCAAAGTAGGCCAGATTTAAATTGTGCCCCTCCCGTCGGCAACCACTTCTCGGTGCTTCACAACCAGCCAGCAAGCGCATCAGGGTCGACTTACCGGCACCGTTGGCGCCGACCAGTGCCACACGTTCGCCCCGCTCGATACTCAGGGAGACGTCCCGCAATACACTTAACGGCCCATAGCCGTGCTCGATGTCCTCCAGCTCCAACGCCAGTCGCCCGCCCTTGGGCGGAACAGGAAACTGGAACGCGATACTTTTGCGTTCAGGCGGGACTTCGATGCGATCGATCTTTTCGAGCTGCTTGATGCGGCTCTGCACCTGGGTAGCCTTGTTGGCCTGATAACGGAAGCGGCCAATGAAGGATTCGATGCGGGCGATCTCTTCATCCTGACGCATACGTGCGGCTCGCAGAGCGCTGATACGCTGCTCCCGTTCAACCAGGTAGGCGCTGTAGTTGCCGGAATACTCAGTTAAGGCTCCGTTCCACAGTTCCACGATGCGACCTACAACCCGATCGAGGAAAAACCGGTCATGGGATACCAGCACTACGGCAAACGGGTAGTCGGCCAGATAGTTTTCGAGCCAATCCCGTGCCGGTAGATCCAGGTGGTTGGTCGGTTCGTCGAGCAGCAGCAGATTGGGTCTCTGCAGCAGCAGTTTGGCCAGGGCAATACGCATCTGCCAGCCACCGGAGAACTGCTCGCAGGGTTTTTGCCAATCGTTTTCGACAAATCCAAGCCCCCCCAGAACCCGGCCGATCTCAGACTCCACGGCATAGCCGCCGCGATGACGAAAAACGTCCTGTACCACTGCGTAGCGTTCCAGCAACGCCGGTGGGCTGTCGGCACCGATTCGCGCTTCCAGGGATCGCAGCTCCGCTTCCAGAGACATGAGCTCCGAAAGGGCCGAGCGCACCTCTTCGAAAAGGCTGCGCCCGGCATGCACCAGGCCATCCTGCGGCAAATAGCCGATGGTCGTACAACGGGCACTCTGTACCTCGCCATCATCGACCGCCACCTCGCCGGCCAGAATTTTCAGCAAGGTGGTCTTACCCGTGCCGTTCTCTCCGCAAAGACCGATACGATCAGCGAGCCGGATATGCCAGTTGATACCGGCGAACAGGCGCCTGTCTCCAAAATCCTTTATAATATTTCTCAGTTGCAGCATGGCTCTTTTTATAGCACAATAGAAGCGCAGGTAAAACCTCGAAACCGACGACCATCCTTCCGGAAGACTCTTTCCTCTCGTTCGTCAGTTCTTTATCTGTTTGTGCGGTTTTATTTTCGAGGTTTACCAACCCTTTTCAATTTATGCTGTCGGGCCCTTTGGCCTGACCATATAAAGAGTATCAACGGCCTTTCCGCGCTGTGCTCCTCCAGCGAATGCCACCACCCTGTCGGGCTAGTGGGACGATTCGTCCGGAGCGGAAAAGCTGATAAGCCGAATTGTTTTCGGCCCTCACCTATTTTAGTGGCTGCCGCTCGCGACAGTCGGAAGGATTTTTATGACCAAAAAAATGCTCATCAACGCGACTCATCCTGAGGAGCATAGGGTTGCCATTGTCGAAGACGGGATCCTGACCGAACTCGATATCGAAATATCCGGAAGAGAACAGACCAAAAGCAATATTTACAAGGCCGTCGTGGCCCGTGTCGAAACGGGACTACAGGCGGCCTTTGTCGATTATGGCAGTGATCGCCTCGGATTTCTCCAGATCGGAGAAATCCACCCGAGTTTTTTCAAAGCCGCCGAGGGGCGGGTTGAACCGGGCAAACGCCCCCGCATCAACGACCTGCTGCGGCGCGGCCAGGAGATCCTGGTACAGATCGTCAAGGAGGAACGCGGCACCAAGGGGGCGGCCCTGACAACCTTCCTTTCCCTGCCAGGCCGTTACATGGTTCTGATGCCCGAATCCGACACCAAAGGCATTTCGCGTAAAATCGAGAAAGAATCGGATCGCAAGAAGCTCAAGGAGCTCATGAACAGCCTGGATATCCCCGAGGATATGGGCTACATCGTGCGCACCGCCGGCAGCACCCAGAAAAAAGCCGATCTCAAAAGAGACGTCGACTATCTGTTGCGTTTGTACAACAAGATCCAAACCCTTTCCAGCACTACCAAGGCACCGGCCCTTATTTACAAGGAATCGAACCTGGTCATCCGCTCCATTCGCGACTATTTCAGCGATGACATGGACGAGGTCCTGGTGGATGATGCCCGGGTGGCCGCCGAAGCACTGGAATTTTTCCAGGAAGTCATGCCCGAATATGCCGAACTGGTAAAACTGCACCAGGAACGCCGGCCGATTTTCGCCCGCTACCAGATCGAAGAGCAGATAGAATCCATCACCAAAAACAAGGTCATGCTCCCTTCGGGCGGATCCGTGGTCATCGACACCACCGAAGCGTTGGTAGCCATCGACGTCAACTCCGGAAAAATGGCCAGCGAGCAAGGGGTGGAAGGCACCGCCTACAAGACCAACCTGGAAGCAGCCATCGAAACGGCTCGCCAGTTGCGCCTGCGTGATCTCGGGGGGTTGGTGGTCATCGATTTCATCGACATGCGTGACCGCAAACATATCCGCGAGGTAGAAAAGACCCTTAAAGACGCCATGAAAATGGACAAGGCCAGGGTCACCATTGGTCGCATCAGCCAGTTCGGACTGCTTGAAATGAGCCGCCAGCGTATCAAGGCCGCTCTGGCCGAAGCTTCATTTGAAGTTTGTCCACACTGCAACGGCAGTGGTAAGATCAAGACGGTTGAGGCCCAGTCGCTGTCGTTTTTGCGCCGGATTCATGCGGGTCTGGCCAAGGGCCATATCGGCCGGGTGGAGGCCATGGTCCCCCTTGACGTCGCCAGCTACCTTCTCAACAACAAACGTACCGAGCTTTTGCACATAGAACAAAACAACGATATCCGTATTCATATCAAAGCTTGCCCCGACTACAAAAATAGCCAGGGTGAGATCGAATTTTACAAACGTGAAAAGGAAACGGCGCAGGCCACCGCCTACATCGAAGCCAGTCACGCCATGGCCGAAGCCAGTCACGCCATGGCCGAAGCCAACGACAGCCAGCCAACCGAAGAGCCCGAAGCGGAAGAAAAACCAGCAAAACGCAAACGTCGCCCGCGCAGGCGTCGCAAATCCAATGGTGCGGACACTCCCGCTGCAACCTCTGGCCAGGAAGCGTCGGCGGCCCATGACGCAGACACGGCCCCTTCCGCATTACATACTGCCGAGCAAGCCCAGGACCAGCCGTTGTTTGCAGAATCCCTCCCTGCAGAAGCAGAAGAGGCCAAAGAACTTGCACTGGACGCATCCATCCCCACAACCAGTGCCGAAACTGTGCCGGTTGCAGCCGAACATCCGGAAAAACCTGCGAGACCCAGGCCCCGTCCCCGTCGTCGCAAACCGGCCGCAAAAAAAACCCTCGTCCAGCCGGAGACTCAGCCGGAGACTC
>DIWZ01000014.1 GCA_002435955.1 Pelobacter sp. UBA6093
GCGCATCTGCTGCATGAGGCGAGAGCGGCTCTGGAGCCGTCCAGCGCGCCGCGTGGTCCGTTGCGCCTCGGTGCCATGGATACGGCGGCCGTGGTTCACCTGCCGGCGTTGCTGGCGGGTTACCACCAGGGCCATCCGGATGTCGACCTGCAACTGACCACCGGTGCCAGCGGCGAACTGGTGGCGCGGGTGCTCGATTACTCGGTGGAGGGGGCTTTTGTCGGCGGCCAGGTCGACCACCCGGACATTGTCGGGGAGGAAGTGCTGTGCGAGGAGCTGGTGGTGGTGACAAGCGGCACCGAGCTCTACATGGATGAGGAGTCGGCATTGTCGGTGCTGGTCTACCGCAGCGGCTGCTCCTGCCGTCGCTCCCTCGAAGACTGGTTGAAACACATGGGCCGCACTCCGTCCAGGGTGGTGGAAATGGGGGCTCTCGATGCTATCCTCGGCTGCGTCGGGGCGGGCATGGGGATTACCATGCTGCCCCGCAGTTTCGTCACGCGCGAACCGTTTTGCTCCCTGGTGCATCTGCACGCGGTGCCGCCGCCCTACAATCGGCTGCCGATATGCTTTGTGCGTCGCCGCGATGTGCAACCTTCCCCGGCCATGCGGTCTTTTCTCAGCCTGGTGCGCGAGACACTGACCACCAAACCCTGATGCCGCCTGCCAGATCGCCCCCGGGCCTCTCTCCTTCGGTGGGTTTCCGGTTAGCCTCCTCGATCGGCAACCCGAAAGAATCCAGGCATTTGATCATTGATTTTAGCACGGTGGTTTTTGAATAATCGACTTCAACAGCAGCGGGGATGATCCCGCCACCCCGCAGGAGAATGTTATGAACAAGATTTTTGAGTTCATCGACTATGGCGAGATAGTGACTTTTTACGACCATGGCACCCATGTCACCGAAGTTTCGCTGTTTCTTGACGATAGGCGTTCCTTTGAGCCCGAGGCTATCGTCCTGACTCACGAAGAAGCCGCGAAGAGCATCGCTCTCTTGCGAGAGCGAAAGGCTTGAGGTGGCATACTTGACGGGCATGGCGGTGGCAATTGCTCAGTTGACATGCACGAAGGGATAACGATCGGACAGTTCGCGGGTGATAAAGCCGATGCCGCAGCGATTGCCGACCGTCTCGAGGGCCAGCACCGCCTCGGGCGTTTCATAATCGATCTTGCCGGAATGCCCCACGTCGGCCAGTTCATCAAGGATGAAACTGTCCAGGGCCTGTTCGATATCCGGGGAGACGATCTGACCCTTGTATCCCCGTCGTTCAAGGCGCACGTAGAAGCGGTGCTCACTCATGCGGGGCAGGTAGGGGCGAATGGCATTGCAGGCCTTGGCCAGAAAATCGTCGGGATCGAAGGTGAACACCTTGTCCAGCGGTACGATACGGCTTAAGTCCTGGAAGGCGATGGCCCGCTCTTGCCGCTGACGTAGAATCGTCTCCAGGAAGTGGGGGATGTCAGGCACTCTGCCGATAACCACGCCATGAAATTCGGTTTTGTGAAACTCGCCGTACGGGGCAAGTTCCTCGAGCATCTGGCGGTAGCGCCCATCCTGGGCCATGGTAACGAGTAGATTGAATTCCCACATAAGTTGCCCCCCTTGGTTGTTTGTTGAGTTTAGCCAAGGGTTGCCGGATCGCAAGTGATGGAGGTAGTCGGGTTTGGGTTCGCGAAGGTTTTATTTTGATTGCAGGTAGATAACCTGGACTTTTGGTAACAGGAAAGGGGTTTTGTCATGCCAGACACTCCCAATGACCACGAATACCGCCGGCGGGCCCTGGCCAAGATCCATATCGCCAAAAAGGAACTCGGCCTGAGTGATGAAATGTACCATGATTTGGTGCGTTCGACGGTGCCGGGCAAGGAATCGGCTGCCGACCTGACCGACGGCGAGTTGCGCATGGTGCTTGATCGCTTGGCGGAACTCGGTTGGCGACCGCGGCTGCCAAGGGTCAGCGAGCGGCCCCTGCCGCCCATGGTATGGAAAGCACGCGAACTCTGGCTGCATCTGCATCGCCTGGGGGCGGTGCGGAACCCGAGCTGGGCTGCTCTCGGGCGTTTTGCCAAGCGCATGACCGGTGTCGGGGATCTGCGCCGCTTGAGCGTGAAGCAGGCCACGCGGGTGATCGAGGCCCTCAAGCAGTGGCTGGAGCGGGTGGGGTGAATACTGTTTACGCGGATTCGTGCATATTCCGGGTGGCATCTGGCCGGATAAGATAACGCGGGATAAATCAGAGCTATTACCGCGAGTTCGCAAAGATCCTTCCCCGCGAGCTCTGCGTGCTCTGCGGTAAATTTGCTCTTTATTGGGCTATTCAATACAGATTCAAGCGAAAAAGCTCCCCCTTCAGTAGTTATGACAATTCCTTGCCGATACTGAAGGCCTGCCCCAGATACTCGCCGACGCCGTGGTAGTTGCGCAACACCGGGGTGAAGATCAGCGGTTTCACCTTCTCGATGTGGGGGTAGCCTTCCGCACTGAGGATCGTCTCGTCGGCTTTAACGTCGACGATTTCACCGATGAACAGGGTATGCCCGCCGACCGTGACCGACTGCTGCAACCTGCATTCGAGGATGAGTGGTAATTCGTCCGCATAGGGAGCGTCGACCAGGGTGCTTTTGACGGGGGTCAGGCCGGTGGCGGCGAACTTGTCGGTGTCGCGGCCGGAGGCGATGCCGCAGAAGTCGGCCTGGCGGGCGAAGGCTTCGGTGGCGACATTGATGGTAAAGGCTTTGCGTTGCAGAATACTGTCGTGGCTATGGGTGGCCGGACGCAGGGCCACGGAAACGCAGGGTGGTTTGGAGCAGCAGACGCCGCCCCAGGCAATGGTGGCCAGGTTGGGCTGACCGGCTTCATCGTAGGTGCCGACCAGCCATACAGGGGTCGGTTGTGCCAGGGTGTTCGGACCGAGAGATTTTTTCATGGTGTCCTCGCTTGTATTTCAAAAGAAAAAAATGCTTTACCGCTGAGACCGCAGAGTACGNNCGTACTCTGCGGTCTCAGCGGTAAAATTGCCTTTAAAACCAGGGCGGAAAAATCAGGGAACCAGCTTGTTCAGCGGCACACCACCAACACCGATGTTCTCGCGGGGATTTTCGTCGATGATGACGATGAATTTCTGCGCCGGGATGCCGGTGATGTCGGCTGCTGCTGCGGTCAGTTTCGCGATCAATTGTTCCTTGACGTCATTGCTCTGGGGGGAAAGTGCGAGGGTGATGATGGGCATGCTGTCCTCCTGGAAAATAAAAGGTTGAACGGTTCTGCACGAGGGTGTGGTTCCACCAAGGTCATGTCAAGGGGGCGATGCGATGGGCCCGGTCAGCGGCGGCGGGCAATAAACGCGGCCCGAAGGGGGGCCTGGTAGCCCTCGACGGTGCGCGTCGGATCATCCGCATCGAGGAAATCCGGCAACGATTCGGTATTGACCCAGGGCGTGGGACCTTGTTCCGCGATGGTGGTCCAACTGCGATCGACGCAGCGGATATCCTCAAAGCCGGCTTTGACCAGCCAGGCTTCCAGGCAGGGCACGGTGGGCAGAAAAAAGACGTTTCGCATCTTGGCATAGCGGTCGCGGGGGCAAAGCGCCAGGTCCTGCTCGCCATCGAGAACCAGAGTCTCCAGCACCAGTTCGCCGCCGGGACGCAGCAGCGCGGCCAGCTGCTTCAGGGCATCGTGGGGCGAACGCTGGTGATAGAGGACCCCCATGTGGAAAATCGTGTCGAAATAGCCGTCCATGGGGGGCAACTCTTCGAGTTTCAGCGGCAGGCAGTGAACCTGCGGCCATTGCAGCCAGCGCTGCAGCAGGACGTACTGGCAGAAAAACGGCGGGTACGGCTCCAGGCCAAGGGCCAGTTGCGGAGCGGCGGCTGCCATGCGCATCAGATAATAGCCGCAACTGCTGCCGACGTCGAGAATGCGGCGGCCCTGCAGCGGCGCCAGGTGGGGGACGATGCGCGTCCATTTCAAATCCGAGCGCCATTCGGTGTCGACAGGGATGCCGAAAAGGTTGAACGGACCCTTGCGCCAGGGGCGAAAGGCCATCAGCGTGTCGAACAGCGCCTGGCGTTGTTTTTCAGTGAGGTCACTTGCAGCACCGATCATAATCCGGCCGGACTCGATATCCCGGCGGGACGGAAGCACTTTTGGCAGTTGTTCCATCAATGCACCCAGCCTGCGTGCGTTGCCATCCACGCAAGTGAGCTGATGACCTTTGTCGGCGATCAGATCGGCCAGGGCCTGGTTCCAGGGACCGGGGCCGATGGCGGCGACCGCGGCGCTCAGCAAGGCTATCATGGCGCTTCCTTCAGGGCGATGAACGAGGCGAAATTAAACCATTTAAGCCAGGTGTCGACGGCTCTGAAGCCGGCTTCACCAAGTCGCGCCAGATGGGTTTCGACGGTTTCGGGGACCAGCACGTTTTCCAGTGCTTCGCGCTTCTGGCTGATTTCCATTTGCGAATAGCCGTTTTCGGCTTTGAATCGGTAATAAAAGTCCTGCTGCAGGTCGCTGAGCCCGGCATGGGCATGCACGGTCTTCTCCGTGAGCAGCAGGATGCCGCCGGGGAGAAGGGCTTTGAAAATCCGGTCCAGCAGTGGCTGGCGGTCGGCCGGCGGGACGAATTGCAGGGTCAGGTTGAGAATCACTACCGAGGCGTGATGCATCTCAACGTGGCGGATATCGGAGCAGCGCAGGGAGATGTTTCCACCCGTCGATACCGGCTGCATGCGTTCACGGCAGACGTTGAGCATCGGTTCGGAGTTGTCCACCCCGACCAGTTCAAAAGGGCGGTCGCCACCCATGGCGGCGCAAATGGCCAGGCCCAGGTTGCCGGTGGAGCAGCCCAGATCATAGATGCGGGTTTCCGGCTGGTAATAGTGCACGGCCAACTGCGCCTGTCGCTGCACCAGTTCCCGATAGCAGGGGACGGAGCGGTTGAGCATATCATCGAACACCTGCACCACCGATTCATTGAATTCGAAGGGGGGCACCGGCTTTTGCGGGCGTGAGAACAGGGAATCCTTGGTCATGGACAACTCTTTTCAGTCTTGATTTGACACACTGTACAGGGTGAACGACGGCGATTATAGCAGAGATGTCCTTTCCCGGCAGTTAAATTTGGCTGGTTGCACCGGCGGGGTGGCGGCCTTACAATTAGGGAAGATTCCAATTTGCAGACGGCAAAGGAGGTTCATGATGCTGAAGCGCTTCTGGCAAGGTATAGTGATAACGGGTCTGGTGGCGATTATGGCAGCGCCGGGGTGGGCCGGCCGCGGTGGCGACAACCGTGACGGGCAGGGCAGTGGCGCCGGTTGGGATGTGTCCCCTTCCAACAAGCAATCTGACGAGGATGCTACCCGAAGTCTGGAGCGGGCCGAAGAGCGTCGCGCCGAGCAGGCTGAGGAACATGCCCGCAGTGGCGAGCATGACATGGACATGCAGAAGGATAAAATGAAAGAGAAGGCCAAGGGAGATGACGCGACCCCCGGCAAAAAACACTGGTGGTGGCCATTCGGCGATTAATCCTTGATGTCTTCGCAAAGACTCATGGGATGGCTGGGAGTCTGTCGGACTATCCATGCGCCGACTGCCTCCTGGGCAAAAAGCCGGGTTGCAGTTAAAATGCAGCCCGGCTTTTTTATTCAGGGATGGTTCGGATACGATTTAACCCGAAAAGCATCATATTTGCAGGTGACAGTCAGTTTGATCAGCGGCGCAGATTGGTCCCGCAGCGCGGGCAGGTCAGGGCGCTGGTGGTGGGTACTTTGTGCCCGCAGGTGGGGCAGTTGAACCAGAACCTGCAGTAGCGACACTGATGCTCATTCAGCCCCTGTTTTTTGCCGCACTTGGGGCATTTCCTGTACATTTTGCGCTGATTTACATAGTCGGCCAACAGCAGGCCACAGCGTGGACATTCCTCGGAGCCAGGGGTGCTGATAGCGGCACCGCAACCTGGCAGAGGGCAGACAAAAACCGTCTTGCAGGCACTGCACCAGTACTTGCCTTTTTTTTCTTCCTTACAGACAGGGCATTTTTCCATGAATAATCTCTTGTGAAAGACCGGCATTGGCCGGCTAAAAATAAATATCGGGTGACCCGCTTTAAGCGAATCACCCGATGATATCACGCTTTCAAACGAAAAACTCAGTCTACTTTGAAAAAGGCCGTTTTGGCCGCTTTACAGACGTTGCAGGGGCTCTGTGGCTCCGCCTCAAGGGTTTGGCCGCAAACCTTGCACACCCAATAATCGACCGCTTCGTTGTTGCCCAGATTAGTCATGGCTTTCTGATACAGACCGGCATGCACCTTCTCCACTTCGTTGGCATAGGTAAACGTGCGTTCGGCCGCCTTGAAGCCCTTGGCTTTGGCCTCCTCGATCATGGGCGGATACATCTCCTTGAATTCGTGGGTTTCCCCGCTGACCGCTTCCTTGAGGTTGTCAAGGGTCGAGGCGACACCGCCCAAGGTACGCAGGTGGGCGTGGGCATGCACGGTTTCCGCCGCCGCTGCCGCACGAAACAATTTAGCTACCTGGGGATGCCCTTCCTTATCGGCCTGTTCTGCAAAAGCCAGATATTTGCGATTCGCCTGGGATTCTCCGGCAAAAGCATCCTGAAGATCCTGTTCTGTTTTACTGCCTTTAAGTTCGGACATATTCGCAAGCCTCCTATGGTTAGTGGGTAACATGGAATTGGGCACATGGCTGTTATTGTATAAACAATGCCGGGCCTGTCAACCTGGTTCGGACTATTCAGAACTTCAGTGCCAGAAGATCAGCCGTGATTGGCCAATGACTATTTCCAACCTCACTTGGCTTGACAGGCTTTTTCCACATCTTCGGCCTTGCCGATCAGAATCAGCAGATCGCTGTCCTTGATGACGTGGGTCGGTGATGGCAGGGTGTTGAAATCCCCGGTAAGCATGTCGCGGATGCCGATAACCGTGACATGGAATTTACGGCGCAAATCGAGGTCGATGAGGTTTTTACCCATGAAATGGTTGGGTGGCGCCACTTCGGTGATGGAGTAATCCTCGGCGATGGGAATGAATTCCAGGATATTGGATGAGCACAGTCCTTTTGCGGTTTTGATCGCCATATCCTTTTCGGGGAAAATGATGTCGGTGGCGCCGATTTTTTCCAGAATGCGCCCGTGATCCTCGTCGATGGCTTTGACCAGAATCCTTGGTACGTTCATTTCTTTCAGATGCAGGGTGATCAGGGTCGAAAGGTGCGAGCGCTCTCCGGTGGAAATGATCACCGCATCCATTTCGCCGACCCCCTGCCCCTTGAGAAATTCCTTGTTGGAGGCGTCCCCGAAAATAGCATAGGAGGATGAGTTTTTAATTCGCTGCACCTTGTCCTGATTGAGATCGATGGCGATCACCTCATGCCCTTCCTCATAGAGGGTTTTGGCGACGTGAAAGCCGAAATTTCCCAATCCAATGACGCAAAATCGTTTCATGGCAGAATTCTCCCAGGCGGTTGAACAATGTTCAACCGATCATGATGTTTTCTTCGGCATAGTGTACGGCACCTTCGCGAGACTGCCGAATCATGGTAAAGGCTACGGTGAGCAGACCGATTCGGCCAATGAACATCAGAAGGATGACGATCAGCTTGCCGGCCGGCAGCAGTTTGGCTGTGGCGCCGAGGGACAGCCCGACGGTGGCGAAAGCTGAAATGGCTTCAAACGTATATTCCAGAAACACCCCGCGGCTGTCGATGGCCGGCATGCCCTTTAGCTGCACCGCCAGCAGGAGGAAGACCGCCACGCCCAGAAACAGCAGGGCGGTCATGACCAGGGTAAGGGTCTTGGTAACGGCCGCGTCGGGCAGGGTGCGGCGAAACACGTTGGTGTGCGGATTGCCTTTGAGGCGGCTGTGCATGATGGCCACGAACAACGCCAGGCTGGTGGTTTTGATGCCCCCCCCGCAGGAGCCCGGCGACGCCCCGACGAACATCAGAAACATCATCAGAAACAGCGTTGGTACCTCGAGCAGGGTGAGATCGATGGTGTTGAAGCCGGCGGTGCGGGTCGTGACGGACTGGAACAGAGTCACCCAGATGCTTTCACCGATAGGCATGGACGCCAGGACCGAGGGTGCTTCGAGCAGGCCGATAAGCAGTGCGCCGCCGCCAATTAAAATGGCGGTGGTTATGAAAACCATTCTTGAATGCAGCGACAGCCTTCGGCGGCGGCGCCGATTGTGTTCCTGGCTGAGATCGAAAACTTCTTTGATGACCAGAAAACCGATACCGCCGAGGATGATCAGGGCCATGATGGTTATATTGACCAGGGGATTGGCGCGAAAACCGATCATGCTGTCGGCATGCAACGAAAAACCGGCATTGCAGAATGCGGAAATACTGTGAAAAACGGCGCTGTAAATCCCATTGACCCATCCCTGTTTCGGCACAAAAGCGATGGCCAGTAGGGCAGCGCCGATCGCTTCGATAATCAGGGTGTACTTGAAAATACTGCGCACCAGCTCGGGCAGGGACTCCACCGGGGTATGCAGCAGCGTTTCCTGAATCACCCACCGATCGCGGATACCGACACCCTTGCCGAGATAAAAAAACAGGTAGACGGAGAAAGTGGTAATTCCCAGACCACCGATCTGGATCAGCAGCAGGACAATCCCTTGGCCGAAAAAGGTCAACCTGGTGCCGGTGTCGACCACGACCAAGCCGGTAACGCATTGGGCCGAGGTGGCGGTGAAAAGGGCGTCGATGAATGACAACGACTCGCCATGGGCGGCAAACGGCAGGCTCAGCAGGGCGGCGCCGAGGACAATGGCCAGGGCGTAATACAGGATCAGGGCCCACCCGGGGTTAAGGTGTTTGGGCTGCAGGGGCGATCGTTTCATGAAGAAAGGTCCTTGATTCCGTGTCGATGCCGGCGCCCGCTTTCCATCAGGGCGGTGGCCTGGCAGTGTTGCTCCTACAAATCGAGATAGGAGCGCAAGTAGCGGCCGGTGTGGGAGCGGGAGCAGCGTGCCACCTCTTCGGGGGTGCCGCTGGCGAGGATTTCACCGCCACGGCTGCCGCCTTCCGGTCCCAGGTCGATGATGTGATCGGCGGTTTTGATGACATCCAGGTTATGCTCGATAATGACCACCGTGTTGCCGGCATCGACCAGGCGGTGCAGTACGTCGAGCAATTTATGGATATCGGCAAAGTGCAGGCCGGTGGTCGGCTCATCGAGGATGTAAATCGTCCTGCCGGTGCCGCGCTTGCCCAGTTCCTTGGCCAGCTTGACGCGCTGCGCTTCGCCGCCCGAGAGGGTGGTGGCGCTCTGGCCGAGTTTGATATAGCCCAGCCCAACGTCACGCAGCATTTCCAGTTTGTTGCGGATGCGTGGAATGTTTTCCATGAAAGGCAGGGCCTGGTTGACCGTCATGTCCAGCACCTCGGCGATATTCAAGCTCTTGTAGCGCACCTCAAGGGTTTCGCGGCTGTAGCGAGCCCCCTTGCAGACCTCACACTGCACGTAGACATCCGGCAGAAAGTGCATTTCGATCTTGAGGATGCCTTCGCCCTGGCAAGCTTCGCAGCGACCGCCCTTGACGTTGAATGAAAACCGCCCCGGTTTGTAGCCGCGCAGCTTGGCTTCCGGTAGCTGCGCGAACAGGTCGCGGATATCGGTGAAAACGCCGCTGTAGGTTGCCGGATTGGAGCGTGGCGTGCGACCGATGGGTGATTGATCGATGTCAATGACCTTGTCAAGGTGCTCCAGACCACGGATGTCGTCGACCTTGCCGGCCTTGTCGCGCGAACGGTAGAGGCGTTGGGCGAGAGCTTTGAACAGGGTATCGATGATCAGGGTCGATTTGCCCGACCCCGACACCCCGGTGACGCAAGTCATAACCCCCAGGGGGATGGCGGCATGCACGTTTTTGAGGTTGTTCTCCTGCGCGCCGATGATTTCCAGGTAGCGATCGCTGCCGCGACGCTCGGCCGGCAGCGGAATGGTCAAGGCGCCGGACAGGTAACGCCCGGTGAGGGATGCCGGGTCGGCGAGGATCTGCTGGGGGGTACCCTGCGATACCACCTCGCCGCCGTGGACGCCGGCGCCCGGGCCCATGTCGATGACATGATCGGCTTCCAGGATGGTCTCCTCGTCGTGCTCCACCACCAGCACCGTGTTGCCCAGGTCCCGCAGGCGCTTGAGGGTGTCGAGCAGGCGTCGATTGTCCCGCTGGTGCAGGCCGATGGAGGGCTCGTCGAGGATGTACAGCACGCCCACCAGGGACGAGCCGACCTGGGTCGCCAGGCGGATACGCTGCCCTTCGCCCCCCGACAGGGTGCCCGAGGCACGGTCCAGGCTCAGATAGTCGAGACCCACGTAGGACAAAAACGACAGCCGCTCGCGGATTTCCTTGAGAATCCGGCGGCCGATCTCGAATTCCTTGTCCGACAGGCGCAGGGTCTCAAAAAAGCGCTCCGCATCATGGATGGATAATGCGCAAACCTCCTGGATATTGCTGCCGCCAACCCGGATAAACAGCGACTCCGGGCGCAAGCGCGCACCCTGGCAGGTCGGGCAGGGCATCACGTTCATGAAGCGTTCCAGGTTTTCCCGCACGCGATCCGAGTCGGTTTCATGAAACCGCCGTTCCAGGTTGGGGATAATCCCCTCGAAAGGTTTTTCGTAATAATGCCGGCGTTCGCCCTGATCGTAAAAAAACCGCACGGTTTCCTTGCCCGAGCCGTGCAGCAGGATCTGGCGAATGCGCTCCGGCAGGCGGGCAAACGGGGTGTTGATGTCGAACGCGTAGTGGTCCGCCAGGGCTTCCAGCAGTTGGTGGTAGTAATATCCGGTGCGCGTCTCCCACGGCACCACGGCCCCTTCGCGCAGGGACAGCTCCGGGTTGGGGACCACTTCCTCGGGGTCGAAGTACATGCGTGTGCCGAGCCCTGAACAGGCCGGACAGGCGCCGTAGGGGTTGTTGAAGGAGAACATGCGCGGCGTGATTTCCGGATAGGAGATACCGCAGTCGGCGCAGGCATGCTGTTCGGAGAAGAGGCGGCTTTCGCCGTCGACTTCTTCCACCCGCACGATGCCTTCGGCCAGGCGCAACGCGGTTTGCAGCGAATCGGCCAGACGGCTTTCGATCCCCGGGCGGATCACCAGGCGGTCGACCACCACCTCCAGCGTATGTTTTTTGTTCTTGTCCAGGACGATATCCTCGGCCAGTTCCCGCATCTCACCGTCGATGCGGATGCGCACGAAACCGTCGGCCTGCAACTGGCGCAATTCCTTGCGGTATTCACCCTTGCGACCGCGCACCATGGGAGCCAGCAGCAGCAGCTTGGTCTGCTCCGGCAGGGTCATGATGCGGTCGACCATCTGCTGAATCGTCCAGGATGAGATTTCCTTGCCGCAGCCGTGGCAGTGGATGCGTCCGACGCGGGCGAACAGCAGGCGCAGGTAGTCGTAGATTTCGGTAACCGTACCGACTGTGGAACGCGGGTTCTTGGAGGTGGTCTTCTGCTCGATGGAGATGGCCGGCGACAGCCCCTCGATGCTTTCCACATCGGGCTTGGACATCTGTTCCAGGAATTGCCGCGCATAGGCCGACAGGCTCTCCACATAACGGCGCTGGCCCTCGGCGTACAGGGTGTCGAACGCCAGGGTGCTTTTGCCCGAGCCGGAGACGCCGGTAATCACCACCAGTTTATCGCGAGGGATGGTGATGTCGATGCATTTGAGATTATGCTCGCAGGCACCCTTGATGACAATATTATTGGCCATAATTAGGATCGGAAACCTTAAAAACCAGTGATTGGTAACTGGTTATCAGTGATTGGTAAAATTGTGTGCTTTGCTGCTTTCGTGCGAAAGATCGCCTCGCCCTGGCCCTGCGCAGAGGGACAGGCTTCGAAGCGTGGATTAAAAACAGGACCAGTCACCAATCACGAATCACCAGTCACTGCTTTTTGAGCCATGTGCACCGCCATGGACACGGCGGCGACCAGGCTGCGGCAGTCGGCCTGGCCGGTGCCGGCCAGATCGTAAGCTGTGCCGTGATCCACCGAGGTCCGGATGATGGGCAGGCCCAGGGTGATATTGACGCCATCCTCGAAATGCAGCAGCTTCAGGGGGATCAGGCCCTGGTCGTGATACATGCAGATGACCGCATCGTAATCGCCACGGGCGGCAAAATGGAACAGGGTGTCGGCACTGTGGGGGCCGCTGGCGTCGATACCGAGCTGACGGGCGGTGGCGATGGCAGGCGCGATGATGCGGGTTTCCTCATCGCCGAAGCGGCCACCTTCACCGGCATGGGGGTTGAGAGCCAGCACCGCCAGGCGGGGCAGCCGGCAGCCGAAAAAGCGTCGGAAGGCGGCATCGACGATGCGGATGGTGGCTACGATTTCATCACAACTCAGTGCCCCGAGAACCTCTTTCAGCGCCATGTGGGTGGTTACCAGGCAGACCTTGAGGCGCGCGCCGCCGAGCATCATCACCACTTTGTCGGTATGGCAGCGCCGGGCCAGCAGCTCGGTGTGGCCGGGCGCATCGCAGCCCGCCGCCAGAATCGCCTGTTTGTTGATGGGACCGGTGACCATGGCGGCCGCTTCTCCGGCCAGGCACTGGTCGCAGGCCCAGGTAATGAAATCCAGCATGGCTCGGCCGCATGCGATATCCGGCCGGCCCCAGGCCAATTGCTCCGCAGGCAGGTGCGACAGCGAACGCAGCGCCAGGCTGCGCTCGCCGCAGTGCAGCGTGTGACTGGCTCTGTCACCGGGAGGTGCTTCATACACACGGCAGTCGGCATGGAACAGGCGCGCCGCCCGTTGCAGCACGGCCGCATCCCCGGCAACCAGCAGTGGTTGTTCGACACGGTCGAGAGCGCCGCTCAGCCAGGCTTTGAGAATAACTTCGGGGCCGACCCCGGTCGGGTCGCCCATGGTAAGGATCAGGGGTTTTTGCATAGCGCAACTCCGTTTTTTCCGGAAGACCCGTGATTATAACGCCGGGAGTCGGATTCCGACAACCGTAAATTCGGTAATAAAAAACCCCGCCTCGAAGGGCGGGGTTCAGGGTGTCAGCAATTGGAGGTGGATTTTAAAGGCGTATCTCGATGTCGGCGCTTTCCCGTAGATTTTTCGTCCACTCGGTAAGGGCTGCAGCGCGCTTTTCCTCAAGCATTTTGTTTTTGATCTGGTCCTTGACGGTTTCGAAGGTTTGGGTCTCGCCGGTATTGCGTTCATCCAACCGCAGGATGTGGAAACCCTCGGCGGTTTCGATGATTCCGGAAGTCTGACCGGGCGACAGTTCGCTGATGGCGCGGTTAAAGCTATCGCTCAGGCTGCCTTCGGTGATCTGCCCCATATCGCCGCCATCGATCCCGGCCGTGGAAGCGTTCTGCATGAGGACCTCAAAAAAATCCATCCCCTGGCGCAATTGATTGAGGGCGGTATCCGCCTTGGAGCGCATGGCGGCGATGGCTGCGGGTGAGCTTCCGGCAGCAAGCCTGAAGGTGATGCGGCTCAGTCGGATGTAAGGGGCGTTGCGATAGTCGTCCAGGTGTGCGCGATAATAGTCGCGCATTTCCGTATTGGTAATTTCGACCTTACTCTGGATTTCCCGTCCGACCAGCTTGAAATTGAGCAGTTGCTGACGCAAGCGGTCCCGGTACTCCTCAAACGTCATGCCCTGGGCAACCAGCGCTTCCTGGAGCTGTTCGCGACTGATGTTGTTTTGCGCCTGAACATCGTTGATAGCCTGTTCGATGTCCGCATCGGAAACTTGCAGGCCGAGTTTTTCGATGCGCTGACGAAGTAAAGTTTCCTCGATGACCTGGTCGAGAACCTTGCGGCGCAGTTCATCGCGCTGGGCGGGGGAAATGCCGGAATCCGTCGCTTCGGCGGAAAGCATTTTTTCGATTTCCCGGTCGAGTTGGGCCGTCGTGATGACGTCCTCATTGACGATGGCGGCAATGCGGCTGATGGTTTCGGCCAAGGCAGGGCTGGCCACCAGTGTCAGCGCGGCGAACAACAGAACAAAGCGTTTCATGGGTGCCGTTCCTCGCATGGGGGGGCAAAGGTTGCTTCCATGGTTGAATTGCAATGGAAACAAGCGGGCCTCCCGGAAGTCTGTCCGACAGCCTTCCGGGAGGAAAAGAAATTATAGCAACGTCCAGTCGATTTCGATGGAGGCTTCTTGTCGCAGGGCCTGCACCCAATCCTGGTAACGCTTTTCTTCCTTTTCCTGGCGCAAAGTGGCGATGATGTCTTCGCGGGCCGCCTGCAGTGTGGGCTGCAATGCCGGCAGGTGTTCTTCGACCAGGAAAATATGGTAGCCGAATTCACTCTGGATCAGTTCGCTTATACGCCCGACCGGCAGCTCGAATACCGCCTGGTCAAAAGCTTCGGGCATTTCTCCGCGGGCAAAGGTGCCAAGATCGCCATCCTGCTCGGCATCCGGCGAAATGGAGTGGCGGCGGGCGGCTTCCCGAAAATTCATGCCCTGGCGCAACTTCTCCAGAATCTGGCGGCCTTCGGCCTCGGTCATGACCGTGATCTGGCGAGCTTTGACCATTTCCGGCCGGGTGAAACTCTGGCGGTGAGCCGCGAAATAGGTGCTTATCTCCTCTTCCGCCACGCTGACCTGCATCCGCACCATGTGGTGGAGGGCTTTTTCCACCAGCAGTTCTTCGAGCAACAGCCGATTCCATGTCTCGGCAGTCAAACCATGTTCCTTAAGCATGCGATCGAAATCGCCGGGAGGGTAATGCTGCCGGTGGCTGTCCATGGCCTGACGCATTTCCTTGGGCGAAACGCGCAGTTTAAGGTTTTCCGCCTCGGCCAGGAGTAATTCGTGGTCGATGCGCTGAGCAAGGTACGAGCGGCGCAGGGCGTGCTCCTCATCCTTGGAAAGTGTCCGGTCTCCGGGCAGGATCTGCTCAAAGCCGTGTTGAAACTGTTCCAGGGAAACGGTGCGGCCATCGACCCGCAACAAGATCTGGGACGGCAGTTGAACCTGCTGTCTGCAGGCCGGCAGGAACATGAACAGCAGCAGAATAATGGTGGCAAACCCGCGGCGGGGCATCAGGGGTGACTCCTTGCAAGGGCGCCGACTGCTGCCGGGAACGCCATATGGATAAACGTGGTGTCCCGTGTGGTTGATCCTGCCTTTTTGGCTCTGTCTGCGTTGCGCCAACTTGACTTAATGCCCGGTTTGGCAGCCCCAAAAATGTCTCGGAATGATTTGACACGACTACCCGCACGGGACACTAACATAGCTAAATAAGGCCTTGCAATGCTTTTTTGGCCTCGCCCAGAGCCACCTCTGCGGGTTGTCTGCCGAGGCGAATGCCCAGACGAAAATCGGGGGAAAAGCTGAATTTTTTTGCATCCTGTTCCAGCAGCGCGATGATTTTGTCCGGCGTAACCGGTGTGTCCTGGGCAAAGGCCAGGGTCAACGTATGGCCATCGTAATCGGCGGCGACGATGCGCAACTGTTTCATGAGCACCCGCAGTTTCATGACCTCCATCAATAGCAGGGTAGGGTCGGGAAGCTCGCCAAAGCGGTCGCGCAGTTCGTCGGCCAGGGCATAAAGGGTTTCCTCGTCTTCGGCAGAGGCCAGTTGCTTGTAACACACCAGACGCTGATTGGGATCAGGCAAATATTTCTCCGGCAGGAAGGCCGACAGGCCGAGACGGATTTCCGGATCGATGCGGTTCTCCTTCTGCTGCCCTTTGAGTTCGGCAATGGTGTCTTCCAGCAATTCGGCATACATCTCAAAACCGATGGCCGCAATCTGCCCCGATTGTTTGGGGCCCAGCAGATCGCCGGCGCCGCGCAGTTCCAGGTCGTGGCTGGCGATGCGGAAGCCGGCACCCAACTCGGTCAGTTCGGTCAAGACCCGCAGGCGTTCCCGGGCCTCGTGGGTCAGGGTGCCCTCACCGGGGATCAACAGGTAGGCGTAAGCCCGTACGTGCGAGCGGCCGACCCGGCCTCGCAACTGATAGAGCTGCGCCAGACCGAAGCAGTCGGCGCGGTTGACGATGATGGTATTGGCGCGTGGGATATCGAGGCCGTTTTCGATGATGGTGCTGCATACCAGCACGTTGATGTTGCCTTCGACAAAATCCATCATGACCGCCTCCAGCGCTTTTTCGCCCATCTGGCCGTGACCCACGGCGATCTTCGCCTCAGGGACCAGGTTCTGGAGGAATTCGGCCATGGCGCCGATATTCTGCACGCGGTTGTGCACAAAGAACACCTGTCCACCGCGACGCAGTTCGTTGAGAATCGCCTGGCGGATCAGGTCGTCGTCGAACCGCGTGACATAGGTGCGGATCGCCTGGCGATCGACGGGCGGCGTATCGATGACCGACAGATCGCGCAGCCCCAGCAGACTCATGTGCAGGGTGCGCGGGATGGGGGTGGCGGTCAGGGTGAGCAGATCGACTTCGGCGCGCAGTTTTTTCAACCGCTCCTTGTGGGTCACGCCGAAGCGCTGTTCCTCGTCGACGATCAGAAGGCCCAGATCCTTGAAGCGCACGTCGCGCTGCAGCAGCCGGTGGGTGCCGATGAGGATGTCGATCTGGCCGTCGGCGGCTCGCTGCAGGATCTGTTTTTGGTCGGTGGTGTTGTTCAGCCGCGACAGGGAAGCTACGACTACCGGCGAATCCTTCAGGCGTTCGGCAAAGGTTTGTCCATGCTGGCGTGCCAGTACCGTGGTCGGCACCAGTACCGCGACCTGTTTGCCGTCCAGAGCCGCTTTGTAGGCGGCGCGAATGGCCACTTCGGTTTTGCCGTAGCCTACGTCACCGCAGATCACCCGGTCCATGGCCCTTGGGGTCTGCATATCGGCCAGCACGTCGTTGATGGCGGCCAGCTGATCCGGGGTTTCTTCGTAGGGGAAGGCGGCCTCGAACTCGCGAAACATGGCATCCGGCGGCGAGTAGTGAAAACCTTCGTGCATGGCGCGACGGGCATAGATCTGCAGCAGTTCGCGGGCCAATTCCTCGACCGCTGCGCGGGCCTTGAGCTTGGCCTTTTCCCAAGCGCCGCCGCCCATGCGGTCAAGGCGCGGCGTTCCCCCTTCGGCGCCGACATATTTCTGGATCTTTTCGATGCGCTCCACCGGCAGGTAGAGGCGGTCCTTGCCGGCATATTCCAGATGCAGAAAATCGCCTTCGCTGCCCTGCAATTGCAGGTGCAGCAGGCCCTGGTAGCGGCCAATGCCGTGGTCGGCATGCACCACCAGGTCACCCTCGCGCAGTTCGGCCAGCGAGGAAAGTCGCGCCTTGGCCCTTGCCTCGGCGGTGGCGTTGCGGCGGTGGGCGCGTCGCCCGAAGATCTCCTCTTCGGTGATGACCGCCAGCCGTTCATCCGGCAGACGGAAGCCGCCGGACAGCTCCCCCAGAGTGATGACGGGACGGCCCGGCTTGACGGTGGCCACCTCGAAGTCGGTATGTAACGGTAATTCAAGCCCGCGACCGGCCAGCAGGGCCTGCAGGCGCTCGGCCTGCCCGCGCTGGTGACACACCAGCAGCAGGCGCCAGCCGTCCTGCTGCCAGGTGTGCAGGCGGCCGGCCAGTTGCGCGGCCAGACCACCACCCTGCTGCTGATGCCCGCGCAGATCGGTGTTGCTTTCGGTGCGCAGGACCAGCCGCGTCGATTGCTCGTCCAGATGGTAGAGGCGCAGGAGGGTGACGTCGAGCTGGGGCATGCCGGCAAACTGACGGTCCAGGTCTTCGCTGGGAAAGTAGAGGGTATCCCCCGGCACAAACAATTCGCCGCGAGCCGCCATGCGATCCTCGCCTTCGCGGATTTCATCCTGCAGGCGGTCGATTTCCTGGGCGATGGAGGGCGGATCGAGGCGCACCAGACGCCCTGCGGGAGCATAGTCAAAAACGCTGTCCAGACCATCGTAACACAGGGGCATGAGGAAACTGTGCCCGGGGCCGAGCAGCCCCTCGCGTGCTTCTTCAAGCAGGGCTTCGCGCTGGGGACGGGCAATGCCGAGGGCATCGGCGCGTTGCTTGAGGGTCCGCGCAAAGGTTTCGAGGTATTCGCCGGCCAGGATCATTTCCCGCGCAGGCAGCAGTTCCAGTGCAGCGATCCGCTCATCGCGGGAGCGTTGGGTGACGGGATCGAAAGGGCGCATGCGCTCGATCTGATCGCCGAAAAATTCGATGCGTACCGGTTCTTTAAGGGTCGGAGGATACAGATCGATGAGATCGCCTCGCACCGAAAAGGTGCCGGGGTCTTCCACCAGCGGTACGGCGTGATAGCCGAGTTCGACAAGGTGCGGCAGCAGATTTTCTCTGGGATGAAGATCTTTTTCGCGCAAGTAGCCGCGCAGGGCGGTCAGTACGCGGCGCGGCATGACTCGCTGCATGGCCGAGCGCACCGTCATGATCAACGCCCGCGCGCGCCCGTCGGCCAGCGCCGCCAGCGTTGCAAGACGTGTCGCCTCGATTTCGGGGTGGGGCAGCAGCGCTTCGTAGGGGCGCATTTCCCAGTGCGGCAGGTAGAAAACCTGCTCGGGGTGCCCCAGGTAAAAGGCCAGGTCGGCTGCGATGCGGACAGCTTGTTCCTGGTCCGCCGCCAGAATCAGCAACGGTTCGGGGCGTTCGGCCAGCAGGCGCGCCAACATGAACGCGCAGCTGGTGCCGGTCATCCCCAGCAGTTCGGCATGGGGCAAGCCGTCCAGGGTGGCGGCAAACTCTTCGAGGGCCGGATGCAGTTCCGTATGCGGATCGGAAGGTGTCATGCTGAAAAAAGAGCGGGGGCGCATCCGAGCGCGCCCCCGTCCTGTTGATGATAGGATGTCGTCATGTTCAGTCGCGCGGCACGGCCAGCATGCGTTCCAGGGATTGGCGGGCGCCGTCGGCAACCTCCGTCGGGACCGTTATCGCGGGGCTCATGGTTTGCAGGCAATGCAGCACCTCTTCGAGAGTGATGTATTTCATGGTCTTGCAGAACAGCAGGGAGTTGGGCATGATGAACTGCTTGTCGGGATTTTCTTTGCGCAGCCGATAAAGGATGCCCTCTTCGGTGCCGAGGATGAATTTTTCGGCCGGGCTGTTACGGACATAATCGATTATGCCGCTGGTGGAAGCGACGTAGTCGGCCATGGCCAGGATCTGCGGGCGGCATTCGGGGTGCGCCAGGAACAGGGCATCCGGATGAGTCTGTTTGGCGGCCAGCACGTCCTCTTCGGGCAACTGGTCGTGAAACGGGCAAAACCCCTGCCATAAATAGCACTTTTTATCGGTATTGGCGGCGATGTAACGGCCAAGGTTGCGGTCCGGCACCAGGATGACTTCATCGTCGTTCAGTGAGTTGACCACCGCCACGGCGTTGGCACTGGTGCAGCAGATGTCGCTTTCGGCCTTGACCGCAGCGCTGGAATTGACATAGGTCACTACCGGCCGACCGGGCAGGCGGGCCTTCAACTCTTGCAGCTTGTCGACCTCAACCATGTCGGCCATGGGGCAGCCGGCATCGGTGCGGGGCAGCAGCACGGTTTTTCCCGGAGCCAGAATCGCGGCACTTTCCGCCATGAAATGTACGCCACACAACACAATTACCTGCCGGTCGGTTTGCGCCGCCTCAATGGCCATGGCCAGGGAATCTCCGGCGACATCGGCAATCTCCTGGATTTCGTCGCGCTGGTAAAAGTGCGCCATGATCAATGCATTGCGCTCTGTGGCCAGCCGGCGGATTTCCTCCTTGAGTTGTTGCGAGTTCATTTACAGGCCTCTTCGGTAAGGGGATAAACGATGTTATAATAGAGGCGCATGATAGTGTAAAAGCCTATATTTGTCAAACCTTTACCTGATTGATCCGCTTGACAGGCGAAAGGTTTGTGGCTATTGTCTGGTTACGCCGGAAAATCAGTAACTTTCCCTGATTAAAAGAGGTTTGTGCATGTTCAATATCGGTCCCACCGAACTATTGTTGATCCTGGCTCTGGCCCTGATTATTCTTGGTCCGCGGCGCCTGCCGGAACTGGCTCGTGCCCTCGGCAAGGGGCTGGCTGAATTCAAGCGAGCCACCCGCGATTTTCACGACGATCATTCCGACCAGTTTTCTTCCAAAGAGGCCGATCGGGTGACCGAAGACAGCGACCCCGTGTCGCTGAGTGACGGCACCCCGGATGATCGCCACGAACGGCGCCCGCCCTCCCCCCCAGGGTTGAACAGCCTCTGATTGGCCACCTCGAAGAATTAAGACGTCGGTTGATTATGGCAGGGAGTGCCTGGCTGCTTGGCACGCTGATCTGCTATGCCTTCGCCCAACAGCTGTTTCAACTCGTATCCGCGCCTATCCGCATGCGGCCTGCCGAGGCAGCGAGCCTGATTGATTCACATCCCGATTGACGGTATAGTGCCTGTCATGATTTCAGCCCTCCACATTGAACATCTGCATAAATCCTTCGCCGGCACACCGGCGGTGCGTGATCTATCCCTGACCGTGTCTCCCGGGGAGATTTTCGGCCTGCTGGGGCCCAACGGTGCCGGAAAGAGTACCACCATCAACATGATCAGCGGTGTCTGTCGCATCGATAGCGGGACGGTGCGGGTTTTCGGCCATGACAACTGCACCGAGCGGTGCATCACCCGCCGCCTGGTGGGGGTCATGCACCAGGAAATCGTCACCGATAATTTCTTCACCATCGACCGTGCCTTGCGTATTCATGCCGGTTATTACGGCGTGCCGCGGGACAATAGCTGGCGCGAACTGCTCATCGACCAGTTGGGGCTCGGGCCTCATCTGCACAAATCGATGAATAGCCTGTCCGGCGGTCTCAAGCGGCGCTTCATGGTCGCCAAGGCGATGATCCACAAGCCTCGTCTGCTGATTCTCGATGAGCCGACGGCCGGGGTCGATGTCGAGCTGCGGCGCAACCTCTGGGATTTTGTGCGGGAAATTAATCGCGACGGAGTGACGGTGTTGTTGACTACCCATTATCTGGAAGAAGCCGAACAGATGTGTGGCCGCATCGCCATCATGAACCATGGCGAACTCATCGCCCTGGAAGAGACATCCCGGTTGCTGGCACGCATCGAAGGGCGGCACCTGCAGGTAACGCTGGAACACCCCCTGCAGGAGGTGCCCGCGGAACTGCATGATTTGCAACCGGCCCTGCGGGAATCCGGCCAGATGCTGCACCTGGTACTCGAAGCCGGGCAGGGAGCCGGGGCGGTATTGCGCCGTATCACCGATCTCGGCATCGAGGTGGGAGATGTCGAGACGTTACGCCCTGGACTCGAAGAGGTGTTTTTGCATCTCACCGGCAAACGCCCCGATAACGGACAGGCAGGTGGAAAATGATGAAACGCTTCCGGCAACCGGAGAAATTCGTAGCCTGGCTGCCTTTTGCCACCTTGCTGCAGAAGGAAGTCCGACGGTTTTTGCGGGTCTCCTTCCAGACCCTGCTGGCGCCCATCGTGACCGCCTCGTTATATCTGTTCGTGTTCGGCGCCACCCTCGGTGAGCGGATCTCCGTGATGGAGGGCTTCAGCTACGCCCAGTTCGTCATCCCCGGCCTGATCCTTATGGGGGTCATCACCAACAGCTTCGCCAATACCTCCTCGTCCCTGTTTATCTCCCGCTACCTGGGCAATATCGTGGATTTGCTGGTGACGCCCATCAGTGCTCCGCAGTTTATTTTTGCCTATACCCTGGCCGCCATGCTGCGCGGCTTGCTGGTCGGCAGCGCGGTGCTGGGCATCTCCACCTTCTTCGCCGAGCTGCCCTGGGTGCATCCGTTTGCAACTCTGGTCATGGCCGCCCTGGCCAGCTTCCTGTTCGCCCAGTTCGGACTGATCGCGGCCCTGCATGCCAACACCATGGACGCCCTGTCGATGTTCAACAACTTCCTCATTGTACCCCTGATTTATCTCGGCGGCGTCTTCTATCCCATTTCTATCCTCCCGCCATTCTGGGAACGCCTGTCCCATTTCAATCCCATGTTTTACATCATCGACGGCTTTCGCCAGACCATCCTCGGCGTCGGGGACGTCCCTCTGATCGTGTCTTTTTCCGCGACGTTTGCCATGGCGCTCGCCCTGTTCTGCTGGGCAGCCTTGCTGATCGGGCGTGGTTACAAGCTGCGGCTTTAGGGGGATTTATTTGATCGACCGTTAACTCCAGAAAATTCTAGACATTAGCCCAGCCAACTTTGAAGCGTCCTATTTCAAGAGTGCAGACTACTCGGTTTTCATTGAACCGGGGAGAGCTCAGCGCACTTCAAGAGGGCTTTTAAGGAGTAGAATCCCTTTTCTTTAGCAATGAGGTAAATCCAAAAAATCCCAAATCCCCTACCACTGTAATCACTCTGCCCAAAATTACTGCCATTAATAAATCAGTTTCGCCGATGACTCCCTTGAAAAAAAATAGAAGGGCTAACTCACGCACCCCAGCTCCGGCCGGTGCTCCAGGAGTCACCAACCCAATTAGCCAGGCCAGGATGTAAGCTCCGCACAACTCAATTACAAGCAGGCTGTTCAAGTTGTCGGCGAGCAGACCTACTAGTCCGGCAAATAGAAGACCTGAGACAGCCAGGAACCCACAATGCCAACCAAAAGCTCGAACCGCCGATGCTCCGCAATATTGCCACACAGCAAGGGCGATGGTGCTGATAGTGCATGCAAAAGCAAGCGCTGCCCATGTTAAAGGAAACAACGGCAACCACCGCGGGAGAACTAAAATGGCAAACGGCGCACCAGCAACGGAAAGCAAGCCTAATTCTCCCACTGCGGATTTTGCCATGGGCCAGCCGGGCAAACCGGCAGCCATTCCTACTGCCTGGCGTCCCGCAAGGTGGAAGATATTGCCCGGAGTATACTTGGCGAGTTGTGTCATGCCGTAGGTTTTGATCGCCCACCTTCCAGAGACAGTCACTTGGAAGTGCTCCAGTAAATTCCACCAAGCCATGGCAAGCATTAGATTTGCAAGGCCATAGATCCATGAAAAAGCAATGATACCTAACCACGTTCCTGTTCCAAAACGAGAGACGTCTATATCAGCACTAAAGTTATACAGGTGCATGATAACAAACATAACGCCAGCGATGGCGAGAGTGCAGCCAAACCAGTGCAGGCCTTGTTTTAGGGCAGGTCGCATAGTTTGTTGCCTCAGGGACGCGGTCGGCACAGCAGCATGGTCCAGGGTAAGGGGTTTTTAGTTTCAATTACTTCGAAATATTTTGAAACCAGGTGTACAAAGCCATCCCTGGTCCAATGCTGAATGTGTCCTGGCGTATTACCCAAACGCCCTATGTACTTACCGCGGGCAAGGTTGAGTGCACGCCAGACGGGCTCACGGGGAACGCTTATAATCAAAAATTGATTAATAATGCTTTGTAGAATACGCAACGCTTCTTCGGGGGAATGAAGATGTTCCAAAACTTCGCAGCATACAATAAGATCTGCGCTATCTTGTGGCGCATTGAGATCGTAGATGTTTCGAGGCTGGAATACCTCTGGCGAAATACCCTGTTCAATTGCATTTAATCTTGCCAATTCGATCACTTGGGATGAGAAGTCGGTTCCGCGAACGGCTTTCCCTTGGCGAAACCATTCCAGGACCCAAAAACCCTCACCGCAGCCCACTTCATGAATCGTGCTTGGGCATGCCTTGGTGACCAGTTCAGACAGGGCTTTGGAAAAGCCATTCATGATTTTGCGGACGATCAGGTTGCGGGATCCATACTTGTCATACGTGTTACCGATCACAATTCCGTTCTCTTCCAAGCCTCTAGAAATCTTCATGTAAATACACCACCTAAAGATTGGTACTTAATGTTTGTTAGAATTTGATCCCTGATTGCTACGCACGCGATATCGGATATCTTCCAGAAGCTTCCTGTTTGCTGCCAGTAAATCAGCAATAAAGGCAATTAATATTGTCTGAAATCCCATTCCCATTAACAATGCCGCAAGAATCAGAGACTGGACATGACCCTGACCCGCATCGTGTAAAAAAAACCAGAGAAAGCGTAACCCGATGACAAAACCCAGCAAAAATAAAAAAGCGCCCAAGGTGCCGAAAAAACGGAAAGGGCGGTAAACGACAAATATTCGAATGATGGTGGCTATGCCTCTCCTGATGTAGGAAGGAATGCTTTTGACCAGCCGAGATGGGCGCAAATCCTCATTTACTCGGATGGGAATCGAGGTAATGGCCATGTTTTTCTGGCCAGCCTGGATAATAGTTTCCAAGGTATAGGTATAGTCGCTGAATACCATCAGATGTTGTGCGGCAGTCCTGCTCATCGCTCGAAAGCCGCTAGGTGCATCGGGCATGTCGGTCTTGCTGGCCATTCGTACAACCCAACTGCCGATCCTTTGCAACCGTTTTTTGATGGGTGAAAAGTGTTCGGTTGTCTCGATGGGGCGTGCGCCGATCACAATTTCTGCCCTGTTTTCCAGAATTGGACAAGTCAGAGCCGGAATATCGTCGGCATTATACTGGTTATCCGCATCGGTGTTGACAATTACGTCCGCGCCCAGTTGCAAGCAGGCATCCAGTCCAGTCAAAAAGGTACGCGCAAGGCCTTGATTGCGAGGATGGCGAATGACATGATCTACACCGTTCGCAAGAGCTACATCTACGGTATTATCGAGACTGCCGTCATCAATGATCAACCATTCGACAACGTTGAAACCTGGCACAATTCGTGGGAGGGCAGAAAGGGTTATAGCAAGGGTAGTGGCCTCGTTGTAGCATGGAATTTGGATAATGAGTTTCAAAACGAAAACACCTCCTTCTCAACTCTTTTTTTCATTGAATTGACCCTTTCCAAAGTTTAGTGAATACCGAGTCAGGTTGCACTCTTGAAATAGGTCGTCTCACACTTTGTCGGGCTAAGATGCCCAGGGTTGGTCATCATTGACCTTCAGAACCCGTAAAACATAGAGTTTACTGAGGGAGGGTCGATAGGTAAGTGGTTAAATTTCCCCCAACGAAGAACGATCTTCTGCCCACTGCTCATCGATTGGGCCGTATGTCTTCCTTGTGAAAGCGTTATTTGATCGCCCGGTGACCTCGTGCTGTTGTCAAGTATGATTTGGTTATTGCTCTCAATGACGTAGGGACCTGGAATCAGAATTTCGAAACTTTGCTGCTTTTCTGGAGAGTCAGAATGCAGGGTCTTTCCCGGAATCCATAACATGCCCCACTGCCTGATGAAGTTTTCTTCCAAAGTTTTCTGGTCCTCTGCGAGAAGATCATAGTTATTCCTGAAAAATGGATTTTCCCGTGACAGGCTAAGATCAAGCTGTGGCTTATTTGCCAGCAAGAATTGAGGATGTGCCTCTTGTAAAATTTGGCGGAAAACTGGTTGCCCAGCAGCCAAATAATTTTCAAAACCCCAGGTACTCATAAAAAACCCGACTTTTGAGTGGGATGCCACGGCGGAGCACCCATCTATGTAATGGACCGGATCAGGAAACATTTGGTGGATAGCGCTGAGAAGCACCTTCTGGGAACCGTTATCCTGACTGAATGCATTGAGAAAATGAAATCCGGCAGAGCCGACAATTGGCAGGTAGATAACAGTGAAAATCAGGAGCAGGAGCTTGGAACCAGTTTTCTGGAAATCATTAAGTATCCGTTGGGGCAGGATGCCGCAAAAGATGATTGCCGGAGCTATGGCGAAAACGTAAAAGTAGGGGAAGGCGTTGCGGTAAAAAGGAATGGCAAATAAAGGAGCCAGAAAGGTCAGAGCAATGATTCCTTTTTCCTCCTTTTCCCTTGTTAACTTGAGGATTGTGTAAAAAATCCCCGCCGCCAATAGTATCCAGATCACCAGGTTGTTCAAAAGGGTCTCGGTCAGGTATCCTCTTTGAGGAAAGAATCCATCGAAAACAATTGCCTTCGAGGAAATGTGATGAAGAAATTCCTGTTGTGCCGGTACCACATCAAAAGTGATCTCTTTCGAATATTTGTGAAAGGCGGCGACATTTGGTGACGGGACTGCCAAAGCCCCTTGATGCATTCTAAAGCCTACCCCGAAAGTTAATACCAATGGGATGATGAATAGAATCGCTTTTCGGAATGAGAACCGTTCCTCCTTAGAAAATATCCGTAGGGATACTATCAGGGCAAAAAGCGAAACAACATGAATGGCGGCCTTGAGAGAAATCAGGAGGGATATGCCCATGGAAATGCCAGCGATCATCGTCCAAAATCGCGATCGTTTATCCGTTAGCAGAGCGAAGCAGGCCAGAAGGAATAAGAAGGAGCAGAAAGAGTCGTACCTTAAACTGGATCCATGCCGGATAACGTTGGAAAGCGAAAGCCAGCAGAAAACAGCGAACAAAGCACCCGTGTCATTGATAAAGTTCTGAGCTATCCGATAGAGCAAAATTCCAGATGCAATAAAAAGCAGAAAAAGAGCACAACGAGCAGCTATGATCTGAGTTACCTCGTTCCCGGATACCCATGGTACCCACCCCAAAAGATGGACATGGAAGTTCTGGAAAGGTTGGAAAAGTTCACCTCGTTGGAATGAGTGGACCTTAGAGATAAAATAAAACTCATCCCAATTGATTTCATGTTTGAAAATCAATAATAATTTGAGAAATAATTCAAAAAATATTGTAATAACGAGCAGGTAATTAATTCGACTGGTCTTTTTAGTTAAAAATAATCTATAAATATTTGTCATACTAAATCACTAAACATGCCCCAGGATACTTGGTTTTATAACGACCAAACCCCCAAATTAAACCAACTTTTGGTCGTCATTTGTATAAAAGTTAATCCAACAACATTATTATTTAGCAATGCTCTTTGTGCCTGTCAACCCGACAGCCTTTCATAATCCCTTACCCTTGAAAAGAGACAGCCATTTCAAGAATTTGAAGCGAGGGATTTAAGTGATCTGCGGTATCTGCCCTGACTTTAAATATAGCTTTAAGAGACCCTTTTTCAATAAACGATTTCCCCGTATAATGACATTGTTTTGGCTGAGGCCCAATTAGGCTGACTTAGGGCAAACAGCCCAGGTATGGAAACTATGATCATGAGCAAAGGAGGGATAGCAATGGCTGCACTACCAATACATACCGACAGTTACGGAGCGTATGCCTATACCGTGTATCGCGAGGAAAGGGATGGGCTCTATTTCATGATGATTAATGGTGAGCCTTATCTGGAGGATCGAGTGATCTACAAGGGTGGTTTTGCGGAGGTGTGCGCCAAGCTTGAGGAGGTCAAGGTTGCATACGGGCCGGGAGGCGACGAAGCCTGAGCCGGTTGTGGCATGTGCCTGGTTGAAAGCCGTATTCCTGCATGGGAGGCGGCTTTTTCCATGTGTTCAATGCGGTCAGCTGTTGTCCGGACAAGATAACTTCGGCAACTGCTAGCGGTTGTTTTTAGCAGCCACCATACCTCCGCGTTAGCCCCCGCCCCGTACAACCAGTTCCAGCTTTTCCAGTTCCAACATGCGGTCGCGCAACTCCGCTGCCTTTTCAAACTCGAGGTTAGAGGCGGCCGCCAGCATCTCCGCCTTGACGCGGGCGATCTCGGCCCGTACCTCCCGCGGGGTGTGATAATCGCCCATATCCTCGGCTACCTGCGGCAATTCGACATAATCCTTTTCAGCGATATCTTCGAGAATGGAGCGCATCGATTTTTTGACCGTTTGCGGTGTAATGCCATGCTCTTGATTGTAGGCCAACTGGGCGGTGCGACGGCGATCGGTTTCGTCGAGGCAGGCTTGCATGGAGCGGGTGACGCGGTCGGCGTACATGATGACCCGGCCCGACACGTTACGAGCCGCCCGGCCGCAGGTCTGGATCAGGGAGCGTTGCGAGCGCAAGAACCCTTCCTTGTCGGCGTCCAGAATGGCTACCAGCGACACTTCGGGGATATCAAGCCCTTCGCGCAGCAGGTTGATGCCTACCAGCACATCGAACAATCCCTGGCGCAGGTCGCGCAGGATCTGTACGCGTTCCACGGTGTCGATGTCGGAGTGCAGATAACGCACTTTGATGCCGAGTTCGCCAAGATAGCCGGTGAGTTCTTCGGCCATGCGTTTGGTGAGGGTGGTGACCAGCACTCGCTCGTTTTGTTTGATCGTAAGGCGTAACTCGTGAATCAGGTCATCGACCTGATCCTTGGCCGGCCGAATCGTGATGGGCGGATCGACCAACCCGGTGGGGCGGATGATCTGTTCTACCACCACGCCATCGGCTTTGCGCAGTTCGTAGTCGGCCGGAGTAGCCGAGACATAGACCGTCGGAATGCCCTTGGCCTCGAATTCGTCGAAGGTCAAGGGGCGGTTGTCGAGGGCCGACGGCATGCGAAAGCCATAATGCACCAGGGTTTCCTTGCGGGAGCGATCACCCCGGTACATGGCGCCGATCTGGGAAACCGTAACATGGGATTCGTCGATGAACAACAGAGCATTGTCGGGGAAATAATCGAACAGGGTGGCCGGCGGTTCTCCGGACTGGCGGTTATCGAGAAATCGCGAATAGTTTTCGATGCCCTGGCAATAACCCATCTCTTCCATCATCTCGATATCGAACATGGTGCGCTGTTCGATGCGTTGCGCCTCGACCAGCATATTGTTGTCGCGGAACCAGGTGATGCGCTCGCGCAGTTCGTCCTGGATGGCGCGGATGGCACGATCCAGGGTGGGGCGGGTGGCGACGTAATGGCTGGCAGGGAAGATGACCGTGCGGTCCATGCGGTCGAGCACTTTGCCGCGCAGCGGATCGATTTCGCAGATGGCATCGATCTCGTCACCGAAGAACTCGACGCGCAGGGCGCGCTTTTCTTCATACGCCGGGAAAATTTCCACCGTATCGCCGCGCACCCGAAAAGTGCCGCGATGAAAATCGACATCGTTGCGATCGTACTGGATCTCCACCAGGCGCTTGAGCAAGGCATTACGGTCCATCTGCATCCCCACTTCCAGGCGGATCAGCATGCCAAAATACGCTTCCGGCGAACCGAGGCCGTAGATGCACGAAACCGAGGAAACGATCAGCACATCGCTGCGACTGAGCAGGCTGCGTGTGGCGCTGTGGCGCAACTTGTCGATCTCTTCGTTGATGGACGAATCTTTTTCGATGAAGGTGTCGGTACTGGCGACGTAGGCTTCGGGCTGGTAGTAGTCATAGTAGGAGACGAAGTATTCCACCGCATTGTCGGGAAACAGCTCCTTGAACTCGCCGTACAACTGAGCGGCCAGGGTTTTGTTATGCGCCAGCACCAGGGTCGGGCGCTGCACCTTCTCCACCACGTTTGCCATGGTGAAGGTCTTGCCCGATCCGGTCACGCCCAGCAATACCTGGTGCTTGTCGCCCCGCAGGATGCCGGCAGCCAGTTCTTCGATGGCCTGTGGCTGGTCGCCACGCGGCTGATATTCGGTTTTGAGAACGAATTTGGCCATAATCGAAAATTTTAAACCGTCACGGCGGAAAAAGATACCCGCTAATAGTGTCGCCGCCTGTTGAAAAAAAGAGGGTCACCCCCTGCGGGATGACCCTCTTGTCCAAGCGATGAAAGGTAATATTCAGCGCGCTTTCCAGGTGGTGCCCTGCGCCCCGTCAAGCAACTGAATCCCTTTGGCGGCAAGCTCGTCGCGGATTTCGTCGGCACGGGCGAAGTCCTTGTTTTTGCGGGCTTCCTGGCGCTGCTGGATGAAATCTTCGATGTCGGTCTCGGAATAACCCGTGGCTGCCAGCATGGCGAGGTTCATCTGCTTGAGCCAGGCAGCCGGTTCGGAGATGAACAGGCCGAGTACCCCCCCGAGTTTAAGCAGGGCTTGGTGCAGCGCACCGACTTCGGCGACCTTGTCGCGATTTTTACGGAAGCCTTTTTCGGCGATCAGGCGGTTGATGGTGCGCACGGCGTCGAACAGCTGACCGATGGCGGCTGCAGTGTTGAAATCATCGTCCATGGCCTCGCGAAACGCGTTCTCCAGGGCGATACCGGCGTCCGAAGTGACGTCGCTCGGCGGACAGGCGGCCAGCACCTCGGAGGCGGCTTGCAGTCCTTCGTAGAAGCGGCTCAGGCCGAGCCGCGAATCCTGCAAATTGTGGTCGGAGAAATCGATGGGCGAACGGTAGTGGGCGGTCAGGATGAAAAAGCGCAGCACTTCCGGATCGTAGCTCTTGAGGATGTCCCGGATGGTGAAGAAGTTGCCCAGGGACTTGCTCATCTTTTCTTGGTTCACATTGACGAAACCGTTGTGCAGCCAGTATTTGACAAATGGCTTGCCCGTGGCGCCCTCGCTCTGGGCGATTTCGTTTTCATGATGGGGAAACACCAGATCCTTGCCGCCGCCGTGAATATCGAAGGATTCGCCGAGGTATTCCATCGCCATGGCAGAGCATTCGATATGCCAGCCGGGCCGCCCGGGGCCCCAGGGGCTTTCCCAGGAAGGTTCACCCGGTTTGACGGCTTTCCAGAGGGCAAAATCCATGGGGTTGCGTTTGTGTTCGCCGGGTGTGATGCGTGCGCCGGAGCGCATGTCGTCCATGTTGCGCTTGCTGAGTTTGAGGTAGGAAGGGAAGTTCTCTACCGAAAAATAGACGTCGCCCTGCGATTCGTAGGCAATGCCGCGGTCGATAAGCCGCTGCACCAGGCTGATGATGTGCTCGATATGATGGGTAGCCTTGGGCTGGATGGTCGGCTCGGCGAGGCCCAGCCGTTGCATGTCCTCGTCGAAGGCCTGGATGAATTCGCCGGCCAGATCGTCCGGGGAGATGCCGCGCTCGTTGGCGCGGTTGATGATCTTGTCATCGACATCGGTGTAATTGCGCACATAGTTAACATCGAAACCGACGAACTGCAGATAGCGGTATATGATGTCGAACACCACATTGGCCCGAGCATGGCCAATATGGCAATAGTCGTAAACGGTTACCCCGCAGACATACATGCCGACCTTGCCGGGATTCAGCGGCTCGAAATCTTCTTTGCGGCCGGTCATGGTATTGTAAACGCGCAGGCTCATTGTAACGGTTTCTCCTTGATTATGTGGGCAGGCAGCGATTACTGGTTTTCGCTGGTTTTGGCCCAGGAATCGCGCAGCGTGACGGTTCGGTTGAAGACCGATTTCGTCGGGCTGCAATCGTAGCGATCGGCGCAGAAAAAGCCAAGTCTCTCAAACTGGTAGCGGTTCTCGGGCGCGGCCTCGGCCAGCGACGGTTCCAGCAGGCAGTCCTGCAGCACCTGCAGGGAAGCGGGATTGAGGTGCGTCTTGAAGTCGACTTCCTTATCGCCGTCCGGGTTGGGCGCGTTAAACAGCCGGTCGTACAGGCGTACCTCGGCCTTGACCGCATGGGCTTCGGAAACCCAGTGCAGGGTGCCTTTGACCTTGCGCCCGTCGGGTGCGGAGCCGCCGCGCGAAGCCGGATCGTAGCTGCAGCGCAGCTCGATGATTTCGCCGCTGGCGGGATCCTTGATGACCTCATCGCAGCGCACCAGGTACGCGTATTTGAGGCGCACCTCGCGGCCGGGGGCAAGGCGGAAGAATTTTTTGGGTGGATCTTCCATGAAATCTTCCCGTTCGATGTAGACCACCTTGGAAAAGGGTACCTTGCGGCTGCCCATGGCCGGCTCGTTGGGATGGTTGGGGGCTTCGAATTCTTCGCTCTGGCCTTCCGGGTAATTTTCGATCACCACGCGCAGGGGGTCGAGCACCGCCATGGCCCTTGGCGTGGTGCGGTCAAGATCCTCCCGCACGCAGAATTCAAGGAAGCCCATGTCCACGCAGCTGTCTTTTTTGGATACCCCGATGCGCTCGCAGAAGTTGCGGATGGCCGCCGGGGTGAACCCTCGCCGCCGCAACCCGGCCAGGGTCGGCATGCGTGGATCTTCCCAGCCTTGCACGTACTTGCCCGTTACCAGTTCCAGCAGCTTGCGTTTGCTCATGACCGTATAATTGATGTTGAGACGGGCAAATTCGATCTGCTGCGGGTGGTGAATGCCAAGTTGATCGATAAACCAGTCGTACAGCGGCCGGTGCGCTTCGAATTCGAGGGTGCAGATGGAGTGGGTAATCCCCTCCAGTGAGTCGGACTGACCGTGGGTATAGTCGTACATGGGATAAATGCACCAGGTATTTCCCGAACGGTGATGCTCGGCGTGCAGGATGCGGTACATGACCGGATCACGCAGGTTCAGGTTGGGCGCGGCCATGTCGATTTTGGCCCGCAGAACCTTGGCGCCATCGGGAAATTCGCCGTTTTTCATCCCCTCGAACAGGGCCAGGTTTTCTTCCACGGAGCGGTTCCGGCAAGGGCTGTTTTTGCCGGGTTCGGTCAGGGTGCCGCGATGGGCGCGGATTTCTTCCGCCGACAGGTCGTCGACATAGGCTTTACCAGCCCGGATGAGTTGCACTGCCCACCGGTACAGCTGTTCAAAGTAATCCGAAGCGTAATATTCATGCTCCCCCCAATCAAAGCCCAGCCACTGTACGGTTTCCTTGATCGATTCGATGTACTCGACTTCTTCCTTGACCGGGTTGGTATCGTCGAACCGCAGGTGACAGCGGCTGCCGCCGGGTGCGTTGGCATAATCGCGCGCCAGACCGAAGTTGAGGCAGATGCTCTTGGCATGGCCGATGTGCAGATAGCCGTTCGGTTCGGGAGGAAAACGGGTGATAACGCTCCCGTTGTTTTTATTCTGACGCAGATCGGCATCGATGATGGCGCGGATGAAATTCGTCGGCGCGGCCGATTCAGGCGAGGCGTTGTCGGTTTTGGAAGGATGTGCGGATTCCTTCGAACTGTTGTTCGACATGGGAAAAACCTCGTAACGGTGTGTAGGGGGAGTAACGTCGGTTTTAAAAAACGACCATTCGGAGAAAGGTCGCAAATTTGTACGCAAAAAGCAACAGGGAATTGACCTGCCTGATCTCTGTCTAGAGCTGCAGTTCTTCGCTGGCGGTAGCTTTGCGCAGCAACACCACCGCATGGGCGGAGATCCCTTCGCAGCGGCCTTCAAATCCCAATTGTTCGGTGGTGGTGGCCTTGACGTTGACCAGCGCAACCTCGGTGGCGCAGGCGGCGGCGATATTTTCTCGCATTTGGCCGATAAAAGGCGCGAGTTTGGGGCGCTGGGCAATGATAGTAGCGTCGAGATTGCCGATCACATAGCCTTGGGCCTGAGCCAGAGCCATGACTTCGTGCAGCAGCTTGAGACTGGAGATGCCTTTGTAGGCCGGATCGGTATCGGGAAAGTGTTTGCCGATATCCCCTTCACCAAGCGAGCCGAGGATGGCATCGCATATGGCGTGCAGCAGCACATCCGCATCTGAATGTCCCAACAGGCCGAGGTGGTGGGGGATGTCCACACCGCCAAGGATGAGTTTGCGCTCCGTCACCAACTGGTGAACATCGTAACCATGTCCAATCCGCATCATGCCGGGTTATCTCCTGGTGAGTTCAGAAAAGCCCGAGCCAGAACCAGATCCTCGGGCGTGGTTATCTTGATATTGCGATAGCTTCCCTCAAGCATGGCGACGGGCCCGCCGAGCCACTCGATCAGGGAAGCATCGTCGGTGCCCCGGTAGTTTTGCCGCTGCGCCTTTGCATGCGCCTCGCAAATCAGACCGTAACGGAAACCTTGGGGAGTTTGGGCCTGCCACAGGCCACTGCGATCGGGCGTTGCATCGATCAAGCCGTTGCTGACCTGCTTGATGGTATCCTTCACCGGTACGCCGACAATAGCGGCCCCGAGGCGCTGCGTGCTGGCTATAACAGGGTCTATTAGGTCGGCGGACAACAGGGGCCGGGCACCATCGTGAATCAGCACGATATCCTCATCGTTGGCCTGGCACGCCTGCAGTCCGTTGCGAACAGAATCCTGGCGCTCGGCGCCGCCGGCTACCAGCGGCCGCACTTTGCTGAAACCGAACGGGTCGATGACCTGCTGTTGGCACAGGGGCATCTCAGCTTCGGGGCAGATGACATAGATATGGTCGATACTTGGGTGATGGTCGAACAGTGCAATGGTGTGGCTAAGAACCGGCCGATCGCCAAGGGGCAGGTATTGTTTGTTGACCGATGCGCCCATGCGTCGGCCCATGCCTGCTGCCGGGATCAGAACATAAATACTCATGATAGGGATCCGGCAGCATCTCGGGGCGCCTGCCGATACGCCAACAGGCCAGCGTGGGAGCCGGTAAGACGATCGATGGAAAGGCTTGTAAAGCATGTGACGACTACATGGTGCGCAAAGGCGGTCGTGGTGTTAAGCGTTGGGAGGTTAGTGGGTAAAAAAACTCTCGATGCGGTCAGCGACCTGCTGTTCATCCTTACCATCCGCCAGGGCGATTTCCTTGAAAACCAGTTTGCGGGCAAGCTCCAGAACCTTTTTCTCCCCATAGGAGAGTTCCTTTTCCTCCCGGATGAGATACAGTTCCCGCAAGACTTCCGCTACCTCGAATACGTCACCGGAACGGATTTTATCGTTATAATCGCGTTGGCGACGGCTCCAGGAGGCCAAGGTGCTCTGACTTTCCGGCTTGTCCTGCAGAATATCGTAAACCGTTCGGACGTGTGACTTGTCGATGAGGGATCGCATGCCCACGCTTCCGACATTGTTTATCGGAATCATAATGGTCATGTCGCTGTCGACAATGCGAAGGACATAGAAATCCAATGTTTGGCCAACGAATTCTTTCGATTCGATGGCCTCGATAACTCCGACACCTTGGGCTGGGTAAACAGCCATGTCTCCAATTTTGAACAACGTATGGCTCCTTTTTATCGCAAAAGATAGATTAACATAATAGTTTGGCAGCCGTCAAGGATCAGGGTGTCCGGATGTGCCGAGGGCGGTTGTAGAGGGGGAAGGTGGGCATGATGTGGCCCGGGAGGGAGCGTTTGCCGGACATTTCGCATGTCCGGCTTATGTATTATGGGATCCTTGGAAAACCGCAAGTCTCTGGAAGCGCAAGGCGCAAGGTGCATACGCAGCCGATGATGCCTGCCAACGGTGGTGGCAAAACAGGCTCTATTTAAAACGCCGGCAGGGTCAGTTCAGTTGAACAAGAGCCCCGTTTTTAACCTGCAGCAGGTACAGGACTTTTTCAGCTTCCCCTGCGGGAGTGAAACGGGTTGCGCCGGTGACCCCCGGATAGTTGTGCAACTGGTCCAAGGCGCTACGGAGGCCTTCACGGCTGACTGAAGCAGGAGCCTTCAGCTGTGAAAGAACAATGCCGGCCACATCGTATCCTTGAGCTTCCAGGAGGGACGGCTCAATACCATAACGATTCAGGTAAAGATTGGCAAACTCCTGCACCAAGGGGTAAGAGCTGTTACGAAAGAAGCCGCTGACAAATACGGCATTTTCGATATACGAGCCGGCCATCTCCAGTAAATCCGCTGTATCCCAACTGGCACTGCCGAGGAGGGTCAGGCCTGACAAACCGTAAAATGGCAGCTGTGGCGCAATCAAAGCCAGCCGGTCGGGGGTGTCGGGAATAAACAGCGCTTCGAATGGCGGGTGAGGGTTTGACTGAGTGCCGTTGGCGCCGCGCTTTTCAGGCATTTGCGCATTTGGACCTTTGCCATGCAGCAGTTTGATCTGCCTGCGGAAATCGGTGGTTTTCTGGTCGTAGGATTGAATGGCGACGATCTTTCCACCTTTGGCACGGACAACAGCCGAAAAGGTCCTGCTGATTTCCCGGCCGAGGCGAGTATCGGGGGCAAGGATACCAAAAGAGGTCATTTTCTGCTGGTTCATGGCGAAGTCAACCAGTGTGCGCACCTGCAGTTCACTGGTCAGCGAATTGCGAAAAATCCAGGGGCCGATCTGGGGGAGCCCGGTATGCTGGGAGAGCGCCAGCATGGGCAGTTGCTCCTGCTGCGCCCGTTGAGCAGCCGTGTCTGCGGCGTTCCCTGTCAAGGGGCCGAGTATGCCCAGTACTTGCGGTGAGGAGGCCAATTCGCCGACCATTTGACCGGCCAGGGCCGGTTTGCCGGCACTGTCCCGTACCAGGAAGGTAACCTTGGGGTGTTGTCGATTGTGCAGTTCGAGAGCCAGTTCCATACCTTTGAGAACTTGCTTTCCATAGTTGGCAAAACGTCCGGAAAGGGGTAGCAGTATCCCCAGTGCCCGCGATGCTCCACCGTCGGATAGTTGCTGCAACAACATTTTGGCATCATCGCGAAAAGGAAATTCTACCGAGGTTTTCGTCAGGGTGTTGAGTATCTGTCGGGCCTGGTCGATGCGGCCCGCGTCCCTGTGGCGCCAGGCTTGTTGCAGCAGGACATCCTGTCCAAGGGCAGTGCCCTGGTACAAAAACGCAGCTTCAGCCAGTTCCGCATCGCTGCAACGATTTTTTAGCAGATCGTGGGCTTTTCGCAGCAAGAGGGAGGTGCTGGCCGGATCGCTGCTATGGAGCACGCTCTGTTGAATAAAATAGAGCGCTTCGGCATGATGTTCGAGTTGCAAAGCTCCTTCAGCCAGAGCATTCAGGCGCTGTTGTTGCTGGCTGCTGTTAAGGTCGCTTTCGGGCAAAGTACGCAGACGTTCCATCCCGGCAGCAGTCTTCCTGGTTCCCATCAGTCCAAGGCCTTCGAGAAGCAGGGCCTCAGTGTTGCGTTTTTCGGCCGGGATCGCACCTAGCTGCGCGAGCATGTCGGCAAGTCTGCCTTGTTTATGATAGATGCGTGCCAGCGCCAGATGCGCTTGCCATGCATCGGGATCATCGGGGTTTTGGGCGATAGCGGTTTTAAGCAGGGGGATAGCCCGCTCGGCAGAACCGGACTGGTACAGCTCCAGGGCCTGCTTCAAGGGAGCAGTTGCCGGTGCCGCCATGGCGCGATGCCCCGCCAGCAGAACGATGATGACAAAAAGAAAAGCTGCAGCAATGGCGCGATTCAAGTGGGTGCCTCCCCCTGGAGTAGCATGCGGTTGGTCGTATCCCGCTAATCTTTTGGCCTATTGGATGCCTCAAGGCCGAAAGCGGAAGACAGGATGAGCCGCAAAGCGTCTGTGATGTGTCCTGCCGATTCGAAACAGCGGATCAGCCGAACAGTTCCTTTACCTTGTCAAAAAATGACTTGCCCATGGGGTGGATTTCTTCACCGCCTTCCAGGGCGAATTCTTCCAACAGTTCTTTTTGACGGTCCGTCAGGCTGGTTGGAACTTCCGCTCTCAATACGATCAGCTGATCGCCACGCCCATACCCCTGCAAGGAAGGAAAGCCGCGATCCTGCAGTTTTATGACCTTTCCGGACTGGGTGCCGGGGGGAACTTTGATGGTGATTTTTTCCGTCAGGGTCGGCACCTCCAATTCGCAGCCGAGGGCGGCCTGCGTAAAAGAGATGGGAATTTCACAGATGATATCCTGCCCGTCCCGCCGGAACAACGGGTGATCCTGAACAGAAATCACGACATACAAATCGCCGGGCGGCCCACCATTCAGACCGGGATCCCCCTCGCTGGACAGTTTGAGGCGGCTGCCCGTTTCGACGCCGGCAGGGATTTTTAGTGTCAAGGTGCGTTTGCCGCGTATCCGGCCACTGCCGCGGCATTCTTCGCAAGGCTGGTCGATGATCTGGCCTTCCCCCTGGCATTCAGGGCAGGGCCTGGTCAGGGAGAAGTAGCCCTGCTGAATACGCACCTGGCCTGCCCCCTTGCAGGTGGGGCAGACGCGTGGGGAGGTGCCTGGTTTGGCGCCAATGCCATCACAGGTATCGCAGGACTGATAGCGTGGAATCTGAATTTTGGTTTCGAGTCCGAAAGCCGCTTCTTCAAAACTAATGGAGAGATTGTAGCGCAGGTCGTCACCCCGCCGGCCGCGACTGCGCTGGCTGGTGCGGCCACCGAAAATGTCACCAAAGATATCGCCGAACAGATCCTCAAAAGGGCTACCGCTAAAGCCACCCGAAGAGTATCCACCACCTCCGCCATTGCCGAGGCCGGCATGGCCATATTGGTCATAGATTACGCGTTGCTGGGTATCGGACAAAACCGAGTAGGCTTCGGAGATTTCCTTGAATTTTTCTTCAGCGGCTTTGTCTCCGGCGTTTTTGTCCGGATGATATTTAATCGCCTGTTTTCGGTAGGCCTTCTTTATCTCCGTCTCGCTGGCATTGCGATGAACCTCCAGGACCTCGTAATAATCGCGCTTACTCAACTCTTGAATTCCTTATGTTCCAGCCTTGAAATAGGAGCAGGCACCCGGCCGGAGTGAATCTGAACAGCAACAGGAGCCGGGGTTATTCCCCGGCTCCTGTGGTGCTGCAGAAAGGTTATGTGATTATTTCTTCTGGTCGTCGACTTCTTCGAATTCCGCGTCGACTACCCCTTCGTCGCTGCCCTGCTCGGCGCCTTCGGGGGGTGCGCCGGCACCTTCCTGGCTCTGCTTGTAGATGGCTTCGGCCAGTTTATGGGATGCGGTGGCCAGAGCCTCGCTCTTATTTCGGATCTCCTCAGTGTTTTCCCCTTCCAGGGTCTTTTTGAGATCGTCCAGAGCGCTCTGGATGTTGTTGCGGGTCGCTTCGTCGATTTTGTCGCCATGCTCCTTCAGGGAGTGCTCGGTGGAGTAGGCGAGTCCGTCGGCCTGATTGCGTGCTTCGATCAGCTCGCGTTTTTTCTTGTCTTCGCTGGCGTGGGCTTCGGCATCCTTGACCATCTTCTGGACTTCCTCGTCGCTCAGGCCGGAGGAAGCGGTGATGCGGATCGATTGCTCCTTGCCGGTACCGAGGTCCTTGGCCGAGACGTGCAGAATGCCGTTGGCGTCGATGTCGAAGGTGACTTCAACCTGGGGCACGCCACGCGGTGCCGGCGGAATGCCGACCAGCTCAAAGCGCCCGATGGTCTTGTTGTCTCCGGCCATCTCCCGCTCGCCCTGCAGCACGTGTACCGATACTGCCGGTTGATTGTCCGCCGCGGTGGAGAATATCTGGCTCTTTTTGCAAGGGATGGTGGTGTTTTTCTCGATGAGCTTGGTCATGATCCCGCCGAGAGTTTCGATGCCCAGCGACAGGGGGGTAACGTCCAGCAGCAGCACGTCCTTGACTTCGCCCTTGAGAACACCACCCTGAATGGCGGCGCCGATGGCGACGACCTCATCCGGGTTGACGCCTTTGCTGGGGACCTTGCCGAAAATCTCCTGAACCTTGGCCTGCACTGCGGGCATGCGGGTCATGCCACCGACCAGGAGCACTTCGTCGATGTCGGAGGGCGACAGGCCGGCGTCTTTCATGGCCATGCGGCAGGGCTCGACCAGTTTGGCCAGCAATGCGGCACAGATGCTTTCCAGTTTGGCGCGGGTCAGGCGCATGGTGAGATGCTTGGGACCCGACTGGTCGGCGGTGATAAAGGGCAGGTTGATGTCCGTCTCCATGGAGGTGGACAATTCGCACTTGGCTTTTTCGCAAGCTTCCTTGAGACGCTGCAGTGCCATCTTGTCATTGCGCAGGTCGATGCCCTGGTCCTTTTTGAACTCGTCAGCCACATAATCCATGATGTTCTGATCGAAGTCCTCCCCGCCCAGGAAGGTGTCGCCGTTGGTCGATTTGACCTCGAATACGCCATCACCCAGTTCCAGCACGGAAATATCGAAGGTACCGCCGCCCAAGTCGAAAACGGCAATTTTTTCTTCGCCCTTCTTGTCGAGGCCATAGGCCAAGGAGGCAGCGGTCGGCTCGTTGATGATGCGCAATACGTTGAGCCCGGCGATCTTGCCGGCATCCTTGGTGGCCTGACGCTGGGAGTCGTTGAAGTAGGCCGGTACGGTGATGACCGCATCGGTAACTTTCTCGCCCAGGTAATCTTCGGCGGTCTGCTTCATTTTCTGCAGGATCATGGCGGAGATTTCCGGCGGGCTGTACTTTTTATCGCGCACTTCTACCCAAGCATCGCCATTGTCGGCCTTGATGATGCTGAACGGGCTGATCTGAATATCACGGCGTACCGCATCGCTATCAAATTTACGGCCGATAAGGCGCTTGATGGCGAACAGCGTATTCTCCGGATTGGTTACGGCCTGGCGCTTGGCCTGTTGTCCGACCAGGCGTTCGCCGCTTTCCGTGAAGGCCACCATTGACGGGGTGGTGCGGGAGCCTTCGGCATTGGCGATGACGACGGGTTCGCCCCCTTCCATGACAGCCACGCATGAGTTGGTGGTGCCGAGGTCGATTCCGATAACTTTACCCATGGGTATATATCCTCCTTTTAATTTGAACCTGGCTTTGTTGTATCATTATTTGTCGGCAGCCGGGGCTTTGGAGATCAACACCAGAGCCGGACGCAGCAGCCGATCGTTAAGCACATAGCCTTTTTGCATTTCCTGCAGGACGGTATTGGCCGGGTGCTCGGTGCTTTCCAGTTGGCCCATGGCTTCATGCCAGGTCGGGTCGAACGGTTCGCCCACGGCCATGACAGGACTGACGCCGAATTTTTCCAGCAGCTTCTGGCACTGGGACAGGGTCATTTCGACCCCTTCCATCAGCCCCTGAATGGTTTCATCATTTTTGCGGGCATGTTCGATGGCGCGCTCGAGATTGTCCACGACCGTAAGGATTTCGCGCAGCAGATTTTCGTTGGCGAAACGGATCAGATCCTCTTTTTCACGCTGCATGCGCTTGCGGAAATTTTCCAGCTCGGCCCGTTCGCGCAGGTAAAGGTCCCAGTTTTTCTGGGTTTCGGCCTGGGCGTCGGCCAGTTCCTGCTGCAGGGCGGCAACGGGATCTTGTCCTGCGTCCGCTTCCGCTGCCATACCTTCGGTTGCCTCGGTCGCAGGTTGTTCTTCTTCCAGGCCGTGTTTCGTGTCGGTTGCCTGCTTTTTCTTTTCTACCACGATAGTCTTTCTCCTATTCCTCGTCGATGTCGAGGATGCTGCCGACCAGGCCGGCGGTGAAGTCCACCAGCGGAATGATCGTTGAATAAGGCATGCGCGTCGGCCCTATGATGCCCAGGGTGCCGGTGGCGCCCCAGCGGCTCGTGAACGAAGCGGCAACCAGGCTGCATCCTTCAATGTCGCTGTAGTGGTCAGGGCTGCCGATATAAATCTGCACCCCTTCGGTTAACTGACTCTTGTGCAGCAACTCCACCAGCAGGTTTTTCTGGTCGAAAGTCCGCATGAGTCGTTTCATCCGGTTCAGATCGTTGAATTCCGGCTGATCCAGAATGTTGCAGGCTCCCTCTATAAATACTTGCCCCCCCAGTTCCTCTTCCAGGGCCATGCTTGAAAGCTGCAGGGTGCGCCGCAGCAGACTGTCGTACATGGCTTTTTCTTCGGCCATCTGGGCGACGATATACTGCTTTATCTCCTGAATGGAAAGTCCGGAAAAGGTCTGACTGAGATAGTTGGTCGCTTCCTGAAGCTCGGATTCGGTAAGCGGCAGATCCGACTCGATCAGTTTGTGCTCGACAATGCCGGACTGACTGACGAATACCACCAGAATGCGTCGGGCCGACAAACGCACGAAGTCGATACGCCGGCAGATGGTGGTTGTCAGGTGCGGTACCATGACCACACCCGTATAGCTGGAAGTGGCCGACAGGATGCGACCAGCTTCCCGCAACAGTTCTTCCATGCGCAGACCGCGATGCTTGTAGTGCTCCCGGATCGATTGCCGCTTGCCAAGGGATAACTGCTTTATCTGCAGCAGGGTATCCAGGTAGAAACGGTAGCCCTTTTCAGTCGGGACGCGCCCGGCCGAGGTGTGTGGTGAAGTCAAAAACCCCATTTCCTCCAGATCGGCCATTACGTTGCGCACGGTGGCTGGAGACAGGGCGATATTGTGCCGACGCGTAAGGGCCCGCGAACCGACCGGTTCCCCGGACAGAATATAGTCCTCGATGATGGCCTCAAGTATCAGGCGACAGCGCTCGTTCAACTCTTCGTTCATCGCGAGACTCAATCGTAAAACAAGCCGGGACATCCGGCTTGAAGGGCGGTTAGCACTCTTGCTGATTGAGTGCTAACGGAAGACAACATAACAACGGCCCTAACCTTTGTCAAGAGTAACGGCGGAAGAAAAAGCCCGCGTCAGGTTATAAAAAAGCCTCGATCAAATGGTCGTAAATGAGCCACCCGGCCAGATCCATGCGCCAATATCCGTCCTGCAGGGCCAGATGTTTGCCACAGCGGGCCACGGCGGCGGGGAAAGCGGCCATTACTCCCTCGCCGAAATGCCGGATAAAGGCTTCTTCCGCCACCCCTTCGGCGGTGCGCAGGCCGAGATAAAGGGTTTCGGCCATGGCGCCCCGGCGATCGAACGACTCCAGCATCAGGGCCGGATCTTCGCCCCGCTCCAGCTGCATCGCATATGCTGCCAGATCCGGTGGCACTGACCAGCGTTCTCCCCATCCGACAGGAAAAAACGAGTGTGCCCCGGCTCCGATCCCCAGATAGGCCTGCCGTCGCCAATAAGTGAGATTGTGGCGGCAAGCGTGTCCCGGTCTGGCATAGTTGGAGATTTCATAATGCGTGTAACCGGCAGCCAGCAGTCGGTCCTGGATGGAAAGATACAGCTCGCGATAGGTCTCTTCTTCCGGCAGCGGCAGGCCGCCGGCCCGGTGAAGGTGATAAAAGGGAGTGGCTTCCTCGACGGTCAATCCGTAACAGGAAAGATGCTCGGGTTCCAGCCGCAGCAGCGCTTCAAGGTCCTTCATCAGATCCTTGCGCCGTTGTCCGGGCAGGCCGAACATCAGATCGCAGGAGAGATTGGTAAACCCGGCCTGACGGGCCTGGCGAAAAGCAGCCGTGGCCTCTTCAGGTGAATGACTGCGGCCGAGCCGCTCCAGAAAGCCGGCATGCAGGGACTGGATGCCTAGCGACAAGCGGTTGATGCCGGCCGCTCGATAACCCAGCAGATTTTCCAGGTTGACGGTGCCGGGATTGGCTTCCAGGGAAATTTCTGCCTGGGAGACGATGCCCGGCCATGTCTCGAGCGCGTTCAGGATCGTAGCGACAGCTGTCGGAGAGAGCAGCGAGGGCGTTCCGCCGCCGAAAAAAACGGTGGTTAGCGGCGTCTGCAGACGTTCCCGGTTGGGTGCCAGAGACAGCTGCTGCAGCAAGCGCTCAGGGTAGCTGGTCAGCTCCGAGGACTGCCCGGTAACGGAGAAAAAATCGCAGTAGGGGCATTTGGTGCGACAGAAGGGCACATGTATGTAAAGGGAGGACATAACGACCTGCTTGAGGCGCAGAGGGTGATTAATCAATTACCCATACTGCCAGATCCTCGGCTTTTTGGATCAGGTCACGGGAAACGCTGCCCAATACCACCTGTTTCATCATGGACAGTCCTCTTCGGCCGACCACGATTGTGTCGCAGCCGCGCGCCTGCGCCTCATCGAGAATGTCCTGGGCTATGCCCCGCCGCAGGGGCTTGGACACCAGCTTCAGCCGCTCGATGGGAAACCGTCGATCCTTAAAAAGCCGGGCAGCGTCCGACAGCATCCGTTTCACCTCGGTCAATTCTTGACGATGATCGTCGTCGCCGTGCAGTTCAACCTCTTCGGGTCCCAGCAGTTCGGTCAATACCTCTTCCCCGCAGGGCACCCCGGTAAGTACCGCGAACAGGGTCACGCTGCAGTCGGGCAGGCTGGGTAGGACATCGGCAGCATACGCGGCAGCCCGCCGGGACGCCGGGGAACAATCCAGCGCCACAAGAATCTTTTTCACGAATAAACCTCCGGTTTCGTTACCCGATAAAAAACAACAGAGACATGACAGTCAGAAAGAGTACCGCCAGCAGTACGCCAACCCCGACGGGGTAGGCACCCTCGCGGGCACGGCGTTCTATGCGCCCCATTTCCTGCTGAATAGGCTGTTGGCTCATCCCTTGTATTCGATAATAGGGGATCAGCACCAGTTTCTGCAAATATACCCCGGGGGATGCGAAAAAACGCGCTGTCAACTCCGGAATGCGGCGCACGAAGACCTTGTCCGCCCAGCTGTTCAGGCCATTGAAGACCCGGTCGGTGACGGACACGAACAGTTTCCCTCCCTTGCGGTAGAACCAGTCGCTGTCCAGGGAGATGGTATCGGTGCGTTTCAGCAGGGGCAAAAACATGAAGAAGGCGAGGGCTGAAAAGAGCAGCAGCTGCAACTGATTGATGGTGTGCTCGAAGGTATAGGGTTTGAAATGCACAGGAAAAGGCAGAATCGCGTACAACGGCTGGGGATAAAAGCCGAGAAACAGGCAGAGGAAGGCCATGAAAAACATGGCGGCCTGCATGTGTGCCGGTGCCTCTGCGGGGCGCAAGCCACGGTCCTTGGCGAAAAACACGAAATAAGGGAACTTGATCCCGGCATGCAGGAAGACCCCGGCTGAGGCGACCTCCAGCACCAGCCAGACCCAGTAGAGCCCCTGGTGGACGCTGGCCTCGATAATCATCGGCTTGCTGGTGTAGCCGGAAAAGCCGGGAAAGGAGGAGATGGCCAAAGCCCCGATACAACCGAAAATCAAGGTAAAGGGCATGGATTTATACAGCCCACCCAGCTCGGTGCATTTGCTTTTGCCGGTCATATGCAGCACCGCGCCGGCGCTCATCCACAACAGGGCTTTGTAGATGATATGACTGAAGGCATGGGCCACCGCACCATTGAGAGCCAGGGCGGTGCCGATGCCGATGCCACAGACCATGAATCCGACCTGATTGATAATGCTGTAGGCCAGAATACGGCGCATGTCGTTTTCCAGGATGGCGTAGACGATGCCATAGATCGCCATGATGCCGCCCACCACCATGAGGATTTCCCAGCCCGGGAAACCGCGGATCAGGGTGTAGACGGCGGTTTTGGTAGTGTAGGCGGTCAGGATGATGCCACCGGTCACGGTGGCCTCGGGGTAGGCGTCCGAGAGCCAGGCGGAAAACGGCGGCGCCGCAGCATTGACCAGGAACCCGAGCAAAATCAGATAGGCCGGCAGACTTCTGTCGGTAAACGCTTCAAAGCCGACCGAGCCGCCGGCGTGCAGATGCAACAGGATCCCCGCCAGAAAGCACAGACCGCCGAGCAGGTGAATCATGACATAGCGAAAACCTGCCCGGTTGGCCTTTTCGGTCCGCCGCGCCAGGATCAGGAAAGTGGAGGCGACGGCCATGACTTCCCAGAACAGATACAAAGAGATCAGGTCGCCCGCGAATACCGCCCCGAGGCTGGCGCCGATGTAGAACAGGGCCGCCACATGCTCGTGCCAGCCGCGCAAATGGGCGGCGAACAGGAACGCCGCAAACGCGTTGAGGGTAAATACGTAACCGAAGGCCTTGCTCAAGCGGTCCACGCGCAGCAGGGTCAGATCGTGGCCGAACAGCTGATAGTGCCAGCCGGTTCCCGGTGCGAGGGTGGTGATGAGCCAGAAAGTCAACACCGGCACCGCAATGATGGCGATTTTGCGCGCTTTCCCGGGGAGCAGGGGCAGCAGCAGCGCCCCTACAAAGAAGATCAGCGAAGGAGGCAGCCATTCAGTCATAGTAATCCTCTTTGCGCTTCAGCACGAACCCGAGCAGCTTGGAGCCGATAATTATGAGAGCGCAGGAGAGAAAGCCGCCCACGGCATAAAATCCGGGCCAGCTTTCCACGCGGTGGAAAAGGGTATGTTTGTGCATGAACAGGTCTGGCAAAACAGTCAACGCCAACAGGATGTAGAAAGCGATGCGCAGCTTGCGGATGTTTTGCGGATGATCCAACCAGTCCCATTCGCGTTTAGGCTTCATAGCGATATCCTCAACCTGGTTTTTCATTCGGTAACGGTTCTTTTCCGTCGTGGCAGAGGCAAGCCACAAGGTGACCAGCCAAAGCGAAAATTCTCGAATTCAGATGCAAATGACAAGGTGTTCAGTCGGAATTACTGGATCAATATCGATCTAGCGGAACAAGGCCGCATGGACCAGTTCCAGGAAAACACCGGGGAAGAAAAACAGTCCCACCGACGCCAGTGCGGTCAGAGTCAGGGGGATCAGGCACAACAGCGGCGCTTCCTGAATCACTTCGCCGGCCCCGGTATCTCGCGGTCCGGCAAAAAAGCCCCGATAAACGATGGGCAGGAAATAGGCTGCATTGAGCAGCGAGCTGGTCAGCAGCACCAGCAACAACACCCATTGATCGGCCTCGACGGCCCCCAGCAGCAAATTCCACTTGCTGATGAAGCCCCCCAGCGGCGGGATGCCGATGATGGACAGGGCGCCGAGCAGAAAGGCGCCGTAGGTTACCGGCATGCGGCGTCCCAGCCCGTCCATTTCGCTGATGTACTTCTTGTGGCTGGCCACATAAATGGCGCCGGCGCAGAAAAACAGGGTGATCTTGCCAAAAGCGTGCATGGCGATGTGCAGCAGGCCGCCGGTCATGCCGGCCGCTGTCAGCATCCCGGCGCCCAGCACCATGTAGGACAGCTGGCCGATGGTGGAGTAGGCCAGCCGCCGTTTGAGATTGTCCTGGGTAAGGGCAATCAGCGAAGCAACCAGGATCGTGATCGAAGTCAGTGTGGTGATTATCGTGCCGTAATCGAGTTCGCGCAGCAGCGCGGGGCCGAATATGAAGAAGATAACGCGCAGGATGGAAAACACGCCGACCTTGACCACGGCTACCCCGTGCAGGAAGGAACTCACCGGGGTCGGGGCGACCATCGCCGCAGGCAGCCAGCCGTGCATGGGCATGATAGCGGCCTTGGCAAAGCCCAACAGAAACAGGACCAGCAGCAGGGCCAGGGTGGCCGGCGAAGCCTGTCCGGCGAGGATGCCTCCCACGGTAAAATCGAGGGTGCCAGTCAGCGCGTAGGTGATCAGCATGGCCGGCAACACCAGGCCGATGGAGGTTCCCAGGATGTAGATCAGGTATTTACGACCGGAAAAACGCGCCTCGGCATTGCGTTCGTGGGTGACCAGCGGATAGGTGGCCAGGGACAACATCTCGTAAAACAGGTAAAGGGTCAGCAGGTTGGCGGAAAAGGCAACGCCGATAGTAGCGGCGATGGCCAGGGCGAAGGCGGCGAAGTATCTGGTCTGATCGTGCTCCTTCAGTTTCCGCATATAACCGATGGAATATACCGAAGTGCAGATCCATAAAAACGAGGCTACCAGGGCAAAATACATGCCCATGGCATCCACCCGCAACTGTATGGGCACCCCGGGCACCACCTCGGCCAGGGTCAGAACGAAACCATGGCCGGCCAGTACCGACGGCAGCATGGCCGCTACCAGAACGAATTTTCCGACGGCGGCCAGCAGGGTCCAGAACTCACGCAGGTTCGGTTTGCGGCCGGAAAGCATAATGGGCACTGCGGCCGCTAGCGATATGCCGATGGCCGCCAGGGGCAACAGGGAAGACTGATAGGTCATGATTGTTTCGATGCTCCTAGGGGGCAAATCCGGGCGGCAGGGCAAGGCGAATAACATTTTCGATCAGCGGGCCGGTGCCCAGACCGACCACCAGCAGGGCCACGGCGGTCAACACCAGCGGACTGAGCAGAAGCGGCGGAGCATCCCCGCACGGCTGCGAGGCGGAGGGCACATCCTCACCGGCTGGTTTGAAATAGGCCAGTTCGAAGAGGCGGAAAAACAGCACCGCATTGATCAGGCTGCTTGCCAGCAGGGCCGCTACGAACTCCCAGTGCTGCGCCTGGACAGCTCCGAGGAGCAGATACCACTTGCTGAAAAAGCCGCAGGTCGGGGGGATGCCGATCATGGAGAAGGCGCCGACGGTAAAGGCGGCCATGGTCAGGGGCATGCGCCGATAAAGGCCGTGCAGGCGGTCGAATTCCAGGCTTCCAGTCCGGTAGATGATGGCCGCGGCGGCCAGAAACAGGCACAGAGTCATCAGCGCATCGTTGACGATGTGCAGCATCGCGCCGGTCATGCCGGTGCCGTTGGCAAGCCAGACGCCGCCGACCATGTAGCCGACTTCGGCAATCAGGATATAGGTCAGCATGCGGCGCAGATTGCGTTGCGCCAATGCCAGGCCCGAGGCGCACAGGATCGCCAGCGAGGCGGCCCAGACGATGCCGGCCTGCACGCCGGCGTGGGCAAAGAAGGTGTAGTCAGGTGAAAAGATGGAGAACATGACGCGGATCATCAGATAGATGGTGACCTTGGTCATCAACGGTGCGATCATCACCCCGGCCCCTGTCGGCGCCTGGCTGTAGGCGTTGGGCAGCCAGATGTGCAGCGGGAACAGAGCCATCTTGACCCACAGGCCCACCAGCAGAAAGGCAAACGCGGTGGCGATGGCGGCGGGTGCGTTGAGCCCCGGCAGAATGCTGGCGATATCCGCCATGTTCAGGGTGCCGGTGAGGATATAGAGATAACCGACCCCGAGCAGATAGAAACAGGCGCCGATGGAGCCCATGATGATGTAGTTGAAGCTTGAAAGAGCAGCGCGGCCGGAACCCATGGCGATCAACCCGTAGGTGGTGATGGAGGTGATTTCGAGCAGCACGTAAAGGTTGAAGGCGTCTCCGGTCAGCACCAGGCCGAGCAAGCCGGCCACCAGGATCATGTACAGTGTGAAAAACAGATGCTCCCGGCCGGGCAGTTCGTTTTGGACGCTTTTCAGGGCGCTGCAGGTAGCCAGCAGGGCCACGCCGGATACCAGCAGTAGCATCAGTGCGCTCAACGGATCGATGACCAGTTCAATGCCGAACGGCGGTTGCCAGTTTCCGACCGTGTAGCGGTAGGCGCCGTGATGCAGCACCCGCAGCAGGGTCAGCAGGGCCCCGATGGTCGAAAAGGTCAGGGCTCCAAGACTTAACGGGCCGATCCAGGCGCGGGAAACGCGGCCCAGCAGGTTGACGGCAAAGGCCGCCAGCAGTGGTGCCATCATGACATACATATGCAGGTTCGTGGAGGTCATCGGCCGATCTTCTCCAGGATTTCATCCTCTTCGAGGGTGCCGTACTGACGGTAGATGCGGATCAAGATGGCCAGGGCCACTCCGGTGATGCTGACGGAGACGACGATGGCGGTCAACATCAGCACGTGGGGCAGGGGGTTGATCACCTGGGTCGCATCGATGCCGTGGCTCAGGGCGGCGTGCTTGTCGACAATGGGGATGCTGCCACCCCGCTTTACGCCGATGGAAACGTAAAAGAGAATGATGGCGGTCTGAAAGATGTTCATGCCGAGCAGCTTCTTGACCAGGTTGCGCTTACCGATCATGGCGTAGAAGCCGATCATCATCAGCACTACGTAAATCCAATAATTGTACTTGGCGACGATTTCCGCCAGCAGTTGTTCCATTTCAGAGTCCCTCGTCCATCTCGCCGCCGGAACCGAGGTCCCAGAACAGCGAGGTCATGATACTCATGACTGCGATACCCACGCCCACCTCCACCACAAAAATGCCGAGGGACCGCCATTCCACAGGCCCGAGGGGGAGGATTCGGTCCAGCGCGCTGTAATCCAGGAACAGTCCGCCCAACAGAGCGCACAATAGGCCAGTTCCCGTGTAGATCAACACCCCCACATTGCCGAGAACGGCGTTGACCCGCTCCGACATGAACCGCAGGGAGGTGCGCAGATCGTAGGCCAGCGCCAGCAGGATGAAGGAGGCGCCCAGCACCACCCCGCCTTGAAACCCGCCGCCGGGGCTGTAGTGGCCGTGTACGATGACGTAAAGGCCGTAAAGCTGGATGAAGGGTATCATCAGTCTCACGGCGGTGCGGATGATCAGATTCTCGCCGGCGGGGCGATCCTTGACCCGTTCCTGCAGCAGTTTCATGATTTCTGCCTCCGCAGCACGCAGACTACCGCCAGCCCCGCGCAGTAGATGACCACAGTTTCAAACATGGTGTCGTAACCGCGGTAGTCGCCGAGGATGGCGGTGACGAGGTTCGGTACATGGGTCTGTTCCACCGCCCGCTCGATATAGACCGGTGACACGTGGCTGCTGGCCGGTGAGGCCGCATCACCCCAGGCGGCGAAGTCCTTGGTGCCGTACAGCAAGGCGACTCCAGTGGCCAGGGTGGCGAGAAAGGCGAACGCTTTCAATCCTTGCTCCTTCGTGTAGTGCGGAAGATGGCGGCGATAAACAACACACTGCTGATGCCGGCACCGACCGTCGCCTCGGTGAAAGCCACGTCGACAGCCCCCATTTCCGCCCAGAGAAGGCACATGAGAAAACTGTAGACGCCGAAAATCACCACGGCGCCGAGCAGGTCGCGGGTATTGATGGCGGCCACCGCGCAGACCACTACCAGGGCCAGTATAAGCAGGTCCAGTTGCCAGATCATTGCGGCTCATCCTTTTTGGTCCAGGGTTCCACGCCGATGATCAGCGCCGCTTCGGTCACCGCATGGGTGGCAGTGGGACTGGCGATAAAGACAAACGCGGCGATGGCCAGGATCTTGAAACTGACCAGCAGATTGCTCGGCGAAAAGTCGGCCAGGTTGTACAAGGCGATGCCGACAATCACCAGTACCGCTGCCAATGAATCACATTTGCCTGCCGCATGCAGGCGGGTATAGAAATCGGGAAACCGCAGCACCCCGAGTACGCCAACGGCGAAAAAAAAGATTCCGGCAACAATAAGAAATCCAGCGGCCCAGAGCATTCCCGGCCTCCTTTCAGAAATTTATTCCCCCGGCAGGTTTCTATTCCGCAGGAAGTACTTGGCCGCGCCGAGGGTCGCAATGAAGTTGAGCAGCGCATAAGCGATGGCGATATCTACGAACATCGATACGTTGTCGTAGAGGACACCGATGATCAGCAGCAGAACCGTGGTTTTGGTGCCGATCACGTTGCCGCCGAGAATCCGGTCAAGTATGGTGGGGCCGCCTACCACCCGCACCAGGCACAGGGCCATCAGCAGAAGCAGGGCTATGCCGCAGCCAAGAAAAAGATATTCCATCATGATGTCGGCTCAAGTGCACGGCCGACCCGGCGTTCCATCTCGCCGGGGAGGGCTTCGGCGGCGCTGCGGGTCAGGGCATAAACGGTGAATTCATTTTCATGGATATTGACGGTGATGGTGCCCGGCGTCAGGGTGATCGACTGGGCAAGCGTCACCTTGGAAATCGGTCGTTTGAGGCAGGTATTGAAACGAATCAGACAGGGATCGATGAGATCGAGCATGCGGGGGTGCAACACGATATAAGCCACCTGCAGATTGGCTACGACGATCTGCCAGAACAACCAGGGGAGGTACAGCATCATCCCCGGGAAGCTTTTTAGCCAGGAACGCCTAGGTTCGCCGTAAAAAAGCAGTTTATGACTGAACAGGGTGACCAGCAGGCAGCTGACCACTCCCAGAGAAAGATGAAAGGCATCAAACATGCCCGACATGAGGATCCAGAAGGTCAGCATGATGAAGAACGTTGCTGCTTTAGCCATGGGAAGTCTTTCCGCAAGAGAAGCCCCGCCAACGATCAGGTCTTTCTGCCGTGGCACGCCGGCTAGCCAAAGGAAGGGTTTCTTGCCCCGAGCCGATCCGGTGGTGGATTTTTAACATGCTTTACTCTGGTGGTCAAGCTTCGCATGAAGCAGGCCGGGATTGTCTTTGCTACGATCAAATCCTGTCCCCGGATTGCCTGTCCTGGCCGGTCGGGGCGTTTTCTGTGCCTTGCTCCCTTTTCCCGCCTGGTGGTATCATGCGTTTCCGTATATGAAGATTCATTCGGAAATATTCGGCTTCCAGGAAGGACTGCCATGACCAGAAAACTAAACGCCGCGGCTGTTCAATTTCATATCGAACAGGGACAGGTCGAAAACAATCTGCAGACGGTTCTCTCCGCGTTGGAACGCTTGCGCCGGCATAACGTGCGGCTGGTGGTGCTGCCGGAAATGTGGAGTACCGGCTTCGATTACCGGTCGCTGACACAATTAGCCGCAAACACCCCCGAGCTGGTAGACAAACTCGCCGGACAAGCGGCACGTCTCGGCATGGTGGTGGTCGGCAGTCTGCCGGAATCCGCCGACGGCGCCCTGTACAACAGCACCTACGTATTGGATGGCGGTCGCCAGGTGGGTCGCTATCGCAAGCTGCATCTTTTTTCGCCGATGTGCGAAGATCGATTTTTTCGCGCCGGAAACGCGACCCTGGCTGTGGATACCTCCGTTGGTCGCATCGGCGTGGCGATCTGCTACGATCTGCGCTTTCCGGAGTTGTTTCGCCGTCTGGCCCTGGATGGCGCCGATGTGATCTGCCTGTCCGCCCAATGGCCCAAGCCGCGCCAGGAGCCCTGGCGCACTTTGTTGAAGGCTCGGGCTATCGAAAATCAGGTTTTTATGGTGGCGACCAATTGCTGCGGGATGCAGGGCAATATCGATTTTTTCGGCATGAGCATGATCGTTTCTCCGCGCGGCGAAGTGCTGGCCGAGGGGGGCGAAGAACCGTGTGAGGTGCTGGTGGAACTCGATCGGGAGGACCTGCGCGCCTACCGGGAAGCGATTCCTGCCTGGCACGATCGGCGCCCTGATGTTTACGGTGTATTGACCTGACCGGGAGTCTGTCGGCCTACCAGCCCCTAATCCCTCAGCGGTTGGGCGCCGCTGCGCAGAGCCGGGGGGACATCCTCCAGGCGGTCAGCGAATTCCAGATCCCCGTCGGCATCCACGTAGAGATATTTTCCGGGCGTTGACACGGGGCTGCGATACTGCTGGGGACGCTTTGGTGCAGCCGCTTTAACAGGGGCGGGCGAAGGATTTTTTATCGCAGGCCGGGCCGGTTTGCTGACCGGGGGGGTGGAGTCGGTGTCGATGATCTCCTCGATGGTCAGAGGCGGCTGCGGTTTGCCGAGCAGGCGGCTGCGGAACTCGTGATAGCTGTGCTGCAGTTCCTTCGGCAGCGGTGTCGTAGGGTGCAGGCGTAGCGCCAGTTGATCCAGAGCCAGCAGCAGCGCCAGGAAGCAGACTGTCCAGATCAGGACCCTGGACCAAGGCCGGGACTTTTTCGAGACTTTTCTGCGCGATTTTTTTCGGGCCATGGATGCTCGCGTCGAAGAGGAAAGGAATGGAAACAGGCGATCGAAGCGATCATATTAGCTCTGCCGGCATGTTATGGCAAGGGGTCAGGAAGGCCAGTTGCGAATCTCGAATCAGTTCCAGGAGTTTCCTTTTGCCGGGGGGCATGCTATATAGGGTGTCGAAACGTGGAAAGGAACCTTGCTCCTGCGATTGTTCGGCCGGGGCCAGGAGTGAAGAATACGATTCAAGCCAGGAGTTAAGCGATGGAAGATACTGTTTACGATGTGCTGATCATCGGCGGCGGGCCGGCCGGTTTGACCGCGGGCCTGTATACCTCGCGCGCCGATCTGAAAACCGTGCTGGTGGAAAGCATGATGATCGGCGGGCAGGTCATCACCACCACCAAAATCGAAAATTATCCCGGTTTTCCCGGCGGGGTGGACGGTCCCGAGCTGATGCAGCGTTTCCATGAGCACTGCCGGGAATTCGGGCTGAATATTGTGCAGGGTGAAGTGCAGCAACTGCAGGACAAAGGCGCTGTCAAAGAAGTATTGGTCGACGGTAAGTTGTTTCAGGCCCGCGCCGTGATTGTAACCACCGGCGCGGAGCCGCGCAAGCTCGGCATTCCCGGTGAAAAAGAATTGGTTGGGCGGGGAGTTTCCTATTGCGCCACCTGTGACGGTGCGTTTTTTCGCAACGTACCGGTAGCGGTGGTCGGGGGTGGCGACACGGCCGCGGAAGAGGCGCTGTTTTTGAGCCGTTTCGCCTCCAAGGTCTACCTGGTGCACCGGCGCAATGCCTTGCGGGCCACGCGCATTCTGCAGGAGCGCATCTTTGCCAACGCCAAGATCGAAGTGGTGTGGGACAGCGTTCCCGAGCAGGTTCTGAGTAATAATCGCGGAGTCTCCGGCCTGGCCGTCAAGAACAGGGTGACCGGCGACAACAGCGTGCTGGCCCTCGAAGGAGTGTTCTTCGCCATCGGGGTGATTCCCAAGGCTCACTTCCTCGCCAATGTGCTCGATCTCAACGAGGAAGGTTACATCATGACCGATGCGGAGTGCCGTACCTCCATGGCCGGTGTCTTTGCCGCCGGTGACGTACGCAACAAGATGCTCAAGCAAATTGCCACAGCCGTCGGGGATGGAGCGGTGGCCGCGATCGCCGCGGAAAAATATCTCGACGAGCAGTAATCCGTTCCGAGTGGTCGGCAGGAAACCAGGTTGTACTTGCCGGTTGCAGTCGGGATCCGACTTCAACAGCCGTCCAAGGAGTAACCATGCTTGCCCGAGTCTTATCCGGCGCCCTGCTCGGTATCGACGCCTACCCCGTAGAGGTGGAGGTCGATATCAGCCAGGGGCTGCCGCAGTTCTCCACCGTAGGTTTGCCCGAAGGGGCGGTCAAGGAAAGCAAGGACCGGGTCAAATCGGCCATTAAGAATTCCGGTTACGAATTTCCGGTGCGCCGCATCACCATCAACCTGGCCCCCGCCGGGATCAAAAAGGACGGCGCCGCCTTCGACCTGCCCATGGCCATCGGCATCCTGACCGCCACCGGCGTGATCAAGCCTCGCTCTGATGCACCGCTGGCGTTTCTCGGCGAACTGTCCCTGGACGGACGCATCAAGCCTGTGCGCGGCGCCTTGCCGGTCGCGGTGGCGGCGCGGCAGTGGCCTGTTGCCGGTCTGGTATTGCCGGAGGAAAATGCCCGCGAAGGTTCCATCGTCGAAGGCGTGCCGGTATACGGGGTGCGCGATCTGGGGCAACTGGTCGATTTTCTCAACGGCGTAGCGCCCCTCGAACCCTGTCAGGTCGATGTGGACGCGCTGTTTGAGCGCGCCAGTGCTCCGGATGTAGACTTTGCCGAGGTGCGCGGCCAGGAACACGTCAAACGCGCCATGGAGGTGGCAGCGGCCGGTCAGCATAACCTGCTGATGATCGGTCCGCCGGGCAGCGGCAAAACCATGCTGGCGCGGCGCCTGCCGGCGATCCTGTCAGCCCAGAGCTTCGACGAGGCGCTGGAAACCACCAAGATCCATTCCATCATGGGGCTATTGCCGGGGCAGGACGCCCTGGTAGCCGGTCGCCCCTTTCGCAGTCCCCATCACACCATATCCGATGCCGGCCTGATCGGCGGCGGGTCGGTTCCCAAGCCGGGAGAGGTTTCCCTGGCGCACAACGGCGTACTGTTTCTCGACGAACTGCTCGAATTCAAGAAAAACGTGCTGGAGATGTTGCGCCAGCCGCTGGAAGACGGCCAGGTCACCATCAGCCGGGCCGCCTCGACCCTGACCTATCCCGCCCGTTTCATGCTGGTGGCCGCCACCAATCCCTGCCCCTGCGGATACCTGGGCGATGCCCTGCATCCCTGCAACTGCACGCCCCTGATGGTCCAGCGTTACCGGTCGCGCCTGTCCGGCCCGTTGCTGGATCGCATCGACCTGCACGTCGAGGTGCCCAGGATTCTCCATCGGGAACTGGCCGATCCCGTCGATGCAGAAAGCAGCGCTGCCATACGTGCCCGCGTCGACCGGGCCCGCGATATTCAGCGGGAGCGCTTTGCAGGCACCGTCTCAGCCTGCAATGCTCACATGACCACCCGGCAGATGCGCCGCTTCTGCAAGCTGGACAATGACGGCCAGCAGCTGATGGAGATGGTCACCGACCGCCTGGGGTATTCTGCCCGTACCTATACCCGCATCCTCAAGGTGGCCCGCACCATCGCCGATCTGACCGGCAGCGAACAGATCCTTCAACCGCACCTGGCCGAGGCGATCCAGTACCGGAGTCTGGACCGGCGGACGTCGTAGGAAATGGGGCTCGACGCCACTATTAAGCTACCTTTTGAATGTTCTGCCAATCCAGAAAAAGGTTCCCGTTCGGGAAGAAATATCTTGTGCTTTTCCTCATGCATGCCTATTCTTCCCGAAAAGGAAGATTTCTGAATTGGAGCCGCTATGAACGCTGACAACTTACCGTACGGTAGGATTTTCGATCCGAGACAGCTCGGCTCCCTCATCCGCCAGGTGCGTAAGGCGCAAGGGATCACCCAGGAGGACCTCTCGGCGCTGGCCGGGGTGGGGCCGCGACTGATCGGCGAGATCGAGCGGGGCAAGCCGACAGCTGAGATCGGCAAGGTTTTCCAACTGCTGGCCAGCCTTGGATTGACCATCTCTGTTCAGCCCCGCACCTCAAAAGATTGGCGGGAATAGGCCATGGCAATCTCTGAACAGCTTGAAGTCTATCTGGGGCTTGGCCACGTCGGGACGCTGAGTCGGGAGAATGGACGGCTCGTCTTCCGTTACGACCGGCAATGGCTGGATGATCCCGGCAGTCATCCCCTGTCCCTTTCGCTGCCTTTGCGCGAAGCGCCGTTTGACGACGCTGCAACCCGGACCTGGTTTGGCAACCTGCTGCCGGAGGGGGACTTCCTCAACGCTGTCGCCCGCAGTCTGGGGCGCAGCACCGGCGATGTCTTCGGCCTGCTCGTCGATCTGGGCGGAGAGTGCGCCGGTGCGGTCAGCCTGCTGCCGCCGGGGCAGTCTCCGCTGGAGGCCGGCCATTATCAGCGGCTTAGCGAAGATGAACTCTACGCACTTGTCTCATCCTCTCCACCCCTTCCCCTGCTGGCCGGAGAGAGGGGCATGCGCCTCTCCCTGGCCGGGGCCCAGAACAAGGTGCCGGTCTATATCGATGAAACCGGCATTCACAAGGCGACCGACACCCTGGCCACCACGCATATCCTCAAGCCTCCGATCCGAGCCGCCATCGCCCTGCCGCACACGGTGGAGAATGAAGCCTTCTGCATGCAGCTGGCAGGCGAGCTGGGCCTTGTCGTGCCCAAGGCGCTGGTGGGAGGGGTCCGGGATCGGAGCTTTTACCAGGTGGAGCGCTTCGATCGTCGCCGCAATCAGGGACGGATCGAGCGCCTGCACCAGGAAGACTTCTGCCAGGCGCTGGGGGTGGAGGCCAATCTCAAGTACGAGGAAAGCGGCGGGCCGTCTCTCGCTGACATCTGGCGCCTTCTGCGAAACCACAGCGCCGCACCGGCCGTGGACGGCCGACAGCTGCTGCGGTGGGTTGGTTTCAATTTCCTGATCGGCAACGCCGACGCCCATGGCAAGAACATCGCTCTGCTCTACGGCGCAGACGGAAGCGTACGCCTGACACCTTTTTATGATCTTCTCTGCACCGCCGTCTACCCGGAACTCGACCAGCGCCTGGCCTTGCATCTGGGAGGTGAGCGGCGGCCGGAACGGTTGCGGCGCCGCCATTGGGAAAAGTTATCCGAAGAGTTGGCTATTGCGCCTCGGGCCGTTTTTGGTGAACTGGAACGGCTGACCCGGACCATCGAAAAGACGGCAGAAGCTCTTGCCGGGGAATTCACCGCGCGCTACGACTGCGGCGAGACCATGAACGCCATCCTTGAGGTTATCCGCGGTCGCAGCAGCCGGGCCTGGGCCTTTCTCGGCGGCAGGCCGGATTGAATCGATCTGACCGGCAGCGAACAGATCCTTCAACCGCACCTGGCCGAGGCGATCCAGTACCGGTCGCTGGATCGAAAGATGGCTTGAGGTTTCCGCCCCATCATGCACCCCGTCGATAAAGCATTCTTGCGCCGGATTTTTGATCAAGCAGCTTTTGCAGGCCCTGATGGCCATTAAAAAAAATTGTTATGCTGGTGTATACTTTTGTGTATGGAGAAGCAACCCGGACCGTCTGGGTAAAGAGCTGGTCAAAATTCCAACTCAAAACGTATTCTCATAGCGGGTATTGGCTCGGTAATGTGAATTAAATAAGTGCAGCACCGGGAGTCGATGAAGATATGGGACAGTTATCGGAATCAGACGAACTGCGTCGCCGTGCTGAAGAGCTGCTGAAGGCTCAGACGCACAAAACACGAGCGCCCCGGACCGAGTATGAGGTGCAGCGGCTCCTGCGTGAACTGCAGGCTTACCAGCTCGAGCTGGAAAAACAGATTGAGCAGCTGCATCAAACCAAGGACGAGCTTGAGAGTTCCCGGAACAAGTATGTCGAACTTTATGAATTCGCCCCCATCGGCTATTTCACCCTGGATGCGCAGGGACGGATAAGGGAGCTGAATGTGGTCGGCGAGCAAATGTTGGGAATCGATCGGCAATTGCTGATTCATAAACCATTTGCCAGTTTTATTGCCGACGGGGGGAGGGCGATTTTTTCCCGGCACCTCGAAAGGGTTCTGCAAAGAAAGGGTATCCAGAGCTGTGAAATCGAAATCATCAGAAACGATGGTACGGCAATCTGCGCGCATTTTCAGAGCATAGCGGTGGACCCTGCCGAAAATAAGAATGAATCTATCCTTTCCACGGTCGTTGATATCACGGATCACAAGCGGATGGAAATGGCCCTGCAAAAGCTGCGTATCCACCTGGAGCAGACTGTGCAGGAGCGCACGGGAAATCTCGTCAGAGCGAACGAACTGCTCATGCAGAAAATAGAAGAAATCAAGAGCGCAAAAGAGTCACTCAAGGGTGCGTTTGCGGAAATTGAACGATTGAAAGACCACTTCCAGGCTGAGAACCTTTACCTGCAGAAAGAGATTGCCCAGGGGTACAACTTCGACGAGATCATCGGTCAAAGCGATGCCATCTCCTATGTGTTCTTTCGGATCGAACAGGTGGCGCCCCAGGATGCAACCGTTCTTCTCCTTGGCGAAACCGGCACAGGCAAGGGCGTGATTGCCCGTGCTATCCACAAAAGGAGTTCCCGCAAGGATAAGCCGATGATTACCGTCAACTGTACTGCATTGCCGACGAATCTCATCGAAAGCGAACTCTTCGGGCGGGAAAAGGGGGCGTTTACCGGGGCACATGCTTCGCAGGTCGGGCGGTTCGAACTGGCTGATGGCGGCACCATATTTCTCGACGAAATCGGCGAAATGCCGATGGAACTGCAGTGCAAGTTGCTCCGGGTCATTCAGGACGGCCAATTTGAGCGACTGGGTTCCCCCCGCACCATCAAGGTCAATGTTCGGATCATCGCCGCCAGCAACCGCAACCTGGAGGAAGAGATCCTGGCCGGCCGCTTTCGGGAAGATCTGTTCTACCGGCTCAATGTTTTCCCCATCACGATCCCGCCCCTTCGTTATCGCAAGGAAGATATCCCGCTGCTTGTCAATTTCTTTGTCGTCAAATTTAGTAAGAAAATTGGCAAGAATATCGAGACCATTTCGAAAAAGACTTTGGCAGCCCTCCAGGAATACGATTGGCCCGGCAATGTGCGGGAACTGGAAAGTGTCATCGAACGAGCGGTCATCACCAGCCAGGGGGCAGTACTTCAGGTATTGGACCGGTTTGAGAATTTCCGCAAAACCGGGGATCCGGTAGCGCAGGACATCCATTCCTTGGCTGATTTGGAACGCCACCATATCCTCCGGATGCTCGAGAAAACCGGCTGGCGGATCGAGGGGAAAAATGGGGCCGCGGTGCTTCTTGGTCTCAACCCCAGTACCCTTCGCGCCCGGATGCGAAAGCATGGCATACGCCGTCCATAAATGATGCTTTCGCAGGAAAGCAAAAAGAGTTTTTGCGACGCCATCATAAATGGAAGGTATGTAAACGAGCCATTGATTAACCTGGCATGACCCGTCACATTTGGAAGTTCCGTTAAATATGGCGGATGGCGCTGGCGGATTTCCCTTTCAATCGACCTATCACCGAAAAAATCCCTTTAAAATCAATTGGTTTTCCTCGTTGTAGTCTGGGTGCCCCTTGGCACACTCGTTGCGATACATCTCCATGGCAGATCACAAGATCGGCCGCATTGCCTGCGACATTCGAGCGACTGTCATGCAAGGGTGATACGCCGTGGCGATGAACGCCAAGAGTTGGCGGAAGTGGCGGGGCATGGTTTATCCCCAGGCCCGAGAGGAGTAATCATGAAAACAGGCAGCAGGGACAAGATGGAAGGAACGTTCCACAAAGTAAAGGGCAAAATTAAGGAGCTCGCCGGGAAACTTGGCGATAATCCCAAGTTGGAAGCTGAGGGCACCATTGAAAAAGCAGGTGGAAAAGTTCAGGAAAAGGTCGGAAAAGCCAAGAAGATTTTAGGGAAATAGCAACATCTGCCTAACAAGCATTGGTGTCTTTGGTTGCGGTGTACTGGGCACGGCTGGGTACCTGCTTGAGGGTCAGGCGCAAGCCCAGGCAATGAGGTGGTGGGAACGTTGTTGGCCAAGCTCGGGTGATGCTCTGGTCGACAGTGCAAGCGGACTATCAGAAGGGAGGAGCGTATGTTGTGGACGATTGCTGTAATACTCATCATTCTGTGGTTACTGGGGCTTGTGAGCAGTTACACGCTGGGCGGTTTTATTCACATTCTGCTGGTCCTTGGCCTTATCGTTTTGATCGTTGGGGTCGTCCAGGGACGAAGAATATGATTTTTGGGGGGCAGAAATACAGCGAACTTCAATAGGGGGAAGACGCTGAGCTCAAGCCGCAGGCTTGATACTCATGGATGAAAGGGGTGAGCGAAATGTTAGGTGTTATTTTGATTATCCTCTTGGTTTTGCTGCTTCTGGGTGCACTGCCCACGTGGCCTCATAGCCGGCAGTGGGGTTACTATCCAAGTGGCGCGCTGGGCTTGATCCTTGTGATTCTGATCATTTTGTTGTTGTTGGGTCGGATTTAGGGTCCGAAACGTCTGCTGTCATGTTCGGAAAAGGGATCATTCCCTCGCCTTGCAGGCAGAGGCAGGAACGGCTCTATCAGGCCGGTTGCGAAAAGCGAAGCAAGGAGGTGAATGAGTTATGCCGTTAATTAATGTCATAGTGGTCCTGATCGTGGTCGGATTTCTTTTATGGCTTGTCAACCGATTCATCCCCATGGCGGGATCCATCAAGTCCATTTTGAATGCCGTTGTGGTCATTGTCGTGATTTTGTGGCTCTTGAACATTTTCGGTATTTTCAATTATTTCTCCAACATCCAGGTTGGAAGGTAAGCCGTCGCTTTTAAAGTTTGATACAGGCATGACGAAACCAGGCTTTCCGGCAAAACGGCGATGTTTGGTTCCGCAATTTCTATTTGTCTCAGGGCAACACCAATGATTGACGCGACCATAAAATTTACAGTGTCAAATGAAAAACGGAAAGAAGTCCTCCAGACTTTCATGGAGATCCTTGCCCCGATTCGGCGTGAAAAGGGCTGCATAAGCTGCAATTGCTACGTGGATGTTGAGTCTGATAACACCTTTTTCTTTAAGGAGGAGTGGCGAACTGGTGAGGACCTGGACACCCATTTGCGGTCTGCCCACTTTGGTGTTCTGATCGGAGCAATGAGACTTCTGAGCCAGGACCCGGAGATCAGATTCAATACCATTGCTTCTACCGTGGGGGCGGAGGCGATAAACGCCGCGCGGGTATAGTTAGTGTCCATCCGTTAGTGTCCATCCGGAAACTATGGATGGTCACTAACTTAAGCAGTCTGAAAGTCCACTTCCAACCGAGGCGGGACAAGATGACATCAGGCAAGCATTCCTTTCTCCGGTTTATAGTCAGCGTTGCAGTTCTCTTAATTGCCGGGTTCGCTTTGGCTGCCGAAAAGCCTCGGCATGCCGAGGAGCTCCTGCTCGATGCCTATAACAGGAACATAACCAGGCTGGAGACAAGTCCTTTCGGCCTGCCGCTTTTTCTGGAGTCTTTTGAGCAAGGCGACAGAGTGCATGTGGATGTCTACGGAATCTTCGATTATCCCTTCAGCAGCATTGTTCAGGCGCTCAGCGTTCCGGCTAACTGGTGCGATATCGTATCCCTCCATCCTAATACCAAGGCGTGTACCTACCAGAAACCTGGTGACAACTGGCTGCTGACCTTTTATCTCGGCCGCAAAATCTATCAACCCCCGGAAGACACGCGTCAGGCCATGTACCATTTCAGGGTGGTTGATCTGCGCAAAGCATATCTGGATATCATCCTCTCAGCCGATGTCGGTCCTCTCGGCACCAATGACCACAAGCTGCGTTTCGCGGCGGTGCCCCTTGACGGGGGGAGGACTTTCGTTCACGTCACTTATGCATATAACGACAGTTTTACGCTTAACCTTGCTGAAAAGATTTATTTTTCGACCCTTGGTCGGGGCAAGGTCGGGTTCACGGTGACCGGCACCGACCAAAACGGCAAGCCTGTCTATATTGGCGGAGCTCGCGGCGCGATCGAGCGCAACGCTGTCCGGTACTATTTCGCGATCCAGTCCTTCATGCATGCGTTGCGCTATCCTGAAGAAAAGCGGTTCAATGTGCGAATCAGGGAGTGGTATGATCTTACCGACCGCTATCGCAGGCAGCTCTTTGAGCTGGACAAGGACGACTATATCTCATTCAAGACCAAAGAACATGAGCACCAGCTTACGCTTCAGGGGCGCATCGGAGCGGATCTCAAGTAAGTGTCCGGTCATCCCAACATTTTACCTTGGTGTTGGGCAGTCAATGAAGGCGCCGTGTGCAGTTGTCATCCGGCGTCACGGTGGAAGGGTGTGGGCCGAATGTAAACCGGTTGAGGCGACCTGCTTTTTCACCATGAAGTTAATTGGGAAGGCATGAAACGGGGAGGATCTTTCCATGGGCGATAGAGCAAAGATCACCGGCATGGGAGCGATCCGTCACTCAGGAGGGGTTGCGTTTCGCGTCTGGGCACCTCATGCAAAGCGCGTATCCGTCATTGGCTCGTTCAACGAATGGGACCCCGACAAACATCCCATGCAAGCCGAGGAGAGCGGCTACTGGTACGCTGATGTGTCAGAAGCCCATGTCGGCGACCAGTACAAGTTCCAGCTGACCACGGAGAAAGGCGACTACCAGCGCATCGACCCTTATGCCCGCGAGGTGACCAGTTCGGTGGGCAACGCTGTTGTCCACGACCCTCATTTTGATTGGGAAGGCGACGATTTCCAACTCGCGCCGTGGAACGAGCTGGTCATCTACGAACTGCATATCGGCACCTTTGGTGACCAGGAGGATGTCAATCAGGCGGGCGAGTTCCCGTCCGTGTCGGCGCGCCTGGACCATTTGAAAAGGCTGGGCGTCAATGCGCTCCAGATTATGCCGGTGGGCGAGTTTGCGGGCGAAAGATCGTGGGGCTACAACCCTGCTCACATTTTCTCGGTCGAGAATGCTTACGGAGGCCCGTTGGCGTTCAAGCAGTTCGTCAAACGCGCACACCAGGAAGGCATGGCGGTGATCCTGGACGTTGTTTACAACCACCTGGGTCCGAGCGACCTCGATCTTTGGCAGTTCGATGGCTGGTGCGAGAACGATCGTGGCGGCATCTACTTCTACAACGACCACCGGGCCCATACGCCGTGGGGAGAAACCCGACCCGATTACGGTCGCGACGAGGTCCGTCATTACCTCCGCGATAACGTCCTGATGTGGCTTGAGGAATACCACGTTGACGGCATCCGTTTTGACTGCACCCAATTCATTCGCACCATCAGCGGATCCGACGAGCATGATCTGCCGGAGGGATGGAGCCTGCTCCAGTGGATCAATAGCCAGGTGGCGCAGAAATTTCCCGGTCGGATCACCATTGCCGAGGATCTGCAGAACAACAGGTGGCTTACCAGGGACGTTGGCGCCGGGGGAGCCGGGTTCGGCGCGCAGTGGGACGCTATGTTCGTCCACCCCATCCGCCAGGCGGTCATCACTCCGCAGGACCAGGAACGATCCCTTGCCGCCATCCGCGAGGCTATTGTCTACCGCTACAACGATGATGCCTTTGACCGGGTCATCTACAGTGAATCGCACGACGAGGTGGCGAACGGCAAGTCCCGTGTGCCCCAGGAGATCAGCCCGAACGACCCCACTGGATGGTATGCACGCAAACGCTCGACGCTGGCCGCCGCCATGGTCTTTACCGCCCCGGGTATCCCCATGATCTTCCAGGGCCAGGAATTTCTCGAAGGAGGATGGTTTCGCGACACGGTTCCGGTCGATTGGGACCAGCGGGATGAGTTTCATGGCATCGTGCGCCTCTACCGCGATCTCATCCGATTGCGAATCAACCACTCCGGCTTTACCCGTGGCCTCTGCGGGCAGTTCACCCAGGTCTTTCACTTGAATGAAGAACGCAAGGTTATCGCCTTCCACCGCTGGGACAAGGGCGGCCCGGCGGATGATGTCGTGGTCGTCGCCAACTTTTCCCACCAGCCCCAGGATGATTACATCATCGGTTTCCCGACCTCAGGGACCTGGACTCTCTTGTTCAACAGCGATTGGCAAGGCTACAACGACGACTTCCAAAGTCATCCGAGTACCAACGTCGTTGCCGAACCGGGTAAGTATGACGGCATGTCCTGCCACGGTACGCTTTCCATTGGTCCTTACAGTGTGCTGATCTTTTCGCAATGATAGGTGCAGCTGTTTTACCCATGTTTCAGCTCCTTTTGGGCTCTTGGCTACGACTATGAACCTTGATGGCGTCGCAAAAAGTCCGCCCTGCGGCGTTACGGCGTTTTTTCAGAACTTCGACATACTATATGTATGCCTTCACCCCTGAAAAAACACCAAGCCTTGTAGGACGAAATTTTTCTTAGCCATCCTATAAGTTTTTGCGAATGCATCAACCTTCAAACGAGGTAAAATCGGTTCTCAAACATCCAGATTTTTGCTTCGGCCCGGATAGGCCGTAGCTGATTTCACGGCGCAGGACGATATTCCCAAAAGTGGGTATAGGTGCTGCAGCGTCTCTGTGTCGCAATGCAATGATTGGAGGGACCCAAAAGACTATGGCTGACGAGACTAACGGGCAGAGCAGGGAGCAGGTCAAACTGGAGCGTAGGGCATTTCTCACGGTGCTCGTTGTGGTGACCCTGCTGTTTCTTTTCCTGCTCAAACCATTTTTTGGTGCGATATTCTGGGCGTGCATCATCGGCCTGATTTTTCATCCCCTGCACCGCCGTTTTCTTAAGCTCTGGGGGCCGCGGCCCAATCTGGCGGCGCTGGCCACGTTGATGGTTTGCATGGTCATCGGCATCATTCCGTTGGTATTCGTTGTGGGCTCATTTTTTCAAGAAGGCGCCGGCCTGTACCAGCGCCTGGAGAGCGGAGATCTTGATCTTGGCAGTCGTGTCGAACAAATTCGAGACGCGTTTCCAACGGCCAGGAGGCTTCTGGAAGGTTTGAATTTCGACCTGAACATGGCCAAGGATCAACTCTCCAAGGCGGCTCTCACCGCCAGTCGTTACATCACCCAGCACGCCGTGCAGATTGGTCAGGGTACCATCCAGTTCTTCGTCAGCCTTGGCCTGATGCTCTACGTGGCGTTTTTCATGCTGCGCGACGGGCGTAAACTGATAGATCTGCTGGTCCGCGCCCTGCCGCTGGGGGATGAACGGGAACACCTGCTTTTTGACAAATTCGCCGAGGTTGCCCGGGCAACCGTTAAAGGCAATCTGGTGGTCGCCGCCTCCCAAGGGGCGTTGGGCGGGATTATCTTCTGGATCCTCGGCATTCCGGGCGCGCTGTTATGGGGGGTGGTGATGGCTGTGCTGTCTCTGATCCCGGTGGTCGGGGCTGCCTTGATCTGGGGACCGGTCGCGATCTACCTGTTCGCCATCGGTGAATGGGTTCAGGGGCTGATTCTGGCGGGATTTGGGGCGGGTGTCATCGGCCTGGTCGATAACATTCTGCGCCCGATTCTGGTGGGGCGCGACACGAAGCTGCCCGACTATATCGTTCTGCTGTCGACGCTTGGCGGCTTTATTCTGTTCGGCATGAGTGGCTTCGTGATTGGTCCGTTGATCGCGGCCCTGTTTGTGGCATTCTGGGAAATTTTCATGCGGGAATTCAATGCGCCGCAAACTTCGATACCGAAGGATGCATCCGTTGCGGATGAAGCGCATGTCGATGAGCAGGGATGAGCAGCGTAGGACTTGGCACAGGTTCACGGCGGCCGAGTTCGTCGCTGTACCGGTCACGGACAGACCCCTGGTTCAGGCAGAAGTTTTCAGCGGTTGTTGGAGATAGGGCAGGGGGAAGGGAGGCTCAAGCTGTCGCCTGGCGTTTTCCCCGTGGCAGGGACAGCGACAGGACAGCCGCCGCCAGCAGCAGGGCCACCGAGGTCCACAAACAACCGGTCAGCCCGGCCAACTGGAAGATGATGCCGGAAAGCAGGGTGCCGACCAGCCGCCCGGCGGCGTTGGCCATGTAGTAAAAGCCAACCGTGAGAGCCACCTCGTCGCTCTCGGTGTAGGCCAGCACCAGGTAGCTGTGCACTGCCGAATTCAAGGCGAAAATTATGCCGAACAGGGCCAGTCCCGCCACCACCGTCAGCCAGGGCGAGAGCCCGGCATGCACCCCGACGGCGATCAGTCCGGTCAACCCGGCCAGGGCAAAGGCACCCAGGCTTGCCGTGCCCCCTTGCGGGGTGCCGCCGGCGAGTCCGCGATTCAGCAATTTGGGAGCCAGTGATTGCACACCGCCGTAGCCGATCACCCACAGGGCCAAAAACCCGCCCACCTCAGCATGGCTCCAGCCGAGACTGGCCGACAGAAACACCGGCAGTCCGACCACGAACCAGACATCGCGTGAGCCGAACAGGAACAGCCGTGCCGCCGAAAGCAGATTTATATTGCGGCTTTTGGAGAGGATTTGGTTAAATTTGACCTTTTTCTTCGATCTGCCCATCTCCCGCGGCAGGGAGATGACCGAACCCAGCAGTACCAGCGCCAGGCCGCCCGCCATGACCAGCAGCGCCGTCTTAAAGCCGAGCCAGACAAGGAGCACCCCGCCGAGGAAAAAGCCCGCCCCCTTGAGGGCGTTCTTCGAGCCGGTGAGAATCGCCACCCACTTGAACAGCGTGCCCTGGGCATCCTCGGGGATCAGCACCTTGATGGCGCTTTTCGAGCTCATCTTGGTCAGATCCTTGGCGATCCCCGACAGCGCCTGGGCTCCCATCACATAAGCCACCGACAGGGCGACGGACCAGCCCGGATCGAGCAGGGCCAGCGCACAAAGCGCCACCACCTGCAAAGCCAGGCCGGCGAACAGGGTGATTTTAAGACCCATGTGGGTGGCGATCCAGCCGCCGACCAGATTGGTGACCACACCGAAGAATTCGTAAAGCAGAAACAGGAAGGCGATCTGCACCGGGCTGTAACCCAGCTCGTGAAAGTGCAGCAGCACCAGCATGCGCAGCGCGCCGTCGGTGAGGGTGAATCCCCAGTAGGCACCGGTTACCAGTACATAATTGCGCAGATCGCTCATGGCAGGTTGAATGCTACCTTCTTGCACAGTTCCATCATGCGGTGAGCGTAGCCCATTTCGTTATCGTACCAGATATAGACTTTGAGCTGGGTGCCGTCGACCACCATGGTGCTGGGCGCATCGACGATGGCCGAGCGGGGATCACTCTTGAAATCGACAGAGACCAGGGGGCGATATTCGATGCCGAGAATTCCATTCAGATAAGAGTCGGCCGCTTCCCGGAACAACGCGTTGACTTCCTCGGCTGTAACCGGCCGCTGCATCTCGAACACCGCATCGGTGATGGAGCCGGTGAGCAGAGGCACCCGTACCGCATGCCCGTTGAGTTTGCCCTTTAGCTCCGGATAGATCAGGGTGATGGCGGTAGCGCTGCCGGTGGTGGTGGGAATCAACGACATACTTGCCGCTCGCGCCCGGCGCAGATCCTTGTGCGGGGCATCGACGATGACCTGGGTGTTGGTCATGTCGTGAAGCGTGGTAATCACCCCGTGTTCGATGCCGATCTGCTCATGCAGCACCTTGACCACTGGTGCCAGGCAGTTGGTGGTGCAGGAGGCGGCGGTGAGCAGATGGTGTTGTTGCGGGTCATAGAGGTGGTCGTTGATCCCCATGACGATGTTAAGAGCGCCCTGTTTGACCGGCGCGGCGACGATGACCTTTTTCACGCCACCGTCGAAGTAAGGCTGCAGCAGTTCCGGGGTGCGGAAGCGTCCCGAGGACTCGATAACGATATCCACCCCGTATTCCTTCCAGGGCACTTCACCGGGGCTCTTGTATTCGCTGAAACCGATCCGCTTGCCGTCGATCACCACGGCGTCCGTTTCCGCGCTGAACGTGCGGGACCAGCGACCGTGCACGGAATCGAATTCCAGCAGATGGGCAGCGCACTCGGCACCCCCCTTGATCTCGTTGATGTGAACGATGTCGAATTCCGGCCAGTCCCAGGCGGCACGCAACGCCAGACGTCCCATGCGGCCAAAGCCGTTGATGCCGATGCGGATGCTCATGGAGTACTCCTTGGTTGTTGTGGAGGTTTCACCGGGAAAAAGCATATCCGGATAAGCGGATAAGGTCAACCCGCAATATGGCTCCGGGCGGGAAGTTTTTGCCGCCCCATGGCCCATAGGACCCATGAGTCACATGGGCCCCACGGGGGATAGGGGGCGAATCTGCGGTCGGCAGGGATTTCAGGCTCCGCTGCAGCAGGTTGCTTTCGTTTTGGGTCGCGGCCAGTAGCAGCGGGCCAGCAACAGCAGCAGCGTCACGGCCGCAACCACCATCACGGGGGATTCGGCGGCCGCGCCGGAGTCGCTGACCCAGCGGCTGATGTCGAGGCCGGCCCAGGCATAGAAGCGGTTGGTGATCCAGCCGAGGGCGAGGGAGCAGCAGGCGATGACACACAGGTAGATGACCGCCGCCTTTTTGCCCAGATATCGGGCCACCACGGTGATGGTCGCCGGGTTAGTGGCCGGTCCGGCAAGCAGGAAAACCAGGGCCGCGCCTGGTGAGAGCCCCTTGAGGACCAGCGCGGCCGCGACCGGAGTCGAGGCGCTGGCGCAGATATAGAGCGGAATTCCCACCCCCAGCATGATCAGCAGGGACAGCCACTCGCCGCTCAAATAGCGCATAAAAAAATCGTCGGGGACGAAATAGCTGATGGCTCCGGCAATGGCGATGCCGATCAGCAGCAACTTGCCGATATCCCCCAGCAGATCCCCGAAAGCATAGGCCAGTCCGTCCTGCAACCGGCGGCCCAGGGCTGAACGGGATGCGGGTGCGGGCCGGTTTTCACTGCAGGAAGCAGCACAGCCACAGTTGCTCTGCCGATGGTCGGAGGCGGGCTCCGCCGCGTCTTCAGGCAGACGGTTGATCAACAATCCGGTCACCACGGCGGTGAAAAATGCCGCGATCGGCCGCAACAGGGTCATGACCGGATCGAGGAGGGCCCAGGTAATGGCCATGGAGTCGACGCCGGTTTCGGGTACCGAGATGAGAAAAGCCGCGGTAGCCCCTTTGCCCGCTCCCTGCTTGCGCAGTCCGATGGCAGCCGGGATCACCCCGCAGGAGCACAGCGGCAGGGGGATGCCGAACAACGAAGCTTTAAGCACCGAGGCGGCACTGTTGTTCCCCAGGTGGCGGGCCACCACGTCCCCGGGCACCAGGGCCTTGAGCACCCCGGCGGCAAAAAATCCGAACAGCACGAAGGGGGCCGATTCGGCCAGAATTTCCCAGCATGCCGCCAGGATCCCAAGAATTATTTCAACCATGTAGTCAACCTCTGTCGATGCGTTTGAGTTTTTACAAAAAAGTTATCCTTCCTGCACATGTCGGATTCCTTCCTCGAAGAGTGTGCGCACATGCGCGTCGTCCAGGGCGTAATAGACCATCTTGCCGTCCTTGCGCGAGGTGACCAGTCGTGCGGCCCGCAGCAGGCGCAGTTGGTGGGAAATCGCCGAGGCGGTGGTCTCGACCACGGCGGCGAGATCGCAGACGCACAGTTCCTCGCCGGCAAGGGCCTGCAGGATGCGGATCCGGGTCGGCTCGCCGAGCACCTTGAAGATGCCGGCCAGCTCGGCGATGGTGCGCTCATCGGGCATGCGCCCCCTGGCCCTGGCGACCCGGTCCTGGTCCACGTAATTGATCTGGCAGATATCGTCCGGCATAATTCCTGATCGTGTGAATAGGTGTTCAAGCGTTTAGTTTTATATCCCTATTGCCCAGGGTCTGTCAAGCCGTGCATGCCGCTTCGTTACGGCGGTCATGGTTATCGATAGGTCGCATATCTCCAACGAAAAATGACAGGGTCCCCGTGTTGTGTCAAAATGACTCCATGCCGCGGAGTGAATCACGCCGAGCCGGGTGCGACATCTTTTTGCCAGACCCCAGGCAAGGTCATGCACGTTTGATAACATTGGAGTCGCGGGATCATTTCGCCCTACGCGCGGGGGATAATTTTCGCCGTGCAGCTGCTCTCGGTCACTGTGACCCGAGTTGTTTTGGCCAGGTTTTATGTGGCGACGGGAAAGGATGCATCCCCCGTGGAGCCCAAAGGGAGGGTGTGAGGGTGAAAAGCCGGTATTCCAAAATCATCATTATTCTGGGCATCGCGGTCGCGATCGGGGTCTTCTTCGCCTTCGATCTCGGTCGCTTCCTGACCCTCGATTACCTCAAAGGCCGCCAGCAGGACTTCCAGGCTTTTTACGCCGGACATCGGGCGGTGGCCCTGGGAACCTATTTCGTGGTCTACGTCGCGGTCACTGCCTTATCGCTGCCCGGGGCGGCGGTCATGACCCTGGCCGGCGGCGCTCTGTTCGGGTTTTTCCCGGCGCTGATTGTGGTCTCCTTCGCCAGTTCCCTGGGGGCGACTCTGGCCTTTCTGGTCAGTCGCTTCCTGCTGCGGGACTGGGTGCAAACCAGATTCCGCGACCGACTCAAGGCGATCAACTCCGGCGTGGAGAAGGATGGGGCCTTTTACCTGTTCACCCTGCGCCTGGTGCCGATCTTCCCCTTCTTCGTCATCAATCTGGTGTTGGGATTGACCCCCATGCGGACCCGCACTTTTTACTGGGTCAGTCAGGTGGGCATGCTGGCGGGTACGGCGGTTTATGTCAACGCCGGTACCCAACTCGGTCAGATCGAAAGCCTGTCCGGTATTCTTTCCCCCGCATTGCTGCTCTCGTTTGCCTTGCTCGGGGTCTTTCCGCTTCTCGCGCGCAAGGGGGTAGACATGATGCAGAAACGCCACACCCTGAAAGATTTCCCCAAACCCAAAAAATTCGACTACAACGTGGTGGTTCTGGGTGCGGGATCGGCCGGTCTGGTTGCCGCGTATATCGCCGCGGCGGTGAAGGCAAAGGTCGCGCTGATCGAGAAGCACAAGATGGGCGGCGACTGTCTCAACACCGGCTGCGTGCCGAGCAAAGCCCTGATCCGCTCGGCCAAAATGCTCGCTTACGGCCGCAGAGCGCAGGAATTCGGCTTTAAAAACACCGAAACCACCTTCGACTTCGCCGAGGTCATGCAGCGAGTGCAGCGGGTGATCAAAAAGGTCGAACCCCACGATTCGGTGGCGCGCTACAGCGCCCTTGGAGTTGAATGCCTCCTCGGCGAGGCCAGGATCACCTCGCCCTACACCGTCGAGGTGAACGGCCGCACCCTGACCACCCGCAGCATCATTGTGGCTAGCGGCGCCTCGCCTTTCGTGCCGCCGATTCCCGGACTCGGCCAGATCGACTATCTGACCTCGGATAACCTCTGGTCGCTGCGTGAGCTGCCGGGGCGAATGGTGGTGCTCGGCGGCGGACCCATCGGCTGCGAGATGACCCAGGCGTTCGCTCGCCTCGGTGCCCAGGTTACCCAGGTCGAGATGATACCGCAGCTCATGGGGCGCGAGGATCCGGACGTCGCCGAATTTGTCCGAGCCCGGTTCGAGGCCGAAGGGGTGCGGGTGCTGACCAATCATGCGGCCAAAGAGGTGCTGGTGGAGGGAGAGAACAAAATATTGGTCTGTGAGCGTGACGGTGAGCGGGTCGAGGTTCCCTTCGACGCCATCCTGGTGGCGGTAGGGCGCAAGCCCCATACCAAAGGATTCGGCCTGGAGGAACTCGGCGTCAGTCTGCATCAGCGGGGCACCATCGCCGTCGATGAATTTCTGCGCACCAACTTCCCCAACATTTTCTGCGCAGGGGACGTAGCCGGTCCCTACCAGTTCACCCACACCGCCGGTCACCAGGCCTGGTACGCGGCGGTCAACGCTTTGTTCGGCGGCCTCAAGAAGTTCAAGGTCGACTACCGCGTCATCCCCTGGTGCACCTTCACCGACCCCGAGGTGGCAAGGGTCGGTCTGAACGAGACGGAAGCGCGCCAGCAGGATATCCCCCACGAGGTGGTGCGTTTCGACCTGGCCGATCTCGACCGGGCCATCGCCGAAGAGGAGGACCACGGCTGGGTCAAGGTACTCACCCCGCCGGGCAAGGACCGCATCCTCGGCGTGACCATCGTCGGCCCCCACGCCGGCGACCTGCTGGCCGAGTTCGTGCTGGCCATGAAGCACGGACTCGGCCTGAACAAGATCCTCGGCACCATCCACGCCTATCCGACCCTGGCCGAAGCCGGCAAGATGGCCGCAGGCGAATGGAAAAAGGCGCATGTGCCGGAAAAGCTGCTGGGCTGGGTGGAGAAATATCATGCCTGGCGGCGGGGTTGACGCCTCGGGTTCGTTCGTGGTGCAGTAAGAAGATCCATTTCCATTGGAAAAATATCTTTACAGGAGGGGGCCCATCCTGAAAAAGAATTTCTCTGAAGGCAGAAGGCTCTTGTTTCGGGGATCAATTCGGGGCTCGGCGCGATGCGGATCGACTACGAACCGGGAGAAGCCCGCTCGGGCCTCTTCGGTGGCAACTCCACCTGGCGCGGGCCGATCTGGTTCCCCCTTAACTTCCTGCTGGTCTGCGCACTCGACCGAATCCACCGCTACCTCACGGAAAGCTTCACCGTGACTGCGCCCGCCCTCGACCGCCAGCCGGTGACCCTGGCCCAGACGGCGGACCTGATCGCGGAACATCTGATCGGCATCTTCCGCCGCGACGGTCGCGGGTAGCGCCCGGCCTTCCCCGAAGAGCGAATAAAGGAGTAAAAGCGATGACTGAGAATCCGCTACGCAAACTCGAATCCTTCGGCCAGAGCATCTGGCTCGATTTTATCCGTCGCGGTATGCTCGACTCCGGCGAACTCGCGCAACTCATTGAAGACGATGGCCTGGGAGGGGTGACCTCCAATCCGGCCATCTTTCAGAAGGCGATCGCGGAAACCGGCGACTACGACGAGGCCATCCGCGCTCTGGCTCAGCACAGCGCCGAAGAGATTTATAACAGACTCACCGTTGAAGATATTCGACGCACTGCCGACCTGTTCCGCCCGATCCATGAAAAAACCGACGGACGCGACGGGTTCGTCAGCCTGGAGGTCTCCCCCCATCTCGCCCGGGATACCGCCGGCACACTCCTGGAGGCTCGCAGGCTGTGGCAAGAGGTGGGCCGGCCGAACGTGATGATAAAAATCCCCGGAACCCGCGAGGGCCTCCCCGCGATCCGGCAACTGATCGGCGAGGGTCTCAATATCAACGTCACGCTGCTTTTCGGACTGCCGCGTTACCGCGAGGTGGCCGAGGCCTATCTTTCCGGGCTGGAAGAACGGGTAGCCGAGAAACGTCCCCTCCAAGGGGTGTCGTCGGTGGCCAGTTTTTTCCTGAGCCGCATCGATGTTCTGGTCGATCCGCTACTGGAGCGAACTGTGGAAGAGGGAGGTCCGGCGGCGTTCCTTGCGGCAGAGCTTCGCGGCGAGGTGGCTATCGCCAGCGCCAAGGCGGCTTATCAGATCTACCGCGAGTTTTTCGGTGGCGAACGTTTTCGTAAGCTGGCCGAAAAGGGGGCTTTCAGCCAGAGGCTCCTCTGGGCGAGTACCGGTAGCAAGAATCCCGAGTACAGCGATGTCAAGTACGTCGAGGCGCTAATCGGTCCGGAAACGGTCAATACCGTTCCTCTTGAAACCCTGACCGCTTACCGAGATCGCGGCCGGCCGGAAGCCCGCTTGACGGAGGGGGTGATGGAGGCCATGCGACGGCTTGAGCGTTTACCGGAGGTGGGGATCGATCTTGATACGCTCACCCGGCAACTGGAAGACGAAGGTCAGGAGAAATTCGTCAAGCCCTTCGACAGCCTGATGAAGTCTCTCGAGTTAAAGCGCCTCGACGCTTTGC